>CAZQJC010000264.1:0-46265 GCA_964593795.1 uncultured Myxococcales bacterium | reverse complement strand
CCCCTCCTGCGGCCGCCTTCCGAGGCGGCCGATCGTCCACTAGATCTCGACGACCGCGAAGACGCCGAAGTGGTCCGAGGGCCAGGTCCCGTCCGCCGAGGGCAGGTCGAGCACGACGCGGGATTCGACGATCGTGCCGCGCCCGTCGCGCGCGGGCGGCGTCACGAAGATGTAGTCGAGACGGCGATCCTGCTCCAGGAACGCGAGCCGCTCCGTGCCGGCGTTGCGGCGCGCCCAGGTCCAGCCGGCCGCGCCGGGGTTGCAGCGCGCGAACGCGTCCTGCCAGTAGGTGCGGCGCCCTCCCAGGGTGTGCTTGCCCGCGAGGAAGCGGATCTCGTCGCAGTCGGGCGTCGCGTTGAAGTCGCCCATCAGCACGCGCGGCATCCCGCTCTGGACGCGCGAGGCGACCTCGTCGATCACGACCACCTGGTCCTCGCGCTCGCGGCCGTGACGCATCCGCCAGTTCAGATGGGTCACGAGGGCGTGCATCAGGCCCGAGGGCGTGTCGATCGCGCAGCGCAGGAGCACGCGGCGCTCGTCCTTCGTCGCGTGCGGCAGATCCACGCGCTCATCGTCCTTGATCGGGTAGCGCGACAGGATGGCGTCGCCCTCGACGCCGCCGCCGTGCTCCGCCCCGACCTCCATCGCCGGGGCGAACGCGTGGTGCATGCCGAGCGCGCGGGCCAGCGTCTCGGCCTGGTTCGGCACCTTGCCGGGCACCTCGCGCACCTCCTGCAGGCCCACGAGGTCGGGCTCCAGGGCGCGCAGCCCCGCCTCGACGAGCTCCATGCGGCGCCCGAGCGGCTCCGTCGTTCCCCAGAGGTTCAGCGTCACCACGCGCAGTCGTGCCATGAGTTCCTCTAGTCTCCTCTGTAGACGCAGCGTGCATCGCAGGTCTCGTGCACGGTCACCGCCGAGAGCTCGGGGAGCCTCGCTCGCAGGCGCTCCCAGATCCACCGCGCGAGCAGCTCGCTCGTCGGGTTCTCGAGCCCCGGGACGTCGTTCAGGTAGTGGTGATCGAGCACCTCGCCGAGGGGCGCCCACAGCTCGTCCAGATCCCCGTAGTCGATGAGCCAGCCGGTCTCCTCGCGTACCGGTCCGACGACGCTCAGCTCGACCTTGAAGCTGTGCCCGTGCAGCCGGGCGCACTTGTGTCCCGGCGGGACCTTCGGCAGCTTGTGGGCGGCCTCGAACCGGTACTCGCGGTGGAGCTCGACACGCATGCCAGGCGAGCTTAGCACCTGGACGCGAGCCGTGCGCCGTCACCCCGGCCGCGGCGGATCGGTGCGCACCACGCCCTGCGAGCCCGAGTCGGCCACGCGGGGATCGAGGGAGCGACGCGGGGCGAGCGCGTGCGCCGAGCTCACCGGCAGGAGCACGCGCAGCTCCGTGCCGCGCCCCTCCTCGCTCTCGATCGTGATGCGCCCGCCGTGGCGCTCGACGATGCCGTAGCTGATCGCGAGGCCGAGCCCCGATCCGCCCTTGCCGCCCATGGGCTTGGTGGTGAAGAACGGCTCGAACACGCGGCCGCGCAGGTGCGCCGGGATCCCCTTGCCGGTGTCGCGCACGAGGACCTCCACCCGCGTGCCCTCGACGGACCGCGTCTCGATCTCGATGCGCCCCGGGCCCTCGATCGCCTGCTCGGCGTTCATGAGCAGGTTCAGGAACACCTGCCCGAGCGGGCCCGGGTAGCACTGGATGCGCGGCAGCTCGGGGGTGTAGCGGCGGATCACCTCGACGCGATCGCGCAGCTCGTGGCGGAGGAGGTTCAGGCTCGAGTCGAGGAGCGCGTGCAGATCCGCCTCCTCCTGCGCCTCCTCGTCGGACCGCGAGAACCGCTGGAGGTCCCGCGCCACCGCGCGCGCGCGGCGGGCGCCCTCCTCGATCGCCTCGGCCAGCGCGCCGAGGTCCGCGAGCACGAAGTCGAGCTTGAGCACGCGCTCGCGCGCGAGCGCCTCGGGCTCCGAGGGCGGGCCGAGCTCGCGCACGCCGGCCACGAGCGCGTCGAGGTGCGCGCGGAGCTGCGGCACCGACGTCCACGCCGCCTCGACGTCGCTCACGAGGGCCGCGCTCATGCCCGAGACCAGCAGGCCGAGCGACGACATCTTCTCCTGCTGGACGAGCTGCTCCTGCGCGCCGCGCAGCTCGGCGACCGCCTGCTCGAGATCGCTCGTGCGGCCCGCCACCTTGGCCTCGAGCTCCTCGTGCAGGGCGCTCAGGCGATCGTAGAGGCGCGTCGCGACGAGCGCCGCCGTGGTCGCGGTCTTGATGCGCTGCAGGAGCTCGAGCTCGAGGTCCGAGAACGGCCGCCCGTCGTCGCGCGGCCCGACCATCACGAGGCCCCGCAGCTCGCCCGAGCCGCTGCGGTCCGCGAGCGGCAGAAACGCCGCGGCGCCGTAGCGCGCGAACATCCGATCGGCCTCGGCCGCCACCGACCGCGCCTCGCCGTGCGCGATCGCCTCGCGCAGCAGGATCTCCGGGTTGTCGCGCAGGTAGGCCAGCAGCGGATCGTCGGGCTCGGGCGGCGGCACCCGCCCCCACGACGAGAGCACGACCATCCACGGTGACTGCGTCGCGCGGTGCACGCCGGGCAGGGACCGCATGACGTCGTTGGCGGGCGCGAGCGCGAACGCGCACATGCGGACGTACAGGCCCTCCTCGAGCGCCGACGCCACCGCACGGGCGAGCTCGGCCGCGCTGTGCAGGACCGCGACGCGCTCGGCGAAGGCCGCCGCGGCGCCCTCGAGGTCCCGCTTGCGCCGCTGGAACGCGCCGTCGATGGCCGGCTGCACGTGCGCGAGGTGGAGCCGGACGAGCTGGAAGATCGCGTAGAACGCGATCGTCGCCGGCAGCGCCATGCTCCAGCCGCTCCAGCCGCGCGACAGCGCGAAGAGCGCGAGGAGCGGCACGAGGAGGAGCGCCGACACCGCGGTCCAGCCGACCGTGTTCGCGGCCACCGTCGAGAGGTCAGCGAGCGGGCGCTCCTGGATCGAGTACGAGAGCACCAGGGTCGCCAGCATGATCGGCACGAAGCCCGACGGCGCGTTGGTCCAGCCCGCCGCGGTCAGGAAGTCGACCGCCGCGAGGGCCGCGGTGGCGAAGCCGAGGCCGAGGTACGTGAAGCGCCGCGCCTCGAGCCGTGGCGCGCGAATCATCCCGCGCACGAACAGCCAGAACGTGGGCACGAGGCACGCAAACAGGAAGGCCGCGATGCCGCCCATCCAGGCCCCGCCGACGAGCACCCAGCCGAAGGGCGTGCGCCGGATCGTCGGGAACCCCACGCCGCAGAGGCTCGCGATCGCCAGCCCCGCGCCGATCGCCACGAGCGCCAGGCGCACGCGGCGCGAGGGCCAGGAGGCGCCCGTCACCTCCGCGGCGAAGTGGAGCGCGAGCGGGCCAGGCAGCGCCGCAAGGCCGATCGCCCCCCGCAGCACGAGCAGCGTGCCGAACCCGCCCGCCATGGACAGGCCGATGCCGAGACCCGACTCGACGACGGCCACGCTCGCGAGCGTGGCGATGAAAGCACCGGCCGACTGGCGGCCACGCACCACGTACTCTCCGGCCGTCCAGGCGCACATGCTCGCGCCGAGCAGGTAGAGCAGCGTCCAGATGGACACCCGTGCGGCCTACCGGTCGAGCTCGACGACCCGACCGCCCTGCGCCTTGGCTCGTGCGAGGGCCTCGTCGGCCCGCTGGACGAGATCGTCGGGCGTCGACTGCTCGTCGGCCAGCACGCCGGCGACGCCGCCGGACAGCGAGACCGCGCTCGGCCCGGTGGCCATGCGGCTCACGATCTCGGCGACGCGCGTCCGCGCATCACCCGGCAGCAAGCCCGGCAGCACGAGCGCGAACTCGTCGCCGCCGTAGCGCGCCACCACGCCGGCACGGCCCACACCTTCCTGCAGGGTGCGCGCGACCTCGCGCAGCGCGGAGTCCGTGGCGGCGCCGCGCTTGCCGAGCCCGCCGACGTCCACGAGCGCGAGCGACAGCGGGGAGCCGGCGTGGCGCGCCAGCTCCTCGCCGAGGCGCGCCCGGAAGTAGTGGTAGTTGCGCGCGCCCGTACGCTCGTCGGTGATCAGCATCTCGTACAGGCGAACCTGCTCGGTGTGCGCGAGCTCGAGGTTCCGGTAGGCGAGCTCGAGCTCCCGGTTCTTGCGCGCGAGCTCGGCCGCGGTCTCGTAGTGCTCGACGGCGCGGCGCACGATGGCGCGCAGCTCCTCGTCCTGCCAGGGCTTGGTGACGAAGTAGTAGACGTGCCCGCGGTTGATCGCGTCGAGGATCTCGCGCACGTCGGTGTAGGCGGTCAGGATGAGCCGCACGGTCTCGGGGCGGCGCTCGAGGACCCGCGCGAGGAACTCGGTGCCGGTGACGCCCGGCATGCGCTGGTCGCTGACGATGACCGCGATGTCGTGCTCGTCGAGGAGCTGCAGGCCCTCCTCGGCGCTCTGCGCCACGAAGACCTCCCCGATGAAGCTCGAGTCGTAGAAGACGCGCTGGAACGCCGAGAGGTTGTGCGCCTCGTCGTCGACGTAGAGCAGGTTCCTGCGCATCCAGCGCAGATCTTAGCGCGGATCCGGCCGCGATGCGCGCCGAGCTTCGGCGAGCCGGCCGCTCACACCACGCGACGCTCGATCGGAAAGGCCACCGCCGAGGTGGTGGGCGGCCGGAGCGGCAGCCGGACACGCGCGAGCGTCCCCCCCGCGGCAGCGCGCTCGAGCTCGATCGCCCCACCGTGCCGCTCCACGACGGAGCGCGCCACGGTCAGGCCCAGGCCCGAGCCCTCGGCCGGGCGCGTCGTGAAGAACGGATCGAACGCGCGCGCGCGCACCTCCTCCGCCATGCCGGCGCCGCTGTTCTCCACCTCGACCACCACGTCCTCGCCCTCGAGCCGCGATCGCACCTCGATGCGCCCCGCCTCGGGGATCGCCTGGGCCGCGTTGATGAGGAGCGCCATCCACACCTGGTTGAGCGCACCCGGGCTGCACTCGATCTCCGGCAGGTCGCCGAAGCGCCGCTCGAGCGCGACGCGATCGCCGAGCGTCGGGCCGAGGAGCTGCAGCGTCGCCTCGAGGCCGTCGTGCAGGTTGGCGCGCTTGCGCTCGGACTCGTCGTGGCGCGCGAACCTGCGCAGGTGCTCCACCGTGCGCCGCACCCTGCGTGCGCGATCCTCGAGCTCGTCGACCATCGCCGGCAGCGCCGCGAGCGCTCGCTCGGTCGTGGCCGGGCGCGCCGCGCCCCTCGACCGGAGCGTGAGCGACTCGCCGAGCGTCGCGAGGTACTTGCGCAGCGTGCCGAGGTTCCCGTAGATGAAGTTGAGCGCGTTGTTGATCTCGTGCGACACGCCAGCGACGAGCAGGCCCAGCGAGGCCATGCGCTCGGCGTGGACGAGGCGGACCTGCGCGTGCTTGAGGTCCTCGAGGGTCCGCGCGATCTCCGCGGTGCGCCGCTCGACCTGCGCCTCGAGCCCCTTGGCGCGGCGCTCGAGCTCGCCGAAGAGGCGCGCGTTGACGAGCGCCACCGCCGCCTCGTGCCCGAGATCGCCGAGGAAGCGCACCTCGTGCGGCTGGAACAGGCGACGCCCGCGCGGCGGGCGTACGAAGAGGAGCCCGAGCCGCTCGCCCTGACGCACGAGCGGCACCACCGCGGAGGCACCGAACCGCGAAAGGAGCGCCGTCCCCGGGACCACGACCTCCGCGTCGCCGCGGCTCTCGAGCTCGTCGAGCGTGAGCGGCTCGGGGGTCTCGAAGAGCGCACGGAAGCCCGGGTCGTCGGGCGACGGCGCCGCCCCCGAGTCTTCGGGATAGACCTCGATCCGCCCGTCGCTGGCCAGCGCCACCAGCACGGCGCCCGTCGAGCGCGTCGCGTCCGCCAGCGTGTGCGCCGCGAGCTCGACGAGCGCGCGCGGGGTCCGGCACGCGAGCGCCCGCTCGGCGAACGCGATCACGAGGTCGTAGAGCGCGAGCCGGCGCGCGTCGAGCAACCGATCGATCCACGGGCGAGCGTGGGCGACGTAGAGGCGCGCGAAGACCACGAGCGTGACGAGCAGGACCGCGGTCGGCAGGGGAGCGTCCAGGCCGAGGCGCCCCTCGAGGCGGAACGCCGCCCACGCGAGCGGCAGGATGAGCAGCGACGCCGCGGTCCACCCGACCGAGCGAAGGGCCACCGTGCGGATGTCCATCAGGCGGTGCGCGGCCGTCGCGTAGAGCACGATGCCCACGGACAGCAGGCCGCAGGCCCAGCCGATGGGTGGGAAGAGCGGGCGCTGGTAGCCCCCGAGCACGTCGAACGAGCCGAACGCCCCCACGAGGATGGAGGCGAGCACCCAGCGGAGCTGCAGCCTCCGCAGCGAAGGCTCGAGGCGGCGCTCCTCGACGAGGAGCTGATACCCCGCGACCGTGAACTGCAGCGACAGGGACCCCGAGATGGGCAGGAAGAGCGGCCCGGCGACCGGGTAGAGGCCGCCCCAGGGCGGCGCCCAGACGTCGGCGATCATGAGCGGCGTCGCGGCCGCGACGGCGAAGGCGACGAGCGTCCACAGCCGCGAGGCGTGCTCGAGGCGACCGACGGGCCGCCGCAGCATCGCGCCCGCGAAGCGCAGCGAGCCAGGTCCCGAGAGGATCACGGCGCCCACGCCGAGGCGCGAGAGGAAGCGCGCCGCCGCGGCATCGCGCACGCAGAAGATGAGGCCCACGGAGGCGCACCAGACGGCGGCGATCGCGGCGAGCAGGAGGAAGGCCCGCTGGACGCGCCTGTCGCCGGGCTTGCCAGCGATGAAGACGAACGCCAGCGCGCTCGCCAGCGCGGCGCCGAACGGGCCTGCCGCGAGCGGGTTCCACTGGAAGCCGATGCCGTCGAGGAGCGCGTGCACCCCGACCACAGGCTAGCCGGTTTTCTCCCTCTCGAATTTGATTTGGTTCAGCCGCAGGCGCCGAAGGCGCCGGTCGCGGTCGAGAAGGGGAAGCACAGGGGCAGCAGGCCGGGGCAATCGCTGTCGACCTTGCAGACCTTGGTGCAGGTCGTGGCCGTGCCCGAGCCGGAGCTCGCACACACGTAACCGGGCCGGCAATCGTTGAGGTACATGCAGGCGGCGCCTGCCGCGAGCGTGCCCGAGTCCGCGCACTTCGCCATCGTCGCGGTGTTGAGGTAGCAGCCCTGACCGGTCGGGCAGGCACCACCGGTCGCCGTGCCGACGGGGCCCGGGCTCGTGGTGCAATCGACCGTGGGCGGCGAGCAGATCTTGAAGCCGCTGTCCACGCCACCGCCGAGCAGCAGCACGCTCGAGCACGGACGCCCGCTCGGACAATCCGTGTCGACCGCGCAGTACTTGTGGCACCTGTTGTCGCCGAGGCAGACGAGGCCTCCGCCGCACGTGTCGCCGTTGGCGTCGCCGGTGCAGCCGCCGTCGATCACGCCCGTGCCCGAGCAGTCGCAGCTCGTGGCGTTGGCCGTGGTCCCGGAGGCCGAGCACTTGTGGCCCGCTCCGCAGCCGGTGTTCGCGACGACGTTGCAGCTCCCGCCGGTCTGCGCGGTGCACATCCCGCCCGAGCCCGCCGAGCCGGCAGCGCCCGCGGAACCTGCCGAGCCAGCAGCGCCAGCCGACCCGGCCGCGCCGCCCGAGCCCGCGCGCCCACCCGTGCCGCCCGTACCAGCCGAGCCTCCAGAGCCGGCGGCGCCCGCGCCGGCTGAGCCCGCAGAGCCCGCCGAACCAGCCGCCCCTGCGGAGCCCGCTGCGCCAGCGCTTCCGCCCACACCGCCCGTGCCGCCGCGGCCCGCGGTGCCCATGCCGCCGCTCGAGCCAGCGATGCCACGCCCGCCCATGCCGCCCGCGCCACCGCTGCCGGCCGCGCCTCCGGTCCCCGCGGCACCCGCCTCGCCGCCCGCGCCGGCATCGCCGGAGCCGGCGTCGCCGGCGCTGCCCGAGTGACCTCCGCGGCCCGAGGATCCCGCGAGGCCGTCGATGAGATCATCGATCGCACCTGCCTTCGCGCACCCGGAAGCACCGAGAGCGAGCACGCTCGCGAAGAGGACCTCGAGGCCCCCGATCGAACGAGCCTCACGGACCCGACTGGCACTGACCGAACGAATGGCGTGAACGAGCCGCATTTTTCTGGAACTCCTATGCTCGACGCGATCGGGGAACTTAGCGAACGGGCATACGGAAAGCTACGCTCAAGTGGCGGATCCGGCACCAATTGCGGCAAGACGTGCCAAACGTGGGACGTGCGGCACAATGAGCGCACATGATGCGACATGGGGCGACGGGGCGCGTGAGGGATCTCTGGACGTTGCGAACCGGGAACGCATGACCCGGTTCGTGGGTTTGGTGGGACAGGAGGCAACGAGGATGCGGACCCCCGGTCTGTTCGGTTCGAGGAAGCGCGGCCTGGTCGCGCTCGGATGGCTGTTCGTGGGCGCGGCGGGTGCCGCGTCGCTGATGCCGCGGGACGGCGGGCGCGCGCTGGCGTCGAGCCCGGGTCTCACGGCCGCGCTGGCGCCACCGGTGAGCTCGCCCGAGATCGCGAGCGCGAGGTCGCTGTCGAAGGCGTTCTCGCAGGTGGCCGCGCAGTTGCGGCCCGCGGTGGTGACGATCCGCGTCGAAAAGGAGGTCGCCGGACCGAAGGGGCACTTCCTGTTCGGCCACCCCGGCGGCGGCGTCCAGCGCGGCGTCGGCTCGGGGGTCCTCATCGACCACAAGGGGCACGTCGTCACGAACCAGCACGTGGTGGACGGGGCCCGCGAGGTCACCGTGCAGACCTCGGATGGCCGCGAGCTACGCGGCACGGTGGTCGGCAACGACGAGAAGAGCGACCTCGCGGTGGTGACGGTCGAGGGCCTCTCGGGCATCCAGCCCGCCAGCTTCGGCGACAGCGATCGCCTCGAGGTGGGCGAGTGGGTGCTGGCGCTCGGCGCGCCGTTCGACCTCGACCAGACGGTGACGGCGGGCATCGTGAGCGCCAAGGGGCGCAGCAAGATCCGACCGCAGTCCTATGCCTACGAGGACTACGTGCAGACCGACGCGGCGGTGAACCCGGGCAACTCGGGCGGGCCGCTCGTCAACCTCGACGGCCAGGTCGTCGGCATCAACACGATGATCGCGACCAACACGGGCCAGTTCGCGGGCGTGAGCTTCGCCGTCTCGGCCAACGTGGCCAAGCGCGTGGTGCAGTCGCTGATCGCGGACGGCCGCGTCCGACGGCCCTACATCGGCGTGTCCCTGCAGGAGCTCGGCCCCGATCTCAGGAAGAGCTTCGGCGTCGGGCGCGGCGGTGCGCTGGTCGCGCAGGTGCTCCCGGACAGCCCCGCCGAGAAGGGCGGCGTCCAGCCCGGCGACGTCATCACGTCGATCGACGGGCGGCCCGTCGAGGGCCAGGAGGGCGTCATCCGCACGATCCAGGACCGGCCCATCGGGCAGGCGCTGCGGCTCGACGTCCTGCGGGGTGGCAAGCCCGTGCGCGTGACCGTGAAGTCGGCCGAGCTCAAGGACGGGAGCGAGGCGGTGGCGCGCGCGAGCGCCAGCAGCCCGCGCGGCTACGGGCTGCAGCTCCAGGACCTCGACCCGCAGCTCGCGGGTCACCTCGGCATGCCGGGCAAGCGCGGCGCCGTGATCGCGGACGTCGCCCAGGGCTCGCCGGCTGCGCGCGCCGGCATCTCCGAGGGCGAGGTGATCGTCGAGGTCGATCGCAAGCCCGTGTCCACCGCGGCCGAGGCGGTCAAGCTCCTCCGCGCCGGCAAGGGCCCGCACCTGCTCCGCCTGCAGAGCCGCGGCGGCGCTCGCTACGTCGCGCTCAAGGAGTAGTCCGAGCCCACATCGATCCGCGGGGGCGCCGGTGCTTCGATGGGCACCTCGAGCGACTCGTGGCTGAGCTGTGTGTCCCCCCACTCCGGCCTCCGCCTCATGATTCGTCTCAAGCCGGAAGAGCGAACGACGAAATAGAACAGTAGAACAACAGAGCAACAAGGAACACGGAAAGCCTGAGGTCGCCCGCATCGGCGACAAGACTCGGCAAGTGATGACGCTGCCGGTCCCGTCAAGCGCAGGCGACGGATCTGGTCTGCCGCTCCGTGTTCCGTATTGCCTGTTGTTCTACTGTTCTATTTCGTCGTTTCCGAGGCAGCCCGTCACCGCAGCGGATTCAGATTCGGATCGCGAATGTGCAGAGTCGTGACTGGAGGGCGCGCCCCTCCTGCGGCGGCCTTCGCAGGCCGCCGATCTATGGATGCGCGGTCGCGCCTTCGGGGGCGAACTTCGCGAAGCGCTTCTTGTCGCTGGCCTTGAGGAACGCGTCGGTCGGGTCGGCGCGGCCGTCGCTGGCCGCCGCGAAGAGCGCGTCGTCCATCGTCTGCATCCCCAGGCTCTTGCCCTGCGCGATGAGCGAGGCGATCTGCGGCGTGTTGCCCTCGCGGATGAGGTTCGGCAGGCCCGTCGTCTTGAGGAGCACCTCCTGACAGGCCACGCGCCCGGTCCCGTCCGGCGAGCGCAAGAGCAGCTGCGCGCAGATCGCGGCGACGGACTCGGAGAGCGTGGTCCGCACCTGCGACTGCTGCGCCGGCGGGAACACGTCGATGATGCGATCGATCGTCTTGGCGGCGCTGTTCGTGTGCAGCGTGCCGAACACCAGGACGCCCATCTCCGCGGCGGTGATCGCGAGCGAGATCGTCTCGAGATCGCGCATCTCGCCGACCAGCACCACGTCGGCGTCCTGACGCATCGCCGCGCGCAGCGCCGCGGCGAACGACGCCGTGTCGGCGCCGACCTCGCGCTGCGACAGCACCGACTTCTTGTTCTGGTGCACGAACTCGACGGGGTCCTCGATGGTGACGATGTGCCGCGCGTACTGCGTGTTGATGGCGTCGATGATCCCCGCGAGGGTGGTCGACTTGCCGCTGCCGGTCGGGCCCGTGACGAGCACGAGCCCCTGGCGGACGTGCGCGAGGGTCCCGATGACGGGCGGGCACTTGAGCTCGTCGAGCGTCTTGATGCGGTCCGGGATGACGCGGAAGACCGCCCCGTGCCCGAAGTGCTGCTGCAGGTAGTTGCAGCGGAAGCGCCCCTCGCCGGGCAGGCCGTACGCGAAGTCGAGGTCGTTCGACTGGTACTCCGCCCATTGCTTGTCCGTGGTGATCTCGCGCAGGAGATCACGCAGCATCCCGTCCTCGAGCACCGGCCAGCCCGGGACGTCGTTGAGCTGGCCCTGCGCGCGGATGCGCGGAGGGACGCCGGCCGAAAGGTGCAGGTCGGAGCCCTTGTTGGCGATGAGGAAGCGGAACAGCTCGTCGATCTTGGCCACGGTGCCCTCTATGCCCCGAACAGCGCCGGGTTCTCGGCGTGCAGGCGCGCCTCTTCCTTGGTGATCGTGCCGGCCTGCACGAGGTCCTTGAGCGAGTCGTCGAGCAGGAGCTGGCCGACGTTCTTGCCCGTCTGCATCACCGAGCGGAGCTGGAACACCTTCTCGTCGCGGATGAGGTTCGACACCGCCGGCGTGGTCACGAGGATCTCGAGGGCGGGCACCCGCCGCTGGCCGTCGGCCGTCGCGACGAGGCGCTGCGAGATGATCGCGCGGAGCGACTCGGAGACCATCGTGCGGATCTGCGACTGCTGCTCGGGCGGGAACACGCCCATGATGCGGTTGATCGTGCGCTGCGCGTTCGACGTGTGCAGCGTGCCGATCACGAGGTGGCCCGTCTCGGCCGCCGAGATGGCGAGCTGGATCGTCTCGAGGTCGCGCATCTCGCCGATGGCGATGACGTCCGGGTCCTCGCGCAGCGCGGCGCGCAGGGCGCGCGCGAACGACTCGGTGTGCTTCTTGACCTGCCGCTGGTTGACCGAGCAGCGCTTGGGCGTGTGCACGTACTCGATCGGATCCTCGACCGTGAGGATGTGATCGGCGCGATCGCCGTTGATGAGGTTGACGAGCGCGGCCAGGGTGGAGGTCTTGCCGCAGCCGGTGGGCCCGGTGCACAGCACGAGGCCCTGGTGGTAGTTCGTGAACTTCGCGAGGATCGGCGGCAGGCCCAGGCTCTCGAGCGTGGGCGGCTCCGCGGGGATCATGCGGAAGACGGCGTCGATGCCGCGCTGCTGCCGGTAGACGCTCGAGCGGAACCGCCCGACGCCCGGCACCACGTAGGCGAAGTCGAGGTCGTTCGTCTCCTCGAAGCGCTCGCGCTGCTCCGGCGTGAGGATCTCGTAGATGACCTGCTCCGCGGCGGCGCGATCGACCACCTTCTGGGTCAGGGCCGACAGGTGGCCGTTCCTGCGGATGAGCGTCGGCGCGCCCGTGTGGATGTGCACATCGGAGGCGCCGCGCTGGACGGCGCCCGCGAGCAGGCGGTCGAGCGTGCGCTGACCGGCCGCCTGGGCGACCTCCTGCATCGGCGGCGCGGCCGCGCGCGCGGGCGTCTCCATCTTGACCACGGCAGGGGCGCCCGGGGCGACGGGCTCCGCAGAGGGCCGGGCCGCCTGCGGCGCGGCTTGCGGCACCGCCGCCTGTGCTGCGACGGGCTGGGGCGCCGCGGCCGGGCGAGGGGGCTGCACGGGCGCCGGCTGAACGGGCGCCGCGACCACGGCGGTGGGCGCGTCGTCGTCGGCCCCCTGCGCGGGCGCCGGGGCGGCGGCCTGGGCCGCCTGCTGCGCCTTCTGGCGGGCGAGGTAGACCTCCTGTTTCTGCAGGAGCCACGTGAGCTGCTCCTGCGTGATCGCCCCAGAGCGGACCATCGCCTCGCCGAAGCGGACGGCGTTGCCGTGCCGCCGCACGTAGGCGACGAGCTGCTGGAGCTGCTCCTGCGTGATGAGCTGGTAGTGAACCGCGAGCCGTCCCAGCAGGCTGCCTGCGTCGTCCAAGCGTGCGCCTCCGCGCCGGGCATCGTATCACGCGTGGCGACGCGCCGAGCCCGGGTAGGTCCTCCCCGCTACTTCGACTTCGTCAGGATGCCGATGGAGCGCGCGCCGGCCTTGCGGGCGACGGACATGATGTCCACGGCCTTGCCGAGCAGGACATTCTGGTCGCCGCGGATGAGCAGCGTCTCGCTCTGGGCGGCCTCGAGGGCCTTCTTGATCTCGTCGCCGAGCCTGCCGACGTCGTCGATCTTCGTGTTGCCGAGGTAGATCTGGCCGCCCTGCGTGAGGGTCAAGATCGGGTCCGAGCGCTTCTGCGAGACGTTGCTGCCCGAGCTCGCCTGCGGCAGGTTCACCTTCACGCCCGAGCGCTGCGCGATCTCGCTCTCCACCATCGCCGTCGAGGTCACCATGAAGATGATCAGCAGGACGAGGAAGATGTCCGTCAGCGGGGTGATGTTGATCTCCGCGACGATGTCGGCTCCGTCCTCCTCGTCGACCACGGAGCGCGGGCCTCCCATCGCCATCGTCAGGCCGCCTTGGGGGTGGGCTTGGGCTCGGCGGGCGCGTCGGGCGCGCCAGGGCCGACGAGCGCCAGGGTGAACTCCTCGGAGAACACCTTGTACGCCAGGGCGACCTCCGCGATCCGCGCCGTGAAGTAGTTGTACATGACGACCGCGAGGATCGCGATGCCGAGGCCGAGCGCCGTCGCGATGAGGGCGGACGAGATGCCGGCCGAGACGACCTTGAAGCCGCCGGTGCCGCTGCGGCCCATCGAGGCGAAGGCGTCCATGATGCCGACGACCGTGCCGAAGAGGCCGACGAAGGGCGCCGAGGCGCTGATGGTCCCGAGCGCCCAGAGGTACCGCCGCAAAGTCTGCACCACGGCGGTGCGGCGGAGGGCCACGGCCTCTGGAACCGCCGCCGGCTGCCGCTTCGCGACCTCGAAGCCGCGCGCGAACACCTCCGCCAGCGGGACGCCCGAGGTCTCGCAGAGGGCCTGCGCCGTCTGCCGCTCGCCCCGTTCGAGGGCGGAGACGACCTTGAGCTTGAACTCCTCCGAGCGCGGGAGGATGTCCCAGAGGTAGTGGATCCGCTCGAGGACGATGGTGAGGGCCGCCAGGGACCAGAGGCCGAGGATGACCAGGAGCCACCAGTCCTGGACGGCCATCTTCTTGAGGGCTTCGAGGAACATCGACGAGGCGGAGGATAGCAGGAGGGGCCCAGGGGACAATGGCGTTGGGGAGAGGCCCGAAAAGAACGGCCCCGGGGGCGACGGACGGGAGGCGGCGGCGGGTGGCCGGGGCGGGTCCCGTGGGCAGCGCGGGTCGGCGCCTCTACTATATAAGCAATTGAATATACTCTGGGTTCCTGGGGCCCCTTGCGCGTCCCCCGGGGATCGTCCTATGACCCCGTCGATGTCGCTCCTCCACCTGTTCGACGTGATCCGGGAGACGATCCTGGCCACGGCGGCGATCCTGACCCTGGCACCGGCCGGGCAGGTGTCGGCTCCGCAGGCGGTCGAGTATGGGGTCTGCACGGTCCAGGCGGCCAGACGGCACGGCATCCCCTGGCAGCGGGTGGCCGCCATCGTCCACCACGAGAGCGAGTGGCGGCCCGAGGCGCGCAGCCAGTCGAACGACTGGGGCCTCGGGCAGATCCACTGTCCCAGCAAGCACTGCGGCAAGACGCCCTCGCCGGCCGAGCGGTCGGCGCTGCTCGATGGCTGCACGAACCTTCAGTTCACCGCGGAGCTGCTGCGATCGAAGCAGCGGGCGTGCAAGCAGGACTGCGGCGGCGGGAACTACCTGCGGCTCTACAACCCGGGCAACCCGACCTACCACCTCGCCGTCCAGCGCATCGAGCGCCGGATCTACCAGAGTTTCTGAGCCACTCAGCCCTCGCTCCAGGAGGCGACGGCGCGGGGGGCGAGGACGTGGGGGCCGAGGACGACCTTGGTGGCGCTCGACCAGTGGACCGGGTCGGAGCCCACCCCCGGCGGCAGGGCGAAGGACAGGGGCCGGGTCTCCGGATAGAGGTCGGGGAGCACCTGCAGGCGGGTCACGCCGGCGTCCCGTTCGATCCAGGCCAGGGCCCCGCCGTCGGCGCGCCAGGTCGGCGGCACGAGCACATGGACCGCGTGGCTGCTCGAGACACGCCGGCCGTCGAGGAAGACCGCCCCGTCCTGGACCGCCGCCAGGTGCCGTCCGTGCGGGCACGGACGCCGGTCGAACGTCGGGGGCGGCGCCGATCGTCTCCCCGAGCGTCGCGGCTGCCGCTGGGGGGTCCTGCCGTCCGGGCCGACGCCGGCCGGACGATGGGCAGCGTCCGCATCCTTCTGGCCCGTGAACAGGCCGAGCACCGAGATCGCAACGCCGAAGATCCGCATCGATCGAGCCTCCTGACGCCCTCCATTCCGGCTGCCGGTGCCCTGGATCGCAAGTTTTCGGCCCTGGAAAGGATTGCCACGCTGGCGCGGCCCGGGACGCTCCGGTACACCTCGCGGCCATGGAAGGGCTGCGCCAGCAGCGGATTCGCGTCGTGGGCGAGCGCGACGTCGCGACCTTGGGCGACTACGTCCTCTACTGGATGCAGATCCAGCGACGGCTGACGCACAACCACGCCCTCGACCACGCGCTCGAGATGGGACGGGCGCTCGGCAAGCCGGTCGTGGTCTACGAGGGCCTCCGCCTCGACTACCCCTGGGCCAGCCGCAGGCTTCACCGGTTCATCCTCGACGGCATGGCGGACAATGCCCGGCGCGCGGGCGAGCTCGGCCTCGCGTACTGGCCGTTCGTGGCCCGGTCGGCCGACGACTCGCGAGATCTGCTCGTCCGCCTGGCCGCGCGCTCGGCCCTGGTCGTCACCGACGAGGCCCCGGTCTTCATCGTGCCGGGTCAGACGCGTAGGCTCGCGGAGCGGACGGACCGCCGCGTGGTCGCCGTGGATGGCTGCTCGGTCGTCCCGCTGTCGATGCTCGGCCCGCCCCCGGCGGCGGCGGCGCACCTGCGGTTCCGGCTGCTCAAGGCCTTCGCGGGGGCTTTCCGCGAGCGGGCCGCTGCCGAGCCGGACCTGCGAAGGGTGCCACGGGCGCGACTGGATCCGCCGTTCGAGCCGGCGCGGCTCAGGGACCTCGGGGACCTCCTGGCGTCGCTGCCGCTCGACGGGAGCGTGCCCGAGGTGGCCGCGCGCGGCGGTGCCACGGCGGGTCGTGCGCGCCTCGCCGGGTTCCTCGAGCGGGGCCTCGGCGGTTACGCGAGCGACCGCGGGACGCCGCGGCCGCCCGGGCTGGGCCACGCGAGCGGCCTCTCGCCGTACCTGCACTTCGGCCACGTCGGGGTCGAGGAGATCGTCGCGCGCGTGCTCGAGCGAGCGGGGGATCCGGAGGGGATCCGGGTCGGGGAGCGCAGACCGGGGGAGCGGGTCGGCCGCTACGCCGCGGACGACGACTGCCACGGCTTCCTCGACCAGGTGGTGACCTGGCGCGACACCGGGTTCTGCTGGGCGTGGAAGCGCCGGACCGACGCGCGCTCGCTCGAGCGGGCGCTGCCCGCCTGGGCGCGGGCGACCCTGGAGGCGCACCGGGGGGACGCGCGCGACGTGATCTACTCGGCGGCCGAGCTCGAGGCGGGCCAGACGGGGGACCCGCTGTGGACCGCGGCCCAGCGCGAGCTCGTCGCGACCGGCGGGATGCAGAGCTACCTGCGCATGCTCTGGGGCAAGCGCGTGATCGGCTGGAGCCGCAGTCCCGAGGAGGCCTACCGGGTGCTCGTGCACCTCAACAACAAGTACGCGCTCGACGGCCGCGATCCGAACTCGTACTCGGGGATCCTGTGGTGCTTCGGGCTGTTCGACCGGCCCTTCCCGGGCGACCGGCCGGTCACGGGGACGATCCGGCCGATGTCGAGCGAGCGTACCGCGAAGAAATTCGACCTCGCGCCGTACCTCGCGTGGGTGGACACGCTGCCAGCGCCGGCCTCGAGGGGTGCCGGATGAAGGTGCCGGCGGAGGTCCCGCGACCGCCGGGGCGGAGCCCGCTCGCCCGGCCCGAGGTGGAGGCCGTCTGGATCGCCGCGGCCGCGCGGGTGGGCCTCCGTGTCGGGCGCACGCGCGACAGCTACGCGTCGACGGACGGCGCGGGGGGCGTGTGGATCGGCGAGGACGACACCCTCGACGAGGACGACTCGCTGCCGCAGCTCGTCTTCCACGAGCTCTGCCACGCGCTCGTGGCGGGACCGGAGACGTTCGGCCAGCCCGACTTCGGCCTCGACAACACGAGCGACGTCGACCTCGTGCAGGAGCACGCGAGCCTGCGCCTCGGCCTCGCGCTCGCGCGGCCGTTCGGCCTTGGCGCGCTCATGGCCCCGACCACGGTCTACCGGCCTTATCACGACGCGATCGTGCGGGCGGGCGCGGCGCGGGCGCTCGCGGGCGACGACGCGGCGGCGCGGCGGGCGCGGCAGGCGGCGGCGCGGGCGGCCGAGGAGCCCTGGGCGAGCGCGCTCGAGGAGGCGCTCTCCGCGACGAGGCGCCTCGTCTGGCACCCGGCGGGCGCGCCTCGGGGCAAGGGGCCCGCGACCTGCGGCGACTGTGCGTGGCTGACCGCCGGGAGCCGATGCCGCGCGCTCGGCGGTCCGCGAGGGGCGCGCACCGCCCGGGCGGAGCCGGCGTGCGTGCGCTTCGAGGGTCCGCTCGACTGCGGGGCCTGCGCCGCGTGTTGCCGCGAGGCGTACGACACGGTCGAGGTCGGCCCACGCGAGCGCGTGGTGCGCCTCCACCCTGCGCTCGTGGTGCTGCGCGGCGGCGAGGGTGGCGCGGCGCGACACGAGCTGCCGCGGCCCGGTGGCCTGTGCGTGGCGCTCGCGGGCAGCCCCGGCGCGTGGAGCTGCCGCGTCTACGCGGACCGCCCCCGCACGTGCAGGGACTTCGAGCGCGGAGGCCGTCACTGCCTGGGCGCCCGCAGGAAGCTCGGGCTCTCGCCGGGTCCGACTCCGGCCGAAGCCCGCGGGCCGTAGCCCGACGGTGGTAACATCGGGCGGTTGGGAGTCCGCGCGGGGCTGCCGAGGCTCGTCCTGGGTGCCGTTCTTGCCACGGCGCTCGTGCTGTGCGCGCGCGGCACGAGCGAGGGCGGCGACCGCACGGTCTGGACGCTCGCGTCCGTCGCGCCGGAGGACTCGCCCACCGCGCGGCAGATCATCACGTCGGGGCGCTGGTTCGAGAAGGCGACGGGCAACCGCGTGCGCGTGCGCGCCCGCTTCGGCGGCGTGCTCGGCGACGAGACGTCCACGCTCGAGCTGACGCGGCAGGGCAAGGTGCAGATGTGGGCCGGCTCGACGGGGGCGATGGTCGGACAGGTGCCGGCGATCGCGGTGCTCGAGACGCCGTACCTGTTCCCCGGCGTGGCGGCGCTCGAGCGCGCGGTGACGCCGGCGGTCCTCGACGAGGCGCTCGACGCGGACTTCCGCGCGCGCGGGCTCGTCGGGTACGCGGCCGTCTTCATCGGGTGGCGCGCCATGACGAGCCGCGAGCGCGCGATCCGCGCGCCGGGCGACCTCGCCGGCGTGCGCGTGCGCTCGCAGAGCTCGCCGCTGCACCTGGCGATGTGGAAGCGCCTCGGCGCGCAGGCCGAGCCGAGCGAGCTGACCGAGCTCAACAACATGTTCAGGTTGCGGCGCGTCGAGGTGGCGGACGTGCCGCTCACGTACGTCTTCGCCGCGTCCCTGCCCGAGCTGGCGAAGTTCCACACACGGACGAATCACATGATGCAGTCGGGGATGCTGGTCTTCCACCGTGGTGCCAGGGACGCGCTGCCCGAGCCGGCCAGGCAGGGCCTCGATGCCCTGCGCACGCGGTTCTGCCAGGAGCTGGATCGCCTGCACGACCAGCTCGAGCAGGAGCTCGTGGCGGCCGTGGGCAAGCAGCTCACGGTGATCGAGCCGTCGGCGGACGAGCGCAAGGCGTGGCACCGGGCGCTCTCGGCGCTCGGGGCGGACGCCGAGCGCCTCGGCGGGCCCAAGGGCAAGGCGCTGCTCGCGAGCGCGCGCCGGTCCTCCGGGGAGGCGCCGTGAAGCGGCGGGCGCTCCTGGCGTCGGCGGGCGCCCTGTTCCTCGTGGGGCGCGCGAGCGCGCGCACGACGCAGACGTGGCGGCTCGGCACCATCGCGCCCGAGGGCTCGCCCATGTCGCAGCTCATCGGCGAGTTCGCCCAAGATCTCGAGAAGCAGAGCGGCGGGCGCATCCGCGTCAAGACGCGCCTCGGCGGCGTGCTCGGCGACGAGCGCACCACGTTCGAGCTGTGCCGCCAGGGTCGCCTCGAGGTCTGGGCGGGCTCGAGCGGCGCCGCGGCGGACGCGGTCCCGGCCCTCATCGCGCTCGAGGCGCCTTACCTGTTCGAGGACGACGCCCACTTCGCGCGCGCCGTGCCGCCCGAGCGCGCCTCCGAGGGGCCGCTCGGCAAGGCGTTCGCCGACGCGGGCGTCTTCCCCTACGCGATGGCCGCGATCGGCTGGCGGGGCCTCGGCACGCGGACCAAGGCCGTGCGCATGCCGGAGGACGCGCGCGGGCTGCGCGTGCGCACGCAGCCCACGCCCCTGCACGAGGCCACGTGGCGCGCCATCGGCGCGGTGCCGCACCCGACGGAGATGACCGAGGTCAACGCCGCCTTCCGCCTCGGGCGCGTCGATGCGCTCGACATGAGCGTGTCGTGGGTGTTCGCGGTGTCGCTGGCCGACCAGATCAAGCACTACACGCGCACGGATCACATGATCCAGCTCGCGCTCGTCACCATCCACAAGGGCGCGTTCCGCGCCCTGCCGGCGGCGGCGCAGAAGGCCATCCTCGCGCTGCGGCAGCACTACGCGGAGCGCGCGACGGCCCTGCAGCGCACGTTCGAGGACGAGCTCCGCGCGACGCTCGTACGGCAGGGGACGCAGGTCCACGCGCTCACGACGTCCGAACGCGAGGCCTGGCGCAAGGTGCTGCGGCCGCTCGAGGCGGACGCGCGTCGCCTCGGCGGACCTGCGGGCGAGCGCCTCCTGGCCGACATCCAGAAAGGAGCGCACCGATGAAGCCGCTCGCGCTCGTGGTCGTGCTCGGGCTCGCGACCGTCGGAGCCGAGGGACGCGCCGACGCGCCGACGTCCTGGACGCTCACGTCGGTGGCGCCGGAGGGCTCGTCCATCGACGGCGCCCTCAGGGCGTACATGAAGGGCGTGGAGAAGGCGTCGAAGGGTCAGGTGCGCGGGCGCGTGCGCCTCGGCGGGGTGCTCGGCGACGAGATCTCGACGCTCGACCTCCTGCGGCAGAACAAGGTGCAGGTCTGGGCGGGGAGCCTCGGGGCCGCCGCCGCGCGGTTCGGCGCGCTCGGAGCGCTCGAGGTGCCCTACCTGTTCTCGGACCAGGCGGACATGCAGCGGATCGAGCGGGTCATCGCCGCCGAGATCTCGCGCCTCCTCGAGCCGGAGGGCCTCACGATGGTGGGCTGCGCGTTCATCGGCTGGCGCGGGGTGTCCTCGCGAGAGAAGCCCATCCGTCGCCCCGAGGACCTGCGTGGCCTGCGCGTGCGCTCGCAGCACTCGCCGATGCACCTCGCGATGTGGAAGCGCCTCGGGACCGCGCCGCAGGTGATGGAGCTGCCGGACCTCGGCCTTGCGTTCTCGAGCAAGCTCATCGACGTCTTCGACGTGCCTCCCGCGTACATCTTCGCGACCTCGCTCGGCGGGCGGGTCAAGCACTACACGCGGACCGAGCACATCATGCAGCTCGGGCTCGTGCTCGCGAACAAGCGGGCGGTGGACGCGCAGCCCGCGCTGGCGGAGCACCTGAGGAGGACCGGGGGCGAGCTCTCGCGGACGGCGGGGGCGGCCTCGGCGCGCGAGGAGACCGAGCTCCTGCGCCAGCTCGGAGCGGCGGGGACCACCGTCATCACGCTCGAGCCGGCCGAGCGCAAGGCGTGGCGGGACGCGCTCGCGCCGCTCGCCGGCGAGGTGCGGGAGCACGCGGGGCCGGCGGGCGAGGCGCTCCTCGGCACGGTGCACGCGGCGCGCAAGCGGGCCAAGTAGCGGATGGCGAGCGAGCCCACCACCGGCGAGGCGAGGCGGCGGCAGGGCTGGCGGCCGGGGCTGACGCTCAAGCTCGCCGCGCCTGGCATCGTCGGGCTCGTGGTGGTGCTGGCCGGCGTGTGGACGCTCGACCGCAAGACGCGCGAGGAGCTCGAGGCGGTCGAGGCGCGCAACGTGGACGTGCGCGAGCGCGTGCTGCGCAGCGCCCAGTCGAGCTCGGAGGCGCTCCTGAACCTCACCGTGCTCAACGTCATCGCGGTGACGAGCACGCTCGCCAGGCACGTGGAGTCGCTGCTCAAGGACAGGCCGGCGCTCAAGACCGCGCTCGAGCGCGCCGAGGATCTCGACGACAGCGACGAGCTGCACAAGCTGCTCAACACGCAGCAGATCGGGCGCAGCGGCGACCTGTCGCTCATCGACGCGGACAAGGACCTCATCGTCTGGCACCTCCTGCACCCGCCGGGGACGAAGATCGCGCAGGCCACCCCGCGCCTCGAGGAGCTGCTCGTCAAGCGCGGCTACCGCGACCGCGCGACCAGGGCGCGCTCGGGGCAGCTCCTCGCGCCGATCTCGTCGGGGCTCGCGCAGACGCGCTACTTCGAGCTCGAGACGTTCGAGGAGAAGCAGGGCAGCGAGAACGTCAAGTCGGTGCTGTTCGTGACGCCGCTCGACGGCACGCGCCTGTCGCTGGTGGCGCTCGTGCGCTCGGGCCTGTTCCAGCAGCTCGAGGCGAACATCCACGACAACCTGGATCAGGTCGGCAAGAAGGTGCAGATCTCGAGCGACCAGCTCCGCGTGGCGCAGGCGCGCTTCCGCCGCGGCATCGCGATCCTGTCGCTCGTGGCGCTGCTCGTGCTGGCGGCGACGCTCTACACGGGCTACCGGTACCTCGTGATGCCGGTGCGGGCGCTGACGACGGTGGCCGACCAGATCCGCCGCGGCGAGGCCCGCGTGCGCGCGCAGCTCGGCTCGAAGGACGAGATCGAGACGCTCGGCAAGACGTTCAACAAGATGCTCGACGAGCTCGCGCGCCGGCGCGGCGAGGTGCAGGAGCAGTCGGAGCGGCTCGCGGCGCTCGCGGCGTCGCTCGATCAGAAGGTCAACGATCGCACCGGCGAGCTCGAGCAGGCGCTCAAGCGCTCGCAGACGCTGCAGTCCCAGCTCCTGCAGGCGGAGAAGATGTCGTCGCTCGGGCAGCTCGTGGCGGGCATCTCGCACGAGCTGCGCACGCCGGCCCAGGCGATCGTGAGCCAGGCGCAGAACCTGGAGAAGGTCGTGGCGCGCCTCGGCGACGCGGGCAGCCGGCCGGAGCAGCAGCAGCGCATGCGCGAGCACCTCGAGAGCATCCCGCGCGACCTCGTGCTGGCGTCGAAGCAGCTCGCGGCGGTGGTGTCGGGGCTGCGGCGCTTCTCGCGCCAGGACGAGTCCGTGATGGCGCAGGTGGACCTGCACGGGTCGATCGAGGAGACGCTGCTCATCGCGCGGAACGCGACCAAGCAGCACGAGATCGTGCGCGACTTCGACCCGACGATCCGGCCCGTCGAGTGCTTCCCGAGCCAGCTCAACCAGGTGGTGCTGAACCTCGTCGTCAACGCCGCGCAGGCGATGAAGGGCGCGGGCGTCATCACGCTGCGCACGCGCAACCTCGACGACCTCGTCGAGATCGCGGTGCAGGACAACGGCCCCGGCATCCCGCCCGACGTGCTGCCGCGCATCTTCGAGCCCTTCTACACGACCAAGCCCGTCGGCGAGGGCACCGGCCTCGGGCTCGCGATCTGCCACACCATCGTGTCGGAGCTGCACCACGGTACGCTGTCGGTCGCGAGTGAGCCGGGCGTGGGCACGACCTTCACGATCGTCATCCCGACGCGACAAGAGAAACATCCCGAGCGGCCCCCTGCGGGGGCGGAGGCGCATGCGGATCATCGAGCCGTCTGACTTCACGGTCCAGGTCGTCGACGACGAGGCGCAGCTCGTCAAGGCCATCACGATGGCGATCGAGCTCGACACCGAGTTCAAGGTGCTCGGCGCGACGTCGCCGGACGAGGCGCTCGCGCAGCTCGCGGAGCGCGAGGTGCACTTCTTCCTCGTCGACTTCCGCATGCCGAAGATGGACGGCGTGGAGTTCCTCGTGCGTACGCGCGCCGACCACGGCCGCGCGTACCGCGCGCTCCTGACCGGGCAGGCGGGCCTCGACAACGTGGTGCGCGGCGTGAACGAGGCCGGCATCCACCACTACTTCTCGAAGCCCGTGGACAACGACACCATCGTGTCGGCGGTGCGCAAGGCCTACCACGACCTGCGGCTGCGCACGGAGAACGACGTCATCAAGGCGCACTTCTGCAGCTACCTCTCGGAGAACGTGCTGCGGCGCATCCTCGACAATCACACGGAGCTGTTCCGCGGGCAGCGCCACCAGGTGACGGTGCTGTTCACGGACATCCGCGGGTTCACGAGCTTCTCGGAGGGGCGGCCGCCGGACGAGGTCGTCACGGCGCTCAACCGGCACCTCGAGCGGGTGGTCACGCGCATCGCCGACTCGGGCGGGCACGTCGACAAGTACCTCGGCGACGGCGTGATGGCCCTGTTCGGAGGGCCGTTCGCGAGCGTGTCGGACCAGGCGTCGGCGGCGGTGGCCTGCGCGCGGGAGATCGGGCGGGGCGTCGGCGCGGATGGGTTCCAGGTCGGCGTCGGCGTGGCGACGGGGCCGGTCACCGTCGGCAACATCGGCTGCCCGCTGCGCTACGACTTCACGGCGATCGGCAGCCCCGTCAACGTCGCGGCGCGCCTCGTCGCCGCCGCAGGGCCCGGGCAGGTGCTGATCGACGAGACCACGCGC
The DNA here is from genome assembly GCA_964593795.1 of uncultured Myxococcales bacterium. Classification (GTDB taxonomy): domain Bacteria; phylum Myxococcota_A; class Polyangia; order JAHFDS01; family JAHFDS01; genus JAHFDS01. The sequence goes on along the minus strand of CAZQJC010000264.1, from coordinate 22,536 downwards.
GCGCTCCTCGGCCCCGAGGTGGGCCCTCTCGGCGAGACGTCGCTCGAGCTCAAGGGGATGGGCCAGCGGCGCGTGTTCTCGCTCGACGCCTGAGGATCACCCCGCCGGGAAGCGGCCCGCGCCGGGCACCTCGAGGAGGCGGTAGACGTTGTGGCCTGCCATCGGGCGGAGCTGGGCGAGCGCGGTGCCGGCGGGGAGCGCGCGCGCGGTGGCCTCGGTCAGGCGGATCTCGCGGGCGGCGCTCGCGGCGACGGCGAGCTCGGCCGCGACGTGCACGCTCGATCCGAGGGCGCCGAGCTGCATGCGCGGGCCGTCGCCGAAGAAGCCGGCGAGATCGACCGCCGTGTGCAGGCCCGCCGCGAGCCGGAGCGCGCCGGGTGGGAGCCCCGCCTCGAGCGGGCGCAGGGCCCTCGTGGCGGCCCGGGCGACGGCGACGGCGCGCCTCGCGCCCTCGTCGGCGTCCACCGCCTCCGCGGCGCCGGCGAGCAGGAGCGCCCCGCTCGCGTCGACCGCCGCGGCGTCGAGCCCTCCGCCGTGCGCGGCGTGGAGGATCACGCCCGTGACCCTCGCGGCGAGGGCCGCGGTGCTGGCGGCGGACTGCGAGAGGAGCGCGTCGTCGGCGAGCAGGATGCGGAGGACGAGCGCGGTGATGGGGCGCCGCCCGGGGCGCCTGGAGGCGGGATCGCGGCTCGAGGCGGCGACGATCTCGAGGGCGCGAGCCGGCGCGACGAAGCGCTGGAGCTGCCGGAGCAGCGCCTCGCGGCGCACGTCGGACGGCCCGCCGTCACCGCCGCCCCGGATCGCGCGCAGGAGCAGACGCTCGCGCAGCTCACGCAGCACGACGGGCAGATCGGCGCCGAGCGGCTCGTAGAGCGCGAGGTCCAGGGCGAGGCCGTCGTACAGGGCCTCGATGGCCGCCGCGCCGTCGATCGGCACGAGCGCCACGCGCGCCGCGGCCGCGCCCTCGAGTCGGCGCAGGAGCACGGCGCCAGCGGCCTGCGGCCAGGCGGCGTCGACGAACACGGCCGCGCGAGGCGACGCGCCGAGCACGCCGGGGAGCTCGTCGGGATCGGTGACCGAGACGACGTGGAACGCCGGGGACAGCGCGCGCGAGCTCGGTCCGCGCGTGGTGGCTGCGCACGGCGAGGTAGGCGAGCGGAGTGCCGCTCGGCGCGACCGCCGGCAGCTCCCCCGTGGCGCGCTGCAGGCCGCCGTCGTCGAGGGAGATCTCGCCGGTGACGTCCATCGAGGGCGCGGGCTTCCAGACCCGCAGCGGCACCGTCAGCTCCACGCGGCGCGCCTCGCCCTCGATCGTGCGCACGAGCTGACCACCGAGCGCGCGGGCGTGGTCGGCCAGGCCCGAGAAGAGGCGGGCCAGCTCGGCGGCCGGCGCGGCCTCGGGCGGCGACCAGGAGAGCGCGACCGTCTCGCCGGACAGCGCGATGCGCAACGGAGCGTCGTGCCGCGCGAGCAGCGTCGCCTGCAGCACGAGGTGGCGGGCGAGCGGGCCGAGCTGATCGGGATCCAAGGGCTGTCCGGTGGGGTCGCCGGCGTGCGAGATCACGATCGGCACGCCCTCGAGCAGCGCCGGCGGCACGATCGACGGCGGGGGCGGGACCTCGTCGGTGCGCGCGCGCGCTCCCCCTGCGAGCTCGAGCGTCCGGGCGCCCGCGAGGGCGCGGCGGCGGAGCACCTCCGCGCCAGGCGACGCGGTGGCCTCGAGCGCGGACATGACCGCCCGGGCCGAGCCCGCGATGTCCTCCGCGATGCCGCCGAGCTCGCGACGGGCGAGCAGGTGCACGGACTGCGAGGCCGCGAGCGCGTTGCCGATGCGCGCGAGCTCGAGCTGCCGCTGGGCGGCGGGCACGCGCATGGCCCGCTCGGCCCGCTCGACCTCCTCGAGCGCGACCACCAGGGGGGCCACCAGATCCGCGACGCGCGAGAGGAACTCGCGATCCGAGGACTCCAGCACGAAGCGACCGAGGGGCGCGCCGACCGCGAGCTCGCCGACGATGAGTCCACCGACGCGCACGGGGACGCGCGTCACGCCCTCGAGCGTGCGCTCGAGGCTGCCCACGTGCACGGTCAGCGGGCCCTCGCCCTCCTCGGCGGCCAGCGACTCGGTGCCGACGCACGCCTCGCGCCTGCCGCCTCGATCGTAGAGGACCCCACGCCGCGCCGTGAGCACCACGGCGAGATCCACGCCGACCGACTCGCCGATCGTGCGGGCCACCTCGCCGAGCAGCGCATCGAGCGTGGTGCAATCGGTCGCGCGTCGCGCGAGGAGCGCGACCGCGGCGCGCTGCCGGGCCACGCGCCGCTCGCGCGGCAGGGCCTCGCCGAGCGCGTCGGAGAGCCGGTCGAACAGCCAGTACGCGGCGACGCCGATGAAGGCGAGCTCGACCGTGGTCCGCACGTGCGCGCGCACGACCAGCACGGCGATCGCGGCGCCGGCCGTCGTCGCGGCCTGGAGCGCGACGTGACCGAGCGCCGTCGTGAGGTCGACCTCGACCACGACCGACGCGGGCCCCGCGCGACCGTGCCCGCGCGCGGAGGCTCCGGCCTGCGTGCCCAGGCTCTGCGCGAGCATCATCCACGGCAGGAACGCGATGGCCACGAGCGGGTAGAGGTCGAGGCCGTGCGCCGTGCCGAGCGAGCCGAGCGCGAGCACCGCGCTCGCGAGGAGCCACGCGAGCACGTGCCGGGCGCGGTTGGCCGCGCGCTTGTCGAGGCCCGGCGCCGCCCGCCTGTACGCCCAGACCGCGGCGAGCGACAGCGTCCCCGCGTACGCGCAGAACGCATCGAAGGCGGGGCCCGCGGCCAGGAAGAAGCCGAAGGGGTGCGGCGAGAGCGCCGGGATGTAGGCGCGCGCGCCGGCGGCGGCGGAGAAGCCGAGGCCCACGAGGTACGCGACGACGAGCGGGCGCCGCGCGCGCGGCGGATCGCCGATGAGGAGGAGCACGAGGTGGAGCTCGATCGGCGGCAGGAACGGCACCAGCCTGTGCACGAGGCGGACGCCCTCGAGCGCGGGCAATGCCGCCGCCGGCGTCGCGCCGAGCGCCAGCTGCAGGGCGTAGTCGAGCGAGAGCAGCGCCCAGCCCGCGGCCGCGGCCGAGAGCAACCAACCGGCGCCGCCGCCGAGCGCGAGCGCCCTGAGCGCGACGAGGCCGCACACGGCCGCCGTGAGCACCGGCGGCAAGGCATAGGGCAGCAGACCCTCCGCGAGCGCGCGGGGCAGCGCCGCCGTGTGGACGACGTACAGGATCCCGGTCGCCGCCACGGCGACGAGGTAGATCGTCGCCACCAGGCGCGCGTGGCGCTCTCCCGTGGGCGCAGTGCTCAGAGGGCCTCCAGGCGCTGGCGCACCGCGCGCAGCGTGCGGTCGCCCATCGTGACCGTCACGACCTTTCCCGAGGCTCCGCCGGCGCGGACGTCGGCGACGCGCTCGGAGAGGAGCACCTCACCGGCGGCCGACGCGTCGCAGAGGAGACGACTCTCGTCGAGGGCCGACCCGACCGCGATCACCGCGTCGCCCACGACGCCGACCACCGCGCTTCCCGCCGCCACGCCGGCGTGCGCGTCGATCGCGAGCGGAAGGCCGCGCAGCGCGGCGCGACGCGCCACGGTCTCCACGCCGGCGAGGAGCGGCCGCAGGAACGAGAGCGCGTCCGCGATCGCCGTGGGCGCTGAGCCCGCGCCGGGCCAGCCGAGCATGAGCAGCCAGCGCGTCGGCAACGCCTCGAGCACCACCACCCCGCGCGCGGCGGAGGCCGCGCCGAGCTCCTCGGCGAGGTCCTGCACGAGCTCGGCGAGATCCGTCGCGGTCAGCACGCCCGAGAGGCGATCCAGCCCCGGCACCGCGAACGAGATCATGGCGACCTGGCGCCGCTCGGGCGACGGCGGCTCCGCGCGCGAGCGCAGGGCGCGCAAGCTCGGCTGCGCGGGGCCGATGGGCGGGGGCTCCTCGTCGCCGGCCATCCCGACCGAGCGATCCGTGGCTCGACGGAGCTCCACCGCGCGAGCGACCGCCGTGTAGAGCTCGAGCGGACGCGCCGGCCAGGGCACGGCCGCGTCGCCGCCGAGGCGCCCGAGGCCCACCACCGCCGTCCGACCGCGCGTCGGATCGTCGATCAGGCTCGCGAGGTCCTCCGCGGGCGCCGACGCATCCACGAGCACGACGTCCGGCATGGCCCCGCGCGCGCGCGGCATCGCGTCGGTCACGTTGACCGTCCCGTGGGCGCCGAGCGCGCGCACCGCCGCCGCGGCCACCGCGGGATCCCTGGTCACCACGAGCGCGTCGAGCTCGGACTCGGGACGCGCCACGTCCGAGGCCGCGCCGCCGGAGGGTCCGCTCCGGCGCGGGGCTCGCCGCTCGGGGCCCACGGTCTCACCTTCGGCGGCCTCGGCGGCCTGGAAGGCGACGACGAAGCGGCGATCGCGCCCGGCAGGTTGGGCGGCCTCGAGGCGCGCCCGCCCCGCCGCGAGGAGCTCCGAGACCAGGGCGAACCCAGGCGATTCCTGGCGTTCGTCGGACTCGACGGTGACCTCGAGGTCGGGGCTCGCGCCCACGCGCCGGGCGACCACGCGCATCGTCGAGCCCGGCCGCGCGCCCTCGAGCGCGCCGCGCAGGAGGCCCTCGAGGGCCTGCGCGAGCGCCCGCGGCTCGAACGAGACCACGAGGCCCGGCAGGGTCGAGACCATCACGCGCACGCGACGGCGCGCGCAGCTCTCCGCGATCGCCTCGACCGCGGCGCGCACGAACGCGCCGAGCTCGCAGGGCCGCGGCGCGCGCGTGCGCCCCTGCTCGTGCGTCACGAGGAGCCCGAGGAGCGCCCCCCCCCGACCCGAGAGCAGCTCGCTCACCTCGCGCAGGAGCGCGCTCGAGCCGCGGTACTCGTCGAGCCGCGCGGCCGGCGCACCTGCGCGTTCCTCCAGCTCGGACAGCCTGCGCAGGCGCGGCCCGAGCTCGTCGAGCAGCCCGTCGACGCGCCCGAACCCCCGCCGCACGCGCGCCGCGAAGCGCTCGAGCGCGGCCTCGTGATCCGCCAGCAGGCGCTCGAGGACCGGCCTGCGCCGGCGGTAGCTGCGCGCATCGCGCAGGCCGCTGCGCCGCTGCCGCTCGCGCACGCGCGCGAGCGAGATGTGCGCGGCGAGCCGGCACGCCAGCGCGTCCAGCGTCTGGCGGTCCTCGTCATCGAGGTCCGTGCCGTCGCGGCGGTCGCCGACGCCCAGCCGCCCGAGCGGCTTGCCCCCGACGACGAGCAGCGTCCAGTAGCGCGCCGGCCCGGGGTCCACCACCCCCTTGCCGAAGCGACGCCGCTCGAGCTTGGCCACCGGGCCGTTCGGGCCGAGTCGCGCGATCGCGATCTCGTCTCCGTGGCGGCGCCGGACGCTGATGACGACGCGATCGACGCCGAGGGACGAGAGCAGATCGAGCGCGGCGCTGCGGATGAGCGGCCCCACGCGCCGCTCGAAGGCGAGCACGCTCGACGCCTCCACCGCGCCCAGCGTCGGCGAACGCCCCCCGAGGCGACCGCCGATGACCTCCACGAGCCAGCGCCGCATCGGATCGCCGAAGGCCACCGCGAGCGCGACACACGCGAGCGCGTGCGCGAGCGGCGTCCCCTCGCCCCGGCCCCACGCCGCCGCGAGGAGCAGCACCAGGCCCGCCGCCGTCGCGATGCGTACGAGCGCGCGGAGCACCGAGCGGGTGAGGTAACGCCCGAGATCGAGCAGGTCGTCGCGCAGCACGACCGACGCGAACACCGAGACCGGCACGACGGCGAGGTTCGTGGGCGGATAGATGGGCACACCCAGCGACGGCACGAGGTTGCCCGCCACGAGCGCCCATGTGCCGAGGAGGCTCAGGCGGCACTTCTTGAGGCGGCGCCGCTCGCCCTCGTTGACCGCGCGCCCGATCGCACGGTGCAGCGTCACGGCCCACACCGGACCCGACGCCATCCCGGCCACGCCGAGCAGGTTCACGCCGGGGCCTCCCTGCACGAACCAGCCGAACCAGTAGCGAGTGGGCTCCGCCAGGTGCAGGTCCGTCCCGGAGACGAGCGCGAGCCCCGCGGCGAGCGCGTAGAGCAGCGCCGAGACCCGCCGTCGCCACCGGGACGAGCCCACGAGCCCGTCCACCACGGACAGCGACAGCGGCACGATGAACGGGAAGAGGCGGTGGTCGAGCTGGCTGATGCGCTTGGCGACGAGCCCGTCCTCCACCATCGTCAGGAGGGCCAGGTCGAGCTCGAACAGCGCGAACACCAGCATCCACAGCCCGAGCAGGACGCGCAGCGGCTCGCCGAAGCCGCGGTGCAGCGCGAGAAAGCCGATGACGGCCGGCACGAGGCAGCCGAAGAGCGGCGGGATCGACGTCCAGCGCAGGCCCTGCAGCAGCATCTCGGGCGGGCGCCCGTCGAACGCGGTGGCGAGCATCTGGCCGGCCGTGACCACCCCGAAGGCGACGCTGCACGCCGCCACGATCGGCAGGAGCGAGGTGCGATCGGTGCGACCGGGCTCGCCCGCCAGGCGACCGCTGCGCAGAAGGACGAAGAGGGCGAGCGCCCCCGCAGCCGGGAGCCCGCCGAGGTCCTCGCCGAGGAGCAGGCCGGCGCTCGCGGCGGCCTGCCCGGCCGCCGTCACCGCGAGCGCGGCGGCGGTCGGCGCCAGGGCGCGCCGCTCCGCGGAGGGGGCCGCGAGCAGCGCGTGGAGCGCCACGCCCGCCACGGCGAGCGCGAGCCCTCCGACGACGCCAGCCGCGAGCGTCGGCTCGTGCAACCAGCCGGCAGCCCCGACGGCGCTCCCGAGGCGGACGGCGTGGAGCTGCCACCGCGGCCGCGGGCGATCGAGCGCGCGCACCGCGAGCAGCACCGCGAGCGGCACGAGCCCCGCCGCGAGCTGGCTCGCCCGCTCGCACAGCGAGAGCACGTCGCCGCGGCCCCCGAGCGCCAGGGCGATCGGGCCGAGGCCAGCGACCGCGACCGCCGCGCCGAGCCACGCGAGCCGGGCGCGCAGCGCGCTCGGTGCCTCCGCGCCGAGGACCGCGCCGAGGCCCAGGACCGCGCCCGCAGCCCCTGGCAGCGCCGAGAGCACGACCAGCGCAGAAGGGGCGGAGGACACCGATCGCGGATCTTACCGCGAGCGGCGCACGAACGTGACGCCTGTCAGCGCGCGTTGCCGACGAGGCGCCACGCGCGGAGCGTGCCCGCGTCCTCCCGCGCGAGGTCCCGCACGCGGAGGGTGTAGACGCCGCCGCCCTCGCCCGCGAGGCCCGCGACCGCGAAGCGACCGGTCAGGTTCTGCGTGGAGTCGTTGGGGTTCGAGCGCGCTACCACCGTGGCGGTCTTGCCGCCCGGTGACACGAGCGTCACCTCGAGATCGCCCCGCCAGGTGTGCGCGATGTCCAGCTCGACGTCGAGCGTGCGCACGCGCGCACCCGCAGGCACGGTCGCCGTTGCGCGCACGTCGCCGAGGTCGGGCACCGAGAGCGGGGCTTGCCCGGAGACGGTGAACGCGTCGGCCGCGGGCGGCGGGGGCGGCGGGGCGCTGCCACCGACGAGCGCTGCGATCTCGGACCACAGCGACACGAGCTGCGTGCCGCTGTTCGAGCAGCCGCCGAGGTGGTGCAGCGCGATCGCGCGCCCCGTGGTCGCCGAGACGACCGGCGAGCCCGAGGAGCCACCCTCGGTGTCACAGCGATAGCCCGCGTTCGCGCCGCTGGCGAAGCCGCCCACGGACACGTTCGTCTCCGCGATCGAGCACGCGCGCCCACCGTTCTCCGAATCGACGGTCGCGATCTCCTTTCGGCGCCCGCCCGGGTGCTGCGGGATGAAGATCGGCTCGCCGGCCTGCAGCGCGCGCGGATCGATCTCGATGAAGCCGAACTGCGCCGCCGCCTCCGCCGGGAGCTGGACGAGCGTGTAGTCGTAGGGCTGGGAGGTCTTGACGAAGCGCCCGCCCTTCCACTTCGCCACGGTCGCCGTCTGCGTGCCCGTGCAGCTCGCCGTCTGGTAGTTGAACTGCACCTCGAGCGTGTCCACGTCGGCCTGCGACGCGACGCAGTGGTTGTTCGTCAGCATGTGCCCCTGCGCCGACACGAGCCAGCCGGTGCACATGGCCTGGCCGCCGTCCGCCGAGAAGGTCAGGTGCGCCACCGCTCGCGCGGCCGTGGCGACGACGCCGTCGGTGAAGCACGCCGCGGGTCGCTTGTCGTCGCCGCCGCAGACGCTCTCGAGCGTCCCCGGGGCGCTCGCCGCCGTCGGTCGCGGCCCGTCGAGGTCCACCGTGCCGTGCGCGAGCTGATCGATGTGGAAGCCGCTCGTCCGCGCCGCCGCGCCGCCCGTCACTGACAGCCGCACCTCCTCGCCGGGAACGCGCAGCGACCAGCCCGCCCGCGCGCCGCCCGCGAGCTCCTCGATCACCGTGCCGTCCGGGTGCGCGATCACGAGCCTGTCGCCGTCGGCGAGCTCGAGGCGATCGAAGTGCAGCCGCACGAACGTCGCGCCGGGCTCGCGCACGGTCGTCGAGAACGTGCCGCCCGCGCCGAGCGGCGGGCTCGCGACGTCCACCGCGACGGTGGCGGCGACGCGCAGCGGACGCGACTCGGCCGACGAGGTCCCGGCGCCGACCGCGCCCACGCCCGGGTTGCGATCGACGTTGTCCGCCTTGCCACGGCGGCTCTTGTCGACGACCTCGCCCTCCCCCTCGACCCCAGCGGACGGCTCGGCCCCACAGCCGACCAGCGAGACGATGCAGAGGAGAAGAGACGCGCGCATGACCGACCTCCGTTGGGGGCTCGTGCCCCCTGGGGCTCGTTGCCCGGGCTTCCCCATCGCAAGCCCGAGGCCAGGGGTGCGCGCCCCCGCGGCCTCTGCGCCGTGGTCTGGAACCCCCGGAAACCGTGCGATCGCGTGTGAAGTGTGAGGTGCGAAACAGCTGGAGGGCGGACTACGTCTGGTTACCCCCAGGTGCGGAGTAGGCGCCGCAGTCGCCGGCCCCCAGCGAGGAGCGCGAGCGCCCACGGGCCCGGCGCCGCGCCCGGCGCGCCCTGACAGCCGCCCTTCGGGGCCGCCGTGCCGCCGCTCGTGCCCCCGGTCTCCCCGCCGGCGACGCCCGCGCGGCCCGCACCACCCGCGCCTGCGCCCGCGCCGCCCGCACCTGCGCCCGCTCCCCCCGCGCCGGGGCCGCCACCGCTGCCAGGCCCCGGGCCATCGGCCCCGCCTTGCGGCGTCGAGCCGAGGTCGAGCCGCACGACGCTGCGCGGAGGGATCGTCACGTCGCCCTCGACGCCAGGCCAGGGCAGCGTGTCCGCCGCGAGCTGCACGGCGGTCCCGCCGCCCTCGTTGGTCGCGGACAGCGACGGCCCCGTGAGCACGAGGCGCGCGGCCGTCCCCGCGCCGAGCGCCCCGCCCGTGAGCCGCAGGTGCACGGTGGCCGGCTGGTCCGGCCCGCGGTGCACGAGCATCACGCGCAGGCCGCCCTCGACCTTCGCCGCGTAGACCGACAGGTACGGCACCGGGCCCGCGTACTCCTGCAGGGGCGATGTCGTCGTCGCATCGTAGCTGTCCACGCCCGTCACCGTCGCCGGCAGGAGCGTGCCGCCCGCGAGCCCCGACGCGAGCTGGATCGCCAGCGCCTTCGGCCGGACCGTGACGCCGTCGAAGGCCGGCCACATCGGCCGCGCGCACGGGTCGTACGCCGCGATGAGGCCGTACGAGCGCGTCGTGGCCTCGTAGTTGGCGGAGACGGCGACGCCCGCCGTCGCCATCTGCCCGAGCGCGTCGGCGGTGAAGATCGCGTTCGCGAGCGAGTAGCGCGCGCCCGTGGTGTCGTGATCGAACACGCCGTCCCACTCGAGGTAGGCCAGATCGAGCGTGCGCCCGGCCTCGGCCGCGAGGCGCTGGAAGCGCGCGACGTCGGTCGGGATGCGCAGGCTCCCCGCCATGACGTGCATCGGCTCCTCGACCTGCCGCCGCCCCGTGTACCAGTGGTACGACATGAAATCGACGGCCGCGCCCGCGGCGCGCAGGACCACGCGGTCCCAGTCCGCCGTGTCGACCGCGTCGCCGTCGTCGTCCACGTCGCGGAACTCGCCGGCCATCGCCGCGCCGACCCTCGCGTTCGGCTGCATGGCCTTGATGGCGCGCGAGAAGGCGGCGACGTCGGAGGCGTACGCGCTCGCCGCGCGGTAGCCGTGGTCCCAGTCGCCGAACGGCTCGTTGCCGATCTCGTAGTAGCGCACGCCCTCGGGCGCCGAGGCGCTCGCGAGCGCGGCGGCCTCGTCCGTCGTGCCGCTCTCGAGGTTCACCGAGTAGAGGAGCTGCCCGTCGGTGGCCCGCGCGAACGCGAAGGCGTTGTCGAGCCGCGCGAGGTCGCAGGTGTCGTCGCTCGGCCCGATGCCGTAGTCGAAGTGCGGCGTCATCCAGTGCCACCCCGGCGCGCCGCCGCCGGGATAGCGGTAGAGGCGCGTGCCGAACCGCCGGAACCGCTCGATGACGTCAGGCGTGCTCTGCGCGCGCGCGGGCAGGTTGGTGCCGAAGAGCTCGTGCGGCACGGTGCGCCCCGGGCGCGCGAGATCGATGACCACCTCGGGGGCGAGCAGGAGCATGTGCTCATTGTGTACCATCGGCGCCGGTGAGCGAGACGACACGCTGCGCCATCTGCACGCGCCTTTACCGGCCGGACCTGCCGAAGTGTCCCTTCTGTGGGGCTGCGCCGGGCGTCGTCGCGCCGCCCACCGAGAAGACGCCGCCGGATCCGGCGCGCCTGGTCGAGGCACTCGTCGCGGAGGCCGACGGCAGCCGCGGGCCCTCGCGCGCCGCCGTGTGGCTCGCGGCCACCGGTTGCGCGAGCGCGCTCCTCGCGTTCTTCCTCTGGCCCGGCCCCGAGGGCTCCTTCCGGATGACCGGGATCGCGGGCGCGCTCGCCGCCGTCGCGCTCACGCTCGCCTACCTGCGCCGCTGACCTTCGTCACTGCGCGTGTTCGGCGCGTAGGGATGAACACGCTCCCGAATTGCGCGAAAGAGCGCGCCGCGCGCGCGAGTTTTTCCGCGTGCGGGATCAGCCTCGCATCCTGGGGGTCCCTGCACCTGCGCCCTCGCCTCAACCACCCGAGGTTGCTCTCGCGGAGGTGGCCTGCGACTTGCGTTGTCGAGCCGCAAAGGAGAATTGCCATGACCTCATACTTCCCGCTCCGTCGCACGCTCGTGTGCACGCTCCTGTCCGCCTCTCTCGTCTCCGGCTGCGGCGGCGTCGGCGAGATCTCCAGCGGCGATCACATCCCGGCCACCGAACAGACCAAGGCCGAGCTCGGCATCCAGGAGTGGAGCATCCCCGACCCCGCCAGCGCAGACGCCGAGCGCACCGTGGGCTTCGATCTCCGCGGGCAGCGGGCGGTGACGCTCGACTCTTCGTCGAGCGGCCTCGTGTACCGCGCCCTCGATGACGCGCAGGCCGAGTCGAGCCGCGTGGAGCTCGCCGAGGACGGCCGCCTGCTCCGCGGCGAGGCCGGCGCCGTCGAGCGCGCGTTCCTCGTCGCGGCGGCCTTCTCCCGCGACATCGACAACGCGGCGCTGTACGCGCGGCCGGATCGCGAGTGCCGCCGCGCACGCCGCGCGGTGTGGCGGGCCGTGATGGAGGGTGCGCGCGCGTGCTTCCGCGCGCTGGTGGCGGCTGCCCACGGGCAGCAGGACCCGATGGCCGAGGCGGCGTGCACGGCGGCCCCGGGCGTCGTGCGCCAGGCCCGCGAGCACGCACACATGGTCTGCCACGCCGGCACCGGCGGGACCGGCGGCAATGCGGGCGCGGGTGGCAATGCGGGCGCGGGCGGCAATGCGGGCGCGGGCGGCAATGCGGGCGCGGGGGGCAATGCGGGTGCGGGCGGCAATGCGGGCGCAGGTGGCAACGCGGGCGCGGGCGGCAATGCAGGCGCGGGCGGCAATGCGGGCGCGGGGGGCGCCCAGCCTGCCGGCTCGGGCCGGCACCACCGCCCCTGATCCTCGCCCGGGCCACGGGCGCCTGTCAGAAGCGCCGGCTACGCTCTGCGCGCTTGGCCACGTACGCGATCGGAGACCTCCAGGGCTGCGATGCCACGCTCGGGCGCCTGCTCGAGCGGATCGCGTTCGACCCTGCTCGCGATCGTCTCTGGCTCGTCGGAGATCTCGTCAACCGCGGCCCCCGCTCGGCGGCGGTCCTGCGGCGCCTGCGAGGCCTGGGCGGCGCCGTCACCGCCGTGCTCGGCAACCACGACCTGCACCTGCTCTCCCGCGCCGAAGGGATCGCCCGGCCCAAGCAGCGCGACCGCCTCGAGGACGTGCTCCTCGCCCCGGATCGCGACCAACTCCTGTGCTGGCTGCGCAAGCGACCCCTCCTGCACCGCGAGGACGGCTACGTGCTCGTGCACGCGGGACTGCTCCCCCAGTGGAGCGTCGAGCGCGCCGCGGAGCTCGCCTCCGAGATCGAGGAGCTCCTGCGTGGCCGGGACCGCGCTCGCTTCTTCGAGGGCCTGCTCGAGGGCCCCGAGGACGCGTGGTCGAAGAGCCTCGCGGGGCCGAAGCGCTGGGCCACCATCGTGGCGGCGCTCACGCGCCTGCGCACCTGCACGCCCGAGGGTCGGATGGACCTCGGCTTCTCCGGTCCGCCGGAGGACGCGCAGAAGGGCTACCTCCCCTGGTTCCGCGTGCCCGATCGAAGAAGCAAGGACTCGACCGTCGTGTTCGGACACTGGGCGGCGCTCGGCCTCAAGCTCAAGGAGCGTTACCTCGCGCTCGACTCGGGCTGCGTGTACGGAAACATGCTGACGGCCCTGCGCCTCGAGGACCGCGCCCTCTTCCAGGAGCGGTTCTCGGACTGAACGTGTTCGCCCGCGGTATCCTACGCTCGAGCGTGCACGCCGCAGGGGACCGCATCGCGGATCGGTACGTCGTCGAGCTCGAGCTCGGCCGCGGCGGCGGCGCCGTCACCTGGGCTTGCCGCGACGAGCGCACCGGCGAGGCCGTCGCGGTCAAGGGCATGGCGCTCCGCGGCCTCGAGTCGTGGAAGGCGCTCGAGCTGTTCGAGCGCGAGGCGCGCGTGCTCGACTCGCTCGACTGCCCCGGCATCCCGCGCTACGTCGATCACTTCAGCGTCGACGGAGAGGGCGGCCAGCGGCTCTACCTCGTGCAGGCGCTGGCACCCGGCCGCTCGCTCGCCGAGCGCATCCGCACCGGCTGGCGCACCGACGAGGCCGGCGTGCGGCGCATCGCCCACGCGCTCCTCGACATCCTGGCCTACCTGCACGGGCGCACGCCGCCGGTCCTGCACCGCGACCTCAAGCCGGGCAACGTGATCCTCGACGACCAGCAGCGCGTCTGGCTGGTGGACTTCGGCTCCGTCCGCGACGCCCTGCGCGCGCCGGGCGAGCTCGGCAGCACCACCGTCGGCACGTACGGCTACATGGCGCCCGAGCAGCTCCACGGCGCGGCGTCGCCGGCCTCGGATCTCTATGGCCTCGGTGCGACGCTCGTGACGCTGCTCTCCGGGCGCTCGCCGAGCGAGCTGCCGCACCAGCGCCTCAAGCTCGACCTCTCCGTCGTGCCGTGCTCGCCCGAGCTGCGCACCTGGCTCGCCCAGCTCCTCGAGCCGGCGGCGGAGGACCGCTACACCACGGTCGACGAGGCGCGCACGGGCCTCGCGGACCAGGCCGACGGCCTTCCCCTGCTGCGCGGACGTGCCTGGGCGGCGCTGGCCGCGGCCGCCGTGCTCGCGGTGGGCGGGGTCGCGGTGACGATGCGCCTCGCGCCCTCCCGGCAGACCGAGGCGGCGCAGTTCGGGCCGGTGCCGCTGCTGCCGCCGATCGCCGCGGCCTCCCGGCGGCCACCGCCGAGCCGCCCGGGGCGCCAGGTGGACCTGCCGCCCACCGGGCCGATCGCCGAGCCCAGGGCCGCGAGCGACGCCGATCGCCTGGCGGTCGAGGCGCGCGCGATCATCGAGGCGTGGGACGGCGAGCCCGGCTGGCTCGACGCCGCACGGAAGAAGCTGGCCGAGGCCGACGCCAAGGATCCCTCGGCGGTCCTGCCGATGCTGGTCCACGCGCACCTCGCGCAGGTGGAGCTCGCCGCGCAGGGCACACCGACGCCGCGCGACCTCGCGCCCGCACACGCCTGGGTGGACCGCGCCGTCGCACGCGACCGCAAGCAACCGGAGGCCGAGGTCCGCCGCGCCTGGCTGCACTTCCTCGGCGGCGAGGTGCGAAAGGCGCGCATCGCCCTGCAGCGCGCGCAGCCGCTGCCGCCGCGCGGTCGCCTCCTCGAGGCGCGCCTGTCGCTCTCCGAGGGGCGCACCGCCGAGGCCGAGGCGCAGGCCCTCGCGGTCATCCGCGCCGGTGGCGAGCGCTTCGTCGTCGCGCTGGCGTTCGACGTGCTCGCGGAGATCTTCGCCTCGCAGCGGATGAACGACGCGACAGCAACGGCCCTGCGGCGTCGCATCGAGGTGACGCCCGACTCGCCCGCGGCGCAGCGCGCGCTCTCCGCCTTCCTGCTCGCGGCGGGCGATCTCAAGGGCGCGCTCGAGGCCGCCGAGCTGGCGCGCCGCCTGCGCGATGACGCGCCGTCGCGCAGGATGCTCTCGCGCGTCCTGCTCACTGACGGCTCCTGGCGGCTGTGGCGCGACGACCGCCCGGCGGAGGCCAGGGAGAAGCTGGCGGCCGCCGCAGCCGCGGACCCGACGTTCGCCGAGGCGCAGTACGCCCTCGGGGCGGCCCTGCGCGCGCTCGCCTTCAAGGAGCACAGCGCGCAGCCCCTCGAGGCCGCACGCCAGGCCTTCGAGCGCGCCGTGGCCCTCGACCCGCAGCTCCGAAACGCCCAGAGCGCGCTCGAGGAGCACCACGCCGCCCTCGCCGCCGTGGCCCGCGAAGCGAGGCACTAGTCCGAACCCACATCGATGGAATCCAAGACGGGCGCGGACGTCCGTCGACACCTGCAAGCGCTGAACGTCAGCGGCCGAGACGGCCGGTGATCGGGCCGAGCGCATCGGTCACCGGCTGCATCGCAGGCGGGTGGCGGTTCTCGAAGGCGCGCCCGCAGCGCCCCGCCGGCGTGCGCAGGTGGACGAGCCGGAGGTTCGAGCCCTCGCCCGCGCCCCCGAAGACCTCGCGGAAGTGGCCGAGGTCCGCCTTGACGAGCGCCGCCCGCAGCGCCGCCAGCTCGGCCGCCGTCGCCGTGGTCTTGCCCGCCGGGGCGGCCCGCGCGCCCACCCCGCCACCGGTCACCGTCCGTGTGACCGCCCCGTCGCTCGAGACGCTGAGCCGGTTCACCGGCCCCGGAACGACGCCGAAGTCCTGGGACACGAGGTCGAGCCTGAACGCCCCCTTTCCGTCCCACGCCGGACAGGGCAGCGGCTCCCGCGGGGTGTTGACGAGCGCGCCGAGCCGCTCGTAGAGCGATCGCGCGGGGGACGCCTCGCCGGGGTAGGGCAAGCGGAGGACGCGCGGCTTCCCGTGCGGCGGCACGACGCGCACGACGAGCGCGTGCTCGGCCTTCCGGTCCGGCGACCGCACCCCGCGCACCTCGGCCAGCGCAGCCACGTCGGCCAGGAGCGGCGCGGGCGCACGCGCCACCGTCGGCGCGTCGAGCTCGCCGTCGCCGCCGAACACGACCCGGCCGTCCGGGAACACGCCGATCGTGTGGAGCGGCCGGTCCCCGTCGCCGCGCGCGAGCTCGAAGCGGACCTCGGCCCACCGCGCGTCGCCCGCCCGCGCGATCCCCGGGCCGAGCACGACGAGGGACAGCGCGAACGCGAGCCGGCGTCTCGTGGTCATGGGCCCGAGCGTACTGCGCGGAACGTCTCGGCATCGGGCCATCTCGCAGCTACGCTAGCGACCCATGACGGAACCGACCGGACTCCTCGCGTTCTGGAAGAACTACGATCGCAAGCTGTACCTGCGAGCCGCCAAGCTCGCCGACGAGCTCGGCTACGACTCGTTCTGGATCCCCGAGGCGTGGGGGTACGACATCGTCCCGCTGCTGACGGAGATGGCGCTCTCGACCAAGCGCATCAAGATCGGCACGGCGATCATCAACGTGTACAGCCGCTCTCCGGGCCTGCTCGCGATGACGGCGGCCACGGTCGACGAGATCAGCGAGGGGCGGTTCATCCTCGGCATCGGCACGAGCGGGAAGAACGTGGTCGAGGGGTTCCACGGCCGGTCGTTCGACAAGCCCCTGACCCAGGTGCGCGACGTCATCCGCGTGGTGCGCGCGCTGCTCGGGGGCGAGAAGCTCACCGACGCCGGCGTCGAGAACCCGGCGTACCGGCCGTTCCGCCTGGCGATGAAGCCGCTGCGGCCGAAGATCCCGATCTACGTCGCGGCCCTGCGGCAGAAGGCGATCGAGTCGATCGGGGAGCTCGCGGACGGCTGGATCCCGACGTTCTGGCCGCACGACCGGCTCGCCGAGGGGCGCTCCTACATCGCCGCCGGGGCGGCGCGCGTCGGCCGGGACCCGAGCGAGATCGTCACCGCGCCGTTCACGTCGGTGCTCCCGCTCGGCGGCGAGGCCGCCGCCCACCTCGCCCGGAAGATCATCGCCTTCTACATCGGCGGCATGGGCGACTTCTACATCGAGCTGCTCACGCGCTTCGGCTTCGGCGACGACTGCAAGCGCATCGCCGAGCTCTACGCGGACCCGGCGACGCGCGCGCAGGCGGCCGGGGCGGTGTCTCCCGCGATGATCGAGGCGCTGACGATCGCCGGCGACCCCGCGCACTGCGTCGAGGAGCTCCGCCGCCGGCGCAGCCTGGGCCTCGACCTGCCGATCCTCAACCTGCCGAACGACATGCCCTGGGAGATGGTCGAGATGTTCATCCGCGGGATGGCGCCGCGCTGACGCTCCGGCCGCCCTTGGGGGCGACCGCCATTGGTGCTAGACCACCGACATGCGAAAGATCATCCGCTCGGACGTGCGGGGGCCGCGCCTCTACGCCGGCTTCCGCGAGGACCTGCGCAAGCGCGCCATCGAGGTCAAGCGTCCCCGACGCATCGAGGTCGGCCCCATCGTCGCGCTGGTGTTCGAGAACCGCGCCACCGTGCTCTTCCAGATCGAGGAGATGCTCCGCGTCGAGCACATCGAGGACGAGATGGGCATCCAGCACGAGATCGACACCTACAACGAGCTCATCCCCGATGCCGGAGAGCTGTCGGCCTCCCTGTTCGTCGAGATCACCGAGACCACCCAGATCCGCCCGACGCTCAATCGCCTGGTCGGCCTCGACGAGCACGTGCACCTCGACATCGGCGAGCACTCCGTGCGCGCCACGTTCGAGGCGGGTCGCCAGGAGGAGGCACGCATCTCCGCCGTGCAGTACATCCGCTTCCGCCTGCCCGAGCCCGCGCAAGCGGCGCTGCGCGGCCCCGGCACGCCTGTCCGCGTCCGCATCGACCACCCCGCCTACGCCCACTCGACCGAGCTGTCCGACGCGAGCCGCATGGCCCTCGCGCAGGACCTCGGCTAGTTGCGATCCGCGGCCTCGGAAGGCCGCGGCAGGAAGGGCACGCTGCCCTTCCCCCGCCGCGGCAAAGCCGCGTCGGGCCCCCCAACCTTCGTCTTCGCTCCGCTTCGCTCCGCTTCGCTCCGCTACGCCCTTGCGGCTCGCTGCGCTCGCCTCGTCGGACGGCTGGGCGACGATCTGCGGACGCAGGAGCGGCCACTCCTCTGAGCGGACTCGAGGTGCCAAGCTCGCCCCTGCACTCCGGATCGTGGTCGTGGACGTGGACGTGGACGTGGACGATCCGGAACGGTGCCCGAAAGGCGTTGACGCCCAACACGGTATCTTGCGGCTCGCTAGCGCTCGCCTCGAAGACGAATGTAGACGCTCATCCGAGCGCCCTTGAGGAACAGGCCGACAGCCCCACGCGGAGCCTCGGGCAACATATCTGCACAGGCAGATGTGTCCTCCACGGCTGAAGCGCGGGGGGTGCGGGAGAGGCGCGGGAGAGGTGCGGGAGAGGTGCGGGGGAAGTGCTGGGCGAATGCGGAGGAGGGGGGACGGCCCGGGCGGGCCGCCCCTTGCGGGCGAGCTACTCGACGACGCGGGCGGTGATCTTGACGTTCACCGTCTGGCCCCGCGCGCCCACCGGCACGCGGCCGCGGACGTAGTAGGTGCCGCCGCCGGCCGGGACGTTGACCGTGACCTTCTCGGTCGCGTCAGGGCCCGTGCTCTTCGCGGTGAAGGTGTACACCGTGGGGCGGCTGCCGAGGCGGACGTAGAGGTCGGCGTTGCCGCCCGTGCCCGTCATCGAGAACTCGATCTTCTTGGCGCCGTTCGGCGCGCCGTACGAGCCGAACTGGTCGTCGTAGGCGGTCTCGTAGCGCAGCGCCTTCTCGAACACCGTCGTCACGTCCATCGGGCCGGGGACCGGGGTCACCGAGCCGCCCGACGCCTCGTCGTTGAGCGCCTTGACCATCTCGTAGGTCAGGCCCGCGACGTCCGCGCGAGGCTTGGCGGTCGGCCACCAGATGAAGTCCGTGTGGTTCTTCTTGCTCTCGCCGATCCACTCGCCGCCCGTGACGCGACCCGCGTCGTCGGCCTCGAGGATGAAGGACATGTGGTCCGTCTTGAGCGTGCGGCGCGGGTCGGGCATCGACATGCCGGGGCCCTGCTCGCCGATCCAGTAGAGGTCGAGCTCGACGTGGAAGAAGCGCTTGGCGTTCGTGTTGTAGACGTAGTTCGACCCGGCGCCGGGGACGCCGACCTGCAGCGCGACCTGCTTGCTCGCGCTGTAGCCCTTGACCAGCCACGCGACCTTGTCGCCCGCGGCGACGTCGATCTTGCACTCCTCGCTCGCGCTCGAGCCGGTGGACTTGCACGCCGCGTTCGCCTCGGTGACCGCGTCGCCCTTGCCGACGAAGAGGTCCGCGTCGCCGTCCGTGCCGGTCGTCTTGAAGACGATCGTGCCGGCCACCGTCGCCGTGTAGACGCCGGTCTTGGTCTGGTCCTTCGCGAGGTCCGTCGAGGGCAGGAGCTGCGCGTAGTCGAAGCCGAGGCCGAGCAGGCCAATCGCCTGCGCCTTGGTCACTTCCTTGAGCTTGCCGCCGTCGTGGTTCGTGATCTTGTAGCCCTCGACCGGCTGGTTCCAGACCTCCCAGTCCACGGTGCGATCCACGACGAACGCCTGCTGGCGCTTGCCGAGGAGGTTCGTCGCGACGACGAAGATGGCGCCCGGGTTGTCGCGGCACTCGCCGGGGACGGCGCGCCCGCTGGCGTCGTAGGTGATCTTCTTGTCCTCGAGGTTGCAGCGGCCCGAGAGGAACTTCGTGGGCAGGTCCTCGCCGTAGACGAGCGACATGAGCGCCGTGAGGTCACCCGGGTAGAAGGTCACGCCGTTCTTGGTGACCGGCTTGGTCGCCGCGGGCTCCGAGAACGCGTAGGGCGCCCAGCCGTGGCAGATGCCCCACCAGCCGGGGATGCAGCGGCCGGGCTTGTCCGAGCCGTCGGTCTCGCGCGGCGTCACGCACGACGAGCCGTCCATGAGGTCCGAGCACTCGCTCGACTCCTTGCAGTGCCGGAACTGGCTCTGGTAGATGCCGTAGTTCTCGGTGATGTGCTTGGCGAAGCCGCGCAGGCCCAGGCCCGCCTCGACCTTCTCGGCCGGCGACGGCTCGCTGCCGTTCCAGCGGTAGTTGATGCTGTCGCGCGCCGTGGCCCAGTAGTCGCCCGCGATCGGCACCGACTTGCTGTGGCCCTCGACCGGGAGCTGCGCGACCTCGTAGATGAAGGAGCTGTCGACGCGGGCCGGGTTGTTGGCGGAGTCGAAGGCCTCGGCCTTCGCGTCTTCCACCTGCTCCTCGGGCTCGTCCACGTCCACGTCGGGCGCGCTCGCGCCACCGCATCCGATGAACCCTGCCGCAAGGAGCGTGCTCGCCAGTTTCCGCATCGTCATGGTGTCCTCCTGCACGGACACATGAGCACACGGGATGCCATCCACCTACACACCTGTTTCCAGGTGGTTAGCTGGCGAAAGGCCCGCTGACCGGCGGCTACTCTAGCCAGTCGTGCTGGGGTCAGCCGTCATCCGGCCACGCCAGTGACCAGCACGTAGTGCTTGCCGGTGACGTAGACCCGGCGGTGGTGTTGCTGCAGGTAGCGGCGGTAGAAGGCCAGATCCTTGACGAGCAGGCCCAGCTCCGCCTGGCGGAGGTTCCTCGTGCGCGCGCCGTGCACGACCTCGCCGTCGACGTGGCGGCAGTTCGGGAAGCCGAGGATGACCGAGCCGGTCGGCGCGAGGTGGTCCTGCACCACGCGCCGCAGGACCTCGGGGCCATCGGCGCCAGGGCTCTGCAGCGTCCCGATCGACAGCACGAGGTCGAACCGCCCGAGGCCGAGGGATCCGAGCGCGCGCAGGTCCGCCTCGAGGAGCTCGACGTTGTCGCCGAAGCGGCCGCGCGCCACGGCGAGCGCGGACCGGCTGTGATCGATCCCCACGAAGGTGGCCGCCTCACGCAGCCGGGGCGAGAGCGTCATGAGGAGCTCGAGCTCGTCGCCCGTGTTCACGCCGAGGTCGAGGATGCGCGGCGCCTCGATCCGCTCGAGGGCGACCCGCTCGAGCGCGTCGCGCAGGTCGAGCAAGAGGCCCGGGTCCTCGCGCTTGTCGATGCGCGAGAAGGCCGAGTCCGCGCCGTACTTCTCCGTGGCATCGCTCGCCTCGGGCGCGAGCCCGGGCTCGAGGCGCTCGAGCCGCACGAGGACGAAGGGCGCCGGGCCGGGCTGCGGCGTCGCGAGGCGCAGCCCCAGGCGCTCCGCGAGGTCGACCCACACGCGCCAGGGCCGGTGCACGCACCCGTCCACGCGCTCGCCCGCGTGGAGGCCGCGCCCGCGATCGGGATCGAGCACCGAGAACGCCACGGACGCTCCGTCCGCGAGGCGGCGCTCGATGAACGCGACGATCTCGAGCAGCGACTCGGTGCGGAAGAACGGGGCGGGTTCCATCGGGCGGAGGGATCGTCTGGGGAGGCGAGCGCCAACAACGAATAGAGCCTCAGACAAACCTGATCGTTGACCCTGACGTGAACGTGAACGTGAACTCCACCGTGGACCTTGTCGACGTCGACCTCAAGGGTGGCGTTCAAGTTCACGTTCAAGTCGATGACCACGTCAACGTCAACGTGGCTTGGCGCAGCCTCAAAGCGTTTCTATCTACCTCGTGCCGGCGGCCCAGTGGACGGAGGCGCCGAAGATGCTCGTGCCCTCGGTGGAGAGGTTCGAGCCTTGCGCGGGGCCGATGAAGAGGCCCACGCGGCGCGCTGGCGCGACCGTGGCGGCGTTCATGGCCGCACCGGTCTCGAAGCAGAACACGGTGGGGTTGTCGCCGAGCTTGGCCACGATCTTCGCGCCGGGGCCAGGGCCCGTGGCGGCCGCGATGGTGCCCTCGGTGCGGTAGACGCTGACCGTGCCCGTCAGGCCCGCCGCGAGCTGGTGCATCGGGTCCGCGACGTCGATCGACGTGACGTTCTCGGTCGCCGCGGTCGCCGTCGCCATGTTGAGGTCGTCGAAGAGGGCCGGCTCGTAGTCCACGATCGGCACGGGCACCCCCGTGAGCTTCGTGTTCACGTCGGCCGAGTTCACCGTCTCGGAGATGACGACGACCTTCTTGCCGGTCGCGTCCATCTCGGTGAGCGCCGCGCCCGTCACGATCTTCGTGGTGAACCCGAGGGCCTTGATGCGGAGCTCGATCTCCGCGTCGGGCGCCTCGAGCGGATCGGCGCCGACGACGAAGAGCGCCTCGCCGCAGCTCTTGTCCATGCCGTCGCAGTCCTCGTCGAGCTGGTTGCCGCAGATGTCCACGGCCATCGGGTTCCGGCGGTTGTCGGTGTCGAGGCAGTCGAGGTTGTTCGTCACCTTGCCCATCGGCGGGCAGTACGCCTGCTGCGGCATCGCGCTCTTGTCGCCGAAGGTGTCGCCGTCCACGTCGGGGTAGTAGGTCGCGGCCGTCTCGATGGTGCAGGTCGCCGAGCAGCCGTCGCAGGATGCCGTGTTGGCGTCGTCGCAGGCCTCGCCCGGATCGATGCGGCCGTCGCCGCACGCAGGCGGGCGGGGAGTCGTCGTGCCGCCGCCTCCACCCGCGGAGCCGCCGGCCGTTCCGCCGTTGGTCCCGGGCTGCGTTCCGCCGCCCGGGGTCGTGCCCCCGGTCGTGGTACCCCCGCCCCCTCCCGTGGGGCCCCCACCGGTGGGGGTGCCCGAGCCGGGCGTGCCGGTCGGCGCCTTGAGGTCGCTGCCGCAACCGACCGCGATCAGAAGAGGAACGACCAGAACCGAGTGGAGGACTGTGCGCATTTTTTGTGGTCTGCCTTCCTGAGCCCACAGCCACGCATCGCAACCTGCGTACCAGACCCTGCGACACCCCTGTGACATGAATGATTTTGCTCAGTTGAGACCTGCCTGGAGGGCACAGCAGGTGGGGCCTCGGGCCCTGGGGTCAGGGTCAGTGGTGGCCCGGCGGTCGGTTCGGGCTCGGCCACGTCCAGGTCCATGTCCATGTTCATGGCGTAATCTGGGTGCATGAGT
>CAZQJC010000263.1:0-25228 GCA_964593795.1 uncultured Myxococcales bacterium | reverse complement strand
GGGTCTCTGACCCGGATCCGGAGCCTGAAGCCCGAGGCCTGAAGCCCGAAGCCTTCAGCGACGGCGCTCGTCCACGGATCAGCGGGCCTGCGCAAGCCCGCATTCTCCAACGCAGTTCAACCCGTTCGGTGCTCTAGGCATCCATGCCCCCCGCACTTCTCGAGAACCGTAGCACGTGCCCCCGGCCACCCCGATGGCTGGCGACTCGAGGCGCCCGTCGGGCCCGATCGGCGCCCTCCTCACAGCTCCAGCGTCGTGACCTGGCGCGTCCACAGCGGCAGGAGGCGGCTGTTGGCGGCGTTGACGAAGCGCGTGCGCACGCCGGGCGAGCGGTACTCGCCGCGGGCCTCGTGAATGTGGCCGAAGAGGTGCACGCGCGGCGCCAGCGCCCGCACTCGCGCGAGCAGGTCGTCGCACCCGACGTGCGCGCCGAAGAACACTCGATCGCCGAGGCCCCGCGGCGGCCCGTGCGTGACGAGCAGGTCCACGCGCTCGGGGATGCGCTCCCAGTGCGCCCGCAGGGCCGCCCCCCGCTCGCGGTTGAACGCCAGCGAGTGGAACGCGGGCGTGAAGGGCGAGCCCCAGATCGAGAGACCCTCGATCTCCACGCCCTCGTCCTCCAGGTAGCGGACGCCGGTCGCCTCGGCCAATGCATGCGCCTCGGCGGATGAGTCCTCGCAGAACCGGTCGTGGTTGCCGGCGACGAGCACCCGCGCGCGCGCCGACTGCGCGCCCATCCACGCGAGGATCGCCGTGAATTCCTCGCGCCGCCCCCGCCGCGAGAAGTCCCCCGCGTGCACGAGCAGGTCGCACGCGGGCACCTCGAGGCGCGCGTGCATGCCGTGGGTGTCGGACACGCAGACGACGCGCACGGCTAGTATGGCCTACCCACCGACGCGCCCCCGACGGCGGCTACTTGTCGGCGCCTGGCCGGTGGGTCGAGGGGCGGGTCGGCCGCCAGCGCGCCATCGGGTCGCGCAGGGGAGGTCGCGCCGGCCCGGGAGTCGGCGCGGGCGCCGCGGGGCGGCGGTGGGGATCGATGGGCCTTCGCAGGGGCTTCATCTCGGGACCCAGCGTCACACCTCCGCCAGCAGCGTGCCAGTTTTCCGCCCGCCCGCGCGCGGCGCGGGCCGCGGCTCGTCGCTCCACGCGCAGAGCGGCAGCTCGTTCGGCACCAGCACCTCGGGGTGCGACGGCACGACGCGCACGCGCACCGGGCCGGCGCTCGGGGCCGGCAGCTCGAAGCGGTGCTCGCCGCCGACGAACCCCGTCAGGCGCATCGGCTGCTGCGAGGCGCCCGAGACGAGCTCGACGCGCACGTCCTTCGGCGAGAGCGTCGAGAGGCGCACGAACGCCTCCACCGTCGGGCGCCCGCCCGCGGCGCCGTAGGTCTGCACGCGCGAGACCTCGACCTCGGCGAACGCCGCGGTGACGCGGGTGCGGTAGCGCGCCACCTCGACGAGGCGGCCGAAGCCGCCCGCCTCGAGCCGTCCGCCGCGCGCCGCCGCCGCCGCGTAGAAGCGCTCGCGGTACTCGCCGACCATGCGCGCCGACGACAGGCGCGGCCCGAGCACGGTCCACGCCCGCTTGATCATCTGCACCCACGCATGCGGGATGCCGAATGCGTCGCGCGTCCAGAACGTGGGCAGGAGCTCCTCGACGAGGAGCCGGTGGATCTCCGCGCCCTCGCGCGCGTCCTGCTCCTCGAGGCTCGCGGCGGGCTCGCGATCACCGATCGCCCAGCCGATGCCCGGCGTGAAGCACTCGTCCCACCACCCGTCGAGCACCGACAGGTTCAGGCCCCCGTTGAGCGCGACCTTCATGCCGCTCATGCCGCTCGCCTCGAGCGGCCGGCGCGGGTTGTTCAGCCACACGTCCACGCCCTGCGTGATGAGGCGCCCGATCTCCATGTCGTAGTCCTCGAGGAAGATCACCTTCCCCTCGCGGGCGAGCGCGCCGATGCGCTTCAAGATCTTCTTGCCCTCGGCGTCCATCGGGTGCGCCTTGCCGGCGTAGACGAGCTGCACCGGCCGTGGCCCCTCGAGCAGCGCCGCGAGCCGCTCGGTGTCCGCGAGGATGAGGTCCGCCCGCTTGTACGCCGTGAAGCGCCGCGCGAAGCCGATGAGGAGCGCGTTCGGATCGAGCGCGTGGCTGCCGCGCGTGCGCACGAGCTCGCCGAGGCGCGCGCGTTGCCGCTGTCGCGCCGCCCAGAGCGCCTGGTCGGGGATCGCCGTCGCGCTGGCCCACGAGGCCGGCTCGGCCGGCTGCTCGAGCGCGTCCGGGCAGTGCGTCTCGAGGAGCGCGCGCACCTCGGGGCCGACCCAGGTGTCGTAGTGGACGCCGTTCGTGACGGAGTCGACGGGGACCTCGTCGACCGGGAGCGCCGGGTAGAGCGGCGAGAAGAGCTGGCGCGACACCTCGCCGTGCAGCTTCGAGACGCCGTTCCGGAGCGAGGCGTGGCGCATCGCGAGCACGGCCATGTTGAACGGCGCGTCGGAGGGCGCGTCGTCGCACTGTCCGAGCCGCACGAGGGCCTCGTCGCTGATGCCGAGCGCGCGCGCCATCGGGTGCAGGTGCGCCTGCACGAGCTCGCGCGAGAACTCGTCGAAGCCGGCCGGGATGGGCGTGTGCGTCGTGAAGACGTTGCGCGCGGACACGAGGAGGCGCGCCTCCTCGTACACGACCTCGTGGCGCGCCATCACCTGCCGCGCCTGCTCGAGGCCGAGGAAGCCCGCGTGGCCCTCGTTGAGGTGGCACACCGCCGGCTCGACGCCGAGCGCCTCGAGGACGCGCAGGCCCCCGATGCCGAGCACCATCTCCTGCTGGATGCGCGTCGTGCGATCACCGCCGTAGAGCCGGCGCGTGATCTGACGATCCTGCGGCGTGTTCTGCGGCAGGTCGGTGTCGAGCAGGTAGAGCGGCACGCGCCCCACGTCGAGCCGCCACACGCGCGCGCGCACGGTGCGGTCCTCGACCGCGATCGGGATGACGAGCAGCGTGTCGCTCGACGGGCGGCGCACAGGCCGCATCGGCAGGAGGCGAAAGTCGACCGACGGGAAGCACTCGACCTGGCCGCCGTCGGCGCCGATCGACTGCTGCAGGTAGCCCTCGTGGTACGCGAGGCCGACGGCCACGAGCGGCATGCGCAGGTCGCTCGCGGCCTTGAGGTGGTCGCCCGCGAGGACGCCGAGCCCGCCCGCGTAGAACGGGATGCACTCCGAAAGGCCGTACTCGGCGCAGAAGTAGGCGACGGTCTCGTGGCCGTCGGCGGGGGCGTCGAGGTACTCGTCGAGCGCCGCGGCCTCGACGCCGACCGCGTGGACGAACGCCTCGTCGGCGGCGAGCGTCTCGAGCCGCCGCGGTGGCGCTTCGCACAGGACACGCACGGGGTTCTGGCTCTCGGCGAAGCGCTCGGGCGAGATCTGCTCGAACAGCGCGCGCGTGCCGGGCGCCCACGCCCAGCGGAGGTTGTACGCGAGCCGTTCGAGCGCCCCGAGCCGGGGCGGCAGGGCGAGCGGGACATCGGGCCTCTTGGCGATCGGCGGCATGTGAACCTTCCCTTCGGTGCAGTAGTAACTCACCAATGAGTTACTAAAGTGCCCCGGGGATGTCAAGGGGGAGCGGGGCGGGGCCCGGATCGAGCACGAGCACGAGCACGAGCACGAGCACGCTCGGGGTGGCGAGGAGGGAGGCTTGGGGCATACTCGCCGGCATGATTCGCAAGGCCATCAAGCTCGGGTTCAAGGTGGTGGGCGTCGCCTCGGCGGTCGCGATGAGCGCCTGCAAGTCCACGCCGCCCACGAAGATCGACGTCACGTCGCGGCCGACCACCGGCAAGACCGGCGTGGTCGGGCTCGAGGGCATCCGCGCGTTCGCGTCGCTCGCGCCCGCGGACCTCGACGCTCTCCGCGCGAAGAAGGTCTTCTTCGGTCACCAGTCGGTGGGACAGAACCTCATCGACGGCGCCAGGGCCATCGGCTTCCCGTTCTCGCGCGTCGAGGACGGCTCGTCGTTCGCGACCGTGAGCTGGGGCGACGCCAAGATCGACAAGAACGGCGACCCGCTCAAGAAGTTCGCCTCCTTCAAGGCGCTCGTCACCGACAAGGGCATCGGCGCCAAGGTCGACGTCGCCACCATGAAGCTCTGCTGGATCGACTTCGAGAGCGGCACCGACGTCGCGAGCCTGCTCGCGAAGTACGACGCCGACGTGCAGGCGCTCCGCGCCGCGAACCCCAAGCTCCAGCTCCTGCACATGACGCCGCCCTTGACGACGAGCGACCCGGGCCTGAACGCCGTGCGCTGGAAGTTCGGCCGCGCGATGATCGAGAAGTACCGGAACGACGGCCTCGTCTTCGACCTCGCCGAGGTGATCGCCACGGGCGAGGACGGCACCCTCTGCGAGAAGCGCAGCGCCCCGAAGCTCTGCGACGGCTGGTCCTCCGACGAGGGCCACCTCAACGACGCCGGCAGCCAGCGCGCCGCCAAGGCCTTCGTCGTGGCGGTCAAGCGCCTGATGGGGTGAGCCGGCGCGGGGAGGCGGGAAAATCCTGCCGAGGCGAAGTGTTCAAATTCTGCAATTGAGACTCGAGTTGGAATCGGCGAGCGTGTAGTTTCAGCCTCTTCTGCCTGGCCCTGGAGTTGCTCTACGTCAGTTTCGTGGGCAACCTCATCAAATTCACGCTCGGTGTTGGTGCGCTACTGCTCACCCTGTCTGTGGGTGAACGCAGCGCGAAGGCCGTCAGCTGCACGACGACGAATTGCGGTGTCGTCTTCGTGCACGGAACCGGGGACTACACCGCCAGCACTGCCGTGAGCAGCTACTGGACCCAGGCCTCGATCAACACGATGCGGGGCAGCTACAGCAAGTACCTGGTTGTCGGCTACAACGGCATGTCGAAGGCAGGTTTCGACGCAGCGTCCTACGGTTCCATCCTGGACCAGATCTACAACTGGACGCAGTTCTCCGGGGTCCAGGGGATCGTCGTGGTCACCCACTCGAACGGCTCGAACCCGATCCGCTACGCCGCGGTGCACTACACCGGGCTCTCAGCCTCCCGCAAGGCCGTGGTCGACAAGATCAGGAAGATCGTCGAGGTGGCTGGCGACAATCGAGGCACCGTGCTCGCGGACAAGGTGACGACGTCGGGTTCCTTGCTCGCCATCGGCAACGGAGTGACGTCCTTCTTCGGCAACAACTGGAACGGCGCCGCGGTCTGGCAGCAACGTCGCGACCGCATGGGCAACTGCACCTCGGCTGGCGGGTGCACGGGCTACAACGGTGACGGCACGTTCGGCAGCAGCTCGACCTGCTACGGCGGCGCCACTGCTTGCGCTGGCAAGCCCGTCGAGACCATCGCGGGGAACACCGTCTACGCCGCGATCTGGTCCAGCGACGCCCACTGTGGCGGGGACTCCGTCGCGGGCTACTGGTACACGGCCGGCCTCAAGGCCACGCTGCTCTACGCGCAGGCCAACGGAGGAGGGAGCTGCTCGGACGGCTTCGTCCCCTGTGACTCCGCCAAGTATCACGGCACGAACTACATGGACGACTCGCGGCTCAATCACAACCAGTCGCGGCGCAGCTGCCGTGGCTCGGGTAGCACGGTGAACGCGCGCATCTCCAGCACCACCTGGACGACGGCGATCCCGTCCGACTACACGATCGCGCCCGGCGCCCAGGCCTGCAACTCGACGGTGGCCGGGGACTTCCCGAAGGTCGGCGGCGGCACGGTCTACCAGTGGGGCTGCACGACCGCGCAGCGGTCCGACGCGACGACGGACATCGACTGCTACTCCGCGTACGGAGGCGACAACGGCTACGTCGCCCCTGCGGCCTTCAACTACACAGGGTACTCGAACTCCGCTTACTACGCGGGTTCCGTCTGCCCGGACAGCTGGCTCGGGGACGGCGAGTGCGACATGTGCCTCCTCGCCAAGTACGGCTACGACTCCAAGACGGGCTCGGCCGTGGACGACGACTGTGTCAACAAGGGCGCGGGCTTCACAAACAAGTGTGGGGACATCCTCTGGGACTACGCGACGAGCTCGAACAAGTACTACTCGTACACGGTCACGCACTAGGAAAGGCCAGGAGAACCAACCATGTCGAGGACCAACAAGATCCTGAGCGTGGCGGCGCTGGCTTTCGTGGGCGCGTGCCAGACCCAGACCTCCGGCCCCGCGCCGGCACCCGAGCCGGAGCAGTCCGGCCCCACCGTCGCCGAGCCAGGGGACGTCGTCCCTGTGACGCTCCACGTGCTCGCCCGCCCTGCGGACGTGCCGACGGAGCTCGCCCGCGCGGTCATTCCGATGTCGCCGCGTGATCCGGTGATCACGCCGGTGCCAGGAGGCGAGCGCGCCGTCAGCAAGAGCGGGCTCGTCATCGTGCCCGCCGGCTCGTCAGCCCAGACCTTGACCCTGCCCATCGACTCCACGGCCGGTGAGGCGATGTTGCTCCTCATCGGTCGCAGCGGCCCCTCCAAGGCCCTGCTGACCGACATCGAGGTTCGCTCGCCGGACGGCAAGGTGATCAACCGGCGGCACCCCAAGGCTGGGCGCGAGCTCGCGCCGATGGACTCCATCTCGCTGGCCGGGTTGCCCACTGGCCTCTACACGATCCGAATCGGCAACCTCGCGGCACAGGCAGGGCTGTCGATCGCCACCGCCCTGCCGGCGGCTGACGTGGAGCTCGAGGTCGCTGGCTCCGAGGCCGTCCACTTCCCGGGCCAGGCGACGTCGATCGACGTCATGCTCCGCGATGGTGCTGGCGTTGTCACGGGCGCGAGCGTGCGCGGGCATCTCGTCACGCCGTCCGGGACGGATGGTGCGTCGCTCGTCTTCAGTGAGGCGGGCGGGGGCAGGTACACCGCTTCGCTCTCGCAGGCGCTGCTCCCGGCCGACAAGGACGGCATGTACAACGTGCGGGTCTACGCGACGGGCGTGGGCACCGCGGGCAAGTTCACGCGGCAGGCCGACACGGCAGTGCGCTTCGTGGTGCCCACGGCCCGCATGCTGGGAACGGGTGTCCCCCGCACGATCACCGACGCGAGCGGCCAGGTCGAGGCTTTCGAGGTGGACGTGCGGGTGCAGGTCGCGAGCCCTGACCGGTACGAGCTCTCAGGCATTCTGGTGGGGAGCAACGCGGACGCGGTCGTGCGGCCGGTGGGCGGGGCGCAGACCGCGGAGTTGCTCGAGGCAGGAACGCACACGATGACCCTCCGCTTCGACGCGGGTCTCGTGAAGCTGTCGAAGGTCGCGGGCAACCTCGAGCTTCGCAACCTCAACCTGTTCTCCCAGGGTCGCAATGCGCTCCAGCAGCGCTTGGCCGGAGGCATGCGCGTCCGGATCGCGGCTGTGCCCGCAGATCGCCTCGCCTCCCTCAAGACCATCTCGCCCGCCCTCGATCAGATGATCGAGGACGGCGCCTTCGACCTCCGCTAGCCTGATCGCCGTCCGTGCGGCGGCTTCCCCTCCCGTTTCTGCTCTTGTTGCTCGCCCGTTGCTCGCTCGAGCCCGGTGACGTCGTGGGCAGGGGCCAGCGCGAGGTCATCGGCGGGGCACCTGATCAGGCGCACCCCGGGGTCGTGGTGGTGGCGATCTCGCCGCGCACGGTCGACGCCCGGATGTGCTCGGGTGCGCTCATCGGACCGAGGGCGGTGCTGACGGCGGCTCACTGTGCGCCCGACGGGCTCCCCATCGACGTGCTGTTCGGGCTGAGCTCCGCGAGCCCCGAGAGAGTCGTCGCGGTGGATCAGGTCCACCGTTACCCAGCGTTCACGGGCGATCAGGCTTCGAGCCGGGCGGGGCTCGATCTCGCCGTGCTGCACCTGGCGGAGGAGGTCTCGGTGGTGCCCCTCGCCTACGCGCGCGATCCGGACTTGCTCGAGCCAGGTGGGAAGGTCACGCTCGTCGGAGCGGGCGAGAGCGTCCCGGGCTCGCCCGAGACCGGCGGCGTGCGCCGCGCCGTCGAGGTCCGAATCACCGGCGTCTGCGATCGACTCCTGGCGTTCGGCGATCGAGAGCACGGGGCCTGCGCAGGCGACTCCGGCGGGGTCCTCGTCGCCGGCTGGCCAGGCGAGGAGCGGGTGGTCGGGGTGGTGTCCTACTCGAGATCGGCGAGCTGCGAGCCGCCGACCTACGCGGTCCGTGTGGCGCCCTATGCCGCCTGGCTGACAGCCGTGCAAGCAGGCGTGGTCGACTGCGACGCCGGATGCCCTGAGCGCTCTGAGGCCTGTGCCTCGGTGGACGGCGCTGCACCGGATGGCCCCGGCCCCGACGGACCGGCCGCACCGAGGCCGCCGCGGTCCGGGGGCTGCGCCGCGGCGCCCGCGGGCGCGGCTCGCTGACTACAGCGCCAGCAGCCCCTCGACCTGACGCAGCATCGCGACCCTGCGACGCACGACGGGGCTCGAGCCGTCGAGCAGGCGTGCCGTTTCGGCCAGGACGTCCGGAAGCGGGACGCGGCGGACCGAGGAGTCGGCGGTCGCCTCGCCGGGCAGGCTCCGGTCGGGGAGCGCGGGCGGATCCCAGGAGAGCATGACGTCGTGCGCACCCTCGTCGAGGGCGAGGATGGCGCCGAAGCCGAGGCGCTGCGCGACCACGCGCTCGAGCGCGGTCGGGCTGCCGCCGCGCACGACGTGCCCGAGCACGGTCGCGCGGACGTCCACGCCCGGCGCGTCCTCCTCGAGGTGCGCCTGCAGGCGAGCGACGAGGCGCTCGGTCGGGATCTCGACGCCCTCGGACTTGATGATGAGGACGCGCTGCTTGTCGCGCTCCGGTGAGAACGCGTGGCGCATCACCTGGCGGAGCTGCGCGACGATCGTCTCCTCGTCGAGGTTCGACTCGCCGTAGAGGATGGCGTCGGCCTCGGCCGCCAGGCCCGCGCGCATCGCCAGGAAGCCGGACTTGCGGCCCATCACCTCGACCACGAACGCCCGGTGGTGCGCGCGCGCGGTGTCGGAGATGCGGTCGCACGCCTCGACGATCGTGTTGAGCGCGGTGTCCACGCCGATCGACAGGCCCGTGTGCCCGATGTCGTGATCGATCGACGCAGGAAGGCCGACGATCGCCGCGGGGCGGCCGGCGGCGAGCGCGTGCGCGCCGGTGAGCGAGCCGTTGCCGCCGATGACGACGAGCGCATCGAGGCGCAGCGCGGCGAGCTGCTCGCGGGCGCGGGCCTGACCCGCGGGGGTCGGGAAGACCTTCGAGCGGGCCGAGCCGAGGATCGTTCCGCCGAGGCGCGAGATGCCGTCGGTCTCGCCGATGCCGAGCGGGCGCGCCTGGCCGGCGAGCAGTCCCTCGTAGCCGCGCAGGACGCCGAGGATCTCGTGGCCGCGCGCATGCCCTGCGAGGACGAGCGTGCGGATGGCCGCGTTCATGCCCGGCGCGTCACCGCCGGAGGTCAGGACTCCGATGCGCATGCGCGAATGGTAGCGCGGTCAGCGGCGGCGCTTGCGGGCGGGGCGGCGCGGGCGAGGGCGGAGCGTCGCCTGGAACTCGCGGATGGCGGCGTGCTGGTCCTCTCGCTGCGCGAACGCGGCGACGACCTCCAGGTCGAGCCCGGGCAGAAGGGCGCTGCCGTCGCGCTCGGCGTAGCCGCCCTTGCCGAGCTCGAAGACGCGGAAGCGATCATCGACGAAGAACCAGACCTCTCGCACGCCGAGGTTCTGGTAGATGCGCAGCCGGTCGAGACCACCCGAGGAGAGCACCACCTCGATCGCGAGGTGCGGCGCCTCGCCGTCTCGCATGGTGGCCCCGACCGTGTAGCACTCGTCGGGCTCGACGCCCTGCTCCGCCAGCTCGTTCCGAAAGGTGGTCTGGCCGTAGCCCGCGACCGCCACGTCGCGCTCGAGCGCGAAGGTCTCGAGCAGGCGGGCGATCATCGTCTTGTAGCGCTCGTGCTTGCGGGACGGGCTCATGAGCTCGAGGGCTCCTCGGTCGAAGGCCATGCGCAGCCCGGGGATCTCGAGGGCTTCGCGCAGCACCACGTAGTCCTTCCACGACACGCCGTGCACCACGAGGCGCTGGTCGCCCGTCGGCATCGGCGCGGGGAGCGGCCCGTGCTCGCGCAGGGAGAGGGGGAGCGGCATGTGCAGGAATCGTAGCACCGGGGTGTGCGCTTGCCGGGGCCGAGCGGCGCTCTATGCTGTCTGGTCGTGTCCCTTTCGCTGCGCGTGCTCGACTCCATCGCCGAGGTGCCCCCGGTGGCGTGGGACGCCCTCGTCGACGCGGCGGCGGTGCCCTTCCACGAGCACGCCTGGCTCGAGGCGCTCGAGCACTCGGGGTGCGTGGGCGGGCGCTCGGGCTGGCAGGCCCGGCACCTGACGCTCTGGCGGGGGGGCGAGCTCGTGGCTGCGGCGCCGGCCTACGAGAAGGAGCACTCGAACGGCGAGTTCGTCTACGACTGGGGGTGGGCGTCGGCCGCCGAGCGCGCCGGCCTTGCGTACTACCCGAAGCTCGTCCTCGCGGTGCCGTTCACACCGGCGACCGGCCGCCGCGTGCTGGTGCGGCAGGACGAGGATCGCGCGGCCGCCGAGCAGGCGATCGTCGAGGGCGCGCTCGCGCTCGTGCGGAGCGAGCGCTGGGGCTCGCTCGGCGTGCTCTTCCCGACGGCGGACGAGGCGGCGCGCCTCGGGGCCCTCGGTGGCAGCGTGCGCACGGGCGTCCAGTACCACTGGAAGAACCGTGGCTACGCGAGCTTCGACGACTACCTCGGCGCGTTCTCCTCCAAGCGCAGGAACCAGCTCCGCCGCGAGGTGCGTGAGGTCGAGAGCCGCGCCATGACGATCACGACGCGGCGCGGCGACGCCCTGTCGGTCGCGGATGCGGACCTGATCTTTCGCCTATACTGTTCGACGGTCGACAAGTTCATGTGGGGCCGCCGCTACCTCCGCAAGGAGCTGTTCGCACGCCTGCTCGAGCGCTTTCGCAGCCGGATCGAGCTCGTGGAGGCGAAGAAGGACGGTCAGGTGATCGCGGGCGCGTTCAACGTCGCCTCGCCGACGCATCTCTTTGGCCGCTACTGGGGGTGCTTCGAGGAGCACCCGTTCCTGCACTTCGGCGTGTGCATGTACCACTCGATCGCGGAGAGCATCCGCCTGGGTCGAGCGCAGTTCGAGGGCGGCGCGGGCGGTGACCACAAGCTGCAGCGCGGCTTCGAGCCGAGCCTGACCTATTCCGTGCACTGGATGAGCGACCCGCGCCTCGCGGTCGCGATCGACGACTTCGTGCGCCGCGAGCGCGCGGAGATCGATCGCCGCCTGCCCGAGTGGGCCGCGCACACCGGGCTTCGCCAGGCCACCACGTAGGGATCGACGCCATGCCGAAGAAGGTAGAGCACGACGATGGAGACACGGGGGTCGCGACGGCGACGCGGACCGAGAAGAAGCTCGCGCGCCCCGTCCTCTACAAGGTGATCTTGCACAACGACCACTACACGACCCGCGAGTTCGTGGTGGCGATCCTGCAGAGCGTGTTCCATCGTTCGGAGACGGACGCAGTGCAGATCATGCTCCACGTGCACCACAACGGACAGGGCGTCGCGGGCGTGTACCCGTTCGAGATCGCCGAGACGAAGATCCGGACCGTCGAGCAGCTCGCCAAGGAGAACGAATATCCCCTGCGGCTGTCGATGGAACCCGAGGAAGGCTAGCGGATGGCTGCGCCGATGATCGCGAAGGACCTGCAAGCGACGTTTCGACTCGCGTTCGAGGAGGCGACGCGCAGGAGACACGAGTACCTCACGCTCGAGCACCTCCTGTGGGCGCTCTGCTCCGACCCGAACGCGTCCAAGGCCATCAAGGCGTGCGGCGCGGACACCGAGCGCATCCGCGGCAAGATCGACGGCTACCTCGACGAGACCATCGAGAAGCTGCCCGAGGGCGCCGAGGCCGAGCCGCAGCAGACCGCGGCCATCGAGCGCGTGATCCAGCGCGCGGCCATCCACGTCCTGTCGAGCGATCAGAAGGTCATCGACGGCGGCAACGTGCTCGTCGCGATCTTCCGCGAGGACAAGTCGTTCGCGCTCTACGTGCTGCAGGAGGAGGGCGTCTCGCGCCTCGACGTCATCAACTTCCTGTCGCACGGGGCGACCAAGGTCCCGGACGAGGAGCTGTCGGAGGGCGGCGGAGAGATGGGCGACGGCGAGGAGGACAGCGAGGGCGGCAGCACGAAGAAGAACCCGCTCGAGGCGTACTGCACCGACCTCGTCGTGGAGGCGCACGCGGGGCGGATCGATCCGCTGGTGGGCCGCGCGCTCGAGCTCGAGCGGACCATCCAGGTGCTCGCGCGCCGGCGCAAGAACAACCCGCTGCTCGTCGGCGAGCCGGGCGTCGGCAAGACGGCGATCGCAGAGGGGCTGGCGCTGCGCATCGCGAGCGGCGAGGTGCCGGACGTGCTCGCGGACGCGCACGTGTACTCGCTCGACATGGGCGCGCTGCTCGCGGGCACCAAGTTCCGCGGCCAGTTCGAGGAGCGGCTCAAGGCCGTGCTCAAGGCGCTCAAGAAGCACCCGAACGCGGTGCTGTTCATCGACGAGATCCACACGATCGTGGGCGCGGGCGCGACGCACGGCGGCTCGCTCGACGCGTCGAACCTGCTCAAGCCGGCGCTGTCATCCGGGCGGTTGCGCTGTATCGGCTCGACGACGTACCAGGACTACAAGGCGGCCTTCGAGCGCGACCGCGCGCTCGCGCGGCGCTTCCAGAAGATCGAGATCGGCGAGCCCTCGCTCGAGGAGACCGTGCAGATCCTCGAGGGCCTGAAGGGCCACTACGAGGAGCACCACGGCGTCGTCTACGAGCCCGAGGCGATCCGCGCGGCGGCGGAGCTCTCGCACAAGTACGTGCGCGACAAGCACCTGCCGGACAAGGCGATCGACGTCATCGACGAGTCGGGCGCGGCCGAGCGGCTACGGCGGGGCAAGGGCGGCTCGGGGCGCGTGACCTCGCTCGACGTGGAGAAGGTCGTCGCGAAGATGGCCAAGATCCCCGAGAAGACGGTGTCCGCCAACGAGCGCGTGCGCATCGCGCGGCTCGACGAGGAGCTCAAGACCGTCATCTACGGTCAGGACGAGGCGATCGACAAGATCGTGTCGTCGATCAAGCTCGCGCGGAGCGGGCTGCGCGCAGGCGACAAGCCCGTGGGGTGCTTCCTGTTCTCGGGCCCGACCGGCGTCGGCAAGACCGAGCTCGCCAAGCAGATCGCGCGCGTCCTCGGCGTGGAGTTCCTGCGTTACGACATGAGCGAGTACTCCGAGCGGCACACGGTCTCGCGCCTCATCGGCGCGCCCCCGGGCTACGTGGGCTTCGACCAGGGGGGCCTCCTCACCGACGCGGTGCAGAAGAACCCGCACTCGGTCGTGGTGCTCGACGAGATCGAGAAGGCGCACCCGGAGCTGTTCAACATCCTGCTCCAGGTGATGGACCACGCGACCCTGACCGACAACAACCGGCGCAAGGCGGACTTCCGGAACGTCATCCTCATCATGACGACCAACGCGGGTGCGCGTGAGGTCGCGACGCAGGGCATCGGCTTCGGCTCGCCGGAAAAGGGCGTGGACCTCTCGCGCGCCAAGCCCGTCATCGAGCGCACGTTCGCGCCGGAGTTCAGGAATCGCCTCGACGGCTGGCTCCAGTTCTCGGGCCTTTCGCGCGAGTCGATCCTGAAGGTGGTGGACAAGGAGGTGCGCGCGCTCCAGGCGTCGCTCGACGAGAAGAAGGTCGAGCTGCGCGTGTCGGAGGCGGCGCGGAGCTGGCTCGCCGAGCACGGCTACGAGCCGGCGTTCGGCGCGCGCCCGATGGGGCGCCTGGTCGAGCGGACGCTCAAGCTCCCGCTCGCCGAGGCGATCCTGTTCGGCGCGCTCAGCGACGGCGGCACCGCGCTCGCGGATGTCGAGGAGGGCGAGGTGAAGCTGCGCTTCGAGGGCGGCAAGAAGCCCGCGCAGGCGTAGATCGCCGGCGCCGAGATCCGAGCGTATCCTCGAGGCATGCGGTGGGCGTGCATCGTGGGGGCGGTGGTCCTTCGACCTCTTCGTGCGCGGCAGTGGGAGACGGGCGGTTCGTGCCCGCCGCGGTCCGCCTCGCGGGTGGCAAGCTGGCGTTCGAGGAGCTGCACCTGCCCTCGCTGGACCAGGCGCCTGCGCTGGCCGAGCTCGACGCCGCGTGGCACAAGGACG
Organism: uncultured Myxococcales bacterium; assembly: GCA_964593795.1. Classification (GTDB taxonomy): domain Bacteria; phylum Myxococcota_A; class Polyangia; order JAHFDS01; family JAHFDS01; genus JAHFDS01. Next base: position 11,055 of record CAZQJC010000263.1, on the reverse strand, counting down.
ACCCCGCCGCGACCGGCAAGGCCCTGGACGCCACCTGGCAGAAGCTGGCGAACGGCCGCCCGCTCGACCACCCGGGCGTCGTCGCGGGCATGCGCGATCCCGTGCGGCGATTCCTCGCGGACTTCGGGACGAAGGCGGTCTACACGCACTTTCTCATGACGGCGAAGGCGGCCCCGATTTCAGCGCTGCAAGCATGGATCTCGCCGCAGGAGCGCGGCGAGATCGGCCGGCTGGCGCGCCAGCACCTGGAGGAGCTCGGCAAGAAGGTCGAGGAGCAGCAGCGCGCGATCAGGAAGCGCTGAGCGCGGCCGCCGCCGGCGGCTACTTCCGGCGGCGCTTCCTGGCGGGCTTGGTCGGGGCCGGGGTGGCCTTCGGCGCGGTCTCGACGGTCGCCACGGGCGCGAGGGCGACCGGCTCGGCCACGGGCGCCGCGATGACCACCGTCGGCGCCGCCGCCCGCGAGATGACCTCGGCGCGGAGCTCCGCCTCGGCCTCGAGCCAGTCCTCGAGCGCGCGCCCGTGCGAGAAGCCGCGCGACACGAAGCGTTCGAACGCACGCCGCGCGACCTGGTCACGCGACAACATCATCTCGGATCGATCCATGGTGTCCCTCCCAGTCGCGCACGATGCAGCGACGGGAGCAGTCTCGGGGCGGCGGGCCGCCGTCGCAACTTTTCGGCCGACCGCGCCGGGCTCTGCGGCGTTGGCGTTGGCGGCGGCGGTGTGAGGTACGAGGCGAGCGCAGCGAGCCGCAAGGGCGTAGCGAAGCGCAGCGGAGCGAAGACGCAGGGAGGGGGGCCCGACCGGGCTTTGCCCGGTCGGGGGAGGGGCAGTCGTGCCCCTCCTGGTGGCCGCCTTCCGAGGCGGCCACTCGCAAGTCAGCGGATGCGGAGCAGGCCCTCGAAGACCGCCCCGACGCCGTTCAAGAAGCTCAGGCCATCGAGGCCCGAGAACGTGACGTCGAGCCCGATGAGGGCCGAGAACACGATGTGCGAGTCCGCGGCGTCGGTGCCGAACGGGACGTAGGCGTTGCCCGCGACGAAGAGCCCGAAGGACGCGTTGGGGCCCGCGTTGAGCGCGATGCCGCCATCGAGCATCAGGTGCGCGCAGCCGAGCGTCCCGCTCGGATCTCCGGTGGCGGGTGTCGTCTGGCTGTCGGTCAGCGAGGTGGTCATCGAGCCGCCGCCGCCGTAGGCGCCGATGTATGGGGAGAAAACGTCGCGGTCGTCGTTGAAGAACCAGTAGCGGAGGCCGAGCCCGCCGTCGCCGATCGTCCGGCGGAACGACTTGTCGTTGGTCTCGAACTGCGTGAAGTTGCCGCGCAGGTGCGCCTCCACGCCCGAGGCGTGGCGGTAGCCGAAGAACGCGGCGCCGAGGAAGCCGGGCGCGAAGTGCTGCTCGGTGGTCTCGAGCTGGACGTTTCCGCCGCCGGAGAATCCGAGGACCCCTCCTCCTCCCGTCGCATTTGCCGAGGCGCATACGAGAAACGTCAGGAGACCGACCACCCACCCGCTTGCGAGCCTGCGCATGTATACGCAGAGTGCCATAAGTCGGGGCCGGGTACGAAGAACGCCCCGGGCTGCCGATGGATCCGGGATCACACCGCGTCGAGCGGGGCGCGCACCGTCTCTCGCAGCGAGTGCCGGGGCCGGTACCCGAGCTCTTCGCGCGCGCGCCGGTCGTCGACCATGCAGACGTAGCGGATGTGATCGAGCTCCGGTGCGGGGAACGACGTGAGCTTGCCGCGCCACAGCATGTCGAGCGCGCGCTCGAACAGCGGGTGCGGCACGGGCAGGACGGGCTTTCCCACCTCCGCGAGCGCTGCCGAAAGCGGGAGCTCGCCGGGGCCGGCGACGTTGTAGACGCCCCGCGCGCCGGGCGCGAGCGCGCACACGATCGCCTCCACCACGTCGAGCTCGTGCACGAGCTGCACCATCGGGTCGAAGCCGAGCAGCTTCGGGATCACCGGCAGGCGAAGGTAGTTAGACGGCGCGTTGTGCACGCTGCCGACGATGTGCACCGGCCGCAGGACCACCGTCTGGGTCCTGCCCGCCTTCCAGAAGAAGCTCGTGAACAGCATGTCCACGTCGATGAGCGTGCGCGCGGCCGGGAAGAACTGCGCGGCCAGGAGCGGCGCGTCCTCGGTCAGGAACTGCGGGTTCGCCGCCTGCGGGCCGTAGCAGGTGGCCGACGACAGGAGCACCACCTTCGGGACCTCGTACTGCTTGCAGTACTCGAGCAGGCGCACCGTGCCCGACACGTTCCACGAGTACTGCTCGCCGGTCGTGCTGCGCGGATCGTGCATCACGCCGAGGTGGACGAGCGCCGCCACGTCGCCCGCGCGGAACACGTCGCGCGCCTTCTTGCTGCGCAGGTCGACCTGCACGTGCTCGACGTCGCGCGGACGGCCGGGGAACGGCCGCCGGTCGATGCCGATGACGTGCACGTCGGGCAGCCGGTGCAGCCGCCGGGCGACGAGCTGCCCGAGCCGGCCCGCGATGCCGGTCATGACGATCTTCTTGCGCTCGCGCTCCGGGTTCACGAGAAGACACCCTTCCGCTCGCGCAGGCCCACCTGGATCATCGACTGGATCGCGTTTCGCACCGTGCGCACGCGCTCGGCGACCTCGTCGTCCTCCTCGTCGGCGTCGCCGTCGAACATCATCGGGGCGCCGAAGTGGATGTGGTACTTGACCGGCAGCGGCAGCGGCACGAGGTACGGCGTCAGCGGGAACGACGGCATGCCGAGGAGGCGCGCCAGCGTCTTCAAGTTCACGGCGGGCGCCTGCTCCTCGGCGCCGACCACCGCGATCGGCACGATCGGCGTCCGCGTCTCGAGCGCGAGGCGCATGAACCCGAGGCCGAACTCCTCGAGCTGGTAGCGCCGCCAGAACGGCTTCGAGATCCCGCGCGCACCCTCGGGGAACACGAGGATCGCCTCCTCGTCCTCGAGCAGGCGCCGGCAGTTCTCGGGGTCGCCGACGATCTGCCCCCAGCGCGGGAACAGGTAGGACAGAAACGGCAGCGTCGGCACGTAGCGCTCGACCATCGCGCGCACCATGCGCGGCGGGTCGCGCTCGAACAGCACGGCGCCGCCGATGCCGATGCCGTCGAACGGGAGCTGCCCCGAGTGGTTCGCGATGAGCAGGACGCGCCCCTCGGGGATGTTCGAGATCCCGTGCGCCTCGGCGCGGAAGTAGTGGCGGTAGAAGAACTGCGCGATGGCGACCGCGCTCACCGCCTCCTCGCGCGAGAAGCCGAAGGGATCGACGCCGTACTCGTTCTGGCGCGTCGGCACGGCGCGCAGCTTGTCGATCAGCTTGGGATCGACCCGCGAGCGGAGCACGCGTGCGAGGAGGCCAGGGCGGGCCATGACCCGCACTCGACCACGGCGACGGGCTGCTTGCAAGCGCGCGCGCCAAGAGGGAACCTTCGGCCTTCGCAAGGGTCCAAGGGACGCGCCGTCATGGCGCGATGAGGAGGTCGTCGTGCGTTCGATCGTTCTTTGCTCCGCAATCGTCTCGCTGATCACGCTGGCCACGCCCGCAGCCGCGGGCCCGAAGAAGCCGGCCAGAGCCGCCGAGAAGGCCGCAGCCGGCAAGGGGCCGGAGAAGGTCACCTCCGTCGAGGGCATCACGGAGTACCGGCTCGACAACGGGCTCCACGTCCTCCTCTTCCCCGATCCGTCGAAGCCGACGATCACGGTCAACGTCACCTACCTCGTCGGCTCGCGCCACGAGAACTACGGCGAGACCGGGATGGCCCACCTGCTCGAGCACCTCGTCTTCAAGGGCACGCCCAAGCACCCCGACGTGACCAAGGTGCTCAACAGCCTCGGCGCGCGCTTCAACGGCTCGACCTGGTACGACCGCACCAACTACTTCATCAGCTTCCCGGCGTCGGACGCGAACCTCGACAAGGCGCTCGAGCTCGAGGCCGATCGCATGGTCAACAGCAACATCGCCAGGAAGGACCTCGACTCGGAGATGACCGTGGTCAGAAACGAGTTCGAGTCCGGCGAGAACAACCCGTGGCGCGTGACGCAGCAGCGCGTCGTCGCCACGGCCTTCGAGTGGCACAACTACGGCAAGAGCACGATCGGCTGCCGCGCCGACATCGAGAACGTCAACATCGAGCGGCTGCAGGCCTTCTACCGGACCTACTACCAGCCCGACAACGCCTACGTCATCGTGGCGGGCAAGATCGACGAGCAGAAGACCCTGCGGCGCATCGGCGAGACGTTCGGCGTGCTGCCGCGGCCCAAGCGCGCGCTCCAGCGCACCTACACGCTCGACCCGGTGCAGGACGGCGAGCGCGCGGTCACCGTGCGGCGCGTGGGCGACACGCAGCACGTCATGGCGCTCTACAAGGTGCCGGCGGGCAGCGATCCCGATGCGGCCGCGCTCGACGTGCTCGGGCAGGTGATGGCGGACGAGCCCGCGGGGCGCCTCTACAAGTCCCTCGTCGAGACCAAGAAGGCCGCGAGCGTGTTCCCGTGGCTCATGCAGACGCGCGAGCCCGGCTTCATGCTGTTCTCGGCGGAGCTGCCGAAGGCGGCGAACCTCGACGACGCGCGCGAGACCATGCTCAAGGCGCTCGAGAGCCCGAGCGCGTTCTCCGCGGACGAGGTCGAGCGCGCCAAGCAGAGCATCTCGAAGCAGATGGAGCTCACGCTGCAGACGAGCGACCGGCTCGGCATCACCCTGTCCGAGTACCTCGCGCAGGGCGACTGGCGACTCTTCTTCCTGCACCGCGACCGAGTCGCGCAGGTCAAGCCCGCCGACGTGCAGCGCGCCGCGACCGCGTACCTGCGCAGCGCGAACCGCACGATCGGCCAGTTCGTCCCGACGGCCAAGCCCATGCGCGCCGAGATCCCCGCGATCAAGGACGTCGCGAAGATGGTGGACGGCTACAAGGGGCGCGCGCAGATCGCCCGCGGCGAGGACTTCGACGCCGAGCCGATGGCGATCGACCGCCGCATCCAGCGGCTCGTGCTGCCGAGCGGGCTCAAGGTCGCGCTCCTGCCCAAGAAGACCCGCGGCGAGGGCGTGAGCTTCCAGCTCCGCACGCAGCTCGGCGACGAGAAGTCGCTGCAGGGCAAGCAGACCATCGGGTCGCTGACGGGCTCGATGCTGATGCGTGGCTCGGACAAGCACACGCGCCAGCAGATCAAGGACGAGCTCGACAAGCGCAAGACCGAGCTCGGGGTGTTCGGCGGCGCCGAGGGCGTCTCGGCGATGGCCACGACCACGCGCGAGCACCTCGTGCCCGTCTTGCGCCTGCTCGCCGAGATCCTGCGCCGCCCAGCGTTCCCCGACAAGGAGCTGCAGCTCCTCATCCAGGAGGAGACGACGAACATCGAGTCGCAGCGGTCGGAGCCGAGCTTCCTGGCGCAGAACGCGCTGCAGCGCCACATGTCGCCGTACCCGAAGGGGCACGTACGCTACGTGGCCACGCCCGACGAGGACCTGGCGGATCTGCGCAGCATCAAGCGCTCGCAGGTCGAGGCCTTCCACAAGGACTTCCACGGCGTCTCGAGCGGCGAGCTCGCGATCGTCGGCGACTTCGACGCCCAGGAGGTCGAGCGCGTGCTGCGCGAGCTGTTCGGCGACTGGAAGGCGAAGACCGCGTTCGTGCGCATCCCGCAGAAGAACTTCAACGTGCCGGCGATCGCGAAGCGGATCGAGGCGCCCGACAAGGCCAACGCGATGCTGTTCGCCGGCGTCACGCTCGACGGCAAGGACACCGATCCCGACTACCCCGCGATGCTCATCGCGAACTACGCGCTCGGCGGCGGCGCCCTCAAGAGCCGGCTCGCGGACCGAATCCGGCAGAAGGAGGGCCTGTCGTACGGCGTCGGATCGTTCTTCTTCCTGCACGCGCTCGACCGCTTCGGCACGTGGGGCGCGTACGCGATCTTCGCGCCACAGAACGCGGGCAAGGTCGAGGCGGCGCTGCGCGAGGAGGTCGCCAAGGCCCTGTCCGGCGGCTTCTCCAAGGAGGAGCTCGAGCACGCGCGGTCGAGCTGGCTGCAGGGCCAGGCGGTGTCGCGCGCCCAGGACCGCGAGCTCGCCGGACGCATCGCGGGGCAGCTCTACCTCGACCGCACGATGGCGCACGACGCGCAGCTCGAGAGCAAGGTGCGCGAGCTGCAGGCAGCGGCGCTGCAGGCGGCGCTCAAGCGCTACCTCGATCCGGCCAAGCTCAACGTCGTCGTGGCCGGCGACTTCGCCAAGGCCCCCGCGGCGGGCGCGCCCGCGGCGGCCCCCGCGCCCGCCAAGAAGTAGCCGGTAGCCGTCGCCCGGCGGCCTCGGCTACCCTGCCCCCATGAGCAGCGAAGAGGTCGTCTGGCGAGGGTTCCCCATCGCGCGCGGTCTGCGGTGGGAGGGCGAGCGCGGCTTCTGCACGACGCCGACCCCGATGCCGGTCGGCACGACCGTGCTGCTCAAGGGCGAGGGCGAGCCCCGCACGATGCACGTCGCGCACACGGTCGAGGGCGATCCTGCCGGGATGTGGCTCGCGCCCGGGCCGGGACCGAGCGCGCCCGCGGTGCCGGCCACGGCCAGGGCCGCCGCGGCGCCCGCGCCGTCCGCCGCGGCGCCCGTCGACGAGGCACCGAAGGCCGCCGGTGGTGGCCGCGACGAGCCGACGACCGGCCCTGGCCAACCCTCCCGCAAGAAGAAGAAGAAGAGGTAGCGACGCGCTGCGGCGGGGTGCACGCGCCCAGCGCCCTGCTACGATCGCTCGCGTGCGGGCGCTCGGTCTCGACGTGGGCTCGAAGACGATCGGCGTGGCGGCGAGCGACGAGCTCGGCATGTGCGCGCACCCGGTCGTCACACTGGCGCGCAAGGGCACTCGATCCGACGTGGCGGCGGTGCTCGAGATCGCCCGGCAGCGCGAGATCGAGGTGATCGTCGCCGGCCTGCCGATGGGGCTCGACGGCCGGCCGAACCAGCGCACCGCCCCCACGCAGGTCTTCCTGCAGGCACTCGAGGCCGCGCTCGTGGCGGCCGGCAGCCCCGTCCGCGTCGAGCGCGTCGACGAGAGCTACTCCACCGTGGCCGCCGAGCGCGTGCTCATCGAGGCCGACCTCTCGCGCAAGAAGCGCAAGCAGGTCATCGACCGCGCCGCGGCGGCGCACATCCTCCAGGGCTGGCTCGACGGCCGGGAGCGGCCCCCGTGAAGGCGCCGGGCGACATCGCCCTCGAGGCCACCGTCACGGCGACCGAGGGCGAGGCGGCGTCTGCCGGCGCGCCGCCTCCCACGATCGGCCGCTACGCGGTGCGTGGGACCCTGGGCTCGGGCGCGATGGGCATCGTCTACCGCGCGCACGACCCCCAGCTCGATCGCGAGGTCGCGATCAAGCTCCTGCGGCGCGCGACCGGCGACGCGCTGTCCTCGGCGGGCCGCGCGCGGCTGGTCCGCGAGGCGCAGGCGATGGCGAGGCTGTCGCACCCGAACGTCGTCACCGTCTTCGACGCGGGGGAGCACGGAGCCGACGTGTTCGTCGCGATGGAGCTCGTCCCCGGGCGCACCCTGCGCGCGTGGCTCGACGAGGGGGCGCACCCGTGGCGCGAGGTGGTGCGCCTGTTCCGCCAGGCCGGCGAGGGCCTCGCCGCGGCCCACGAGGCCGGCCTCGTCCACCGGGACTTCAAGCCGGCGAACGTGCTCCTGTCGCGCGCCGGCGATGGCACGCTGCGCGCGCGCGTCGCGGACTTCGGCCTCGCACTGGTCGAGGGCGCGGGCGAGAGCGCCGCCTCGGGCCTGCTGCCCGAGGCCCTCGCGTCGGCCAGCGATCGCCTCACGGTGACCGGCGCGGTGCTCGGCACCCCCGCGTACATGGCGCCCGAGCAATTCGCCGGGCAGCCCGCCGACGCGCGCGCCGATCAGTTCAGCTTCTGCGTCGCCCTCTACGAGGCGCTGCACGGCCGCCGCCCCTTCGGCGGCGAGACCCTGGGTGAGGTGATGGCGAGCGTGCTGACCGCCGTGCGCGTCCCACCGGGGCGGCTGCGATCCGTGCCGCGGCGCATCCAGCGCGTCGTGCTGCGCGGGCTCAGCGTCGACCCCGGCGCGCGGTTCCGTTCGATGTCCGAGCTGCTCGTCGCCCTCGACCCGGCGGCGGTGACCCGCCGGCGCGCGCTCTTCGGCCTAGGCGGGACGGGGCTCGCCGCGCTCGGCGCGGCCGCCGCGGTGCTGCGTCGCCCCGCGCCGGCGACGCGACCGCGCCTCGAGCCGCGCCCGGTCACCACCGCCGGCGACCTCCTCACGATCGCGCTGTCGCCCGACGGCGCGCACCTCGCCTACTCGCGCCCCGGCGAGGTCCGCCTGCGCACGCTCGCGGGCGACACCGACCGCGCCGTGATGACCGGCGTTCGCGCCGCGCAGCTCGCGTTCTCGCCCGACGGCCGCACGCTCCTCGTGCGAAAGGGGCACACCTTCGGCCCGGTGGTGCTCTGCTCGCTCGCGGACGGCCAGGCGCGCCAGGTCGCCGACTCCGTGAGCGACGCGCTCTTCTCGCCCGACGGCCGACTCCTCGTCACGGCGCGCGTGCAGGACCGCGAGATCCGCGTGCAGGACCTCGCGGGCAAGCCGATCCGCACGCTGCCGATGCCCGACGATTCGCAGTGGATCTCGCTGTCCGACGTGGGAGCCGAGGGGGCCATCGTGTGGGGTACGCGCGGGGAGGCGAGCGCGAGCTGGCTCATCCCGCTGGGCGGGGCGGCGCCGCGCAAGCTGCCCGCCGAGCTCTCACGATATGACCTGCAGCTCGCGCCCGGCGGCGGCAGCGTCGTCTTCCTCGAGCGGCAGGGGCGGCTCGCGAGCCTCGTCGAGCGGCCGCTCTCGGGCGGCGCGCCCAAGGTCCTCGCGCAGGACCTCGACGTGGTGCGCGGCTTCGCGATCTCTCGTACGCGCCGCAGGGTGGCGCTCGTGCGCGGCGCCCAGTGGTCGCGCGTGGTCGGCATGGAGATCGAGAGCGGCCGCGTGTTCCCGCTCAAGCGCGACTCGACGCCGAAGGCGGCGCTCGCCGCGAGGCCCGACGGCAAGGCGGTCGTGTTCCTCGAGCTCGGCGAGATCCCCCGAGTGCGCGGCCTCGGCACCGACGGGACGAGCACGCCGGTGCCGCCGCTCGAGCTCCCCGTCGCCTACGGGGGGCTCGCGTACGCGCCCGACGGGCGGCTGGCCCTGCTCACGGGCGACAAGCGCCACGTCACCGTGGTGGCGGCCGACGGACGCTCGCACGAGGTGCTGCCGCTCGAGGCCGACGACGACGGCGCGCTCGCGTGGCTGCCCGGCGAGCGCCCGCGCCTCCTCTTTCGCGGGGCCGATCTGCACCGCGACTTCCGCGTCGCGTCGGCCGACGGGCGCGACGTGCGCAAGCTGGTGCGCGACCCGAGCGTCGGCTGGTGCTTCCACCCCGCGCCGTCCCCCGACGGCAAGCGCGTCGCGATCTACTGGAACCGCTCGCAAAAGGGGCTGTGGACGGTGGAGCTCGAGACGCGCGAGGAGCGCTTCCTCGTCGGCGGCACGGTGATCCCGGTCGGCTGGCTCGGCCCGGAGGTGCTCGCGATGCCGGAGTCGGCGAGCGGGGACGGCCAGAGCCTCGTGGCCGTCTCGGCCGATGGCAAGGTGCGGACGCTGCACGCGCGCCTGCCGTTCGAGCAGGCGCTCTCGCAGGCGGTCCTGGTGGACGGTGGCACGCGCCTCGTGGGCCTGACGCCCGACGGCGTCTCCGACGCCTGGCTCCTCGACGAGGTCTGAGCCAGGCACAGCGGGACTTGCGCTCTGCGCGCCTTTCCCTCGAAACTGCTCGCTCCGCATGAGCCGGCAGGCCCAGATGAAGGCGCTCAAGATCTTCCTCGTCTTCGTGGCGCTCGGCGTCGGCGTGGCGGGCTGGTTCGCCCTCGACCTCTACCGCTATCCCGACGTCGCGCAGGGCCCGGGCGGCGAGGCGGTCAAGGTCGACGTCCCGCGCGGGGCGAACCTGCGAGAGATCACGCGCGTGCTCTCCGAAAAGGGCCTCGTCACCCGGCCGACGCTGTTCCGCCTCTACGCGAACCACGTCGGCGCCGCGTCGAGGATCAAGGCCGGCCGCTACGCCATCGCACCGGGTCTGCCGCCGCGCAAGCTCCTCGAGGTGCTGCTCGCCGGCGCGCCCGACGAGGAGGTCACGTTCACGCTGCCCGAGGGCCGGAACCTCATCGACGTCGCGGACGTGCTCTCGGCGGCGGGCTTCGGCACGCGCGAGCAGGTGATGGCCGCCACGCTCTCGCCGGCGCTGCGCCGCGAGCTCGGCGTCTCCGGCGAGTCGCTCGAGGGCTACCTCTTCCCCGACACGTACAAGGTCCCGCAGAAGGCGTCGCTCGAGCGCGTCCTCGGCATCATGGTCGCGCGCCACAAGAAGGTCTGGAGCGAGCTCGCGACCGCGCACCGCGCCGGCCTCGACAAGCTGCGCGAGACGCTCGGCTGGGGCCACCACGAGATCGTCATCCTCGCGTCGATCGTCGAGAAGGAGACCGCGCAGGGCCAGGAGCGTCCGCGCATCGCCAGCGTCTTCCTCAATCGCCTGCGCCTCAAGACCTTCGTGCCGCACCGGCTCGAGACGGATCCGACGATCATCTACGGCTGCACGGTGCCCAAGCAGAAGAGCACCGCGTGCCTCTCGTTCGACGGGCGCATCCGCACGATCCACCTGCGCGATCCTGACAACGCGTACAACACCTACACGCACGAGGGCCTGCCGCCCGGGCCGATCACGAACCCCGGACGCGCGGCGCTCAAGGCCGTCCTGCAGCCCGACGCCGCTCCCTACCTGTTCTTCGTTTCGAGGAACGACGGCACGCACGTCTTCTCGAAGACCAAGGAGGAGCACGAGCGCTGGGTGGACAAATATCAGCGGGGCAAGTAACCGAGCGGTTCGCCTAGAGCACCGAACGGGTTGAACTGCGTTGGAGAATGCGGGCTTGCGCAGGCCCGCTGATCCGTGGACGAGCGCCGTCGCTGAAGGCTTCGGGCTTCAGGCCTCGGGCTTCAGGCTCCGGATCCGGGTCAGAGACCC
>CAZQJC010000262.1:0-17968 GCA_964593795.1 uncultured Myxococcales bacterium | reverse complement strand
GAGGTCGTCGAAGACGAGGTGGGCGTCCCAGTCGTTGAACGCGAAGAACTCGTGCCCTGACCCCTCGAGGGGGGTCGGATCCGTGTAGGTCAGGAAGGGCTGGCCGTCGATCGCCCAGCGGACCTCCTTGCCCTGGCGCTGGATCTTGAAGCGATAGCGCCTACCCACCTCGACCTTGACGTCCTCGCGCGCCACGAGCTCCGCACCGTGCTCGTCGCGCTTGGCCAGCTCGGAGCGCGAGTTCGCCCAGCCGCCGAAGATGTGCACGTACGAGGTCGCCGTGTACGACATCTCGCGCGCGAACGACTCGCCGTCGCCGAACACCTCGAGCTTGATGTCGCCCGCGGGGCTCCGCGACTCCACGGTGACCTCGATCTCCACGTCGCGTGGCAGCTTGCGCCGCAGCCACAGCGGGTGGTTGCGCGCGCCCTCGACGTGGAGCTGGCCGCCCTCGAGGCGGTACTTGCCGCCCGACGTGTCGCGCCAGTCCTCGCCGATCGCGGCCCGGTCGAACGAGTCCTTCCACTCGGCCGTGATGGCCGGCGCGCGGTCGCACCCGAGCGGCGCGCAGAGGCCTGCGAGCGCGAGCAGCAGCCGCCTCCTCATGGCGCCACCTTCGGCAAGCGCACCTCGATGTGCGCCCCGGTCGCGGCGGGCAAGAGCCGGATCTGGCCGCCGTACTGCTCGACGAGGCGCTTGCAGATGCCGAGGCCGAGGCCGGTCCCGCCCTCGTCGGCGCGCGTGGTCTGAAAGGGCAGGAACGCCCGCTCCTCGTGCCCCGGCGGGAAGCCCGGCCCGTTGTCGATCACCGACAGCACCACCCACTCGGCGTCGGCCGCGAGCACGAGGCGCACCGCGCCAGGCCGTTCGGGTACGCGCCCGCAGGCCTGCGCCGCGTTGACGACGAGGTTCGCGAGCACCTGCACCACCTCACCCTCGCTCGCCCGCGCGGGCGGCGGCGGGCTCGCGCACTCGAGCTCCACGCGCGCCAGCGGCGCGGTCCGGTGGGCCACGAGGCGCAGCGCGGTCTCGGCCGCCGCGAGCACGTCGATCGGCACCGGCGGCGACCACTCCCGGGAGGCCATCTGCAGGAGCTGCCGCGACAGATCGCGGATCCTCCGCAGGCCATCGAGCGTGGACGCCAGCACCTGCCGCGCGTGGGCGCCGTCCGGCAGGTGCGCACGCAGCGTGTCGCCGTCGGCCTTCCAGAAGTCGATGAGGTAGTCGACGTTGCCCATCGCGTAGCCGAGGGGGCTGCCGATCTCGTGCGCCACCTCGGCCGCCAGCACGCCCACGGCCGCGAGCTTCTCCGAGCGCGCGAGCTGCTCCTCGGCCCCCCGCGTCTCCACCTCCTGCGCGAGGCGCACGTTCTCCCGCCGCAGCGTGGTGACCTCGAGCTCGCGGTCGATCGCGCACGCGAGCGTGTCGAGGTCCACCGGCTTGTCGAGCACGCGGTGGACGCGTCCGCGGTTGATGGCCTCGCGCAGCGAGTCGCCGTCCACGTACGCCGACAGGACGATGCGCGCGGCCTCGGGCCGCAGCTCGATCGCGCGCGACAGCAGCTCCGCGCCGTTCATCCCCGGCATGCGGTAGTCGGTGACGATGGCGTCGAAGGGCTCGGCCGCGAGGAGCGCGAGCGCCTCGAGGCCCGAGCTCGCGAGCGCGATCTCGTAGCGATCGTAGAGACCTCGTCGCAGCGTCTCGAGGTTCTGGACCTCGTCGTCGACGAACAGCAGACGCGCCACGCGCCAAGGATACCACCCCACGAATCGCGCCGCGCTCGCGCCCGGGGTACGCTCCGCTCGTGCGCCGGCGTGTGCTCGTCCTCTCGCTCGCGGGCGCCGGGGTCCTCGCGACCTCGGTGGTGCTCGCGACGCGCGTGGAGCCCGTCCCGCGCACCTGCTCGATCCTGTTCGAGCTGGCCGCGCTCAGGCCCGCCTCGGAGGTGCCCGAGCCGGAGGTCGCGCTGCGCTGGGACGCCGTCGGCCCGACCGAGGCGCGCGTGATCGAGAGCCGCAGCACGCTGCTCGCGGCGGCCGATCGGCTGCTCTCGGGCGGCAAGCTCGGCGCGTTGCGCGGGCGCACGGCCGCCGGGCTCGCCGACTGGATCGGCGCGCGCCTGCAGGCCGCCGCAGATCCGCGCGCGCGAGTCCTCACGGTGACGGTCCGGGACGCCGACGCGGCCCTCGCCGCGCAGGCCGCGAACGCCGTCTGCGGCGCCTACGTCGACGGAAGGGCGCAGCGCCGTCGCGAGCAGCTCGGCCGGCTCGTGCGCGCGCTCAAGGGCGAGCAGGCGCTCGTGGACGGCGACTCCGCCGAGGCCGACAAGGCGTTCCTCTCGTTCTCGCGTGACGCGGGCCTCGGTGCGCTGCCCCTCGACGCAGAGCTCACGCGGCGCCGCGCCGAGCTCGCGCGCCTGGCCGACGCCGCCGTGCAGGCCAAGCTCGAGCGCATCGGTCACGAGGCTCGGGACGCCGACTCGCAGGCCCTCGATCAGGCCCGTCGCCTCGAGAAGGCGCTGCGCAAGGAGCACGACGCGCGCCTGGCGGAGCTGCTCACGCTCGCGGCGCGCGAGGCCGAATGGAACCGCCTCGCGCGCGCCCGGGAGGAAGCTCGCCAGCGCCTCGCGCGCCTGTCGGCCGAGCTCGGCCGCCTCGCCGAGTCGCCCTCAGCCGATCCCGCCCGCGTCCTCGACTGGGCCGAACCCTGATGCGATCGGTGGCCTCGGAAGGCCGCCGCAGAAAGGACGCGCCGCCCCTCCCCCGGATGGGCCAAGCCCATCCGGGCCCCCCTCCCTGCGTCTTCGCTGCGCTGCGCTTCGCTACGCCCTTGCGGCTCGCTCGCGCTCGCCTCGAAAACGGATGCCGCCTCAGCGGACGGTCAGCCGATCGTGCCGCAGAAGCTCTGGATGCACTGCGTGCCGTCGCAGCACTGCGCGCTCGTCTGGCAGCTCGAGCCGCGCGGCCGGCATTGCGGGGGCGGAGAGCCGCAGGTGCCGCCCATCGGGCCGGGGGCGCACACGCCGCCGCAGCACTCGACGTCGCTCGAGCAGCCCATCTGGCCATCGGGGATGCACGCCTCGGGAGCCCAGTACGCGCTCATGTTCTCCGTGGACATCACCTGCGCGGGCAGCCAGAACCCGGCGTGGCTCGGGTCCGTGCCCGCGGCGGCGTTCTCGTCGACCGCCGCGACCCAGATCTGCCGCCGCCCCGTGCCCTTCGTGCCGGCGAGCGCGTTGCCGTAGTCGCGCCGGCTGAAGAACGCCAGCCAGTGCACGCCGCCGCCCGAGAACGGGCTGAACGTCGGCAGCCAGCTCCGGCCGCCGGTGTTGGCCTTGCGGAGCTCCACCGGCGTGCCGCCACGCGCCGGGATCGACCACAGCTCGCCGGTCGACGGCTGCACGACGGGGCCGTTGTCCGAGCGGCTCCAGTCCGAGCGGTTGTAGACGATGACCGAGCTCGTCGGATCGTAGGTCGGGTAGAAGTTCGCGCGGCCCGCGCCGGGCGCGAGGATCTGCGGCGGTCCGAAGCGATCGCCGCCGAGAGACGGCACGATCGCGAGGTCGCTCGCGCCGAAGTCGATCTCCCACTGCGCCTCGACGCCCGCCGACTTCATCACGTTCGCCGCGTACGCGACGGCGCTGCCGTCCGGCGCCCAGATCGGATGTGCCGCACGCGAGGCCGGCAGGCCGGTGTTCGCGATCGCCGTCCCCGTGGCCGCGTCGAGGAGCGAGAGCCCCTTGCTGAAGTTGACGAGGAGCCGCGAGCCGTCCGGGCTCCACGTCTGGAAGTTGCCGCGCGCAACGTTCGGCATGAGGGTCGGCGTCGCGGGGCTCAGCAGGTCCACCACGCCCGTCCACTCGTTGCCGCCCCAGTACTCGAACGCGAGCTTGCGCCCGTCGCGGCTGATGGTGTGGCAGGCGACGCAGCGCACGTGGTCCGGGTTCGTCGCCGCCGGATTCGCCGGCGGCGTCATGAAGTCCTCCGGCGCCGCGCTGTCCGGCTTGAGGCGCACGATCTTGCCGAGGTTGAGCGCCCAGTAGTAGATGACCCCGCGGAAGTCGGTGTCCGCGAACGTCACCTGGACGTCGGGCGCCGCGAGGACGTCTCCCGCCACGCTGTCGAGCCGGCGCAGGTGCAGCGTCACCTGCTGCCCCGCGTTCGACTCCGCGATCGTCCGCCAGTCGGCCATCGGGACGAGGTGGTCGAGCTTGAAGCCGGCGTCGTGCAGGAGCCAGTAGCGGATCGACGCGCGCGGTCCCATGAACGACAGCTCGTAGATGTCGCCCACGCGGCCGGGCGCCTCCCACTGCACGTCGATCGGGCGCAGGTTTCGGGGCAGCATCGTGCCGCTCTCGGGGTAGACGAGCGCCGGCCGCCGCGCAGGGGCCGTGGCGTCGGGCACCTGGAACCGCCCCGGCACGTCCGCCGGGAGGCCCGGTCCGAGCACGGCCTTTTCCATGCGCACGGACAGCATCGTGTCGGCGCGCATGGCGGAGGCCTCGACCGCGATCTGCGTGCGCCCGCCCCGGTCGAGGGTGGAGACGAACCTCCCGGTCCCAGGGTCGAGCGACCCGAGGCGCGAATCCTGGATCATCCAGAAGGGCCCCTGCGCCGGGGTCTCGGTGCCGTCCTGGTGGACCGCCATCACCTGGAACTGCACGGTGGCCGGCGTCCGGCCGTCGTGCAGGAGCTCCATGTTCTCCGGCGTGATGTGCAGGCGCACGATCGGCGAGATGGGACCGCCCGCCGCGCCCGCGGCCCCCGCGGCGCCGCCTCCACCTGCTGCCCCCGCGCCACCTCCGCTGCCGCTCGCCGCCCCGGCCCCCGCCGCGCCCGCGCCCGCGCCCGCACTCCCGGCAGCGCCGGTTCCTCCGCGCCCGGCCGCGCCCGAACCACCGGTGCCGCCACTGCCGCCGCCGGCTGCCGCGCCCGCGCCTCCCGCGCTGCCACCGGACTCGGCCCCGCTGCAGGCCAGGAGGAGCGAGGTCACTAGAACCCATCGACGCATTCGGAGCCTCCGGTTCTCGCGGGCTTGCGCCCACTGCCCGGAGTCACTGCAAGGTGCGGGCCCGGGTGAGGCCTGAAAGCCCCACCCCACGCTCGAGAGCACCTGGAGACTATCGACCCTGGCGGGTCAGGCGGTGGCCGGCGCGTGGCGCGCGGCGCCGTTCGGCGCGCTCGCCTGTTGCGCGGCGGCCAGCGCGTGGGCCTTCTCGACCTCCGCGCCCATGCGCCGCATCCAGATGTACGCGTACATCTTCCAGTCCGCGCGGAAGGACCAGAGCGGGTACGAGAAGCTCGCCGGCTTGTTCTTCTCGATCACGAAGTGTCCGAACCACGCGCAGCCGTAGCCGACGAGCGGCGCGCCTGCGAGCAGGAGCGGATTGCCCGTCATCGCGAACCCGCCGAGGCACATGAGCGCGCCCGTCGATCCGACGAAGTGCAGCGCGCGATTCACCGGGTGGCTGTGCTCGCGCACGTAGAACGGCCAGAACTCCTCGAACGACTGGATGCGCTCCGACATCTCGACCTCCGTCTCTGATTGTCCAGATGACCGGCCGCGCTGCGGTCACTCAGCCCTTGTCGGGCGCGGCGTTCGGCGTGGGCTGGTAGATGGCGCCGCCCGCGCGGCGGAACTCCTCGGCCTTGTGCGCGAGGCCCTCCTCGACCACGCGCTCGGCCTCGACGCCGCGCTCCTCCGCGAGCCGCCGCACGTCGTCGGTGATCTTCATCGAGCAGAACGCCGGCCCGCACATCGAGCAGAAGTGGGCCTGCTTGGCCGCGTCCGCCGGCAGCGTCTCGTCGTGGAAGTCGCGCGCCGTCGTGGGATCGAACCCGAGGTTGAACTGGTCGCGCCACCGGAACTCGAAGCGCGCCTTCGACAGCGCGTCGTCGCGACGCTGCGCGCCCGGGTGCCCCTTCGCGAGGTCCGCCGCGTGCGCCGCGATCTTGTAGGCGATCACGCCGTCCTTGACGTCCTTGCGGTTCGGAAGACCGAGGTGCTCCTTCGGCGTCACGTAGCAGAGCATCGCGGTTCCGTACCAGCCGATCATCGCCGCGCCGATCGCGCTCGTGATGTGGTCGTAGCCGGGCGCGATGTCGGTCACGAGGGGCCCGAGCGTGTAGAACGGCGCCTCGTGGCACCACTCGAGCTGCAGCTCGACGTTCTCCTTGATCTTGTGCATCGGCACGTGCCCGGGGCCCTCGATCATCACCTGCACGTCGTGCTTCCAGGCGACCTGCGTGAGCTCGCCGAGGGTCCTCAGCTCCGCGAGCTGCGCGGCGTCGTTCGCGTCCGCGATCGATCCCGGCCGCAGGCCGTCTCCGAGCGAGAAGGACACGTCGTACGCCTTCATCACCTCGCAGATGCGCTCGAACTCCGTGTAGAGGAAGTTCTCCTTGTGGTGCGCGAGGCACCACTTGGCCATGATCGAGCCGCCGCGCGAGACGATGCCGGTCGTGCGCCGGGCCGTCAGCGGGATGTGCGCGAGCCGCACCCCCGCGTGGATCGTGAAGTAGTCGACGCCCTGCTCGGCCTGCTCGATCAGGGTCTCGAGGAACATGTCGATCGTGAGGTCCTCGGGCCGGCCCTTGGCCTTCTCGAGGCACTGGTAGATCGGCACGGTCCCGATCGGCACAGGCGCGTTGCGGAGGATCCACTCGCGCGTCTCGTGGATCTGCTTGCCGGTCGAGAGGTCCATGACCGTGTCCGCGCCCCAGCGGATCGCCCACTGCATCTTGGCGACCTCCTCCTCGATCGACGAGGAGATGGCCGAGTTGCCGATGTTGGCGTTGATCTTCACCAGAAAATTCCGGCCGATGATCATCGGCTCGAGCTCGGTGTGCCGGCGGTTCGCAGGGATGATGGCGCGGCCGCGCGCGATCTCGTCGCGCACGAGCTCCGGCTCGACGCCCTCGCGGATCGCGCAGAAGCGCATCTCCTCGGTGATCTCTCCGCGCCGCGCGTAGTGCATCTGCGAGTAGTTGCGGTCGCCGCGCGCCGCGCGCCGCGCGATCCAGGGCTCGCGGAGCTTCGGCAGCCCCGCGCGGACGTCGTGCCCCTGCGGTCCCGAGGTGTCGTACACCCGCACCGGCGGCTCTCCGCCCTCGAGGTGGATCTCGCGGACCGGCACCCGGAGGCCCCCGTCCTCGACGTACACCTTGTCGGACGACGGGAAGTCCTCGCCGATCGGGGGCATCGTCACCACGCCCTCGACCTCTGCCTCCACGGTGCCGAGGGATCGCGGACCGGCCCCGCCCGTTCCTTTGCTGCCGTCTCCGTCCGTACGTGCGCTCACGACGTCTCCTCTGCGCGGATCACGACGCAGGCCCGAAGGTGTAGCGAGCCTCACTTCGGAAGGCAAGGCACGGGGGCCAGGGCGCGGCTGGCCCGGCCCCGGGGCGGGCCGGTGTGCGACATGCCACCGTACCGACTGAATTCCTTGACAGCTAGCTGACACATGAACTAGGAAGTGGCGTTTTACAACACCCTGGCGGGGGTGATCGGGGTCTCGCCAGCACAGTGTCTCGGAGGAGGAAGCTCATGCGGAAAGTCTGGTTGGTCTCTCTTGCGATGGCCGCGCTCACGGCTGCGGCTTGCGGTAGTGATTCGGGGACCGGCGGCAGCGCCGGCACCGCCGGTCGCCGCGGATCCGCGGGCTCCGGCAATACGGCCGGTGGCGCTGCGGGTGATGCGGGCGGCGGCGGCACGGCAGGTGGTGGCGGCACGGCGGGCGGCGGCGGCACGGCCGGCGGCGGCGGCACCGCTGGCGGCGGCGGCACGGCGGGTGGCATGGGCGGCGCGGGCGCGGCCGGTGGCACGGGCGGCGCGGGCGGCGAGGCGATGGTCACGGAGTGCCCGATCGACCAGGCCATCAACCCGATGGCGACGCAGCCGGCGGCTTGCCAGCCCGGCGAGAAGTGCGACATCTATGCGTTCACCGAGGCCTCGGGCATGGTCGATCCGACCATGATGATCCCGACCGGCTGCATCGACGCGAACATGGACAGCACGCCGGACGGCACCTGCGAGTTCGTCTTCGGCTGCGTCCCGGCCGGCATGGCGACCACCGGCACGGCCTGCATGATCGACATGATGACCGGCGCCGACAACTGCGAGCCCGGCGACGCGTGCACGAACGCGACCGCCACGACGGGCGCGACGGCCAAGCTCATGTGCATGGAGCTCTGCCCGGCGACCAACGGCGACGCGTCCTGCTCGCACCTCGCGACGGCCAAGGGCCTGCCGGCGAGCGCGACGCACTGCTTCCGCGGCGGCTTCTTCCGCGGCACCAACGTCAGCGCCTGCACGGTTCCGTGCCAGCTCGGCGACAACAGCTGCCCCACGGGCTACGGCTGCAAGATCCTCATCTCGCAGCAGGAGTTCATGTGCTGGGGCGTCGGCACCGTCGCGGTCGGCAGCTCGTGCATGGGCATGGGCACGAACGCTTGCGGCGCCGAGGCTTCCTGCTCGCGCAACAACGCGGACGATCCCAACTCGCCCGCGTTCTGCCGTGCGAACTGCAGCGCCACCAAGGCCTGCCCGTCCGGCTTCACCTGCCGCGCGATCGCGGGTATCCGCGACGGCGGTGGTACCTGCCAGCCGATGTAAAGTGGTAGGCACCCTGCACGCTTGAAACGCAGAGGGTCCCTGGCGCTCATGCCAGGGGCCCTCTTTTTTTGGGGCTTGGAGTCAGCCGCCGCTCTTGTGCGGAGGCGCACCGCCAAACCCGAAGGGAAAGAGGACGCGAACATGAAGAAGGGTCTCTGGATCGGATTCCTGAGCATCGCGCTCGCGGGCGGCCTCGCCCTCGGTTGCGGGAGTGACTCGACGGGCTCTGCGGGCAGCGGCGGTGGCGGCAGCGGCGGCTCGGCTGGCTCGGCTGGCTCCGCGGGTTCGGCTGGCTCCGCGGGCTCGGCTGGCTCCGCGGGCGCCGCGGGTCGTGCGGGCAGCGGCGGCGGGACGGGCGGCGCCGGTGCGGGCGCTGGCGGCGGCACCGGTGGCGCCGGTGCGGGCGCTGGCGGCGGGACGGGTGGCGCCGGTGCGGGTGCAGGCGGCGGGACGGGCGGCGCAGGTGCCGGCGGCGGCATCGGCGGCTCGGGCGGTGGCACCGGCGGCGCGGGCATGAGCGGAGGCTCGGACCTCGGGCTGACCTGCGGGGGCGCAGCGGCGACCCCGTGCCCCCACATGGCCGACTGCCTCGTGATGGCGCAGGGCCAGCTCGGGTTCTGCTCGCCGCGGTGCACGATGGCCACTTCGGCGACGGACTGCGCCTTCGCGGGGCCGGGCATGGGCGCCTGCGTGTTCGCCACGATGGCGGGCGCGACGGCGGCCGATCACTGCGGCATCGTGTGCACGATGGCCGGTGCGGCCGGACAGTGTCCGACCGGCATGGCCTGCAACGCCGTCATGGGCGGCGCGGTCTGCCAGCCGGTCCAGTCGGGCGGCGGCGGCGCCGGCGGCTGATCTCCTGATTCCTTGATCCTGGGGCCCGGGGGCGCTGCCCTCGGGCCCCACTTTTTTTCGGGGTGTCGCCGCGCTCGATGCCACCGTGATCACGCTCTTTTTCTCGGCACGGCGCGGAACTGCGGCCACACTGGTCGGCGAAGAGGAGCTCGTACCATCGTGACAGGGATCGCTCTCGAGCTACGGATCGTGCTGCTGGGCGTGGCGCTGGCGCTGGGGTGCGGCAGCGAGGACGCGCGCTCGCCCGGCGGCGCGGGCACCGGGGGCGCGATGCGTGGCGCGGCGGGGGGCGGCACCGGCGGATCGGCGGGCGCCGGGGCCTCGAGCGGCACCGGTGGCAGGGGCGGATCCGGCGGCAGCGCGGGCGGCGCGGCAGGATCCGGCGGCGGCGCGGGCGGCGCCTCTGGCAGCGGTGGCGGCGGCGGTCGCAGCGGCAGCGGAGGTGCGGCCGGCGGCGGCGCTGGCGCTGCGGGCTCAGGCGGTGCAGGAGGTGGTGCGGGCGGCGGCGCGGGCGGCGCGGGCGGCTATCAGCCCGGGCTCGGCCTCGGCACCACCTGTGACGGCGGCACCGCCTGCCCGGATGGCGCCGACTGCATCTTCGAGTCGGCCTCGGCGCGCCTCGGCTTCTGCAGCCCCCCCTGCGTCCGCCACGCCGACTGCGTCTTCGCGGGCCCGGGCACCGGGCTCTGCATCTACGACACCAACGACGATGCGACACCCGACCATTGCGGCGTCGCGTGCGGCCCGGTGCAGGAGTGCCCGAGCGGATTCTCGTGCGGCGTCCGGATGGGCGGCGATCTCTGCCTGCCTGGCGCCTGACGACCGAGCGCGCAGCAGTCGAACTACCAGCCCGCCCTTTCTTGCGGCCTCCGAGCTTCCGGAATAAAGTGGTCGAGCTCGATGGAGCCCAGGCGCGACGGCCGTTCCGACCGACAAGAGGGCGACGGCCGACACCCGCGCCCGAAGGGCCGCGATGCGTGGGAGGGCCGCGAGGGTAGCGGCGTCACCTCGCGGCTGGCGCTGCTCATTGGCGTGCCGCTCGTGGTGGCCGTGGCGGGCGCGGTGGCGGTCGGGCGCATCAACGATCCCCGGCAGGTCGGTTACCTGGTGGTCGCGGCGGTGCTCCTCGGGGCGCTCCCCGCCATCCACTTCGCCACCCGATGCCTCGGCGCGATGCGCTCGCTCACGGAGCAGCTCCGCGCGCAGCGCGACGGCGAGCGGGCTGACTACCCGACCGACGATGCCGTGGTCGGCGAGCTCGCGGTCGAGCTCGACGCGCTCGCGCGGGACCACGGCAAGCAGCTCAGGGAGCGAGACGAGGGCGACGAGGAGCGTCGCCAGGTCGCCGAGAGCGTGTCGACCCGGGCCGAGGCGCTCGGACAGAGCGTCGTCCAGCACATGACCCAGCTCGACGAGACCGCGGCCTCTCTCCACGAGATGACGGCGTCCCTCAAGGGCATCGCCGAGAGCATCGAGGTGCTCGCGTCCGGTGCCGAGGAGTCGAGCTCCTCCATCCTCGAGATGGCGGCCGCCAACGACGAGGTCGCCCAGAACATGGCGAACCTCGCGAACTCCGTGCAGGAGAGCGCGACCTCGATCGAGGAGATGACGTTCTCGATCAAGGAGGTCGCGAAGAACATCGAGGCGCTGTCGTCCGCGGCCGAGGAGACGAGCTCCTCGATGAACGAGATGGACATCTCGATCCATCAGGTCGAGACCAACGCCAACGAGACCGCGCGCCTGTCCGAGGAGGTGTCGCGCGCGGCCGGCTCGGGCGTGGACGCGATCAACCAGACCATCGAGGGCATCAACAAGATCAAGGACTCCTCCGAGGAGGCGGTGCGCGTCATCGCGAACCTCGGCGTGAAGATCGGCGAGATCGGGAAGATCCTCACCGTGATCGACGACGTCGCCGAGCAGACGAACCTGCTCGCGCTCAACGCCGCGATCATCGCGGCGCAGGCCGGCGAGCACGGCAAGGGCTTCGCCGTCGTCGCCGACGAGATCAAGGACCTCGCCGAGCGCGCGGGCGTCTCCACCAAGGAGATCGCCGACCTCGTGCGCAGCGTGCAGGCCGAGTCGCGAAACGCCATCGAGGCCGTCGAGCGCGGCGCGCGCTCGGTCGACGAGGGCGTCAAGGTCAGCCATCAAGCCGAGGACGCGCTGCGGCGCATCCTCGAGAGCGCGCAGCGTTCCACGCAGATGGTGCAGGAGATCGCGCGCGCCACCGTCGAGCAGGCGCGCGGCTCGAAGCAGGTCACCGACGCCATCAACTCGATCGCGGAGACGGTGCAGCAGATCGCGACGGCCACGGCCGAGCAGGCGCGCGGCTCCGAGCAGATCATGAAGTCGGCCGAGCGCATGAAGGCGATCACCAAGCACGTCGAGCGCTCGAGCCAGGAGCAGACGCGCGGCGGCAAGCAGATCACCAAGGCGGTCGAGTCGATCTCCGAGATGGTGGGACACCTGCAGGCCGCGCAGCGCGAGCAGACGCGTGGCGGCGAGCAGATCCTGTTCTCGATGGAGCAGATGCGCGAGATCGCGCGGCGCCAGGAGCAGCAGCTCGGCGAGCTCCGCAAGCTCATCCTGCGCACCGGCGCCTGACGGCTCCGGACCCCCTTGCGCCATCGTGCGCCTGCCCGCCTTTCGGGTTATACCCTCCGCATGTTCAACCTCGGGATGGGTGAGATCGTCGTGATCCTCGCGATCGCGCTCATCGTCCTCGGCCCGTCACAGCTCCCCAAGATGGCCACCAGCATCGGCAAGGCGATGCGTGAGTTCCGCAAGGCCACCTCCGACATCCGCGAGGAGATCGACAAGGACGAGGTCATCGCCAGGCCCCTGCGCGAGCTGCGCGACGCGATGACGCTGCCGCCCGAGGAGCTCAAGCGTCAGGACGAGTGGAAGAAGGCCGAGGAGGAGCGCCAGCGCCTGATCGCCGCGACGGGGACCGTGGCCGCCGGCAGCCTCACCCCCGCGGAGTCGCCTGCCCTCGCCCCCGCGGACGCCCCTCCGACGACCGGGACCGCGGCCGCCGCTCCGGGAGAGCTCGCCGCGCCGGCCCCCGACAAGCCCGTTCCGACCACGTGAGCACCGAGCCCGAGCCGAAGGAGCAAGGTGCCCCCGAGGACGAGCGGCAGATGCCGTTCCTCGCGCACCTCGGCGAGCTGCGTGGTCGGCTCCGCTGGAGCGCGGTCGCCTACTTCGTGGCGGTCTTCGTCTGCTACGGGTTCGCGATGGAGCTGTTCGCGCTCCTCGTCTCTCCGCTCATCGACGCCTCCACCGAGGCCGGCATCCGCCCCACGCTGAACTTCCTCTCGCCCATCGAGCCGTTCTGGGTGCTGATGAAGATCTCGATGATCGCGGCCATCTTCGTGGCCTCCCCGGTCATCTTCTGGCAGTTCTGGAAGTTCGTGGCGCCCGGGCTCTACAAGAAGGAGCGCCGCGTCGCCATCCCCGTGGTCGTGTCCTCGGCCACGCTGTTCTGCGGCGGGGCCCTCTTCGGACACCAGCTCGTCCTGCCCGCGGCGTTCAAGTTCTTCCTCGGCTTCGCGTCGAAGGACCTGGGGCGCATGAAGGAGGTGCTCGGCCGCGCGGCCGATCTCCAGCTCACCCGGCCGTTCGACCTCAACCCGATGCTGGGCATGGAGCAGGTCGTCGGCTTCTCGACCAAGATGCTGCTCGCGTTCGGGGCGGTGTTCGAGCTGCCCCTCGTGCTGTCGCTGCTCTCGTTCTTCGGCGTCGTCAGCGCGCGCACGCTGTGGAAGTTCAATCGCTACGCGCTCGTCATCTGCTCCATCCTCGGCGCCGTCCTGACGCCGGGCCCGGACGTGGCGTCGATGCTGATGATGGCCCTGCCGATGTGGCTGCTCTACAACATCAGCGTCCTGATCGCGTTCGTGTTCGATCGTCGCCGCGCGCGTGCCCAGGCCGACGGCTGACGCCCGCCAGGTGACGATCCGCCAGCCGGCTCAGAGGAACCGGTAGCCGACGACGCTGATGATCGCGCCGAGGACGAACCAGATCAGCGCGAAGATCATCTGCTCGTGCGAGCGGGCGCTCTGGAGGTCCCGCTCGATGACCACCGCGGCGCGCGGCGAGTCCGCCGGGCGGTTGTCCCGGACGGCCTCCGCCTTCTCCTTGAGCAGGGCCGTGATGCGGCCGTCGTCCACCGACGACGCGTAGAGGAACGAGGGCAGCGCGCCGACCAGGAGCGCCGCGGCGAGGACGATCGCGGCGCGCAGGGGCGGGGTCTCGCGCAACCGGTCGCGGAAGGTGACGGGCCCCGCCTTCGCGGCAGTGCCTGCCTTCGCCACCCCGGGGACCGGGCGGTGCGCCTTGGCGGCGCGCTGCACGGACTCCACGGCTTCCTCGTCCACCTCGAGCTGCTCGGAGACGGTCTCCTCCTCCGGCGGGGCGAACACGTCGCGGGCCTTGGTGGCGGTCGTCCGGGCGGGGCTCGCGGCGGCGGGCGGCGGCGTGGGCACGCGAGCGGCCGGCCCGGGCGTCGGGGCTCGTCCGGCCGGGGCGGGCGTCGCCTGGCGTGCGGCCTGCGGTGGCGGCGGCCCATCGAGGAGCTCCATCTCGTCGGGATCGTCGGGCGGAGGCTTCATCACCTGGAAGCTCCCGCTGCGAGTGGGCAGGGGCATCGCACCGCTCGGGAACTCCGCCGTGCCGGGCTTCTGACCGGCGGGCGCGCGCACGGCCCGGACACCGACCTCGAGCAGCACCTGGACGAGCTGATCGGCCAGATCCGAGCCGAGGTTCGAGCGGACGCGCACGCGCCCTGCGGTGAGCAGCTTCCGGATCTGCTCGGGCGCCGCGGCGAGCCGTGAGGCCGCCGCGACCGCGGCGCGCTCGCGCCCGTCCGGCGACGCGTCCAGCGTGCCGTCGACGTAGACGTCGAAGCGCTGGAGGTCGCTCACCCGGCCCCTGGATGCGAAATGGGAGTCACACCCATTGCTGCCGGCATCTTACCGCGTTTCCGACCGCGAAGCGCGGTCATCACTCGGAGCCGCGATCCCGCTTGAGGATCCGGCGGAGGGAGTCCTGGTAGTCGTCCGGCGACAGCACCCCGCGCTCGACGAGGGCATCGAGGAGCGCGCGCAGCCGCTGCTCGATCGTGGCCTCCTGCTCGAGGGCGTGGATGGGCTGGGTGCGCACGCGTCCGCTCGGTCGCGGCGTGCCGCGGTCCTCCTCGATCGCCCCGAAGGGGGCCCGGCGCACCGAGGACGCGGGCGACGGAGTTCCTTGCGATCGCGCCGGGGCCTCGGGGCGCGCGCGGTGCATCACCTTCGTGACGAGCCCCCGGTAGGCTCGCTCGATCGCCTCCTCGATCTCCGCCGAGCCGGCGACGAGCGGCTCCACGAGCGCGCCGCTCTGTGCCTCGATCTCCGCGATGGCGCGGTGGTCGAGGGGATCGGCCATCGCGACGCGCAGGATGCGCCGCTCGCCGAGCTCGAGCTGGACGGGCACGAGGCGCCGGCGCTCGGCGAGGTCGAGCGGTACCTCTCGGACCGCGTCGGTGTCGATCTCGAGATCTCCGAGGGCCACCCGTGCGGTCTCCTGCTCGAGCACGGCCAGGATCGCCTCCTCCGGGACCCTGTGGCGGTCGACCAGGGTGACCACCAGGGCGACGCCGTCACGGTCCGCCTCGGCACGCGCGAGCTCGGCGGCGGCGCGATCGAGCGCACCAGCCGACACCAGCGCGGACGCGAGGTCGGGGGCGCTCACGGTCACGGGTCGATCGGGGGTTTCTTCTGATCGAGCGCGCCCTCGAGCTTGGTCTCGACGCAACGCACGATGCGCGCCTGGACGTCGGCAGGGAGATCGACGAAGCGGATGCCCATTCCGGCGCGGTCTGCGTCGGACGACACCACGACCCCATGCACACGAACGTTCCCCACGCCGTCGTCCGGGAGCTGGAACTCCAGGTCGACCAGCGTCCCGACGACCTGCGGGACGGCGACCTCGAGGTAGATGCCGCCCAGCGACAGGTTGCCCGACCGGCGAAACAGCACGCCTGGACCGGAGTGCTCCTCGACCCAGATCGACAGCGGCACCCTCGGGCCGTCCCGCCGCTCGGGCAGCAGCGGCGGCACCGAAGGGGGCGGGGTGCGCATCCGTCCTTCCGACATCGCCCTGCCAGCATACCGACAGGCCGCCAGCCCCGCAAACCGTGGGCGAGTAGAATGGGGCAGCGTGCTCGGTCGCTACGAGCTCATGGAGCGCATCGCCATCGGTGGAACCGCCGAGGTGTTTCGCGGCCGCGTGGTCGGAGCGGCAGGCTTCGAGAAGCACGTCGCGATCAAGCGCATCCTCCCGACGTTCGCGCGGGACGAACGATTCATCCGTGCCCTCGTCAACGAGGCGCGCATCGCCTCGAGCATGTCCCAGGCCAACATCGTGCAGATGCACGACGTCGGCGTCACCGAGGACGGTCAGTACTTCCTCGTGATGGAGTTCGTCGATGGGCGGGACCTGCGCACCGTCCTCGAGCGCCTCGCCCAGCACGGCCGGCGCCTCTCCCAGGACCTCGCGATGTTCATCGTGGGCGAGATCGCCGAGGCGCTCGACTACGTGCACCGCCGGGCCGACGCGCACGGTCAGCCACTCCGGCTCGTGCATCGCGACGTCTCGCCCCCGAACATCCTCGTCTCTCGCAACGGCGAGGTGAAGCTCGCCGACTTCGGCATCGCCAAGCGCGCGCACGAGCAGTCGGTGGTCTCGACGCTCAAGGGAAAGTTCGCGTACATGTCTCCCGAGCAGTCGCGTCTGCAGCCGCTCGACCACACGACCGATCTGTTCTCGCTCGGGGCGGTGCTCTACGAGCTCATCTGCGGCCGGCGCGCGTTCCAGGGGGCGAGCGACCTCGAGACGCTCCTGCTCGTGCGCGAGGCGCGCTTCGTCCCGCCCGCCGAGGTCGAGCCGAGGATGTCGAGCCAGCTCGAGGCCATCATCACCCGCTCGCTCTCCCTGCGACCTCGCGATCGGTTCCGTAGCGCGGCGGACGTGGGGGCGGCCTTGCGTGAGGTGCGCTTCTCGCAGACCGAGGCCACGGGCGGCGCGCCGGAGCTCGCGCGGCTGATGCGCGAGCTCTTCCCGGCGGAGCCTGCGCGGGCCCAGGAGGCGCCGAGAAGAGACGTCATCACCCTGTCGACGATGGTCAAGCGCGGAGAGCCCACCACCGCGCCGGGGCGCGGGCAGTCGCCGGAGGGGCCACCCCCGTCGCCCGCGATGCGTCCCCTGCCCCAGCCTCCG
Organism: uncultured Myxococcales bacterium; assembly: GCA_964593795.1. Taxonomy (GTDB): domain Bacteria; phylum Myxococcota_A; class Polyangia; order JAHFDS01; family JAHFDS01; genus JAHFDS01. Next base: position 1,240 of record CAZQJC010000262.1, on the reverse strand, counting down.
CCCTCACCCGGGGCGGTGCCGTCCGACGACGAGAACGAATTCGGCGGCATCACGACAGGCGACTCGGTGATCGTCGAGATGGACCACATGCTCGGGCAGCCGAAGGTGCGGGCCCAGCCACCGCCCGTGCCGGCGCGCGATCGCCGCGACACGCCGACCGCGAAGTTCGAGTCGGTCTCGAAGGACCTGCGGATGAGGCGGAGCGGGGCGCAGCAGGGGGCGATCCCGCTGCAGCCGAAGCCCCGGTCGAGCCAGCTCCGAACCGTGATAATCGCGACGTTGTGTGGCGCCCTCGGTGCCGCGATCGCCCTCGTCGTGTTCGTCACCCTGGGCGGGGCACGCGCGCGTGGTGGCCTCGCGGTGCGCGTCGCGCTCCCGCCGCCCGACGCCGCACGCGGTCCGGTCGCGGCCCCGCTCGACGCGGCGGTCGACGGCGCGCCGCCCGACGCGGCGGTGGCCGCTGGCCACCTCGTCCTTCGTACCGAGCCTGCCGGGGCCCGTGTGGAGTTCGACGACTCACCCGCGTGCACCACGCCTTGCGAGAGGGACGTCTCGCCCGGCCGCCATCGACTGCGCTTCTCCCTCTCTGGGCGCCGCACCTGGAGCGAGGTGCTCGAGATCGGCGCGGGAGAGCGCCGCCGGCTCGAGGTGAAGCTGCCGCCCGAGGCGCCGCGCCCGGCACCGCCGCGCCCCAGCAGGCCCAAGAAGCGCCACTGACCCCAGGGATCGCCTGGGTCGATACCGTTTCGAGCCCGGGCCCGAGCCCGAGCCCGAGCCCGATCGGATGCGGAACGGGCTCGGGCTCCGCTTGCTTCGCAAGCTGGGCTCGGGCTCCGCTTGCTTCGCAAGCTGGGCTCGGGCTCCGCTTGCTTCGCAAGCTAGGCTCGTCGGATCAACTCACGCGAGCGCTGGGGTTAGTCAGTCCCGAGGGGCAGTCCCTCGTTCGGCGACAGCGAACAGTGCGTCGCGGGCGCAGCGAGCGCGCAGGGACACCGCTCAGTCACGAGTCGCTCGAGGTGCGCATCGAAGCACCGGGAGCTCTCGCGAATCGATGTGGGTTCGAACTAGTACCTCGCCACAGGGGTTTTGATCGGTTGGTGGGAGGTGGCGGGGCGAGGTACTAGCTGTTTTCTCCCGCTCCGCCCTCCGGGCTGCGCGGGTCCCTGTGGCGTGCCTTGGGGCGGCCCGGCGGCCCGCCACGTAGTACCCCGCCACAGCGTTCCTCCAGAGCTCGAACCCA
>CAZQJC010000261.1:0-17417 GCA_964593795.1 uncultured Myxococcales bacterium | reverse complement strand
GATCGTGAGCACGCCCGACTGCGTGTCGGAGTGTGGTGAGCCGCTCTTGCCCGATGCTTCGATGCCGAGCGACGCGAGCCCAGACGGCGGCGCGGGTATGGGGGGCGCGGGCATGGGCGGCGCAGGCACGGGCGGCGCAGGCATGGGCGGCGCAGGCACGGGCGGCGCAGGCATGGGCGGCGCAGGCACGGGCGGCGCAGGCACGGGCGGCGCAGGCACGGGCGGCGCGGGCATGGGGGGCGCGGCCGGTGCGCCGACGCGCGCACCGCGATGCCCTCCCGAGCCCGAGAACCCCACGCCCACCTCGATCCACTACGACGTGGACGGCAAGATCCTCTACATCGGGGCGGCGGGCGCGTCGCGCATCTACCGCGTCTCCGTCGATCCGTGCACCGGGGCCTGGCGGCCGCTCGACCCGATCCCGCTCGAGCAGGCCTGCGGCGTCTCGCGCATGCGCCTCTCGCCGCCCGTCGACGGCCGCACCTTCCTGTACGCGATCGCGCAGGACCGCACGGTGCGTGTCGTCGACACGACGCAGACCCGTGAGTGCGAGACGAATCCGTCGCTCCGCGACGTGCGCCACACCAAGGACTTCCTGGCCGATCGGCGCTGCGTGCGCATCGGGGACGCCCGCGCGCCGCGGCGCTCGAGCGCGCTCACGCCCGGCATCGAGATCGGCCAGAACGGCATCCCGATCGACGTCGCGTTCTCGACGAACGCGAGCACGAATGCCTTCATCCCCGGGCAGAACCTCGTGGGCACCTTCGCCTACCTGATCACGTCCCTCCGGGAGCTCGTCGTCATCAACCTCGACGTGAGCTACGGCGACACGCCGGCCTTCTTCGTGTCCCACATGATCAGCAACCAGAACTTGCCGATCGGCTCGTCCAGCGCGGCCACGGACGTCAATGGTGGCCCGGCGGTCATCGTCGAGGAGCCGATCCGCTTCAGCAACAACGGCCTCCTCCAGGGGCCGGTCGACACCTCGGCCGCCGACCCCGGGCCACGGCTGAGCTACGTCGCACCCAAGAACGGCGCGCTCAACGACTTCGGCGTCACGTTCCCCGATGAGTTCCTGGCGCGCGCCTCCCGCTGGCACATCCGCTACGAGGACGAGATCCCCGGCGGCTCGAGGACGACCGCGCTCGTCACGAGCGCCGTGACCGAGGATGCCTCCGCGCGCCCCGCGCTCCTCGTCCAGGATCCAACCGTCTACTTCTGCTCCGTGGGCCTGCAGCCTGGGGACATCATCTCCGTCGGCGCCTGCGGCAGCGACGCCAACTGCGGTCCTGGTGAGGTGTGCGAGCTCTCGGCCACCGCGGGCGACACCATCCCTGGCATCTGCCGCCCGAAGGACGTACCGATGCCGTCGCAGTGCCTCGGGCTCCTCGGCGCGGACCGGCGCTTCGTCATCACGAGCACCTACGGCGATCACCTGTACGCGGTGCCGTTGCCGCAGATACTGCCGCGCGGCGGGGGCTGCAACACCGACGAGGACTGCCGCGTGCCGCCGAACCCGAAGGTCACGCTGACGGAGATCCAGAACAAGCCCGAGAACTACCAGTGTCGCAAGGGTGGGGTACCGGGCTACGAGGGGCAGAACCTCTGCGTGAAGAAGTGCGCGACGGACGCGGATTGCCCTGACCGGACCGACAAGACCGGCGCCGGCAACCGCTTCGTGTGCGATACGACCCTCGCCGAGGGCACCTGCGTGAGCACGCACCTGCCGTCGGTCGACGCCAGCGAGTGCTTCCCGTCGCTGACGTTCTACCGCCTGTTCGCCGGCGGGAGCCTCGTCTTCCGGCAGGAGAACGGCGCGTTCTTCCATCGCATCGTCGAGCAGCCCGGGGCGGAGCGGCGCTGCGTCCAGGACCCCACGCAGACCCCGTTCCTCGAGAGCCGGATCGTGCTCTCGAGCCTGCCACGGTGCGCCGACCTCCCGGCGACCGCGCCGAAGGTGCCCTGCCTGAGCGGCAGCGCGGCCGATCCGACGCTGTTCGAGAACATCGCGGCGCGCTTCAAGCTCACCGGCCTCGACCAGCCGTTCGAGCCGCCCTACGAGATCACGTTCTCCGTCAGCGGCGGCTACAGCCCGCTCCTGCGGACCGGGTACGGCGCGATCCCCGCGGCGCTCAGCACGCTCGATGGCAGCGTCTTCGTGGTCGATGCCGGAAACGCGGAGCTCGGCGGAAGCCCCTACCTCCGTGGTCAGGTGATCGTGTTCGACGCGCTGACGCTCCAGTCCAACCTGAACTTCGTCGTGCAGTAGCTCCCCTCCGCGCCAGTCAGGCGCGGCTCGCCGGAAAGTTGAACCGGCGGATCACATGAGGAAGACTCAAGCAACGATGTCCCTGCGCGACCCTGTGCGGAGCGAGCTGCTGGCCGGCAACCAGGGCCATCGCGGCAGCGCCGCGGCACCGGAGGAAGCATGAGCTCGAGAGAGGACCGATGATGGAAGAGCGACTCTCACGCGACATCGACCGGTGGCGGGACAAGGTGGAGCTGTCGCTCGACGGGCGGCAGATCTTCTTCCTCTTCTTCGGCAGCGCCCTCGCGCTGTGTCTCGTCTTCGTGCTGGGTGTGATGGTCGGGCAGCGACTCGAGGCGCGGACAAGGGCGGAGGCCGCGGCCGCCAAGGCCGACCCGCTCGCTCTCCTGGACCAGCTCGACGAGGCGGTCGAGGAGGGCGCGGACAAGGGCGCGCTGCCGTCGCGCAAGGAGGAGCTGTCGGGGCCCGGCGCGGGCAAGGCGGGCAAGCCCGCGCTCGTCGCGAAGGGCGCCGAGCCGCCCCACGAGGGCAAGCTGGCGGAGGGCAACAAGCCCCCATCGAAGGCCGAGACGCCGAAGGTCGAGACGCCGAAGGTCGAGACGCCGAGGGTCGAGACGCCGAGGGCCGAGACCCCGAAGGCCGAGACCCCGAAGGCCGAGATCCCGAAGCCGCCCAAGCCCGAGCTGGCGCCCATGCCGGCGATGGTTCCGCCCGCGAAGCCGGAGCCCAGGGTCGCGCCGCCCCCGCCGCCGAGGCAGGCCGAGACGCCGAAGCTCGCCGAGGCGCCCAAGACGCCCGAGAAGAGAGCGGACGCGGCGGTCTCGACGGACAACGCCGAGAAGGCTGCGGCTGCCGAGAAGGCCGAGCCCTCCGACAAGGCCGCGAAGGACGGCAAGGGCAAGTACACGCTGCAACTGTCGTCGTTCCCGGAGAAGGCCGAAGCAGAGGCCTTCGCCAGGAAGTTCGACGGCTCCGGGATGAAGGTGTCGATCGCGTCGGTGAGCCTGCCCGGCAAGGGCACGTGGTGGCGGGTGCGGGCGGGCGTCTTCGGAAGCGAGAAGGCCGCGCTCGATGCGAAGGCCTCCATCGAGAAGAAGCACTCCGTCATCGCCTACGTCGCCCGCATGCAGTAGCTCGGATCACCGGATGTTGCAGGCGCCGTCGTAGTTCTTCTGGACGCCGCTCGCGATGCGGAGGCAGTCGCTGGAGTACGTGCGACCGTCGCAGCCGCAGACCGGCTGCAGCGCCGTGCACACGCGGGCGGAGGGCACGCAGACGCCGGGGAGATCCGCGCCGCCGCAAGCGCGCTGGATCGTGACGTCGCAGTACTCGCCCTCGGCACAGGCTCCGCCGACGAAGCCGCCGCACGCGCGCTCGACCGCCTTCGGGCGAGCGCGGAGGTAGAACTGAGAGGGCAGAAGTGTGAGTGCGCGACCCGCGGGGCCGGTGACGACGTGGTTCGCGCCGGCCACGAGGATACCCTCGGCGTCCAGCTCCAGGCGGGCGGCGTCGAGAAGCGGGGGCTTCGAGGTCACTCGCTCGAGCTCCACGCCGGCCACGTCGGCGGACACGGTGCTGTTCAGCTTCGCCTCGTGCACGTCCGCGCACGGAGCCGCGATGCAGACGCGGCCGTTGAATGCCGCGCGGTAGAAGGTGCCGGTGGCGCGCGCCGTCGTGGCGGGCAACCACCCTTCGCTCGCCACGAAGCGACCGTAGCTCTGGAAGAGCGGGTTGCGCGAGATGGTGCCGCGCAGGACGGCGCCGTTCGTGTCGACCTGGGACTCGAGGTTGGCGAGGGTGTCGGCGTCGAGCAGGAGCGGCGAGAGATCGCGGCTCGTGACGTAGCACTCGGCGCGCGACACGCCGTCGAAGCAGCGCGTCGTCGAGGCGTTCACGCGGGCGACGAAGTAGCCGCCGCAGGCCGGGGCCGCGCAGCGACGGGTGTCGCGGCGCATCGTGTAGTACGTGGAAGTGCTGGAGAGGCTGTCGGTCTTGCCGTCCTCGGACACGATGTCGGCGTCCGCCGACGCGGGATCCACGGGCGCGCCTTCGTCGGCGCCACAGGCGGGAAGACAGGCGAGGAGCAAGCCGGAGGCAAAGAGGCTACGGAGGTTCATCGGTCGGTCCTTTCCATGCCGCGGGCACACGCCTCCCCAGGCGTCGTGGCTCGCGCGCGAGTCGGGCGAATCATTCGCCCATGCAGATGCGTTGTCGTTGGAGTGGAGAAACGAGCTCGTTCTTCGAGGACCTGTACGCGCGGGTGGGCGAGGGCGTTTCAACGAATTCGGCGCAACGCGCGAATTTCTTCCCGAGGCTGCAACGAGTGTGAGGCGCGTTGCCTTGGCCAGCGCCTCTCAGCCGACGAGCGCGGCGCGCCACGCTTCGAGGACGCGCTGCGCGAGCGGGCCCGTGGCGCGGGCGGCGAGCCTGCGCAGGTCCCCGTCGATGACGAGCGTGAGCTCGAGGCGGTCGGGCGAGAGGAGCTGCGGGCAACGAGAGGCCCACTCGACCGCGGCGACGCCCTCGGGCGACGCGAGGGTCTCGGCGACGCCGAGCTCCGTGAGCTCGTCGGCATCGTCGACGCGGTAGAGGTCGGCGTGATCGAGCGGCAGGCGCCCCTCGGGGTGGCGGTGTGCGATGGCGAACGTCGGGCTGCGAACACGCACGCCGGGCGGCACGCCGAGGCCGAGCGCGAGGCCCTGCACGAACGTCGTCTTGCCGGCGCCGAGGTCGCCTTCGAGCGTGACGATCGTGCCCGCCTCGCAGGCCCGGCCGAGCGCCGCCGCGACCGCCTGCGTCGCCTCCGCCGACGCGCAGACGACCTCGAGGGAGCCGATGCCCGCGCTCACACGATCAGCGGGACTCGGGGACGTTCGTCAGCGACCGGAAAGCCCGGAAGCGCGCGTCGATCTCGGCCCGATCGAGCGAGCGCAGGCGATCCACGCCGTAGCCCTCGACCGAGAACGAGGCGACCACGTTGCCGGCGATGAGCGCGCGCCGGATGGCGTCCGGACCGAGCGTGCCCCCGCCCGCGAGGTGCTGCGAGAGGTGCCCTATGAGCCCGCCCGCGAACGAGTCGCCGGCGCCGGTCGGATCGAGGACGTCCGCCAGGGGGAACGCAGGGGCGGCGAAGATGTCCGCTCCCGCGAACAGCAGCGCCCCGGCGTCGCCGCGCTTGATGATGACGTTTTCGGGGCCCATCTTCTGGATCGCGTGCGCCGCGCGGACGAGGTTCGAGGTGCCCGCGAGCAGGCGGGACTCCTCGTCGTTGATGATGAGCAGGTCCACGTGCGCGAGCGTGCGCTCGAGCGCGTCGCGCCGGCCCTCTATCCAGAAGTTCATCGTGTCCGCGGCGACGAGCTTCGGGCGCTTCATCTGCTGGCGGACGTCGAGCTGCAGCTCCGGCGCGATGTTGGCGAGGAAGAGCAGGTCGGCGTCGCGCCAGGCCTCGGGCAGCTTCGGCTGGAAGTCGGCGAACACGCCGAGCTGCGTGTCGAGGCTCTCGCGCGAGCACAGGTCCTCGCCGAAGTAGCGGCCCTTCCAGCGGAAGGTCTTGCCGCCGGCGACACGCTCGAGGCCTCCAAGGTCCACGCCGCGACTGCGCAGGAACGCGAGGTGCTCCTCGGGCATGTCCGAACCGACCACGCCGACGAGGTGCGGCTTGGCGAAGTACGACGCGGCGACCGAGAAGAACGTGGCCGCGCCGCCGAGGATGTCGTCCTTCCTCCCGCACGCGGGCCACTCGATCGAGTCGAGGGCGACCGAGCCGACGACGATGAGGCTACCGGCGCTCACAGGTACCTCCCCACGATGAGGTCCATGCGCTTGCGAGCCTCGGCCGAGATGGTCTTCGGGTCCGTCATCATGGCGTGCTTCGCGGCGTCCTTGCAGGCGCAGGTCCGCGCGTGCGGGATGCGCGAGATCGCCTCGCGGATGACCGCGCGGGCGTTGGCGACATTCTGCTTGACCACGGCGATGACGGCCTCGACCGTCACGTCCTCCTCGGACTCGTGCCAGCAGTCGTAGTCCGTCGCGAGTGCGATGGTGGCGTACGAGATCTCGGCCTCGCGCGCGAGCTTGTACTCGGGGACGTTGGTCATGCCGATGACGTCCACGCCCCAGGAGCGATACGTGCGCGACTCCGCGCGCGTCGAGAACTGCGGGCCCTCGATGCACAGGTAGGTGCCGCCCTGGTGCGCGCGCTGATCCTTGCCGGCGAAGACCGTCTGCGCCGAGTCGAACAGGATCTTCGCGAGGTCACCGCAGACCGGGTCGGCGACGGACACGTGGCCCACGACGCCGTCGCCGAAGAAGCTCGACGACCGCCCCTTGGTGCGATCGTAGAACTGATCGACGATCACGAAGTCGCCGGGCCGGATCTCCTCGCGCATCGAGCCGACGGCGCTGACGGAGATGATCCACTCCACGCCGAGCTGCTTCATGCCGTGGAGGTTCGCGCGGAAGTTGATCTCCGACGGCAGGATGCGGTGCCCGCGCCCGTGCCTGGGCAGGAACACCAGCCTGGCGTCACCCCCTCCGGCGTCAGGCAGCCGTCCGGTCACGTACTCGTCCGAGGGCTTGCCGAACGGGGTGTCGAGCCGGACCTGCTCGACGTCCTTCAGCCCCTCCATCTCGTAGAGGCCGCTGCCTCCGATCACGCCGATTGTGCGCATGGGGGCCGGAATCTATCAGGGCGACCCGGAGGCGGGAAGCTCCGTCTACGGCCTTCAGTACCGGGCGAAGAGCTGGGTGACGAGGAGCTCCCGCGAGCCGTCCGGTGACGTGAGGAAGGAGACGCCGACCCCGACGTGCGTGGCGTCCGGGAGCAGAAGGTTCTCGCGGTGGCCGGGGCTCTCGAGGAAGCCGAGCTCGGCGTCGGCGACGGAGCGCGCGCGCCCGACGTTCTCGGCGATGAGCTTGACCCGCAGCGAGGCCCGCCGCGCACGCTCGACGGCCGTGTCGCCCGACGGTGACCGGTGGCCGACGTACCCGCGGGCGCGCATGTCGAGGGAATGCGCGCGGGCCAGGGCGTCGAGGCGCGGATCGCGCTCGAGCGGCGGCACCCCGGCCCGCCTCCGATCGGCGGCGATGGCCGCGACCATGGCCGCCTCTGCGGCGGCCTCGGTGGCCGGCGGCCCCGCCTCCGCGGGCTCGGGGGGCGGCTCGGTCGGGGGCGCCGCGCCGCAGTACACGGGGAAGTTGGCCGCGACCTCGGGGCCGAAGGGGCCATGCGCGACGATCTCCACGCGGTAGGTGCCGTCGCGCGTGCACCGCAGGCGCGCGGCGTGACCGGCGTCCGTGGCCTGCATGCGCGTCCGGGTCGTCGTGCCGTCGGCGCGCTGCACGATCAGCGTGGGCCGGTCGAGGTGCGGCTCGAGCACCGCCGCGACCCAGGCGGTCCCCGACGCGGGGAGCCGCCGCGGGATCGGGCGGAGGACGAGGGCGTGCTCGGTCGTCGCGATGACCGCGTGGTGGACGCCCGCGACGAGCGCGGTGCCGACGCCGAAGCGCAGGGGCACGCGATCCCCGTGCAGATCCTTCACGGTGTGGGGGCCGCCGCGCGCGAGGTCCCGCGCCAGCAGGTCCACCGACTCGGGCACCGCGGCCGCGATCGCCAGGTGCGGTGTGGGATCCACGAGGCCCGCGGCGCGCAGCTCGTGCTCCACACGCATTCGCCCAGGCACATGGGTCGCGGCGCCCGCGCTCGCCAGCGCGCGTGCGAACGCGTCGAGCCGCCCGTCCCGGCGGGGAGCGCGCAGCTTCGCGGCGGCGATCTCGGAGAGGAACGCGGCGGCCACCTTGTCGGCGACCGGGTCCGGCAGCGCCGGAGCAGGGGGCCCGCCGTAGAGCTCGGCGGCCAGGGCGAGGAAGACGGCCGTCAACGGCTGCGTCACTCCTTCGCGTTCTTCTCGCTCTTCGCCGCCTTCTTCGGCTTCTTCGGCGGCTCCTCCTTCGGCGTGGTGACGGGTGCCATGATGCCCTGCTGCGGCTTCGGGCCACGCGGGCCGACCCCGGGAGGCGTCGAGGAGGGGCCACTGCCGGCCGCGCCCTTGGTGTTCGCAGGCGCTCCGGCCGCGCCCGCCGCACCGGCCGCGGGAGGCGCCGGCACCGTGCCCTTTTCGTCGCCGAACACGAGCGCGCCGAAGCGCTCTAGCTGGTGGAAGTCGCCGACCAGCGGCGGGTTCCAGCCCCAGCCGGTCTGCCTGCCGCCCGTGGGCCCCTTGGGCCAGTCCATGCGGTAGAGGTTCGCACGCCACATCTCACCCGGCTTCGGCGGCACGGAGCGCGGCGCGCTCGGCACGAACCCCGCCTTCGGCGTCACGACCTTCGCCAGCGGGATGGCGATCTCCGCCGTCCAGCCCTTGTCGGCGTCGTCGCGCTTGTCGAGGGTCCCCTGCACGCTGACGGCGACCTTCATCTCCGCGTCGAAGGCGTCCTCCCGCTGGCGGTACGCGGGCAGGTACGTGTCGAACACCGTCCCGGCCGGGTTCACCTGGAGCTCGACGTACGTCTTGCCGTCGCCGTCGGCGTCGATCATCAGCTCGTCGACCTCCTGGGTCCACAGCTTGTCGTCGCGCTTGGTGAGCGTGGTCCAGACGTCGGTGTCCTCGTTCTCGAACGCCACGTAGAGGAACTTCGAGTCGTAGAGCATGCGCGCCGTTGTCTTCTGCTCGGCGGGCGCGCCCGTCATCGTGTCCACGAACGGCCCCGCGAGCGGCGCCTCCGCCCAGATCGGCTCGCCGAGCTTGCCGTCCACCTTGACGAGCCCGTCCTTGATGCGCCGGACCACGTAGCGCTTCACGCCGGGGACAGCCGCCGGCGCGGGCGCCTCTCCTCCGGCGACGGGGATCGACGCGGCCTTGACGCGCTTGTCGCCGTCGTCGGGGCCCTTGAGGATGGGCATGCGCTCGTCGCCCTTCCAGAGGCCGACGTAGATCTCGACGACGTTCGACTTGAAGCCTGGCTCGAGCGTGACCTCGTGGACGTCGCGCACGATGTCGCCGGTCTTCCACACCGCCACCGGGTACTTGCCCTGGACCGGCGTGTGGTCGAGGTTCGTGAAGTGCGACTTGCCGGTGCCGTGCAGGTGGGTGAAGAGCTTCCAGTCTCCCGGGGCCTGCACGACCTTGAAGTAGTGCGTCAGCGTGAACTTCTTGGTCGGCACGATGACCGGGGGATCCACGTCGAGGCCCAGGTAGATGACCTTGCCGCCGAGGTCCGCGTTGACCGGGTACTTCGGCGTGGGAGCCGTCGTCAGGAGGTCCTTCTTGGCCGCGGCGAGGTCGTCCGACGACGGGCCGCTCGGCGCGTCCTCGACGCAGGCCGCCTGGGCGCAGAGCAGCGCGAACAGGAACGAATGGATGCACTTTCGCATGGCGGGCGGAGTGTACACTCACCGGCCCATGACCGTTCGTACCCAGACCGACGCCGACCTCGCCGCCAAGATCCACCAGCACGCGGGCGACCCGGAGCGCGTGGGCGTCATCGACTGCGCGCGGCGCTTCAAGGCTTCGTGGATCGAGCTCGCGCAGTCCCTCACGCGCGTCCTGAAAGCCGAATCATTTCGCAAGTGGGGATATGGATCCTTCGAGGAGTACTGCAAGAAGGAGCTGCACCTCCGCAGCGACACCGCGCTCAAGCTGACGGGCAGCTACCAGTTCCTCCACCGGCAGGCGCCACAGGTTCTCGAGCGTGACGGCCTCGAGCAGGAGATGCCCGACTGGAAGGCGGTCGACTTCTGGCAGCGCGCGTCCGAGCAGCCCGACGCGCCGCGCGAGGCCGTGGCGCAGATCCGCAAGGCCGTGATCGAGGAGAACGCGACCGCGGGTCAGCTCTCGCGGCGGTTCAAGGACGACGTGTTCCCCGAAGCGCCGGAGGCCGTGCGGGAGAAGACCCAGGCGGATCTTCTGCGGACAGCGCGGCGCCTGGCCGAGCTGCTGGCCGAGACGGACCTCGTGCCGAAGCGCCTCGCAGGGGACGTGGAGGAGCAGCTCGGACGGCTCATCGAGAAGCTCGAGGAGCGCGCGGCCGCCTGACGAGGAGCGCGAGCGCGCCCGAGGCCGCCGCGAGGCCGAGGCTCGCGAAGGCCATCACCGGCAGGAACTGGAGGCTCGGCGCGGGCAGGCGCTCGACGGGCGCCCAGAGCCCATAGAGGAGCGTCACCGGCACGAGCGGCAGGCCGGCCACCGCGGCGGTGAGCAGGGCGACCCGCACCGCCTCGTGGTGGACCCGCAAGGCCCGCGCGACGAGCACCGCGCCCGCGCTCGCCAGGACGGCCATCACGACCAGGTAGGGCACGAAGTACACTGCCTTGTTCACGGTCGAGTACGACAGATCGTGTCGGATCGCGAAGGCGACCCAGAAGAGCAGCGACCACACGATCGCGACCGCCAGGGCCTTCCGCGTCGCGCCGGCCAGCGCGAGGAGAACGGCGAGGATCGCCAGCAGGAACCCGAGCGCGGCGACGTGGAGCTCCGGTGCCGGCGGCAGGGCGGCCTCTGGTGCGGGGATCCTGCCGAGGAGGTCGCGGCCGCGGGACAGGGGCGGGGCCATCGCGCCGAGCAGGGAGGCGAGGGTGGCTGCGACGTCGCGGTTGCGCGCCGGCGCCGGCCCGCCCGGCGTGATCCCCGCGCCCCAGAGCACGAGGACGCCGTTCCTCACCTCCGGCTCGGGGCCCCCGTGGCCGCCGCGGTCCAGGTGCCCGTGGTCCGCCACCAGGAGGACGGCATCCTGCTCGCGGTCGAGGAGGCCCACCCAGCGCGCCAGCGTCGCATCGACGGCCGCGCAGGCGGCCTTGTACTCCGACGTGGCCGCGCCGACCCGGTGCGCGGTGACGTCGGGCGCGGAGAAGTGAGCGAGGAAGAGGCGCGCCGGTTCCCCCGTCGCCGCGAGGAGACGCTCGAACTCCGGCCGCTGCGCCAGCTCGGTGCCCACGATGCGCCCCGCCGGGAACAGCGCGCCGAGCCACCGGCTGTCGTCGCCGTAGCTGGCGACGTGCGCGGGTCCCACCGTGTCGACGATGGTCCTTCCCGTGAATCGCGGCCCACCGGCGTTGAGGCGGACGCCGGTCGCCTCGGGCTCGGCACCCGTGGCCATCGCGGTGTAGTTGGGCTGCGAGAGCGTCGGGAGCTCGCTCGTCGCGTCGAAGCGGCGCCCCTCCGCGGCGAGGCGGCGCAGCGTGGGCATCCCCTCGACGGCGTCGCGGCGCAGCCCGTCGACGATGATCCAGAGCACCCGCCTCGCGAGGGGCGTCGGGGCGGCTGCTTGCGGGCGGTCGACGGCCCAGGCCGGGCGACGCTGCATGCGAACATGCGTGAACCCGAGCAGGCCACCAAGCGAGAGGAGCGAGAGGAGGGAGAGGAGTGCCAGGGCGACGCCCCTCGAGGCGCGGCTGGCCGGGGGCGCCGACATGTCCCCCGAGTGTACGCTCCGCAAGGCGGGGAGCGCGGCCCCAGGGTGGGGACAAGGCAACCCATCGACATCTATGGCCCACGTCGCTGGCTAACTTCTTGAAAGTGCGAGAGCCGTGCTCGGCTCAAGCGCAATCAACTCGTTCCTTTGCGGTCTCGTGGCGGCAACGATGCTCGCCAGCGGGGCCGCGGAGGCGTCGACGCCCCGCGTGGCGGTCTCGGACTTCACGGGCCCGTACGCCGGAAAGGTGAGGGCGGGCGTCGTCAAGGCCCTGCGGCCCAGCATGCGCGTCGTGGGCTACGACAGCGCCAAGGCGATCGTCCAGGGAGACATCGCGACCGGGCGGCGCAAGCGCTGGACGCTGCGCCTCGCGGTCAAGGGCGTGGACGGCACCCCGGTCGAGCAGCGGAGCTACAAGCTGAAGAAGCCGGCGATCGACAAGAAGGTCGCCACGGCGATCGCGCGCGACGTGGGCGCCGCGGTGCGGAGCACGCCCGAGCCGAAGGCGGGCACGCAGCCGGCCCAGGGCATGATGGTGGCTCAGTCGGGCGGATCGCTCAGCGACATGACGCCGACCCAGCGGGCGGCCGCCGAGGTCCCCGCACCACCGAACACGAGCCCGTCGCCGGCAGCGTCCCCCGAGGCCACCGTGGCGGGCACGGCCGCAGTGGTGGAGGCGCCCGCCGCGGCGCGCAGCGAGCGAGCGCCGGCGATCTCCCTGGGACTCGGCCTCGGCCTCGAGAAGCGCTCGATCTCGCTCGAGGGCCCGGGCGCGCCCAACCTGCCGTCGTATGACTCGGCCTTCTACTCCACGCTCGGGTTCGCCGCACAAGCGTTTCCCGCGGAGCTCCTCGGATCGTCGCGCGGCTGGGCCAGGCCCATCGGCCTCGGCGTCTCGTACGAGCGTGCGGTCGGCATCAGCTCGAAGGTCCGCGATACCGGCGCCAAGGTGGACACCAGCGCCAGCCGCTTCGAGGCCGGCGTCGGCTACCGGCTCCGCCTCGGCTCCGAGGATCGGCTGATCGTCCAGCCCGGCACCAAGCTCGGGTCGCGCTCGTTCGACCTCGGCGCGGGCTCGCCGCTGCCGAGCACGAGCTACACCTTCTGGGGCTTCGGTGCGGACGGCGACGTGCGCCTCTGGCGGTCGCTCTCGGCGTACGCGGGCCTCTGGCTCGACCTCGGCTTCGGCGCGGGCGACCTCAAGGCGCTCGCGAAGGACGCCTCGTCGCTCGGCCTCGAGCTCGACCTCGGCGCGCGCGTGCGCCTGCCCTGGCGAATGTTCGCGCAGGCGGGCCTGCGCTACGAGCGCTTCGGCCTCGGCTTCGAGGGCGTCGCCGCCGACGGCCGCACCGCCTCCGGCGGCTCCGACGGCTACATGCAGCTCGCCCTCGGCGCCGGCACGGCTTTCTAGCGATCGGCGGCCTCGGAAGGCCGCCGCAGGCGGGGCGCGCCGCCCCGCCCCCGCTCGGCATAGCCTCGCGGGCCCCCCACCCTGCGTCTTCGCTCGCTGCGCTCGCTACGCCCTTGCGGCTCGCTGCGCTCGCCTCGAAGACAGCGTGCGGGCACCTCGCGAGCGCCCGCCAGGCTGCTGTGTGCCACTTTCGGCCGGAGCTCCGTGTTCCTCTTCCTTGATCTTGTTTCCTAGTTCCTCGATCGCTGCTCCCCTGGTACCGGGGGAGGGAGTCGAACCCTCACGCTCCTTGCGGAGCTGGAGATTTTAAGTCTCCTGCGTATAGCCACTTTCGCCACCCCGGCGCCCGATGAGCTTGCCCGATACCGCTTCCGCGGTCGATCCGCTATGTTCCGGAAGGGATGTTCGAGGCGCTGGCACCCGAGGTCACGGTCTACGAGGTTGGACCGCGCGACGGCTTGCAGAACGAGCCGGTGCCGATTCCCACGCCCGACAAGATCTCGATGATCGACGCCCTCGGGCGCACGGGCCTGCGCGCCATCGAGGTCACGAGCTTCGTCCACCCGAAGTGGATCCCGCAGCTCGCCGACGCGGTCGAGGTCGCGAGCGGCGTCGCGCGAGTGCCGGGCGTCGTGCACGCGGCGCTGGTGCCGAACCAGCACGGGCTCGACCGCGCGCAGGCCGCGAAGATGGAGGAGATCGCCGTCTTCCTGTCGGCCAGCGAGGCGCACTCGCGCAAGAACATCAACAAGACCATCGCCGAGGCGCTGCTGACGTTCGACGAGGTCATCCCGGCCGCGCTCGAGTCAGGCATGCGCGTGCGCGCATATGTCTCCACCGTGTTCGGCTGCCCGTACGAGGGCGCGGTCGATCCGGCGGTGCCAGCACGCCTGGCGGCCGACCTCGTGGCCAAGGGCTGCTACCAGGTCTCGCTCGGCGACACGATCGGCGTGGCGAACCCGAAGCAGGTGCGCGACGTGCTGACGCTCGTGCGCCGCGACGTGCCGCTCGAGCGGCTGGCGGTGCACTTCCACGACACGCGCGGCACCGCGCTCGCGAACGTGACGGCCGCGCTCGACAGCGGCATCCGCGTGGTCGACAGCGCGCTCGGGGGCCTCGGCGGCTGCCCGTACGCGCCTGGCGCCTCGGGCAACCTCGCGACCGAGGACCTCGTGTACATGCTCCACGGCATGGGCGTGCGCACCGGCATCGACCTCGACGCGCTCTGCGAGGTCTCGCAGCAGGCGGCCGCGCTCGTGCACCACGAGCTGCCGTCGCGCTACCTCAAGGCCTGGGCCGGCGAGAAGGTCCGCAAGGCCAGGAAGCCTCCAGGCTCCAGCGCCTGAGCGCCGGAGCGGTTGATGTGCCGCCCATGCGCTCGTCCGTGGCCCTGCTGTCCCTCTTCGCCTCGCTCGCGGGCGCGATGCGTCTGCCGATCGACCTGCTCCATCCGAAGACCCGACTGAATGCAGTCGCTCGTGCCACGGAGATATTCGGTCTGGGATCGTTCGCCTTCGAGGGCGCAGAGGACGCCGTGGCTTCCCGTTCTCAAGGTTGTCGAGGACGGTCGGATATCGGCGATCAGACGGTCCAGCAGACGATCGATCTGATGATGCGCTCCCGAAAGGCGAGGGCGCCGCAACGCGCGGATCTCTGCGAAGCTGGTGGAACCACCTCGATACCGGCCCGACCGACCTTCGTCGGCTTCCGGCTCCGGCTGAAGCCCGAAGCCCGAAGCCTCTGCTAGTCTCCGCCTCCCATGAGCGTCATCCACATCGAACGGCGCGGCGCGGCCGCGTGGCTCACCATCGGGCGCCCCGAGGCGCGAAACGCCCTGTCCCGCGCGGTCGTCGACGGCCTGCGGGCCGCCCTGCGCGACGCGGCCGCCGATCCCGGAGTGCGCGCCGTCGTCGTCACGGGCGCCGGCGATCAGGCCTTCTGCGCGGGCGCGGACCTCAAGGAGCGGCGCGGCCTGTCGCTCGACGAGGCTCGGGTGTTCGTGCGCGACCTCAACGCGCTCATGGACGAGCTCGAGGCGTTGCCGAAGCTCACCATCGCGGCCATGCAGGGCAGCGCCTATGGCGGCGGCATCGAGCTCGCGCTCTGCTGCGATCTGCGCGTCGGCGTCGAGGGCGCCGAGTATGGCCTCACAGAGGTGCGCCTCGGCATCATGCCGGGTGCGGGCGGCACGCAGCGGCTGCCGCGCCTGGTCGGCTTGGCGCGCGCCAAGGAGATCATCCTGCTCGGCAAGCGCTTCCCGGCACGCCGCGCGCACGAGCTGGGCCTCTTGCATCAGGTGGCCGAGCGCAGCGCGCTCTCTGCGACCGTCGAGGCGTACGTCGCCGACGTCGCCGAGTGCGCGCCGATCTCCGTGGCGCAGGCCAAGGCCGCCATGCACGGCGGCTGGCACCTGCCGATGACCGACGCGCTCGCGCTCGAGCGCGCGTGCTACGAGGTCACGCTCGGGACCGAGGACCGCAACGAGGCGCTCGCGGCGTTCGCCGAGAAGCGCAAGCCGCACTTCAAGGGACGGTAGACGACATGGACCACAGCGCCGACGAACTCGCAGGCCGCACCGCCCAGATCGCCAAGGGCGGCGCGCCCAAGTACCACGAGAAGGCCAGGCAAGAGGGCAAGCTGTTCGTTCGCGAACGGCTGCGCCTGCTCTTCGACGACGAGGGCAAGGACTTCGTCGAGGACGGCATGCTCGCCAACTGTCTCGCCAAGGGCGCCGACGGGCAGCCCGACCTGCCGGCCGACGGCGTCATCACCGGCATCGGCAGGATCCACGGCCGCCCCGTCGCCGTGATGGCCAACGACTCGACCATCAAGGCGGGCTCGTGGGGTGCGCGCACGGTCGAGAAGATCGTGCGCATCCAGGAGACCGCGGCGAAGCTGCGCATCCCGCTCTTCTACCTGGTCGACTCCGCGGGCGCGCGCATCACGGATCAGATCGACATGTTCCCGGGGCGCCGACACGCCGGGCGCATCTTCCACAATGAGGTGCGCATGAGCGGCCTCGTGCCGCAGGTGTGCCTGCTCTTCGGGCCGTCGGCCGCGGGCGGCGCGTACATCCCCGCGTTCTGCGACATCGTCATCATGGTCGAGGGCAACGCGAGCATGTACCTCGGCTCGCCGCGCATGGCCGAGATGGTGATCGGCGAGAAGGTGACGCTCGAGGAGCTCGGCGGCGCGCGCATGCACTGCGAGGTCTCCGGCTGCGGCGACGTGCTCGTCGCCGACGAGACCACCGCGATCGCGCAAGCGCGGCGGTACATCGACTACCTGCCCCAGAACGCCGACGACCGCTCGCGCGTCGCGGAGCCGCGGCTGCCCAAGGTCGGCAAGTCCATCGACGAGATCGTGCCGAAGAGCCAGAACTCGGCGTTCGACATGTACCAGCTCATCGACGCGCTCGTGGACGCCGAGAGCTTCTTCGAGATCAAGCGCCTGTTCGCCAAGGAGCTCATCACGGGCTTCGCGCGCCTCGGCGGCAAGGTCATCGGCGTCCTCGCGAGCCAGCCGAAGTGGAAGGGCGGGGTGCTGTTCACCGACAGCGCCGACAAGGCCGCGCGCTTCATCTGGCTCTGCGACGCGTTCGGGATCCCGCTCGTGTTCCTCGCCGACGTGCCGGGCTTCATGATCGGCAAGAAGGTCGAGCGTGAGGCCATCATCCGCCACGGCGCCAAGATGATCTCCGCGGTCGCGGACGCGACGGTGCCGAAGCTCTCGGTCATCATCCGCAAGGCGTACGGCGCGGGCCTGTACGCGATGTGCGGGCCGGGCTTCGAGCCGGACGCGTGCCTGGCGCTGCCGCAGGCGATGATCGCGGTCATGGGCCCCGAGGCGGCCGTGAACGCGGTCTACTTCAACAAGATCCAGGAGAAGCCCGAGGCCGAGCGCGCCGCCTACATCGAGAAGCTGCGCGAGGAGTACCGGCAGGACATCGACATCTACCGCCTCGCCGCTGACCTCCACATCGACGCCATCGTCCGGGGCGGGCAGCTCCGGGACGAGCTCATCCGACGCCTCGCCGCGGCCGAGGGCAAGCGCCTGCCCCCCATCGGCCGCCGCCGCCCCGTGCTGCCGGTCTAGCCCGAACCCACATCGATGCACGAGGGCTCGGGCGCTTCGGTGCGCACCTCGAGCGACTCGTCGCTGAGCTGTATCCCTCCCGCTTCGCTCGCCTCGAAGGCCGTGACCGAACAGCACGGGTCACCGCGCGTCGAGCAGCACCTTGCCGAAGCTCTCGGTCATCATCCGCAAGGCGTACGGCGCGGGCCTGTACGCGATGTGCGGGCCGGGCTTCGAGCCGGACGCGTGCCT
>CAZQJC010000260.1:0-34226 GCA_964593795.1 uncultured Myxococcales bacterium | reverse complement strand
TCGGGTCTCTGACCCGGATCCGGAGCCTGAAGCCCGAGGCCTGAAGCCCGAAGCCTTCAGCGACGGCGCTCGTCCACGGATCAGCGGGCCTGCGCAAGCCCGCATTCTCCAACGCAGTTCAACCCGTTCGGTGCTCTAGCTACCCCGCGCGATCTCGAGGACCCGGGCGTTCTCCGGGACGTCGCGCAGGAAGCGCTCTCGTAGCGCGGGGTCGTCGATGCGCATCGCGCGCTCGTCGAGGCGCGCGGCCGCGGCGCGGGCCGCCTCGTGCGCCTCCGCCGTGCGACCGGCCGCAAGGAGCGCGTCCACGAGCGCGGTGCGGATGAGCGACTCGCCGCCGTCGATGCCGCCGAGGTCGGAGAGGAGCTGCACCGCCTCGCGCGCGGCCGTCACCGCGTCGGCGGGCCGCCCGAGCGCGACCAGCACCTCGGCGAGCACGGCGAGCCCCTCGGCGCGCACGGGGACCATGAGCGGCGGACCCGCGGCGATGTCGAGCGCCTCCCGCGCGGAGGCCTCCGCGCCGGCTGCGTCGCCCGCCTCGAGGAGGACGAGGGCGAGGTAGTAGCGGCTCGCGGCCTCCATGCGCGGGTGCTGCTCGGCCGCGAACGCGCGCGCCGACTCCTCCTCGAGGTCGCGCGCCTCGGCGAGCGCACGCCGTCGCGCCTCGGGCTCGAGGCCCCGCGAGCCGCGCGCCACCGCGAGCCCCAGGTTCTGCCGCGCCGTCGCCGCGACGGTGTGAAGGCCCATCGGCTCGGCCATCCGCAGCACGTTGCGCAGCATGAACTCCGCGCCGGCAAAGTCGCCGAGCTCGAGCGACGCGTAGGCGGCGCTGCCGCGGCTGCGCGCGGCGTTGCGCAGATCGCCCGACTCCTCGAACGCCCGCACCGCCGCCTCGGACAGCGACAGGAACAGGCCCAGGTTCCCTTCGAAGTTGGCGCGGGTCGCGAGCGCCGCCCAGATGCGCGCCTGGACCGCGGGGTTGCGCTGGGGGCGCTTCTCGATCTGCAGGATGAGCGTGTCCGCGAGATCGGGGCGCCCGTTGTGCAGGAGCTGCACGCAAAGGCGCGCCGCGGCCTGGTCGTGCGCGTCGGAGGGGCCGCCGACGGCGCTGAGCGTCCGCTCGTGCAGATCGACGAGCCGCTGCCGGTTGCCCGCCGGGCCCGACGCGAACGCGGTCTCCTCGATGGCGATCCAGAACGCGTCGGTGCCGGCCCGTACGAGCGACAGCGCCTCGAGCGCCGCGCGCTCCGCGGGGACGACCTCGCCGCGCCAGCGGTGCGCCTCGGCCTGCAGGAGGCGCAGCCGTCCGAGCACCTCGCCCGACGCGCCGCACTGCACACCGCGCTCGACGCGCAGGAGGACGGCGGGGAAGTCGTCGCCCTCGAGCGCCTGCACCGCCGCGCGCCGGTACTGCTCGACCGCGCGCCTCGGCTCGCCGCCGCGCTCGAAGTGCTCCGCCAGCACGAGCGCGTCGCTCTCGCCCACGAGCTCGAGCCACTCGCCGGCGAGGCGATGCCCCGTCGCGCGATCGAGCTCGGTGAGCATCGCGTACGCCGCGTCGCGCACGAGGCCGTGGCGGAACGTGTACTCGCGCTCGCCCTGCAGCTTGCTGCCTCGGCGCAGCGTGATCACCTCGCGATCCGTGAGCGCCGTCAGCCACTCGCCGAGCGCGCCGGCCTGCACCGGCCCGCCGAGCAGCGCCTCGACGCCGCTCTCCCAGAAGACCTGGCCGAACACCGCGGCCGCGCGCAGCACGCGGCGCGCCTCGGCCTCGAGGCCCTCGAGCCGCGCCTCGACCATCGCGATCACGCTGTCGGGCAGGCGCTCGGTCGAGCCCGCTTCGCTCGTCACGCGGATGAGCTCCTCGAGGTACAGGGCGTTTCCGGCCGCGCGATCGACCACGCGCGCGATCGTGTCGGCGCCGGCTTCGGGCAGCACCTGCTTGACGAGGCGCTCGCTCGCGCGGCGCGTCAGCTCACCGAGGCGCATCTCCTGCAGGCCGCGCTCCGCCCACAGGCGCGGAAAGGTGTCGTGCACGTCGGGCCGCGCGAGCGCGAGCACCATGAGCGGCCTGTCGCGCAGGTTGCGCAGCACCGAGTCGATGAACTTCACGCTCGGCACGTCGCCCCAGTGCAGGTCCTCGAGCACGATGAGGATGGGGCGATCGGACGCCTCCGCGGCGAGCAGGTCCTCGAACGCGCGGCGCATCTGGTCGCCCATCAGCATCGCGTCGCGGCGGGCGGCGCGGAGCGGTGGGCTCGTCTCGTCGGAGAACGGCGCGCCGACGAGCTCGCC
Source organism: uncultured Myxococcales bacterium (assembly GCA_964593795.1). GTDB lineage: Bacteria > Myxococcota_A > Polyangia > JAHFDS01 > JAHFDS01 > JAHFDS01. The sequence continues at coordinate 31,931 of CAZQJC010000260.1, read as the reverse complement.
GAGGAACTCGGCGACGCGCTGGACGTCCGCGGTCGGCACGTGCCTCGCCACGCGCGCGCGCAGCTTCTGCCGCAGCACCTCGAGCGTCTCACCGCCCTGCAGGCCCGCCGCCCGGCGCAGCGCCCCGGCGACGAGGCCGAACGGGGCGCCCGCGCCCATCGGATCCCCTCGCGCCATCCAGACCTCGACGGCCTCGCGCCGCAGCTCGAGCGCGCGCAGGAGCTCGTAGCGCAGCCGGGACTTGCCGATGCCTGCCGGTCCGGTGATGAGGACGGGGCGCGCCTCGGGCTCCGACGCGCACGCGTCGAACGTCGTCAGGAGCGTGGCCATCTCGGGATCGCGCCCGACGAGGGGCGTCGGCCGGCCCATGAGCGTCCGCGTGTGCTCGAACGGCTCGCGCTCGCCGAAGAGCTCGAGGCCCTCGGCGTCGCCGCCGACGTCGAAGGCCGCCCCGAGGAGGCCCGCCGTCACCTCGTCGAGCCGGATGGGGGTGGGGCCCGGCGGGTCCGTCGGCACGTGCTGCCCCGGCACGAGCGGCATCACCTCGGTGCGGTCGCTGCCGAGCGCGCGAAGCATGCGCGCAGCCGCATCGATCACCTGGCCCACGGGCACGGAGCCCGCCACCACGCCGCGCCCGGTCGCGATCGCCAGGAGCGCCCCCGGGCTGCGGGCGCGCACCGCGAGCGCGAGGCGCGCCGCCTTGGCCGCGAGGTCGGTGGCGTCGCCCTCGCGCGCGAGCGTCACGAGCACCGCGTCGTCCGCCAGCGGATCGAGCCGCCCGCCGTGCGCAGCCACGAGCGCGTCGAGCTCTCCGCCTGGCTTGCACGGCAGATCACGCGCGAGGACCACGCACATCAGCCGCTGCTCGCGCTGCGTGAGCGCGATCGGGAAGCGCACCTCCTCCGCCGGCACGATGGGCGTGAGCACGCGCGACTCGAGCGACGCCAGCTCGGCCAGGACCTCGCTCGCGTCGTGCGGCCGCTCGTCGGGCTCCTTGGCCAGCATGCGCTGCACGAGGCGCGACAGCTCCGACGGCACCTCGGGGTGCAGCTCGATGAGCGGCGGCGGCTCCTCGAGCAGGATCTTGGCGAGGATCGCCATCGCGTCGTCCGCGGCGAAGGCCTTGCGCCCGCTGATGCACTCGTAGAGCACCGCGCCGAGCGAGAACACGTCGGCGCGCGCGTCGAGCTGCGAGCGACCGCGCGCCTGCTCGGGCGACATGTACGCGGGCGTGCCGACGCGGAAGCCCGAGCGCGTCACCTGACCGGCCTCGCCCTCGAGCCTGGCCACGCCGAAGTCGAGGATCTTGACGAGGTCGATGCGCCCGTCGACCAGGAACAGGTTGGCCGGCTTGATGTCGCGGTGCACCACGCCGCGGCCGTGCGCGAACGCCAGGGCCTCGGCGACCTTCTGCGCGAGCAGGATGGCGTCCGGGATCGCGAGGTCCTCCTTGAGCAGGTGCTCCGCGAGGTCCTCGCCCTCGAGCCACTCCATCGCCAGCCAGCGCTCGCCGGCCGCGGTCATGCCGTGCGCGACGAACTTCACGATGCCCGGATGGCGCAGGTCGGCGAGCACGCGCCCCTCGCGCTGGAAGCGCCCCGACGCGACGGTGTCGATGACGCCGAGCACCTTGAGCGCCACGCGCTGGCCGCTCTCGCGGTCGCGCGCCTGGTACACGACGCTCATCCCGCCGGCCCCGGCACGACGCTCGACCTCGAAGCGGTCGGCGACGGTGAGGCCGGTCAGCATCGACGAGAGTTTACCTCCGCGCTACGCTCCCTTCACCATGACTGCACCTTCCGCGGTGCCCGCGGCCCGCGACGGATACTTCTTGCGCTTCGGCCTCGACGAGGCGCTCCTCCGGCGTGTCCTCTCGGCTGCCCTGTCGCAGGGCGGCGACCACGCCGACGTGTTCGTCCAGCACGCCAGCTCGACCAGCCTCTCGCTCGAGGACGGCGAGGTGAACCGCGCCTACGCCGGCGTGGGCGTCGGCGCGGGCGTGCGCGTCGTCCACGACGACCAGACGGGCTACGCGTACACCGAGGACCTCTCGGAGCGCGCGCTCGTCGAGGCGGCGCGCACCGCCGCGACCATCGCGAGCGGCCCCGCCCGCTCAGGACCGACCGCGGTCCACGTCGCGCCCCTGCGCACGGACCTCTACGGCGCGGGCCGGCCGTGGGACGAGGTGCACACGCCCGAGAAGCTGCCGCTCCTCGTGCACCTCAACAGCGCGGCGCACGCGCGCGACAAGCGCATCCAGAAGGTGCGCGTGTACTTCGCCGACTCGGACAGCCATATCCTCATCGCGCGGTCGGACGGGCTCCTCGTCGAGGACCACCAGCCGATGACGAGCCTGTCGCTGTCGTGCGTGGCCGAGGTGGACGGCCGGCGCGAGAGCAACGGCTACAACGTCGCCGGGCGCGAGGACATCGGGTACTACACGCCCGAGCGCCTCGAGCGCGTCGTGCACGAGGCCATCGCGCGCACGATGGTCCTCTTCGAGGCCGTGGAGTCGCCGGTGGGAGAGATGCCGGTCGTGCTGGCGGCGGGCTCGAGCGGCATCCTCCTGCACGAGGCCATCGGCCACGGCATGGAGGCCGACTTCAACCGGAAGGGCACGAGCATCTACGCCGATCGCATCGGCAAGTCGATCGCGCACCCGTTCGTCAACATCGTGGACGACGGCACGGTCAAGGGCGCGCGCGGCGCGGTCCACTACGACGACGAGGGCAACACGACCGAGCGGACCATGCTGGTCGAGGGCGGCGTCCTCGCCACCTACATCCACGACTCGATCTCGGCGCGCCACTACGGCGTGCGCCCCACCGGCAACGGCCGCCGCGAGAGCTACGCGCACGCGCCGATGCCGCGCATGCGCTCGACCTACATGCTCCCCGGGCCGCACGATCCGCAGGAGATCATCGCGTCCGTCAAGCGTGGCATCTACTGCGCCAACTTCGCGAACGGCCAGGTCAACATCGGCGCGGGCGACTTCACCTTCTACGTCAAGAACGGCTACCTCATCGAGGACGGCAAGCTCACGCGGCCGATCAAGGACGTCAACATCATCGGCAACGGCCCGCGCGTGCTCGAGCAGGTCGACATGCTCGGCAACGACCTCGTCATCGACGAGGGCGGCTGGACCTGCGGCAAGAACGGGCAGGGCGTGCCGGTCTCCCAGGGGCAGCCCACCTGTCGCGTCGCGTCGATCACCGTCGGTGGCCGCGGCGCGCCGCTCGCGCGCTAGTTTGCGTGTGGCTGCCTGAAGGCAGCCACCAGGAGGGGCACGCTGCCCCTCCCCCAGTCGGGCAAAGCCCGACCGGGCCCCCCTCCCTGCGTCTTCGCTCGCTGCGCTCGCTACGCCCTTGCGGCTCGCTGCCGCTCGCCTCCGGAGGGGGCGTCGCTGCCGCTCGCCTCCGGAGGGGGCGTCGCTGCGCTCGCCTCCGGAGGGGGCGTCGCTGCCGCTCGCCCTCCTCCGGGTCCGTGTTCCTGTTCCTTGTTCCAAGCTCCTTGCTCCTAGTTTCCGTTCCGGGTCCGTGTTCCGGTTCCTTGCTCTTTGTGCCTAGTTCCTAGTTTTCTTGTGGCGGCTGGAGGGCGGCCGGGCGCTCGGCGACGGCACTTGGATGCTATACAGATGAGACAGTGGATCTCCTCAAAGTAGCCAACGACGCCGTCGCGGCGGCGAAGAAGCTGGGGGCCTCGCACGTGGCGGCGAGCTCCTATCGCGATCGCGAGGTCGGCGTCGACTTCCGCGACGGCAAGGTCGAGAAGGTCAGCGAGGCGACGACGTTCGGGCTGTCGCTCGAGCTCTTCGTGGAGGGGCGCTACGCGGTCGTCGCGAGTAGCGACCTCCGGCACGAGGCGCTGGCGTCGTTCCTCACGGACGCCGTGGCCATGACGCGGCTCCTGTCGCCGGATCCCTTCCGCGCGCTGCCGGACCCGCGCCTCTACGTGCCGCAGTCGAGCCTCGACCTCGAGCTCGAGGACCCGGCGGGCTACGAGGCGCTGACCGGCGTGCGGCGCCGCGAGCTGGCCGCCGAGGCCGAGGCGGCCGCGCGCCAGACCGGTGGCGAGCGCGTGATCTCGGTGACGACGGGCGTCTCGGACTCGCAGATCGAGAGCTGCCGCGTGCACTCGAACGGCTTCGAGGGGCGCACGCGCCAGACCGCGTTCTGGATCTCCGCCGAGGTGTCGCTGCAGGACCCGGACGGCCGGCGGCCCGAGGAGAGCGACGCGCGGGGTGCCCGCTTCCGCGCCGACCTACCGACCGCGGTGGACGTCGGTCGCGCCGCCGCCGAGCGGGCGCTCGGGCGCATCGGCTCCGAGAAGGCGCCCTCGGGCACGATGCCCATCGTCGTCGACGCGCGGGTGGCGGGGCGCCTCGTGCGCCTCCTCATGGCCCCCATGTCGGGCGCGGCGCTGCAGCAGAAGCAGTCGTTCGTGGACGGCAAGGTGGGCGAGCAGATCGCGAGCGCGTGCCTCTCGCTCACCGACGAGCCGCTCATCCCGCGCGGGCTCGGCTCGCGCCGCTACGACAGCGAGGGCATCGCGGCGCGCCGGATGCCGGTCATCGACGCGGGCGTGCTCAAGAACGTCTACGTGGACTGCTACTACGCGCGCAAGCTCGGCGTCGCGCCGACGACGCGCTCGAGCTCGAACCTCGTGCTCGGCCTCGGTCAGCGCGACGCGGCGGCCTTGATCGCCGACGCCGGGCGGGGGCTGTTCGTGACGGGCTTCCTCGGCGGCAACTCGAACGCGACCACGGGCGACTTCTCGCTCGGCGTGCAGGGGTTCCTCATCGACGGCGGCAAGGTCGGCCGCCCGGTCGGCGAGATGAACATCAGCGGCAACCACCTGCAGCTCTGGCCGCGCCTGCGCGAGGTCGGCAACGACCCGTACAGGTGGTCGTCGCTGCAGACGCCGACGATGCTGTTCGACGACGTGCAGGTCGCCGGCGCGTGACCGCTGCGGGCAGGCGGAGGACGACGTGAGAACGCGGCTCTTGGGAAAGGGGGACGGCCCCCTCGTGATGCTCCTCCACGGCTTCGGCGCGCCCGGCGACGATCTCGTTCCCCTCGGCGGCGCGCTCCGCTTGCCACCCTCCACGCGCCTCGCGTTCCCCGAGGCACCCATCGACCTCGGCTTCGGCCGCGCCTGGTGGCTCATCGACACGGGCCGCTTCGAGCGCGCGATCACGCGGCCCGGCGGCATCGCCGAGCTCGCGGCCGAGCGCCCCGACGGCCTCGACGAGGCGCGCGATCTCGTCCTCGAGCTCCACGACTCGCTGGCCGCGGAGCATGGCCTCCGCAGCGATCGCTTCATCCTCGGCGGCTTCTCGCAGGGCGCGATGCTGTCGCTCGAGGTCGCGCTCGCGCTCGCCGGCCGCTCCCCGAGCGCGCGCCCCGCGGGCCTGGTCCTGTGGTCCGGCACCGTCATCGCGGAGACCGACTGGCGAAGGCTCGCCGGCGATGGCCGCCTCCGCGGGCTGCCCGTCGTGCTCGCGCACGGCCGCCAGGATCCCCTGCTGCCGTTCGCGCAGGCCGAGGTGCTCCGTGAGCTCCTGACGAGCGCGGGCGCCGATGTCACCTGGGTCCCCTTCGACGGCGGCCACACCATCCCGATGGAGGCCATCGACGCCGCAAGAAGCCTGGTGACGAGGCTGGCCTGAGATGGGCTGCCTCGGCGTTCACTTCGCGATCACCTCCGCGCAAGCGGAGGAGCTCCTCGAGGCCGACGGCGACGAGGAGCTCGGCGAGCTGGTCGCCGAGATCGAGGCGGCGTGGGACGAGCCGCACGTGTTCGAGACCGACAAGGCCTGGGACGCGCTGCACCGGTGCCTCTCGGACGGGACGCTCGAGGTGGACGGTGGGGACGAGCCGCTCAACCTGTGCTTCTTCGGCGGCGCGGTCCTCAACGAGGACGCCGACTACTTCGTCGTGCTCCTGACGCCCACCGAGGTTTCGCGGGTCGCCGCGGCCCTCGCCGGCGTCACGGAGACCTGGCTGCGCGAGCGCTACCGGAGCCTCGACTTCGAAGGCTACCAGGGCGAGAAGAGCGACGACGACTGGGCGTACGCGTGGGCCAACTTCCAGGGCTTGCCGGGCTTCTTCTCTCGGGCGGCCGCGGGGGGCCGCCACGTGATCTTCACCGTGGACCAGTAGGATCCGCGCCTGATCGCCTCAGATCGTCGTGATCTCGAGCGTCGGGTCGATGGCCAGGAGATCGCGCGGATCCGAGGTGAGGACAGGCCACGAGCGCTCTCGCGCCAGGAAGGCGACGTGCGCGTCCACGGGGTCTCGGGTCCCGGTAGCGCCGAGCATGCGCCCTAGCAGCCTCGCGACGGCGTGGGTGAGATCGACGACGGTTGTCCGGCGCAGCAGGAAGGCGACGGGCACCTGGTGTCCGCCGCCGCCTCTCCACACCTGCGCGACCACGCCGGCGGAGGTCACGAGGGGCGTTCGCGCCTCGGCGAAGCGCTGGGCCAGTCGGGCCATCACGCGGTCCCGGCGCTCGAGCGCGATGAAGACGCCCGCGTCGAGGACGACCCCCGCGCCCGTGGTCACGCGGCGCCGCGCCGCCGGACCCGCGTGAGCCGCTTGAACAGGGCGTCGGCGCGTCGGATGTCGGACGGCCGCGGCGCCACGTCGGCGTAGAACTCGGCCCACCTCCGCTCGAGCTCGGCGTCGTCGAGGTGCTCCTCGACGAGCCCGGTCACGAAGCTCGACACCGGGCGACCCGCGGCGGCCTGCTTGATCCGCTTGGCGAGCGCCTCCGGGACGCTGATCGTGATCCGCCGGATCGCCATAACATCAACATAACACAACACGTGGTTCCGCGACGACCTTGCTCGCGCAGGCGGCCGCCTCAGCTCGAGTAGCGCTTGCGCATGAGGTAGCCGACCACCTCGCGCGCGCATTCCTGGCAGTAGCCGAACTTGTCCTTGAGGTTGCCGAGCGTGCGCTCGACCACCTCGAGCGTCTCGGCGTCGAGCGAGCCGGGCCCATCGGTCAGGTACACGAGCAGGCCCACGTGGGTCTTGCGCAGCACCTTCTTCTGCTTCTCGAAGTAGCTCTCGCGCAGCTTCTCGAAGAGCTTGCCGAAGATCTCCGCGTACACGGGGCGCTGGTTCGGGTGGTCGATCGACCACGCGCCGATGCGTGTCATGAGGTCGTTCCTGAAGTCCTCCTTGCGGCCGCTGCCGCCGAGGGTCTTCTCGACCTCGCCCATCAGGTCCTCGTCGGGGTTCTCGAGGCGGTCCGTGACGGGGTTCCGCACCTTCTCCTTGCGCACCCACGACAGCACGTTCGTCACGTAGCGATCGAAGAGCTGCGCGTACTGCGTCTCGTCGACCAGCGCCGTCGCGGCGCGCACCTCGGCGTCCACGAGGTCGAGGTAGCGCTCGCGCACGACGTGCACGAACTTGCGGTGCTCGTGGTAGCCGCCCGGCAGCGGCTCCTGCTTGAGGAACTCGTAGACCGTGACGTTCTTGCAGAGCTCCTCGATCTCGTCGAAGAGCGCGAGCGGCGACAGGCACTTGTAGCGCGGCGACTGCGCGGCATTGAGGATCAGCGTCTTCATCTCGCGCGGGGAGGCGCCGCTCCGCCCCTCGTAGTTCGGGTACGCGTCGCTCTCCGCGTAGAGGCGCTCGATGTTCGACACGAGCTCGCGCGCCTGCTCGGGCGGGAAGCTCTCGGGCGCCACCCCGCGCGCGTACAGCTCCGCCTTGTCGAGGGGCCCGAGCTTGCCCACGAGGTCCGACAGCGACTTCGGGTACTTCTCGGGCAGGGGCTTGCGCATGCGCGTCAGGACCGCCCAGAGCGCGGCCACGTACGGCACGTGCGGCGCCACCGGCCGGCCGACGACCGTCTGCGTGTACTCCTCGTAGATGCGCATCTCCTGCTTGTAGTCGAGCAGGTACGGCACGCGGATGAGCTCGAGCCGCCCCTTGAACGACTGGAACTCCGGCACCTCCTTGAAGACCGCGAGGTGCCCCTCGTTCGACGAGCCGACGAAGACCTCGTCGACCTGCAGGATGGCGTTGTCGAGCGCGACCGTGCCGTGCTCGACGGTGACGAGCAGGTACTTGTAGGCCTCGAGCGGACGCTTGAGCAGGTCCTCGTAGTCGATGAGCCCGCGGTTCGCGTCCACGAGCTCGCCCGCGTACTCGAAGAGCGCCATGTTCTGCAGCGCGCTCGGCAGGGCCTGGAACGACCGCTCCATCGTGATCTGCCGCGTGCGCGCGTCCACGTACTGCTGCGGCTCGATCGTGACGGCCGCCTCGCGGTAGCGCCGCGACACGTAGAAGCGCTCGACCTGCACGTGGCGCAGGACCTTGAGGTAGTCGCCCTTGTACGCCGCGAGCAGCGCCTCGAAGATCTGGCGGTTGCGCGGCCCGAGGTCGCCGTGCATCAGGTAGTCGGAGATCTGGAACCCGGGCGCGTGCTCGCGGATCGCCTGGGCGAGCGCCTCGCGGCGGTGCTCGAGCGGCAGGAGCAGGAGCGGGTGATCGCGCAGCTCGTCCGGCAGGCGCGCGTCGATGAGCGCGTCGTCGAGGTCGGCGTAGCTGTCGAGCGGGCTGTCCGCGGGGCCTCGCTCGCCGAAGCCGATGCCGGCGCGCGAGATCTTCTGCATCGGGAAGATCCAGTTGAACTTGTAGAGGGGGCCTTCCTCGAGCGTCGAGTAGTGCTCCATGCCGCGCGCGACGCAGCCGAGGAGCGTGCTCTTGGCCGAGCCGTTCGGCCCGTGCAGGAGCACCAGCCGGTTGGTCTTGCCCTCGCGCACGAAGTTCTGGATCGCGCGGTAGAGGCGGAGCTGCGTGTCCTCCTGGCCGATGAGGGCGTCGCGCCCGCCGTCGAAGGGGCAGTCGAACAGGCCAAAGCGCGTGACCTGCCCGCGGGGCGTGTCCACCTGCGTCGTGCCGTAGTGCTGGAACACGTCGCTGATGTACTGCGCCGAGCTGCGCGCGTGCCGCGCCGGCGCGGCGAGCGCCATGCGCAGGTAGTCCTGGAAGGACATGACGCGTCGGTTCTTGGCGTACGCGTCGTGGATCTGCTGGCCGATTCGCTCGAGTGGCTCACTCATTGGAGCGCCTCGAGCGTAGCACGCGAGGATGTGGGTTCGGGCTACTTGACGTCGAGCGCGACGACCACCTTCTCCTTGGCGGGGAAGCAGTCCTTGTCGGTGCAGACGGCGAAGCGGAACGTCGCCTCGAGCTGGGCCTTGCCGGCCTTGCCGGGCGTGAAGCCGACCTCGAAGCTGGCCTCGGTCTCGCCGGTCATCGTGACGTCGCCCTTGGCGAGCTTCGCCTTGGCGAGCTTGACGCCGTCCGAGCCCGAGACGTCGAGGGCGATGGGGTAGTCCTTGTTCACGTGGAAGCCGTTCTTGGTCACGAGCTTGATGGTGGCCTTGGCGGCCTTGCCCGCGCTGGCCGGACCTGCGCTGGTCTGGATGTCGTAGTTCTTGGCGCCAGGTGCGAGGAGCAGCAGCGGCGCGAGGGCGATGGCGAGGAGGTGCGACATGCCGAAAACCTGCCATAGCCGTGGGGGACCGGCAAGGTGTACGCTTCTGGGGCTGCATGCCGCGCGCACAGCGCCTGGGCCGCTACTTCCTGCTCGACCGGATCGCGTGCGGCGGAATGGCCGAGATCTACCGAGCGCGCTCCTTCGACGAGGAGGGGCGGGAGATCACCGTGGCCATCAAGCGCGTGCTCGGCCACCTCATCGAGGACGACGAGTTCATCCAGATGCTGTCGGACGAGGCCGAGATCGCCGCGTACCTGCGGCACCCGGCCATCGCCCAGGTCTTCGAGTTCGCCCGCGCCGGCAACGACTTCTTCATCGCGATGGAGTACGTGGACGGCAAGGATCTGCGCACGATCCTCGAGCGCTGCCGCGCGCAGCAGGTCCACCTGCCCATCGCGGACTGCCTCTACGTGACCGCGGAGATCGCCGCCGCGCTCGACGTCGCGCACACCCAGCTCGATCGCAACGGTGACTGGCTCGGCCTCATCCACCGCGACGTCTCGCCGTCGAACGTGCTGCTCGGCTACTCGGGCAGCGTCAAGCTGTGCGACTTCGGCATCGCCAAGGGGACGCTCTCGCGCGTGCAGACGAAGACCGGCGTCATCAAGGGCAAGGTCAAGTACATGTCGCCGGAGCAGGCGATGGGCCGTCGGCTCGACGCGCGCTCGGATCTGTTCTCGCTGGGCTCGTGCCTGTACGAGATGCTCACGCTGCAGCCGCCTTTCCAGGGTGGCAGCGAGATGGACCTCATCTTTCGCGTGCGCGACGCCAAGTACAAGCCGGCGCGCGAGCTGCGTCGGGAGATCCCCGAGGACGTCGAGCGGCTGCTCTCGCGCCTGATGGCGCGCTCGCGCGGCGCGCGCTACCAGACCGCGGAGGAGGTTCGCAGCGCGGTGATCGACGCCCTCGGGCGCGTCGCCCCCGGCTACCGGCGGAGCCGCCTCGCGTCGTTCCTGCGCGCCACCTTCGCGAGCGAGATCGAGGCGGAGCTGCGCGCGCTCGACGAGTGGGAGATCGACCAGAGCGCGCCGCAGAGCGCGCCGGAGATCCAGACCCTCTCGCCCGTGTCGAGCGAGAAGGTGGCGCCCGCGCCCCGGCGACGGCCCACGGCGCCCGGCCCGGCGCTCCACGATCGCGACACCGAGATCATCAGGAACCGCACGGAGAAGCAGGGCGACGAGCCGACCACGAACGTGGTGCGAAAGCGAGGCAGGTGATGTCCGTCGATCTCGACAAGCTCATGGGGTGCGCGGTCCTCGACCTCGAGGGACGCTCCATCCCGCTCGGGGATGCGCTCGGCCAGCGGCTCGTGGTCCTGGCGTTCCTCCGCCACTTCGGCTGACTCCTCTGCCGTGAGGAAGCCGTGCAGTTGCATGGCCAGAGAGCAGCCTTCGACAAGGGGGGCGCGACGCTCGTGCTCGTCGGCAACGGCAAGCCCCACCACGCCAGGTGGTTCCTCGAGGACACCGGGATCGACGTGCCGGTCTTCTGCGATCCCGAGCTCGCGGCGTACGCGGCCGCCGGCCTCAAGCGCTCGGTGATGTCCGTGTTCAACCCGGCGGCGCTCGGCGCGGCCATCCGCGCGTTCCGCAGCGGAAACCGCCAGACGAAGACCAAGGGCGATCCCTGGCAGGAGGGCGGGTTGCTGGTGCTGGACCGCCGTGCAGGTGCGACGAAGCTCGTGCGCTACCACCACGTCAGCGGCTACGCGGGAGACAATGCCCCGGTGGGCAAGGTCCTGACGGCCATCGGTGTGGTGGGCTAGCGCGGGGCTAGCGCCCCCAGAGCAGGGCGAGGTCGATCTCGACCGCGTCGAAGGGCTCGGCGCGCACGACGGCGTCACCGCGATGCGTCGTCACGAGGCGCCAGCCGCCGTCATCGAGCAGGCGATAGACCTCGACGGTGAAGAGCATCGGATCCACCAGCCAGGCGTGCCGCGTGCCGGCGCGGGCGTAGTAGGGCATCTTGTCGGCGCGGTCGATCGCGGAGGTGGATGGGGAGAGGACCTCGCAGATCCAGTCGGGAACCAGCTCGAACCAGCTCGTCGTCGGCAGGTGCGGCATGCGCTCCTTGCGCCAGCCGGCGAGATCGGGAACCACGGGGTCGAAGTCCGGATCGACCCCCAGGCGCAGCTCCGGTTCGTCCTCGATCCACCAGCCGCCCGGGCCGCCCTTGCCGAACCGGAAGGGGCCACCGATCACGTAGCCGAGCGCGGACGCCGTCTCGATGTGCTGCGGCGAAGGGCGTGGGCTCACCACCAGCTCGCCGGCGATGATCTCGCCGCAGAGGTGAGGCGGCAGCGCCAGCACGTCGGCGTACGTCGCCCTGGGGTGTGAAGGCCGGGGCTTGGCGCTCATGCAGCTAGAAGTCTAGCTCTTCCCGAAGAAGCAATCCGGGCAGAGGCGCTGGTCGTCGCGCAGCTTGCTGGCGCGCGCCATGATCTGACGGCCGCAGCCGTCGCACGCGATGATGCCGGTGTCGACCTCGACCTGCTCCGCGAGGGGCACGGTCGGGTCGGGCGTCTCGACCGGCGGGTTGAGCGGCGCCGTCCGCAGCTCGCGCATGCCCTCCTCGAGCACGGCGTGACACTTCTTGCAGAACCACATGCCCAGCCACGAGGACGCGCGCTCCTCGTCGACCTCGACCTTGCAGGTGCGGCAGGTCACCGTGCCCGCGGCGACCACCGGCGCAGGCGCCGGCTCGGGCGCCACCACCGGCGGCGGTGCGTGCTTGCGTCGCTCCGCCTGGCCGAGGAGGTCATCGAGGCACGCCTGGCAGAACGCGACTCCGCCGACGAGGCGGACGTCACCCTCGTCGAGCGACTTGCTGCATCCCTTGCACACCTGCGCGGACATCGGCCCCTCCTCGTCCCACCAGCGTAAGCCATCGCCGTCGAATCCGTGCGCGGTAGAATGAGACGTGCGCGGCTCCCCGCGGCGATCTGCGTTCACGCTCATCGAGCTCATGATCGTGGTGGCGATCATCGGCATCCTCGCCGCCGTCGCGATCCCGGCGTTCATGCGCTACATGAAGCGCGCGAAGACGTCCGAGGCCACGCAGGGCATCGCCGGCATCTTCCGCGGCGCGGTGGCCTACTACGAGGCCGAGCACCCGAACCGCGCGGGGACCGCCCGGGTCAAGCAGTTCCCGCGCAACGTCGGGCCGACGCCCACCCTCACGAACCTCGTCGGCGGGAGGAAGTACACCTCGCTCGGCGGGAGCTGGAACGACGCGGCGTGGGTCGCGCTGTCGTTCGCGGTCTACGAGCCGCGGTACTACGCGTACCAGTTCGTGAGCAGCGGGACGGCCGACGCCGCCGAGTTCACGGCGCGGGCGCAGGGCGATCTCGACGGAGACGGGCTCTTCTCGACGTTCGAGCGGAGCGCCAGCGTGGACGTCTCGGCGAGCGTGAGCGGCGCCTCCGGCATCTACGTGGACAACGAGCTCGAGTGATCAGCCCGCCGGCAGCGACACCTTGAACGTCGTGCCCCGGCCGACGTGGCTGTCCACGGAGATGGTGCCTCCGTGGCGGTCCACGATACCGTGCACGATCGAGAGGCCGAGCCCCGAGCCCTCGCCGACGTCCTTGGTGGTGAAGAAGGGATCGAAGATGCGCGGCAGCACGTCGGGCGGGATGCCCGGGCCGTCGTCCGCCACCTCGATGACGACCATGCCGCCCTGCCGCGATGTCGTGATCGTGATGGTGCCGCCGCCCTTGCCGAGCAGCGCCTGCGCGGCGTTGACGATGAGGTTCACGAAGACCTGCTGGATCTGGCCCGCCAGGCCGCGCACGCGGCCGACGTCACCGTAGCGCCTCTCGACCTTGATCTGATCGCGGAGCTGGTGTCGCAGCAGCTCGAGCGTCTCGTCGATGCCGCGGTGCAGGTCGAGCTCGGTGATCTGATCCCGATCGCCGCGCGAGTAGTGGTGGAGCGCCTGCACGATGGCCTTGGTGCGCTCGGCGCCGCGGGCGATGACGCGCAGCATGTCGTCGACGTCCTCGGGGATCTGGCCGCCGAAGCGCTCGCCGAGCTCCTCCCGCAGGGGGCGCAGCGAGTTCACCACGGCGTTGACGGGGTTGTTGATCTCGTGCGCGATGCCCGCGACGAGCCGGCCCATCGAGGCCATCTTCTCCGAGCGCACGAGGTCGTCCTGCGCCTTGCCGAGGTTGCCGATGGCCTCCTTGAGCTCGCGGTTCGTGCGTTCGAGGTCCTCGGTGCGGCGCAGCACCTCACGCTCGAGCGCGACCGACACCGACTCGGTCGAGCGCAGCTTCTCGCGCAGCGCGCGCCGCATCTCCTCGAAGGCGAACGCGAGGCGGCCGATCTCGTCGGCCTCGCCGGGCGCCACCACGGGCCGGGCGAGCTCGCCCTTGGACATCTCGATCGCGCGCTCCTCGAGGCTGTGCAGGGGGCCCGTGAGGTCGTGGACGGTGGCGACGATGATCGTGATCGCCACCGCGAACACGCCGAGCACGAACGCCGCGGCCGACCAGGGTCCGCGCACGCCGAGGAAGCCATAGAGGAGCGAGAGCGCGCAGGTGAAGACGACGAGGCCCCCGAAGGACGCGAGGAGCTTCCGCCGGAGCGAGAGCGGCGTGCGGATCGCGTCGAGCGGCAGGCGATGGCGGGCCGCGAGGTGCGAGAGCAGCGGCCGCAGCGTCGCGCGGTGCCACAGGCCCTCGAGCTGCGCCACGCCGATCGTGACGACCACGCCGACGAGCGCCATGACGACGGCGCGGCTGCGCGAGATGCCGAGGACGAAGTGAGACAGACCCCCCAGCATCGCGGCGGCGGTGAACCACGCGAGGACCTTCGTGCCCGCGAGCCAGTAGGGCAGGGCCTGCGCGACCTGGTGCGCGCGCGCGGCCCGCGCGTCGTCCCGCTGGCCGAGGTAGGCGTCGATCGCGGCCGGCAGGCGGCGCACGCCGAGGTACCAGACCAGCGTCAGCGCGACGATGACGGGCGGCAGGTGGGTCTGGATCGCGAGCGCCTCCTCGGCGGTGAGGCCCACGTACGCGTAGACGAAGACCGCGGAGAGGCCCACGCCGAGCGCGCCCGTGGCGATCGCCGCGCCCACGAGCTCGTCGCGGTACGTCGCGCCGAAGAGGCGCAGCGGATCGACGTTGGGCAGGATCTCGGGGCGCAGGCGGAAGAGGAGCCGCCGGTAGAGCAGCGCGCGCGGCAGCGCGGCGACGTAGGAGTTGATCGACGCGACGACGAGGATGGTCTGCCAGGCGCCCGGGGGCAGGCCGCGCTGCGCCTGCAGGTAGAGCGCGACGCCGAGGGACGCGGCCGACCAGGCGGCGGCGCGCATCCACATCGCCGTGCGCGGCGTGCGCAGGAGGGCATCGAGCGCGCGGTCGGCCTCACCGGCGCTGAGCGGCTCGCCGGCACGCTTGCGCCGGAGCGCGAGGTCGATGGGCGCCACGAGCAAGCCCATCGCGAGCGTCCACGCACCGGTGCCGATGAGCGCGGCGATCGCGGCGGCGATCGGCAGGAGCTGGGGGCCGCGCGGCCCGAGGTCGACGAGCTCGTAGATGGGCAGGGCGACGAGGCCCACCTCGAGCGGCAGGAGCGCCGCTCCGATGAGCGCGAAGTCGCGCTTGCGGTGCGCGCCTGCGGGGCCGACGACGACCGGTGCGGTGCCGCGCCCGGTGCCGGACGGCCCGACCGTCTTCGGCGCCGCGATGCTCTTCAAGCCACGCTACTCGCCGGGCCCCTGCATGGCGTCGAGCTGGTCCTTGATGCCGTTCGGGATGTCGACGCCCTTGTCGTCGGGCACCTTGGCGGAGATCACGCCCCGCAGCCACTTCTTCTTGTCCTTGTCGAGCTTGATGACCCACTGCACGGTCAGCGGCCCGTTGAACACGCGCATGAGGATCGACGCGCGCGGCGCCAGCTTGTAGGCGACGCCGGGAACGAGGTAGGTCTTGAAGTCGGGGCCCTCCGCGACGAGCTGGGCTTGCTTCTCGACGTACCAGCCGGCGACGTCGTGGGACACGGGGCGCATCATCACGAACTCGAGCGGCTGGTTCGAGATGTTGGCGATGCGCAGGTGGTACTGCGGGTTCTCGCGCGGCCCGACCTCGACGGCCTCGGCCGGGGCCGCAGGGAACGTCTCGTCCTCCATCGGCATGACGGCGGGGTCGGGCGTGTTGTCGCCGCTCTGGCCCCACTTGTTCTCGCGGGGCATGTCCGAGCGGAACTCCTTGTTGCACGCGGACGAGAACAGGAGCGCGAGCGCTAGCACGGGGGGCAGCCGCAACATCGCCGCATCATACGCGAGCGCCCCAAGGATTCGTGCGGCCAGATGAGTGCTGACTGACGCTTCCGGCCCGCGCGCAGGGGCGATAAGATGGCGTCTTGCCCCGGCTGCGCGCCGTCCGCGTCCTCTGCGCCCTGGGTGCGCTCCTCGGCGCCGGCGCGAGCTCGTCGCTCGGGGCCGGTCCGCCGCCGGGCAAGGTGTGGACGTTCGGCTCGGTCTCCCCCGAGGGCTCGTGGTACTGGGAGCTCTCCGACGACATCGCGCGGTCGATCGAGCGCGCGGTGCCGGGCCTCAAGATCAAGCGGCGCTTCGGGGGCGTGCTCGGGGACGAGGCCAGCACCCTGCAGATGGTGCGGCAGGATCGGCTCGACCTGTGGGCGGGCAGCCTCGGCGCGCTCGCGGATCTCGAGCCGCGCTTTGGCCTCCTCGAGCTCCCGTTCGCCTTCCGCGACGGCGCCGCGCTGCAGGCCGGCTTCGCGCGCATCGACCGCGGCCACAAGGGCGGGCTGCCCGAGGCGGCCGCGAAGCGAGACCTGGCCATGCTGCACATGGGCCTGGCGGGCTGGCGCAACCTCGCCTCGCTCGACAAGCCCATCCGCACGGCCGCCGACCTGCGGGGCGTCCGCGCGCGCGCGCAGGCCGGGCGCGTGCACCGGGCGATGTGGCAGGCCTTCGGCGCCGTGCCGGTGGAGGCGCCGCTCAATGGCCTGGTCGAGCAGCTCCGGGAGCAGAAGCTCACGGCGCTCGACGTCCCGATCACGTTCCTCTTCGCGACCTCGTCGCACGAGGTGGTCAAGTCGTTCACGGTCACCCGGCACGTGCCGCAGTTCGCGGTGCTCGTGGCCTCGAAGAGCGCCTGGGCCTCGCTGCCCGCTGCGCTCCGCGAGCGGGCCCGCCAGGCCTCCCTCGGGGCCGCGGGCCGCCACGAGCCGCAGCTCGATCAGCTCGAGGAGGAGCTCATCGCCCAGCTCGCCAAGCGAGGGGCCACGATCCTGCGCCCCACCGCGGTCGAGCGGCAGACGTTCATCGACGCCACGCGCGGCGTGGCCGAGAAGTTGGGCGTGACCCCCGCCGATCGACCGCTGCTCCGGCTGATCAAGGGTTGATAGCAGCAGGCTGTTGCGGAAGTCCGGCCGTCAGGGAGCCTGCGGCTTCTCCGGCTTTGCCTTCACCAGCGGCTTCGTCTTCGAGAGCGAGATACACAGCCGACGCAGCTGAGACACCCGGCGCAGCCTCGCCGTCACCGCCGCGCGTGACATGTCCACCCTCATGCCGGCTCCTCCTCCAGCCGAGCGATGTCCGCGACGTCCTGGGCGCTCCCACGGAGGCGCTTGAGCGCGACCAGTCCCTCCCTTGAAACCACGCAGAGGCGCCCATCCTCCCACTCCACCAGCTGTCGCGTCTCCCACACCGCTTGAGTCGCCGGGGTGACCACGAGGAGGTCGAGGCTGAGGAGATCATCGCCGTCGAGCTTCGAGAACCGCCGGATCACGACGGCGCCGTCTACGAAGGTCATCGGCAAGGCCTCGACGGAGAACCCGAGCCTGCGCGCCACCGTCACCACGCCTGGAAGCGCGGGCGCAGACACCAGCAGATCGATGTCGACCGTCGCCCTCGGCGCTCCGTGCACCGCCATCGCCATGCCACCGCAGAGCGCATACTCGGCGCCCTCCGTCGCCAGCGTCGAAGTCAACGCCCTGAACTCCTCGAACAGGTCGAGCACGACCACACGATCGTAGCATGCGTCGCCGCGATGGAGCCTCCCGGCCACTATCGCGCGAGCCGCGACGGCCTACCCCACCACGCGCCAGCTCGTGCCGTCGGGGCCGTCCATGAGCTCGACGCCGCGCGCGGCGAGCTCGCCCCGGATGGCGTCGGCGCGCGCGAAGTCCTTGGCCTTGCGGGCCGCCGTGCGTTCGCCGATCTGCCGCTCGACGTCCGCGCCGTCGATGCCGCGCCGCGCCGCCAGGCGATCGCGCCTGCGCGTGAGCCACGGGCCCGGCTCCTCGCCGCCCACGCCGAGCACGCCGCACGCCCACGCGAGGTCTGCCGTGGCGCGGCGGAGCGACCGCCGGCGGACGTCCTTGGCCACGCCGCCGGGCGTGTCGAGCAGGCGATTCGCCGCGGCGCACGCGCCCTCGAGGTGGGCGAGCGCGAGGGCGGTGTTGAAGTCGTCGTCCATCGCGTCGGAGAACGCGGCGCGGAAGCCCTCGATCTCGGGCACGAGCGCGCCGGGCTCGGGGGCGCCGGCCCCGCCACCGTCGGCGACGCGCTTTCGCGTGTTGTAGACGTAGTCGACCTTGCGCTCGGCGTCCTCGAGCGAGGTGAAGCGCGGCTGGTCGTCCTCGCCGCGCTCGACCTCGAACGACAGCGGGCTCCGGTAGTGGCCGGAGAGCATGAACCAGCGCAGCGCCTCGCCCTCGTGGCGCTCGCAGATGGTGCGGATGCCGAACACGTTGCCGAGCGACTTCGACATCTTCTCGCCGGAGAAATTGAGGAAGCCGTTGTGCATCCACAAGCGCGCGAAGCTGTGCTCGCCGGTGCAGCTCTGCGACTGCGCGATCTCGTTCTCGTGGTGCGGGAAGACGAGGTCCTTGCCGCCGCCGTGGATGTCGAACGTGTCTCCGAGCAGCTTCTTCGACATCGCTGAGCACTCGATGTGCCAGCCGGGCCGGCCCTTGCCCCACGGCGTGTCCCACGCGGGCTCGCCGGGCTTGGCCGCCTTCCACAGCGCGAAGTCGAGCGGGCTGCGCTTGCGCTCGTCGCTCTCGACGCGCGCGCCCGCGCGGAGGTCGTCGAGCGATTGCCCCGACAGGCGCCCGTACGGCGGGAACGTCTCGACCGCGAAGTAGACGTCGCCGTCGACGGCGTAGGCCTTCCCTGCCTCCACCATCTGCTCGATCATCGCGACCATCTCGGGGATGGTCTCGGTGGCGAGCGGCTCGTGGTCCGGGGGCTGGATGCCGACCGCCGCGAAGTCCTCGCGCATGCGCTCGGTGAAGCGGCGCGAGAGCGCCAGCGGATCCTCGCCGCGCTCGTTGCCGCGGGCGATGATCTTGTCGTCGATGTCCGTCACGTTGCGCACGTACGTGAGCTGGTAGCCGCTCGCGCGCAGCCACCGGGCCACGACGTCGAACGAGATCTGCGAGCGCGCGTGCCCGATGTGGCAGTCGTCGTACGTCGTGATGCCGCAGACGTACATGCCGACCCTCGGCGGGGCCATCGGCTTGAACTCGACCTTCTTGCGCTGGAGCGTGTCGTAGATGCGGAGCATTGCGCGGACCCCTAGCGCCGGAGGCGCAGCGAGAGCAGGTAGCCGTTGAAGAGCACGAACAGGCCGAGGAGGCCGAAGATCACGGGGACGTACCAGACCGCGCGCGGGTCCTCGCCCTCGACGAGCACGAGGGCCGCCTCGGGGATGCGGGCCGGCGCGAACGCCACCGCGCGGATGAGGTTCGGCTTTCCCGCCAGCGCCGCGACCGGGTCGCCCTTGGCGACCTCGAGCGTGAGCGTCTCGAGCGGCGCCGAGGCCCCGTCGCACAGCTCGAGGCTGCGCGCCGACAGCCGCGGCTCGATCTCCGCGAGCGGCACCTTGGGCTTGCCGCCCGGGCAGCCGAGGGTCGCGATGACGCGCGAGGTCCCCGGCGGCAGCTTGGCCTCGCCCTTCGCCATTGCCGCGGGATCGAGCGGGATCGCGCGCGCCTCGGCGGCCTCGTAGGCCCTGCGCAGCGTGCCGGCGAAGGACAGCGAGTCGAAGGTCTGCAGGCGCCCGGTGTAGGCCTCGGCCTGCGCGTCGGCCAGGCGCACGTCGCCCATGCGGCGGACCACCCAGACCCCGAGCTCGGTGCCGACGAGGGGGTAGGCGTGGCGGAACTTGTGGCTGCCCATCGTGTCGATGAGGACCGATGACGCGCGCTCGGCGATGCCGCCGAGGTGGACGAAGCGATCGACCGGCGGCGCCGTGCCGGGTGCGACGAGCGCCTGGGCGGCGACCTCGAGGGGCTGCCGCGACGAGAGCGAGTACACGAGCTGGCCGCGCAGGGGCCAGAGGATGGCCAGCGAAAGGCCGATCGACACCACGGCGATGAGCGGATTCCGGCCGTAGCGCGGGGCAGGGATGGCCGCGAACTCGTCCGCATCGGACGGAGCGGGGGCGGTCTCGGCGGCCATCGGTGTGGGTATAGCATGCGTCCGACTGGCATCGTCCGCCCCGCGCGGGTTACGCTGCGACAATGGTGCGGCCGCGCGCGTCGAGCCTCCTCCTCGGCGTGACCCTCGCCCAGCCGGGCTGCAGGCACGACCCCTGGCACCACACGCCGGAAGGGGCGCTCGGGGCGCTGCGCGCGGCGGCCGGAAGCGGGGACCCGGCGGGCCTCTACCACGCGCTCGACGAGCGCTCGCGCTGGTCCATCGCCACGCTCGCGCGGACCCACGGCGAGGCCGTGCGGACCATCGAGGGCGCGTTCCCGCCGGAGGCGCGGGCGCAGGCGCTGGCGCGCTTCGTGCGCGCCGCCGAGGAGCCGGCGTTCGCCGCGGAGCTCGCGCGGCGGCAGCGGTGGCTCGACCGGCTGCGCGCGCAGCCGCCAGTGGCCGGTCAGATCCGGTGTGACGCCTGGAAGCGCTGCGGCTTCACCGGCCTCGAGCCCGAGCTGTCGGAGCTGGTCGCGGACGCGACGCACCACCTCGCGAGCGTCAAGGACAGCGCGGCCGCCTACGAGGCAGGCAAGCGGCTGGAGGCGCGGTGACGCGGCAGATCTCGCTGTTCGAGCCGGACTTCGACGCGCCCCGGCTGCGCGAGCCGCCGGCTCCCGCCTCTGGAGCGGTGCCGCCGGAGCCGGAGCGCGCGCCCGAGCGTGCCCCGGGGCCGCCGCCGATCGCCGCGCCCGCCTCGCGTCCCGCTGCCCGGATGGCCGCGCCGCCGCCGGCGGAGAAGGCAGCACCGCCCTCCCCGGCGGAGAAGGCGGCCCCGGCCGAGCGGGCGAGCGAGCCGAAGGCGACCGAGGCCGTCGATCCCACCAGGCGCGTCGTGCTCTCGGTCAGCGAGCTGTGCCAGAAGACGCAGCAGGCGCTCGAGGCGCGCTTCGCGCAGGTGTGGGTCGAGGGCGAGCTCTCCGCGTGCAAGCCGCACCCGAGCGGGCACCTGTACTTCGAGCTCAAGGACGCGCTCGCGCGCCTCTCGTGCGTGATGTGGCGCAGCGACGCGCAGAAGCTCAAGTTCCGCCCCACCGACGGCGCCAAGGTGCTGTGCCGCGGCATGATGTCGTTCTACCCGCAGGCCGGCAAGGCGCAGCTCTACGTGGGCGCCATCGAGCCGGTGGGGCAGGGCGCCCTGCACCTGGCGTTCGAGCAGCTCAAGGCACGGCTTGGCGCGGAGGGTCTGTTCGATCCGGCGAAGAAGCGCCCGCTCCCGAAGGCGCCGCGCGTGGTCGGCGTGGTCACGTCGCGCAGCGGGGCCGCGTGGAAGGACATCGTGCGCGTGCTGCACCGCCGCTGGCCGGCGCGCATCGTGCTGTCGCACTGCGCGGTCCAGGGCGCGACCGCCCCGGCGGAGATCGTGCGCGCGCTCGAGCGAATCCAGAAGCTGACCGACGTCGAGGTCGTCATCGTCGGCCGCGGCGGCGGCTCCCTCGAGGACCTGTGGGCGTTCAACGACGAGGCGGTGGCGCGCGCGATCCGGGCGTGCCGGGTGCCGGTCGTGAGCGCCGTCGGGCACGAGATCGACTTCACCATCGCGGACTTCGTCGCGGACCGCCGCGCGGCGACGCCGTCGAACGGCGCCGAGCTCGTGACGCCGAGCGAGGAGTCGGTGCGCGCCGAGCTCGCGCACCTGCGCGCGCGGCTCGTGCAGGCCATGAGCCGCGGCCTCGACGAGCGGCGCTCCGCCCTCGAGCGCGGGGAGGAGCGGCTCGAGGCGCGCGTGCGGCGCACGCTCGCGGACCGGCGGCAGGCGCTCGACGAGCTCGACGCGCGGCTGCGGCGCGATCATCCGCTGGTCCGGCTGCGCGACCGCCGGAGCGAGCTCGCGGCCTTCGAGTCCCGCCTGGCCGCCGCGATGCGCGGGGCCCTGACCGCGCGACGCGCACGCTTCGGCGCCGGCGCCGCCCGCCTCGAGGCGCTCTCGCCGCTCAGGGTGCTCGAGCGCGGCTACGCGCTGGCGCGGACGCTGGACGGGCACGTCATCGACGACGCGGCAGGCGTCACCCCCGGTCAGTCCTTCTCGCTCAGGCTCAGCAAGGGCCAGCTCGAGTGCAAGGTCGAAAAGACGAAACCATGATCCCCGAGCACACCATCCTCCTCCTCGAGCCGCCGAAGTCCCGAACGCGACTCGCTCGCACCGTCGAGCAGCTCGGCTACGACACCCTCGGCGTCGAGGACGCCACGACGGCCGCGCAGATCGTCCGCAGCCACCAGCCCTCCGTGGTGCTCGCGAGCCACCCGAGCCACACGCTCGAGGTGCTCAAGCTGCGCGAGGCCGGCTTCGGCAACACGGCGCTCGTCGCCTCGTTCCTGGCCAAGGAGGCGGGCGTCGAGGAGACCGCGCGCCGCATCGGCGCGGACGCGATCACGTTCCGGCCGTACCGCAAGGACGCGCTCGGGGCGGCGCTGTACTCGGCGCTGCGCGCGCGCGAGCTGCGCGGGCAACCGACGACCGACACGACGGCCATCGACCCCGCCACGGGCTTCTACCGCTTCGAGTTCTTCAAGCACATGCTGCTGCTCGAGCTCCTGCGCGCGCGGCGCTACAAGCACGCGCTGGCGATCTGCGTCCTGTCGATCGACCCGCCGAGCGTGCCCACGTCGAACCTGCTCGACGCGGTGTCCGTGACCGCGGCGCAGGCGATCAAGGCGGCCGTGCGCGACATCGACATCCCCGTGCGCTATGGCGACGCCCAGTACCTCATCTTCCTGCCGCACACGGCGGTCGACGGCGCCGAGCGTGTGGGCCGGCGGATCGTGCAGCAGGTGCGGCGATCGGTCTTCACCGGCCCCGGCGTCGAGGTGCGCCCGACGGCGTCGGTCGGCATCGCCGCGGTGACCGCGAGCGGGACCGGGGCGAAGAAGCCGGTCAGCTTCGCGCGCCTCATCCACCACGCGCAGACGGCGCTGCGCGCCGCGCAGCTCAAGGGCGGCGACCAGATCGTCGTGTTTGCATGAGCGGCGGGGGCGGGTCGGGCCGGGTCGGGCCTGCGACGCGCCTCCTCGGCCTCCTCGGCGGGCCCGGCGTCCGGCGCTCGCGCTCGCCGGCGATCCAGAACGCGGCGCTGTCGGCGCTCGGGATCGACGCGCGCTACGCGTGCTTCGACGTCGCGGTCGGCGCGGTCGGCGACGCGGTGCGGGGGGCGCGCGCGCTGGGGTTCCTCGGCCTGAACGTCACCATGCCGCACAAGGAGGAAGCATTCGCCCAGGCGGATGTCTGGGACGACGCCACGGCCGCGATCGGCGCGTGCAACACGCTGCGCTTCGCCGAGGGGCGCACGATCGCGCGCAACACGGACGCGCCCGCGATCGCCGACGTGCTCGGCGCGGACCTGCCCGGCAGCGACGCGGTGGTGCTCGGCGCGGGGGGCTCGGCGCGGGCGGCCACGTACGCGCTGCGATCGGGCGGCGCGCGCCGGGTGCGCGTGCTCGCGCGGGACCTGGGCAAGGCGGACTTCGCGGCGCTGCTCGGGGCGGAGGCCGCGCCGCTGTCGCCGGAGGGGCTCGAGGGCGCGTCGATCGTCGTCTCCTGCGTGCCGCCGGGGGCGGCGCTGGACCTCGCGGGGGCGGCCAGGGGGGCGCGGTTCGTCGACCTCGTCTACCAGGAGGAGTCCGCGCTCCTGCGGGCGGCACGGGCGGCCGGGATGCGCGCGGAGGATGGCCTCGAGGTGCTCGTGCGACAGGCGTGGCACGCGCTGCGGATCTGGCTCGAGGTCGCGCCGCCGATCGACGTCATGCGCGCCGCGGCGCGAGGAGGGAGCACATGAGCCCACACGCTGGTGCGAACGGGATCCGCGCGGGGAACCTTCTTGGCGGCGCCCTCGTCCAAGGGAACGTGCGTGCCCTCGTGATGGCCGTGGCCCTGGTTCCCCTCGCTTGCGGCGGTGATGGCAAGGGTGGCGGCGGCGGCGCCGGGGGCGCGGGCGGGGCGGCGGCGCCGGATGAGTCCGCGCAGCTCGAGGAGGTCGCCTACGAGAGCGATCTCGCCCTGTCCGAGGTGAGCGCGGCGGCGGACCTCGCCGAGGGCGACGTCACCGCGACCGCGGTCGAGAAGGGCAGCGCGCCCGGCGGCCCCGACGCGCGCATCGTGCGTCCCGATCTCGCGCGTGTGCTGCGCCAGCTCGCACGCGCGCGCGGCGGCGCGCCGTGTCTGCCGGCGCCGACCGTGCGCACGACGACGGCCGACGCGGGCTGTGCGCTCATCGGCATGCGCGGCCAGTACACGAGCGGCGTGAGCGTGCGCTTCGACGCGTGCAAGCTCGGCTCGGGCGTCCAGCTCGACGGGACGCTGGAGATCTCGAGCGTGCGCGCGCTCGTGGACGGGGCGACGTGCGACCTGGCAGGCATCTCCGTCAAGGTCGAGACGCAGGCGACGGTGGGCGTTCGCTTCTCGTCGCCAGACGGCGGGCGCGCCGACATCCAGGGCACCGGTCGCACGACGACCGTGCGCACGAGGGCGCTCGTCACGTCGCGCACCGCGGAGCTCGACCATCGCCGCCGGCGCCTCGGCCCGGCAGGCGCGACGCTGCTCGACCAGCACCTCACCGGCCGCGCGCAGGCGACGGTGGACGGCACGGCCCTCGTCGTCGAGGGGACCATCACCGCGGACCTCGCGCTCCTCGGGCTGTCCGCGCAGGGCCAGGCCTCCGGCGTGCGCTTCTCCGCCGACTGCTGCCACCCGACGGGCGGCACCTGGTCCGTGCGCGCGAGCGCGCCTGGCGGAGAGCTCTCGCGCACCGTGGCGTATGGCCCCGAGTGCGGACAGATCACGGTGGACGGCACGCCGGCGCGCCTGCCGACCTGCCTGTAGTCGACCCCCCATCGGAGACGACGGCCCGGTCGATCTCGAGCGCGTGCCGCACCTCTCCAATCCGGTGGGCAAGCCGCGCGAGCCGTGAGCGGCGACCGCCGTGTCGCCCAAGGTCCTTCAGCTGCCTCCGAGCTGGCGGATCAGCCTGCGCCAGTGCGCCGTCGTGAAGTCGCGCGTGCGGTAGAGGCGGCTCGGGGGTTGGGGGGTGCGCGTCGCCCGCCCCGCGAGCACCTCGCGCACGATGTCTGGCACGAAGGCCACCGCCGCCTCGACGGTGCGAACCCGAAGCGTGTACGGATCGATCGGCGGCCGCACTTGCACCGGACGCTGCGCGACCAGGTCACCGGCGTCCACGCGCGCGGTGGCCCAGTGCACGGTCACGCCGGCTCGATCGTGCGCGCGATCGTGCACGATCCACAGCTCCGGGAAGCCGCCCCGGAACGAGGGCAACAGGGACGTGTGGACGTTGAGAAAGCCGAGGCGCGCCGCGCGCAGGAAGGCGGGCGGCGCGATCGGGGCGCCGAACAGGATCCCGAGATCGGCGCGGAGCCCGCTGGCGAAGGTGAGCGCCTCGGGCATGGCCAACGTCGCCGTCGCGTGCACCGGCACGGGGGGCCAGGCGGCCGGCCAGCGGCGGGCCAGCCTGCGCATCGATTCGTCCGCTGCGCGCTCGAGTCGCGCCCGCGACCGCTCGACGCGGTCGTCTCCTCGAAGCAATCGCCGGACCCTCCGCGCGAGTCGTCGCCAGGCAGGGGCCGCCGGATGGGGCACCGTCACCGGCGGCACCGCCCGGATGACGATGATGCCGAGGAGGCCCGGTAGAGCGTGTGCGAGCGCGCGGGCGGCCGGCCCGTCGTGCGCGACCAGGAGGGTGCTCAAGCGAGTAGCACGATAGACGGAACCGGCCGGAAGGAGGAGCACGACGGGCTTGCCCTCGGCGCGTGGGTCGGCGATCCTCTGACGAGTGGGTATCGGCGCCGCGACGTCGTTTCGTCCGCACGCGAAGGTGCTCTACACGCCCCTTCGCGACGGCACCGCGGTCCTCCTGCACCTCGAGACGAAGTTCTACTTCACGCTCAACCAGGCAGGTGTCTTCGTCTGGCACGCGATCGAGCGCGGACCCGACTCGACGCTGGCGTCGCTGACCGAGCAGCTCTGCGCCGAGTTCGAGGTCGACGCTGCCACGGCCGAGCGGGACCTCCGCACACTACTTGGCGAGCTCGAGGACGAGGGGATCATCGAGACTGGTTCCGAGACCGGCCGCTGAAGTCGGTGCCGCTCCTCGGAGGCGCGAGCGTGCAGCGCGCGGTCGATGTCTGCGGGGTCGAGGTCGCCTGGCAGGTGGACGCTGGCGCCAGATCCCTTGACGCCGCTGCTCGCCGCTCAGCCCGCTGCGCCCGGGGGCGGAGCGCGGGTCGAGCTCGCGCTTCGAGCCGGCCTCGGCGAAGCGCCGCCCGCGGGCGCGCGCCCGAGCTTCTTTCATGGTGCCATCCGCGGCTTCGAGGAGGTGTTCGGGCTGCTCCTCCAGTCGAGCGCCCTCGGGGTCGTCGACGGCATGCCGGCCCTGCCCGAGCAGCTCGAGCTCCTCGGCGCGCTCGCGGGCGAGGTCCCTGCGGTGCGCGCGTGCCTCGGACGCGACCTCCTCGGCCGGCCAGCGGTGCTCGCGGAGCTGCTCCATGAGCCGCTCGGCCTTGCGTTATGATCGGCGCTCCGCGTGGTGGCCTTGCCTCTGCCCGAGCTCGCAATGGCGGCCAGGTTGTTCTGGTTGCGTCTTCGACTGCCGGGATGGATCGAGCGCGAGAGCTTCCCGTCGGCCATCCGCCGCGCCGAGCGCAGCATGCCGAGGCTGGCGATGCCCGCGGCCCGCGTCGAGGGCATCGCGGAGCGGGTCGATCGAATCGTGCGTGAATATCACCTGGCGCCGAGCACCTGCCTGTATCGCGCGATGGCCCGCTACGCCGTGCTCCGCGCCGCGGGCTTGCAGGTGTGCTTCGTCATGGGCGTGGTGCCGGGCCAGGACGACCTCGCCGGGCACGCCTGGGTCGAGGTCGGCGGGCGCCCGTACGGCGAGGAGCTCCGCCCCGGCATCGTCGTGACGTTCAGCCACCCCGGGGCCACGGCATGAACCTCCGCGAGCGGGCGCTGCTCTGCGAGGGCCTGCTGCTCGACCGCGCGGACGCAAGGCGGGCGCGAGATCTGTCCCAGCGTGTCGACTGGGCCTTCGTCTGCGACGCTGCCGAGGCCAGCGCGGTCTTGCCGACGCTCGCGTACACCCTCGACCTCCACGGCGCACAGCCCCCGCAGGCTGCAGCGCGCGAGCGCCTGGCCGAGTCGCTCGCGCACAACGCGATGCAGAACCGGATCCTCCTGCACGACCTGGCAGAGTCCGTGCGCGCGCTGCGAGCGGCCGGCGTCGAGACCATCGTGCTCAAGGGCGCCGCGCTGCTCGCGGCGGGGCACGTACCCCTGGAGGCCCGCCACGTGGACGACATCGATCTCCTCGTGCAGGAGCGCGACGTCGAGGCTGCGGACGAGGCGCTCGTCGGGCTGGGATACACGGTGGTTCCGCACGACGCGCACGAGGCGAAGCACCTGCTCGACCATGCCGGGAGCTTGTTGCCCGCGGCACCGGCCGAGCCACGCTGGAAGCTCGGCATCCACGGCGACATCCATCGCAGCCCGAACGGCACGCCGATCGAGCTCCACCGCCTCTCGCCGGGAGCGCCGATCCATCGGCAGCCGACGTGGGCGGAGCGGCGTGCCAGGGTGCACGCCGTGGATCTCGGCGGCACCCGCGTCGACGTACTGGAGCCGGAAGGGCTCTTCGTGATGGCGTGCGAGCACGTGATGGTGCACCACCACGGCGAGCCGCGATACCTGGCGCGGCACCTGGTCGACGTCGGCGCGCTCGGCGGGAGTCTGCGGGCTTCGTGGTCGCAGCTCGAGGGTCGGACACGGGAGTCGGCGGTGGTCTCGCTGGCGCTCCTGCTCGCGGCGCAGGGACCGCTAGCTGCGCGGTTCGCCGTGTCGCAGATCCTGTTCGGGCGAACGTGGGTCGCGGACGTCCACCTCCGCTTGCGACACTACCGGGTCCTGCTGGAGCGCTTCGGTGCGCTGCTCGACCAGCCCCTGCCCGCACTCGTGCGATCGATCCTCCCGGCGCGTCGCTACATGGCCGAGCTGTTCGGGGTGCCGGAGGATTCTCCGTGGCTGCTCGCGATGTACCCGTACCGGCTGCTGCGCGCGCCGTTCATCCCGTGGCTCGAGCGGTTGTGAGGGGAGGCTCAGGGCGTCGAGAGATCGTGGAGCGCGCGGAGCTGTGCTTCCTTCCACTCGGCGCTACATTCCCTGCATGGAATTCCTGATCGCGGGTGGCGTGTTCGTGCTGGCGGCGCTCCTGTCCGGCGTGCGGATCTACAAGGAGTACGAGCGCGCGGTCATCTTCCGGCTCGGGCGTGCGCGGAAGCAGCTCGGTGGGCCGGGCGTCAAGCTCCTCCTACCCTTCGGCCTCGATCGCGCGCGCGTGGTCGACGTGCGCACCAAGGCCATGCAGATCCCTCCGCAGGAGGTGATCACGCACGACAACATCTCGATCCTCGTCGATGCCGTCGTCTACGCGTTCATCGCGTCGCCGCAGCACGCCATCCTCGAGGTCGAGCAGTACCTGACGGCGACGCTGCAGCTCGCCGCGACCACGCTCCGCGCCGTCCTCGGCAAGATGGACCTCGACGACATCCTGGCGCACCGCGATCGCATCAACCAGGAGATCCGCACCATCCTCGACCAGCGCACCGAGCAGTGGGGTGTCGAGATCACCGCGGTCGAGCTGCGCGACATCGAGCTGCCCAAGGAGATGAAGCGCGCGCTGGCGCGGCAGGCCGAGGCGGAGCGCGAGCGACGCGCCAAGGTCATCGCGGCCGAGGGCGAGATGCAGGCGGCGTCGATGCTGTCGCAGGCGGCGCAGATCATCTCGGCCCACCCGGGCGCGCTGCAGCTCCGGCTCTACCAGACGCTCGTCGAGGTCTCGGGCGAGGCCAACTCGACGATCGTGTTCCCCGTGCCGATCGAGCTCCTGCCGCAGCGCGGCGAGACCTCGGAGCCCGCCCAGCAGGCAGCCGTGCAGTCGATGATGTCGAGCGCCCTCGCCATCGCGGCCACCAAGGAGGCCAAGCAGCTCGCCTCGCCGGCGGCGCCGATGCCCGAGGGGCCGCTCGCCACCGCGCGCGACGAGGCGCTCAAGCCGAAGTGACGGGCTCGCGCGCAGGCAGATCGCTCTTGCGGCGCTCGAGCGCTGCGAGGCGCTGCTGCAGCTTCCGCTGGCCGCGCAGCACCGCGTCGATGCCGAGCTCGTTCTCGAGGCTCACGAGGTAGTTGTTCTACGCGAGGGCCTTGTCCTTCGCGGCCTTTCGGCCCGGCGCCCTGTCAGCACTGGGTCGTGGGGACCAGGCACTGTCCGTCGCAGTAGAAGCCGTAGCCGCAGTCGCCGGGCCAGTAGCCGAACGCGTCGCACGGGAGCTGGCAGCCTTGCCCGCCCTGACCGCCGCCCTGGCCGTTTCCACCCTGACCGCCGCCCGCGCAGCCCGTGTACTGGATGCACGTGCCGTCGCACTGCCAGCCCTGATCGCACTGGCCCGCGATGAGCCCGTAGTCCTGGCAGTAGTACTGGCACTGGGCGCCGCCGCCGCCCGCGGCTCCGCCGCCCTGGCCGCCGCCGCCGCCCATGCAGCCCGTGTACTGCAGGCAGGCGCCGTCGCAGTACCAGCCGCTCACGCACTGTCCGGCCGCGATCCCGTAGTCGGCGCACGCGTACGCGCAGGCGCCGCCCCCGCCGCCCCCCGCGCCCGCGCCGCCGCCCGTCCCCGCGCCGCCGCCCGCGCTGTCGATGAAGGCGAGCTCGGCGGAGAGCGAGGCGAACGACACGGCGTCGCGATCCGTGCAGAGGTCCGGGGCCCCGGGCAGCGGCCCGTGCACCACCGCGAGCAGCGCGCCCGTGCCGTCGATGAGCGGGCCGCCGCTGTCGCCGTGGCAGAGGCCCCCGTCGACGCCCATCGTGAACACGCCGAGCGCGTCCACCTGTGTGATGCGCTGGAGCGAGCTCTTGCGCTCCCACGAGTAGCCGGTCATCACGTCGGGCCCGCCCGGCGTGGTGCGGCCGTAGCCGACGTAGCGCACCGTCGTCCCGTTGACGGCGGATCCGATCGTCGCGGGAGCCACGGGTGGCGCCTGATCGAGCACTAGGATCGCGACGTCGTGCTGGTACTCGCCGCGCCATTGCGGGTGCACCTGGGCGCGGCCCTGGTAGAGCGGCCCGGAGTTGAGGTCCCCGAAGCCGATCGCGAAGCGCGATCCCTCCGCGACGCAGTGCGCGGCGGTGACCGCGACCTGCGGTCGCACGAGGCTCGCGCCGCAGTTGGGCTGCCCGTCGACCATGAGGTAGCCGACGGCGGGGTAGCCGGTCTCGTGCTGGCCGCCGATGACCGGCACCGCGCGCGGGGCAGGGCGCACGAGGCCGGGGCGCGGTGCAGCGCCGGGCGTCGCACCCGGCGTGTCCGGCGTGAGGAGCTCGCCCGTGCACGCGACCGGCACGAGCGCGGCGCCGAGGATCGGCAGGAGGTACGTGAGGACTCGCATGAGGGCTCCTTTCACTGGAGGGTGACCTCGGCGCCCGCGAAGGCGCCGGTCTGGGTGGTGGCGGCGGTCTGCAGCTCGAGGTCGATCGCGAACGCGCCGGCGGTGACCGTGTCGCCTGCGATCGTGGAGACGGAGAGGAACGCGGCTCCGGCGGGCAGCGCGGCGAGCGCCTCGGCGGGCACGGTGCCCGTCCCGGCGGACGCGGGGAACGCGCAGCCCACGCCTCCCTGCTGGGTGTCGACGTACACGAGGACGTCCGTCATCGCGCCGGTGGACCAGCGGATGACGAGCGGCGCGGAGCGCGGCAAGGGGACCGCCGCGGTGGGCCAGGCGGCATCGCCGAGCGTGCTCACGACGACCTGTGGCGGCGCGGTCACCGTGCCGGAGAACGCGGGGACGGTGCCCCCCGCGGCGGAGAAGCGCAGGACCTCACCGCCGGTCCACAGCGCACGCATGCCCTCGGCCGGCGGGTACGTCCCGGCCTGCGGCGTCAGCGTCACGGCCTCCGCGCCGCCCGTGATCGTGATGACGCCCGCGTCGGCAGGAGTCGGAGGCGACGTGCACGTCGACAGGATGCATGGCCCCACGACCTGCGACGCGCACGCGCCCCCGCTTCCGAACCCTGCGAAGGCCTGGTAGCCCGGCATGGCGCCGCCGGAGCTCGAAACGGCGACGAAGCCGCCGGCGGGGTCGGGCCCTGCTCCCGCCCCGCCGGCGCCTCCGCCGGCTCCAGCTCCAGCGCCACCTGCCGCGCCACTTTCGGCGCCCGCGGTGCCGCCCGCGCGACCGGCCGCTCCGGCGCCGGCCGCTCCAGCGCCGCCCGCGCCTGGCCTCGCGCCCGCACCGCCGCCCGCCGCGGCGCCTGCGCCGGCAGCGCCCGCCGCGCCACCCGAGTCGGCGGGACCGAGCAGGCCCGGTGACGGCGGCTCGTCGGTGGTGACCGTGCCGGCGTTG
Organism: uncultured Myxococcales bacterium; assembly: GCA_964593795.1. Taxonomy (GTDB): domain Bacteria; phylum Myxococcota_A; class Polyangia; order JAHFDS01; family JAHFDS01; genus JAHFDS01. Next base: position 551 of record CAZQJC010000260.1, on the reverse strand, counting down.
CATCCGAGCCAGAGCAGCGTGGACAGGAGAGCGGGCGCTGGGCGCATGGGCGAGACTCCTTCGAGCCGTGGTCGCGTGATGCGACCTGCCCTGTACTCCCCGCCGCCGCGGGCCCTGTTGACGGAAAAAGGTGATCAGCGCGACGCGGAGGGCAGCGTGACGGCGAGACGCGCGCCGCCGCGCTCGATCTCGAGCGCGATCGCCTGGTTCCCCGGGCGATCGAGGAGCAGCGCCGCCACCGCGCTCGGCGTGAGCGCCTCCACGGGGCGCCGGTCGACGGCGATCACGGTGTCGCCTGCGCGCAGCCCTGCGCGAAACGCCGGCCCGCCCTCGGTGACGGCGCGGAGGCGCCCGCCTTCGCCGGCTGGATCGAGCGCGGCCCCGTAGCGCGGGAGCGTGCCCGGCGCCGTGCCCGACAGCACCTCGGGCAACCGCGCGAGCGACAGCTCTACCGTTGCATCACCGCCCGCCGGCAGCTCGACGCGCACGCGCGCGTCGCTGTAGCGCCCGAAGGTGCCGTCGCACTCGACGCGGGTCGGGCCCGCGGGCCC
>CAZQJC010000259.1:0-144201 GCA_964593795.1 uncultured Myxococcales bacterium | reverse complement strand
GGGTCACCAACGAGCAGGTGCTCGCGCGCCCGCAAGAGGTGGTGCGACGGGTCCGCCGACTGCTGTCGGAGCGCCTGCCGGTGCCCCTCTCCCGACGGGAGAGGGGCGACTGACCGCGGTGGACGCCACGACGGGGTGAGGCCGGGCGTGGTGTTAGGGGCCAGAAAAGTCGATCGCTTGGGCCTCGCCCCCGCCCTATCCATGCGCCGTGGCAGATGTGTAGGATCATGAGCGCCCCACGCTACCGACGCACGCTCACCTTCTGCGCGGTCCAGTCGAAGCTCGCCTCGAGGCGCTCGCCTCCCATGCCCAGCGCGGAGAACGCCGCGGGCGGCGCCGCCGCGGTCGCGTCCGGCGTGATGAGCACCTCGATCGCGGGCGTGACGACGACGTCCTCGGCCGGGTGCGAGAGCAGATCCGTCGGCTGCGCGAGGCGCCGCGCGCGCGCGAACGCGAGCACGTCCTCCGACAGGCCGAGCGCCAGGCGCGCGGGATCGAGCGTGGTCAGGTCGTCGCCGAGCGAATAGGCGGCCCCCGAGAGCGCCGCCACGATGGCGCCGGCCCGCGCGGCGTCCTCGGTGTACGGCGCGCGGAGCTGCACCTGATCGGCGTCGGGCCACACGATCGGCCCGGCCGCGGGGAGCGCGAGGAAGGCGCGCGCGGCGTGCCCCCGCGCGGCGGCCGCCACGATCGGCCAGCCGAGCGGCGTGCGCTCGAAGGCGGTGTCGGGGCCGACGCGCAGCGAGTCCGCGAGGCCGAGCACCGGGAACACCGGCGCGCCGCACGCGTTGAACACGGAGTCCTCGCCCATCGCCTCGCGCAGGACCGCGAGGCCACGACGAAGGGCCTCGACGCCGGTCGCCGCCGCGTCCGCGCGGCCGCCCGCGATCGCGCCCGCGTAGAGGAAGTCGAGCTTGAAGAAGCGGAAGCCGCCGTCGCGGAGCCTGCGGATGGCGTCGGCGGGGATGCGCATCGCGGCCGGCTGCGTGCCGTCGAGCACGTAGTAGCTCCGTGCGCCGCCGCTCGGCACGTGGCGGAGCGGCGCGCCGTTCGCGCCGCGCAGGAAGAGCGAGGGATCGGCCGAGCGGGCGACCTCCGAGTCCACGTCCACCAGGAACGGCGCGAGCCACACCCCGAGCGTGAGGCCCCTCGGCGCCAGCTCGGCCGCGAGCGCGGGCAGCCCCGACGGGAAGCGCTCGTTCTCGCGCCAGTCGCCCCACGCGCGCGCCCAGCCGTCGTCGATCTCGACGAGGGGCAGGCCGCGCGGCGCGAGCTCGCGCGCCACGACGGACGCATTCGCCTTTACGAATTCTTCGTCGATGGCCGCGAACCGCTCGTTCCAGGTGAACCAGCCGCCCGGGGGCCGGCGCGGCTGGCGCGCCCCGGCGGCGGCGAGCGACGCGGCGAGCGCCTCCGCGTAGGCGGAGAGGGCGGCCTGCGCCTCGGACGCGGTGCCGATCCACAGGGGCTCGGTGGTCGTCGCGCCGCCGGCAGCGGGCAGGACCTCGCGCGCCGCGCCGTAGACCACCTCGAGCGTGACGTTGCCGTCGGCGCCGGTCGCCGCGAGCCCCGTGGTCGCGTGCTCGGCAGCGAGGGCCCCGAGCACCACGGCGCGCCCCGGCCCGAGTGCGACCACCATGCCGCTCGACGCGCCAGCCACCTCGTTGCCGGCGTCGCCCGAGCGCGCGGCGAGGAAGCTCGGCGCCCCGTCGGCGTCACGCGGCACCGTGGCAGGCGGCACGAGCGCGCCCGCGAAGCTCCAGGACTGGTAGCCCTGCTGCAGGATCGCCGTCGCAGGCACCGGCCCCAGCGTGAGCCAGAAGGCCTCGACGCCCGGCTGCATCGACGAGAGGCGCAGCGCGCCCCCGCCCGCGCCGGCGCGCCACTCGAGCCGCAGGCCCGGATCGTCGACGAACGCGCCGCCCACGCGCACCCGGATGCGCACGCCCTTCTCGCACGCGTCACCGACGGGCAGCGTGTAGGTCCCGTCGGCGTCGCGCCGCGCCGGACATCCGGGGAGGGACGCGCGCTCGCCGCACGCAGGCAGGAGGAGCAGCAGGCAGAGGAGGGCTCGCACGCGCGGCAGTATGCAACCGGCGCTCGCCTCCCGGGCGGGCCTCGTGTACGCCTTGCGGGTGACGCGCCCGCGCCCCACCGCCGAGACCACCCCCGACGCCGTCGTCATCGGCGCCGGCGTGGCGGGCCTGTCGGTCGCGTGGGCGCTCGCCGAGCGCGGGCTCGCCGTGCACGTCCTCGAGCGCGAGCCGGTGCCCGCGGCGCACGCCTCCGGCCGCAACGCCGCCATGTTCCACGCCGCGCTGCCCGACGCGGTGCACGTGCCCCTCGCGCGAGAGACGCGCGCGCTCTATCGCTCGGGCGCGCTCGGCGCGGGCCTGCTCGACGAGACGGGCTCGGTCGCGCGGCTGCCGGACCTCGGCACCGCGGAGGCGCTCCTCGGCGCGCTCGCCGCGGCGGATCTGCCGGGACAGGCCGTGACCCCCGAGGAGGCCGCGACCCGGCTCGGTGGCTTCTCGGCGGAGACGCTCGCGGGCGGCGCGCTCCTCTGGTGCCCGACCGACGGCGTGCTCGACGTGCACGCGATCATCCTCGGCCTCCTCGAGGCGCTGCGGGCCCGCGGCGCGCGCGTGTCGTTCGGCCGCCCGGTGCGCGGGCTCGTGCGCGACGGCGCGCGGGTGGTGGGCGTGCAGACCGACGCGGGCGCGATCACCGCCGCGGCCGTCGTCAACGGGGCGGGCGCGTGGGCGAGGGACCTCGGCGGGGGTCACCTGCCGCTGCGGAGCCCGGCGAGGCACCTCGCGTGGCTGCGCGCGACGGTGGATCCGCGGACGCCGCTCTACTGGGACACCGCGCGCGGGGTCTACCTGCGCCCCGACGGCGGGGGCCTGCTCGCGAGCCCGTGCGATGACGTCGAGGGCGCCGCGCCCGGCGGACGCTTCGACGCCGCCGCGCAGCTCGCGGAGCGCCTGGGTGGCCTCTCCGCCGCGCTCGACCGCGCCGAGCTGGTGCGCCTGTGGCCCTGCCGCCGGACCTTCGCGCCCGACGCGCGCTTCGTCGCCGGCCCCGATCCGGTGTCGCCGGGCCTGTGGTGGCTGACCGGCCTCGGCGGACGTGGCATGACCGCGGCCCCCGCGGCCGCGCGGCTCCTCGCCGAGGCGCTCGTGGACGGCGCCCCGCTCCCGGCCGAGCTCCTCCCTTCTCGCCTAGTGCACAAATACTGAAGTTTTCCTCCGTGCCTTGACAGGCGGCCGCTTCGCTCGCAAAGATCGTTGCACATGCAAGTGTTGCAGGAGCAACGGTCACGGTCGTCGCGGCGAGCCGCGCTCCCCCCGGACAGCCTGGCGCTCCTGGTCGGCGCGATCCGCCGCCGCCTCAAGCAGGTGGCCTGGCGCAGGCTCGCCCCGTTCCGGCTCACGCCGCCGCAGCTCGGGTTCTTGCTGGCGCTCTTCGACAGCGAGGAGCCGCTCTCGTCGACCGAGCTCGCCAGGCGCCTCTACTCGGACGACCCGACGGCGAGCCGCGTGGTGCGCCGCCTCGTGACGCGCCAGCTCCTGCGCCAGGCGCCGGATCCCGACGATCGCAGGCGGTGCCGGCTCGCCCTGACCGCGCGCGGCGAGGCGCTCGCGGCCGAGCTCGCCGAGATCTCGCGCGGCCTGCAGACCGAGCTCGAGCAGGGCTTCTCCGAGGCCGAGCTCGCGGGCCTGCGCAAGGGCCTGTGCCAGCTCATGGCGAACCTCGATCGCATGGAGGCGGACCGGCCCCCGAAGAAGAGCCCACGCCCGCGGAGGACGCCGTGACGCCGCTGCTGATCCTCGCGCTCCTCGCGGAGCCCACGGCCGCGGCGGCGCCGCGCACGCTCTCGCTCGACGAGGCGCTCCGCCTCGCCGCCGAGCAGCAGCCCTCGATCCGCGCAGCCCGCGCCCAGAAGCGCGCGCTCGGGGCCCGCACCGAGCAGACGCGGGCGGCCTACTTCCCGCGGCTCGACGGCCAGGCGCAGTACCAGCGCGCGACGGCGAACTTCCTCCTCTCGCCGTCGTTCGCCGCGTCGCCGCTCGCCAAGAGCCTCATGGTCAACAACAAGCTCTCGCCCGCCGACACGTTCAACTACTACACGTTCGGCCTCACCGCGCAGGCGCTGCTCTACGACTTCGGCAAGACGGCGGGCGCGGTCGACGTCGCGCGCGCGGCCGAGGGCGCGCAGGCCGCCGAGATCTCGACCAGCGAGGAAAACGCCCTGTCCGCGGTGCGGCAGGCGTACTTCGCGACGCTCGCGGCGGCCGAGCTCGTCGGCGTCGCCGAGAAGGCCACCGCCAACCAGGAGCGCCACGTCGAGCAGGTGCGCCAGTTCGTCGCCGCCGGCACGCGCCCGAAGATCGACCTCACGAGCGCGGAGCTCAACCTCGAGAACCAGCGGCTCTCCCTCGTGCGAGCGCGGAACCAGCGGGACCTCGGCCGCGTGCAGCTCGCGCAGGCGATCGGCCTTGCCGACGACGACTTCACGCTCGTGGCGCCGCCGGCCATGCCGCTCGCCGAGGAGGTGGCGCCGCTCGACACGCTCGTCGAGGAGACGCTGCGCCGGCGCCCCGAGGGCGCGCGCCTCGACGCGCAGCTCGTGTCGCTCCGCGCGGGCAGGCGGCAGGCGGAGAGCGCGTACTACCCGGCGCTCCTCGCGCAGGGCAACTTCTCGGGCGCCAAGGTGGAGGACATCGACTTCGGCTTCAACTGGTTCGTCGGCCTCGGCGTCCAGTGGAACTTCTACGCGGGCGGCGTGACGCGCGCGCAGCTCGACGAGAGCGACGCGCAGGCCGAGGCCCTCGGCGAGCAGCGGGCGCTGCTCAAGCAGGGCATCCGCGCCGACCTCAAGCGCGAGCGCCTCTCGATCGCCGAGGCCAAGGAGCGCATCACGGTCGCCGACCGCGCCGTCTCGACGGCGGCGGAGCGGCTCCGCCTGGCCGAGGGGCGCTACCAGGCGGGCGCCGGCACGATCCTCGAGCTCGACGACGCGCAGATCGGCGCCGTCAACGCCGAGGCGCAGCGCGTGGCGGCCCTCTACGACCTGCAGTCCGCACGGGCGCGCCTCCTGCGCGCGCTGGGAAGGAACAAGCCGTGATCGACGCACGCATCGTGTACGCCGCCGCGCTCGTGGGGCTCCTCGGCCAGGGGGGCTGCTCCCCCGGGGCGCAGGCCAAGGGCGCAGGAGGTGCGGGCGGCAGCGGCGGTGGCCCCGCGGCCCCCGCGCATGTCACCGTCCGCGCCGGGCAGGTCGAGGAGCGCACCGTCGCGCGAAAGGTCGAGATCTCGGGCTCGCTCGCCTCGCCCGAGGACGCGACGGTCGCCGCGGAGGTCGAGGGCAAGATCCTCTCCTGCCGCGTGGACCTCGGCGATCGCGTCACCGTGGGTCAGGTGCTCGCGCGCGTGGCCTCCGACGAGTACCGCCTGCGCATGGAGCAGGCCGACGCCCTCGCCAGGCAGGCCGAGGCGAACCTCGTCCGGACGGGCAAGCTGGCGAAGACGCAGATGGTCGCCGAGAAGGAGCACGACGACGCGCGGTTCGCCGCGCAGCAGCTCCGCGCCGCCGCCGACCTCGCGAAGAAGAAGTACGCCGACACCGAGCTGCGCGCGCCGTTCTCGGGCGCGATCGCCAGGCGCCTCGTGTCGACGGGCGAGTACGTCAAGGTCGGTCAGCCGCTCTTCCAGGTGGTGCAGCTCGATCCGCTCAAGCTGACGGGCGAGGTGCCCGAGCGCTACCTGGGAGACGTCAAGGTCGGCGACACGCTCGAGGCCTTCGTGGACGCGTTCCCGGGCGACGTCTTCGAGGGCAAGGTGAGCCGCCTGTCGCCCACGGTGAACGCGCAGTCGCGCGCGTTCTCGATCGAGGCGCGCTTCGGGGCAGGCAGGAAGGGCACGCGGCTCAAGCCGAGCGTGTTCGCGCGCGCCGTCCTCAAGCTCGGCCGTCCCGAGCAGGCGATCGTGGTGCCGCAGGCGGCCGTCTCGACGTTCGCGGGCGTGTCGAAGATCTTCGTGCTCGACGGCGGGGTGGCGCACGAGCACCCGGTCGACGTCGGCGACCGCCTGCCCGACGATCGCGTGGTCGTGCGCGGAAAGGGCCTCGCGGCCGGGCAGCGCGTGGCCGTGGCGGGCGTGGCGCGCCTCGCCGAGGGCGTGCCCATCACGATCCTCGAGGGCGCCAAGTGAACCTGGCGGCGCTGTTCGTCCGGCGCCCGGTGTTCGCGACCATGACGGTCGCGTTCCTGCTGGTGATGGGGCTCTTCTCGTACCAGAAGCTCGGCGTCGACCTCTTCCCCAACGTCGACCTGCCGGTCGTCGCGATCACGACGACGCTGCGCGGCGCCTCGCCCGAGGAGATGGAGGCGCAGGTCACCAAGCCCATCGAGGAGGCGGTCAACACCGCGAGCGGCATCGACGAGCTGCGCTCGGTGACCTACGAGGGCATCTCGATCGTGACGGTCACGTTCGTGCTCGAGCGGCCGACCCCCGAGGCGGTGCAGGACGTTCGCGACAAGGTCGCGGCGATCCTGAAGAAGCTGCCCGACGGCACCGACCCGCCGGTCATCACGCGCTTCGACACGAACGCGATCCCGGTCGCGACGGTGGTCGTCTCGGGCACGCGCTCGCTCAAGGAGATCACCGAGTTCGCGGACAAGAAGATCAAGGAGGACCTCGCGGCCGTCAGCGGCGTCGGCCAGTCGCTCCTCGTCGGCGGCCAGAAGCGCGCGGTCAACGTCTGGCTCGACGCGCAGAAGCTCGCCGCGCACCACCTGTCGGTGCAGCGCGTGCGCGCGGCGCTCATCGCGCAGAACGTCGAGATCCCCACGGGCCGCGTGGACCGGAGCTCGAGCGAGCAGGTGCTGCGCACGATGGCGCGGGCCGAGAGAGTCGGCGACTTCGCGCAGATGGTCGTCGCGACCGTGAACGGCTCGCCCATCACCATCGGCGACGTCGGCCGCGTCGAGGACGGCATCGAGGAGCCGCGATCGCTCTCGCGCTACGACGGGCGCAACGCCATCGCGGTGGTCGTGCAGAAGCAGTCCGGCACGAACTCCGTCGAGGTCGTGCGGCGCGTCAAGGACAAGGTCGCGGAGATCTCGAAGAACCTGCCGCCGGGCGTCTCGGTGGAGGTGGTGCGCGACATCTCGGTGTTCATCGAGCGGTCGATCCACGAGGTCAAGCTCCACCTCGTCCTCGGCGGCGTGCTCGCGTCCATCGTGGTGCTGCTCTTCATGGGCAGCCTGCGCTCCACGCTCATCGCCGCCATCGCCATCCCCACCTCCCTCATCGCCACCTTCACGGCGATGCGCATGCTCGGCTTCACGCTCAACAACCTCACGCTCCTCGGCCTCGTGCTCGCCGTCGGCATCGTGATCGACGACGCCATCGTGGTGCTCGAGAACGTCTACCGGCACATGGACGAGCTCGGCAAGTCGGCCAAGCAAGCCGCCATCGACGGCACCAAGGAGATCATGCTCGCCGTCATGGCGACGACGCTCTCGCTCGTCGTGATCTTCCTGCCCATCGCGTTCATGCAGGGCCGCGTCGGACGCTTCTTCAACAGCTTCGGCATCACGACCGCGGTCGCGATCCTGTTCTCGCTCGTGATCGCGATCGTGCTCACGCCCATGCTGTGCGCGGTCTTCCTCCGGCCCTCCAAGAAGGCGCACGACAAGGGCCACCCCGAGCAGACCGGCACGTTCATCAACCGCCTGATGCACCGCAACTACGGCTGGATGGTGCGCTTCTCGATGGCCCACAAGTGGGTGGTCCTCGTGCTCGCGGTCGCGTCGGTGGCGCTCGTCATGCCGCTCTTCAAGAAGGTGGGCAAGGACTTCCTGCCGCTCGACGACCGCGGCGAGTTCTCGATCCAGGTGCAGACGCCCCCCGGCTCGACGCTCGAGGCCTCCGACGCGGTCATGCGCCGGCTCGAGGAGCGCATGCGCAAGCTGCCGCACGTCCGGCACCTGCTCACCACGATCGGCGACACGGGCAGCGGCAACGCGGACGTCACGGTGGCGTCGCTCTACGTGCAGCTCACCTCGCTCGAGGAGCGCCGGAAGGCCGGCGACAAGACCACCCAGTTCGAGATCATGAAGCAGGCGCGCACGATGCTCGCCGACTTCCCGGAGCTCCGGGCCGCGGTGCAGCCGATCAACGACATCGACCAGGGCCGCACCGGCAACTACCAGCTCACCTTCGCGATCCAGGGGCCGGACATCGACAAGCTCGACGAGCTCGCCGGCAAGATGCTCGTCAAGATGCGCACGATGTGCGGCCTCGTGGACCTTGACACCGCCACGGCGCAGCGCACGCCCGAGGTGCGCCTGTCGATCGACCGCCGCAAGGCCGCCGACCTCGGCGTGTCCGCGGCCGACATCGCGGGCTCGCTGCGCACGCTCGTCGCGGGCGAGCAGGTGACGAAGTTCCGCGAGGGCGCCGAGCAGTACGACGTGTGGCTGCGCCTGCGGCCCGAGGATCGCGGGAACGAGGAGTCCCTCCTGCGCCTCGAGGTCCCGAGCTCGCGCGGCGCGCTCGTGCGCCTGTCGAACCTGGTGTCACTGCGCGCGGACACCGGGCCCGCGCAGATCGACCGCCTCGACCGGCAGCGCCAGGTGACGCTGGTCGCGAACCTCGACGGCATCCCGCTCGGCGAGGCGCTCGACAAGGTCACGGCCGCGATGAAGTCGCTCGACCCGCCCGTCGGCTACTCGGGCGGCCCGCTCGGGCGCGCCAAGGTCTTCGCGGAGACGGCCGTCAACTTCGGCATCGCCTTTCTGCTGTCGCTCGTCTTCATGTACATGATCCTCGCGGCGCAGTTCGAGAGCTTTTTGCACCCGGTCACGATCATGCTCTCGCTGCCGCTGTCGATCCCGTTCGCGCTGCTCTCGCTCGTGGGCCTCTCGGAGACGCTCAACCTCTACTCGATCATCGGCCTCTTCATGCTGTTCGGCATCGTCAAGAAGAACGGCATCCTCCAGGTCGACTACACGAACACGCTGCGCGCGACGGGCATGCCGCGCGACCAGGCGATCTACGAGGCGAACCTCGTGCGCCTGCGCCCCATCCTCATGACGACCGTGACGCTCATCGCGGGCATGATCCCGATCGCGCTCGGGCAGGGCCCCGGCGCCGCCGCGCGCGCGTCGATGGCCAAGGTCATCATCGGCGGGCAGGCGCTGTCGCTCACCATCTCGCTCCTCATCGTGCCCGTGGCGTACGCGCTCTTCGACGACGCGACGGGGTTCTTCAAGGGCGTCCTGCCGGCGGGCATCCGCGAGCGCCGCGTCTGGGCCTACGCGGTCTCCGCGGGCGCGGGCGCCGTCGGCGCGTGGCTCGTCATGGCGCTCTCGGGCACGCTCGGCGAGCTGCCGCCCGTCGCGCTGCAGGTCCGGGGCGCGCTCGGCCGCGCGGGCCTCGCGGTGTTCGCGCTCGGGGTGGTCCTCTATCTGGTCGCGCGGTGGCGCCGCAAGCGGGCCGCCAAGGCGCGCGCGCTGGCCCCCGAGGAGAGCGTCGCCGAGTTCTGAGGCTGGTTCGGACCCCTCGAGGGATTCTGATCGATCGTCAAGTCCACGCCCGGCGTCGCCTCTATCATCCCCAGGTGAACCGGACCCGAGCCTCCCTCCTTGCGCTGGCCCTCTCGCTGCCGCTCCTGCCGGCAGCGGCGCGCGCGCAGGTGGCGGGGACCGTCCTCGACGGCGCCACGCGCCGGCCGATCGCCGGGGCGCGCGTCGCCGTGCAGGCGACGACCGTCACGACCGTCGCGGGCGCCGACGGGGCGTTCTCGATCGCGAGCCCGCCGGCGGGACCGCGCACGATCGTGGCGGCGGCCGAGGGCTACTTCTACACGGCCGCCGAGGTCACCGGCCCGGCGAGCGGCCTCGAGCTCCTCCTCGACGCCGTGCCGACCGACGACGACCCCGCCGCGAGGCTGCCCGGGCCGGAGTCGTGCGTGCACTGCCACCCGACGCAGTTCGCGGAGTGGCGCACCTCGGGCATGGGGCACGCGGGGCTGAACACCTGGGTCGCCGACCTCTACGACGGCAGCGGCACCCCGGGCGGCATGGGCGGCTTCGTCTACGTGCGCGACTCGGTGCTCGCCTCGAGGAACCGCAGCTCGGAGTGCGCGGCGTGCCATCAGCCCGAGGTGTGGCTGCGGGCCGCGGGCGCGGCGCTCGAGCCGCCCGGCAGCGTGACGCTCGAGGCGGGCCGCGGCGTCGGCTGCGCCGTGTGCCACCGCATCGCGCACATCGACGAGAGCAAGCCGAACACGCCCGGTGTGCTGGCGAGCGCCGTGACGGTGCGGCGCCCCCGCGATCCGGCGGTGGCCGTGCAGTATGGCCTGCTCGGCGACGTGTCGTTCCATGCGCCTTCGCAGATGCGTGGCGCCTACCAGCCGCAGCTCTCGTCGGCGATCTGCGCGGCGTGCCACCAGGACAAGAACGATCCCGACCTCGACGGCGACTTCGAGGAGGAAGACGGCGTCGTCTCCGAGCCGACGTACCTCGAGTGGAAGGCCTCGCCCTACGGCGATCCCGCGTCGGCCGCCTTCAAGAGCTGCGTTGGCTGTCACATGGCGCCCTCGAACGAGGACGTCGCTTGCATCGTGCAGACGGGCGTACACCGGCCGCCCGGGCAGCTCCGCGGGCACGCGTTCGCGGGGACGACGCCCGCGTTCCTCGAGGCCGCGGCGACCGTCGCGCTCGACGTCACCCCGCGCGCGGGTGCGCTCGAGGTGCGCGTGGACGTCACGAACGACCGGACGGGCCACCACGTGCCGACCGGCGTCACCACGCGCAACGTGATCCTGCTCGTCGAGGCGACGGACGCGGCCGGAGAGCCCCTCGAGGCCGAGAGCGGCGAGCGCATCCACGCGCTCGGCGGCGTCGGCAACCCGAGCCGCGGGCAGTACGCGGGGCAGCCCGGCAAGCTCTACGCGAAGGTGCCGCGCGACTCTGCCGGCAACGCGCCGGTGTTCTTCACCGAGGCGGCGAGCCTGCTCTTCGACACGCGCCTGCCGGCCCTGGCGACCGACACCACGCGCTACGCGTTCCGCGCGCCGGCGGGCGGCCGCGTGCGCGTGCACGCGCGGCTCATCTACCGCCGCGCCTTCCGCGCGCTCGCCGATGCCAAGGGCTGGTCCGAGGACGGGCACGGCCGGCCGCTCGAGGATCTCCAGGCGCCGCACTACGGGCACCTCATGGCCGAGGCCGAGCGCGTGCTCGACATACCCGCCGCGCCGCCCGATGCCGCGCCCGATGGGCCGGTGGATGCCGGGGCGCCGCCCGATTCTCCGCGCGCGATCGACGCGCCGCCCGTGGCCGTCGATGCGCCGGGCAGTGCCGCCGCCCCGAGCGCGCGCAGCTCCGGTTGCGCGAGCACGCCCACGGAGGGCACCGGCGGCCTTCCCTGGATCCTCGCCGTAGCGCTTGCGTGTCGGCAGGCCCGGCGCCATCCTCGTGCCCACTCGGGCGGATAGCTCAGCGGCAGAGCTGCGGCTTTACACGCCGCCGGTCGCAGGTTCGATCCCTGCTCCGCCCACTCTCACTCGCCGGTAATCACGGGGTTTCGGCCCCCACCTCCACCCGATCTGCCACGGTCTTGCCACGGGCCGCGAGCATCGTCGGCCCGCTCCACGCCGGCGTCGGTGTCCACGCGAACGATCGCCTCGCTCTCGATCGGCTCTGCAAGTACGGCCTCCGGCCGCCGCTGGCGCAGGAGCGCCTCGCGGAGGCACCGGACGGGACCATCCTCTACCGGATGAAGCGCACCTTGTCCGACGGTCGGCACACGCTGCGCTTCACCCCGCGCGAGCTGCTGTTGCGAGCGCAGTGTGCGCGCAACAGCGCCAGCGAGCGCTCGCTGCGAGCGACCCTCGGCCGCGCTCGAGCAGACGCAGCAGCGCGGCCTTGTGCAGCACGACGGCGCGCCGCAGCTCCTCGGTGATCGCCCTGCCGGCTCGCAGGCGGAGGCGCTCGCCTTCCACCAACACCTCGATGCGAAGCGCGCGGAGCTGGCCAGGGGCCGTCATGCCAGCACCTCCTCGAGCGCCGCGGCCTCGTCGACCGATGCAGAAGCCGTCTTCGCAGCCGTCGCGCCCACGATCGGCAGCTCCGTGGTGAGGTCCTCGAACGGCACCGCTGCCCAGTCCCGAGGTATCTTCCGCGCCGTGGCCATACGACGGACGTGCCAGTGACCACCCCGCTCCTTTCGCTGCTGGTGTTCGTGGCCCTCGCGCAGGTCCTCTCACTCGCGGCCGCCGCCGTCGTCCTGTGGCGTGCGCGTTTTCTGGCCAAGCTGCTCTGGCGAGTCTTCGTGACCAAGGGCCCGGGCCCCATGGACGAAGGGCAATACGCGGCCTACCGGCTCGTTCAGCACGTGGCCGCCTGCCTGGCGGAGGAAGGCACGGTGAGCCGCGTGCTGCTGGTCGAGACGGCGCCTCGAGTTCAGCGCGTCCTCGTGGACGTGTCGGGTCGTGGGCAGCTCACGTTCCTGCTCGAGCACATGCGCCGGCACGGCGAGCCGGCCGAGCCCGAGCAGGTGGTGGTGGACCTCGGGGCCAACGAGGGGCTCCTCGGCAGTCACTCGTACAACCTCGTCCAGCTGGGCTGGTGGGCAGCCCTGGTGGAGGCGAACCCCGCGCTCGAGCCCGCCTTGCGCTGGAACACCCAGCGCGACCGCTGGATGGGGAACGAGCACCGCGTGGTCATCCGGGCCGTCGCCGCCACCGAAGACGAGGACGGGCCGCGGCCCTTCCAAATCCGCGGCTGGCGGCACACCAGCTCGTCGCTCGTCGCCGATCGCTCGGATCCGCTGGCGTATGTCGTCACCGCTGCGGCCGAGAGCGTGCGGACCCTGACCGCAGGGCTCGATCGCGACCTGCGAGAAAGGGGCCTGGCGACGGGGTTGCCCCGGCATTTCGGCCTGCTCTCGGTCGATATCGAGGGCTCCGACTTCGAGGTGATCCGGGGCTTCATCAGCGCGGGCTACCGGCCCCGCTACCTCGTCGTCGAGGAGCGCACGGACCTCGCCCGCTACGATCGCCTTCTCGGACCGCACGGGTACTCGCGCATCGCCCACTTCGACGCCGACGCCATCTACTGGCGGGCCGCTGGGACGGCCGAGACCTGACCAGGATCGCGCGACGCGCGATCCAAGCCTGCCCTCCCCCACCTCGCTCGCCCCTCGGGTGGGCTCCCGATTCGCCAGCCGATCGTCCCCCAGCCCGGCTCGATCGGCCGGTGGTGCCCACGCGGGTCGATGATATCGTGCGCCAGTGGCTGACGGTGGCCCCTCGGACGCCGCGCGCGCCCACCAGCGTAGGCGGCGCGAGCTCCTCGGCGCTGTTCCCGAGCTTGCTCGTCTCGAGGGGGCAAACCCCTGGACGCTGCTGGCCATCCTCGCGCTGATCGCCCTTCGGGCCTCCATGACCGTCGCGGTTCGCGACGGCGGCGTACTGCTCGTGGCGGTGATGGCCTTCGTACCGGGCCAGCTCGTGCTGCACGCCGGGGGCAGCCTGGTCCACGAGGCTGCGCACCGCCTGGTGCTCACGAGCAGGGCCGGCCGCTGGACCGTCGACCTCCTCCTGGAGGTGCTGCTCCACTCGTTCGGCCACCACGCGCAGTACCAGCGCGATCACATCCACAGCCACCACCCCTACCTCGGCGACTACACCCGCGACTACGAACACAAGGATGCCCTGCGCATCCGCAGCCGCGCGCGGCTCCGCGCCACGCGGCCCCGGCTCCATGCGGCCCTGATCGGCCTGCACCTGCTGCTCGATGCGCTGCCGCTCGGCTTTCTCGTGAGTGATGACCTCGTCGAGGCCATCGAGCGGCGCGTGGATCCCGGGCTTCGCGCCGACGCGCGGCGGTGCGTACCCAGGGTCGCGGTGCCCCCGGTGCGTCGCGGCGCGCTCGCGGCGGTCTCGATCGCCGTGCTCGCGTCGAGCGCGCTCCTCCTCGGGCCCTGGTCGCTGCTCTTCCTCGTGTGGTCGCTCTCGTTCTTCCAGGGGCGCTGGGCCGTGACCAACGTCGGCCAGGTCCTGAGCGAGCACTCCGACACCGATCCCGAGACACCCACGCGATCCGACTACGGCCTCTGGAACCGCTTGCTCTTCAACACGGGCCATCACGACGAGCACCACACCTTCCCCGGCGTCCCGTGGAACCGCCTTCCGACGCTGCGGGCGCTCGCACCCCACGGCTTTCCGTCACCGGCCCGACGCGGCTACCTCTCGTGGTGGTACGCGTACGTCTTGGCGGGCGCGCCCCGTCGGCCTAGCGCGATGCTCGCGCAGACGCTGGCGACCTCCGGGGAGCCTGGAGCCTCCTCCGCTGGACGGGCTCAGGCGAATCCCTCGCGGGGGTGAGGGTCGGCGCGCGATGTCGATCCGGTCACAGGCGCCACCAGGTCCTGAACGCCGTGCATGCCGGCTCCTGGGCGCGGCCTTGCGCCGCCTTGTCTCACGGGATCGAGCCCGCGAGCCCGCGCCAGTGCGGCCAGGACGCCGGCGCCACGACGCCCTGCGCGCGCAGCGCGTCCATGCGCGCCTGGCCACGGATCACGAGGGTCTCGAACTCCTCGCGCAGGCGGCCCGCGCGCCAGACCTCGAGCCACCAGCGCCAGTGGCTGCCCCGGTCGGCGCGGTGCGACGCGTTGCCGGCCAGGGCGGTCGCGCCGAGCCGCACCTTGGCCTCGAACTGCGCGAAGCGTCTGATGGGCAGGTGCGAGACCGCGAAACGGCCTCGACGAAGGGGCCCGCGCCGGCGCTCGACGTCGTTGCCCAAGCGCACCTGGCCCACATCCGCGGCGCGGATGAGGATGCGGCTGTCCGCCGGTGACCAGAAGATCCAGCCGAGACCCTCCGGGACCAGCGTGTCCGTGGTCGCGCCCGTGCGCAGCGCGGCTCGCAGGTCCGGCCTGCGGATCGGTCGCACCACCGCGAGGTAGTCGTGCGCCGCGAGCGGGGCGTCGTCCGCCTCGCCCTCCGCGAGCACGCGCACGAGGTTCGTGTGCGGGGCCTCCAGCGCCGGAGCGGTCGCGCGCTCGACGACCTCCTTGAGATCGGTCGCGCCCTCGGCCGGCGTCCAGAGCTCGTCCGCGTCCGCGACGAGCAGCCAGTCCGCGCCGTGCTCACGCCGGGCTCGGTCGCATAGACGCGTCACCCAGGCGCCCTGATCGTAGTCGTCCGCGTCCTCGGCGTACCAGGCCACGCGGCCGGCGGCCTCGTGACGACGGAGGATCTCGCGGGTGCCGTCCTCCGAGCGATTGTCCGCCACCACCGCCAGATCGACGCCGTGCGCGAAGTGATGGGCGAGGCTCGTCTCGAGCACATCCGCTTCGTTGCGCACCACCATCACGATTGCGAGCCGCCGTGGCCGCGGGTTGTGGCGCCGCAAGAGCAACGTCAGCATCCGCAGAGCCAGAGGACGCCCGCCGCGGCGCCGGCGGCCAGGCCGGTCTTGGCGGCGGCCTCGACGAGGTGCAGGCCGTAGCGGTCGACGCCGAGCGCGCGGGCTCGGCGGTTCAGGCGATGGTCGCGCGCGTAGCGGGCGACGTCCGCCCCGTCCACGACGAGGCCCGAAAATCCCAGCCGGCGGGCCACGGCGTCCTGACCGACGCGGTTCTTGCCCGGGAAATGCAAGAAATAGGGCGCGCTCCCGCCGCCGCGGTGGCGCAACGTGCCCGGCCCGATCTCGAAATCCTCGGCCTCGAAGCCCTCGCGCCCGCTCGTGGTCGCGAACAGGCGCTGCTCGTAGTCGAGGGCGAGCGTTCTCTGGTGCGCCAGGAAGTAGAGCGCGAGCGCGGTCTGATCACACACCGCGTGCTCGTCGAGGCCGAGCTGCGAGAACACACCGAGGGCATGGCCGGCACGGCCCACGAAGCAGCCGGCGTTGAGGTACCGCGCCTGCGGGAACGGCGCGCGCCCGCGCGGGTACCGGAGCCAGTGCCAGGGCTTGTTCCAGGCCAGGAGCTTGAGGTAGGGCTCCGCAGAGAACACGAGCGGGTGCGCCAGATCGTCCTCGAGGGGCTCAGGATCGCGCAGGCAGAGCACGTCGTAGCCGTCCGTGTAGAGCACCACCTCCTCGGGATCGAGCCGGGCGAGGTGCTCGACAAGGAGCGTGATCTTGAGGCCGTGGCCGGTGAAGCGGCGCCCGCGGCCGAGCACCTCGGGCCTGCGCCCGAAGCGCGCGCACGAGGCCAGGAAGAGCGCGAGGCCGTCGGTCTCCTCGGTCGCATAGGTCAGGAACCTCACCGGAAGAGGTCCCAGGCGGACACGCGGTCGCGGGTGTCGCCGACGAGCCGGTCGGGCCCGAGCACGGCGAGGTGATGCCAGCCCCGCCCGCACACGGCGCGCGCCAGCGGGTGGGAGGCCTCGACCGGCGCCTCCTCGAAGCCCGTCGCGTCGAGGCGCAGGATCCGCTGGAGGGTCAGGCCCTCGCCGTAGTGGTGCGGGTTGTCCTGCGCGGGGCGGAGCCAGTGGGGGCCGTCCTGCACGAACGCACCCGCGCTGCGGCCGCTCTGGTGCGGGCGGTCCGCGTAGCGCCGCTCGGCGTTGACCGGGTGCGGCTCCCAGGCGCCGCCCAGGAGATCGCGCGTCCGGTAGATCGCGAGCGCGCGGCCTTCCTCGTTGCCCTGGCGCACGAAGGTGAACATCCAGATCCACCCGTCGTGCCACAGCAGCGTCGAGTCCGCTGCATCGAGGTCCCGGAAGAGGCGACGGCAGAGCCGCCATCCATCCGGGAAGCGATCGCACACGTAAAGGTCGATGGTCCGGCGGCCCTTGGACTCGGGGACCATGAAGAGGCGCCCCTGGTGCTCGAAGACGTGCGGGTACGACAGGTGGTACGGGCGCTCGAGCACGGGCTGCGCGGGCCCGGTCGCCCGCCCGTCTCGGCCGAGCGTGATCAGGCTGATGCGGGCCCGATCGAGCAGGTGGTCGAAGTCCTCGACGAAGAGGTGGGTCTTGCCATCTCGCACGAGGGGGAACGGATCGGCGTGGTAGCGCAGCGGCGGCGGCTCGAGGTGCACGTCGTGGCTGCCCTCGGCCACCACCACGTGGAAGCGATCATGCAGCCAGCGCCACAGGCCGCGGACGCGGGTGGCCCAGAACGCCCGCGCGCGGAGCACCATCCGGTCGGCGGCCTTCCACGACGCCCACGCGGCGCGCGCGAACGCGCCGGCCCAGAGCGGCGTCCAGCCAGGCAGGCGGTTGCGCGTCGAGAGCCAGCGCAGGGGCCGCGCCGAGCTGATGTCCACCTCGTCCGGACCGAGCTCGATCTCGCCGCGCGCGGCCGCCTCGTGCAGGAGCACCGAGAGGAGTGACTGGTCGTACTGGTGGCGCACCCCCGGCGGCAGGGGCCCGGGCGGGGCAATCGCCTGCTCGTCGAGCGCGAGGTCGCGCCAGCGCTCCGCCAGCGCGCGCACCGCGGGACGCGACGGATCGAGCCCGATCACCCCGCCGATGCGCTCGGCGCGGTCGAGCAGGTCCGGGGCGACCGACAACCGCTCGAGCAGGCCCGGGTGGCAGCGCTCGGCCAGGGCGCTCTGCCCACGCAGCGAGAACACGCCGCCTTGCCGCAGGGAGGTGAGCACGCGCTCGGGGGACGCGCGCAGGAGCGTCGCGGCGTCTAGCCACAGCACCGGACCTCCGCTCTCCTCGATCGAGCGCCACACCGCAACGGGCTTCCAGGCGAAGGTCGCGCGCGCGAGCCGCACGTGGGGTGGGAGCTCGTCGAAGGGGAAGTCGCGCAAAGTCGCCCACGGGAAGCGACGCGTGAGGCGCCCGCGCTCGGCGCCGAGGCCGAGGTCCCACACGATCACGCGCACACCCGATCCGGCGCAGGTCCGCGCGACGCTGGCGAGCAGCTCGTGGAGGCAGCGCGCGAACCGGGCGTCGGCGGCCGTGACGACCGTGAGGGGAGCTTGCACCGACCCCTATCGTACCCACCGGCGCGGCGTCCAGGACACTGGCAGGCGCCCGGCCGAGCTTCTATCCTCGACCTGTTGGACGCGCGAGCCGTGGAACCCTTCGACGTCGTCTACACCTGGGTCGACGATGCGTGGCCGGGTTACGCGGCCGAGCTCTCCGCGCACGCCCGGGACGGGCACGACGGGAACCCCAACCGGACCCGCGACAACCTCGAGCTCCTGCGCTACAGCCTGCGCGCGCTCGAACGCTTCGCGCCGTGGGCGCGGCGCGTCCACCTCGTGACGATGCGGCCGCAGGTGCCCCGCTGGCTCGCACCGGGCGCGGTCGAGATCGTGCACCACGACGCGCTCTTCGATCCGGCGCACCTGCCGTCGTTCAACTCGTTCGCGATCGTCTCGCACCTGGCCGACCTGCCGGGCGTGTCGGAGCGATTCCTCTACCTCGAGGACGATCGCCTGTTCCTGCGCTCGGTGGCTCCCGGTGACTTCGTGACGCCCGACGGCCGCCTCCGGCTCTGGTCGGATGGCCGGCCGACGCCCGGGGCGGCCCGCCGGTTCGCCAAGGACGCCCCGCGCTGGGACCTCGCCCTCGCGTGGTCGAACCATGAGCTCGACCAGCGCTACGGCCAGGCACCGCGAGCCTGCGTCAAGCGAGCCCCGCTGTTCGTGGATCGCGCTTCCCTTCGTCGCTGCCTCGACGTCTTCGCGGCCGCGATCGCGCGCACACGCGCCAGCCGGTTCCGCTCGCCCGGAGACGTGGCGACCGAGCATCTCTACCCGCATTTCCTCTGGCACGAGGGCCTGGCCGAGTGGGTCCCGCGCGACCAGGTGCGCCGCGAAGTCGGCTACGTGGGCCTCGAGGGTGTGGCCCTGTGGAACGCGCTGCTGCTCGCGCGCCTCGCCCGCAAGAGCCCCAAGCTGGCCTGCCTGAACGACAACTTCGGCGCCCGGCCCTCGCGTCGGGCCGAGGACGTCGCGCGGCGCTTCCTCGCGCGCACGTTCCCCGAGCCCTCTCGCTTCGAGCGCGAGGGCGCACGCAGCGCCGCATGACGCTGGCGTTCGGCATCCTGGCCGCCTGCGTGGGCGTGCTCGCCTACGACTTCCTCTCCGGCCGCTGCCTGCTACTCGACGGCGCGTACCGGCTCGCGCTCGCTTCGCGCTCCCTCGAGCGCTGGCAACGGCGTTCTGCGCGCGCGCCCGCGGCTGACGTCGTCGTCTGCCTCACCTCGACCCCCGAGCGCATCGCGCACCTCGGCCCCACGCTCAAGAGCCTGTTCGCGCAGAGCGCCCGGCCGCGCGCGATCCGCATCCACCTACCGCACCGGAGCCGGCGCTCTGGCCTGGCCTACGAGGTCCCCGCGTGGCTGTCGCGCCTCGAGGGCGTGCGCCTCGTCCGCTGCGAGGACCACGGGCCGGCCACCAAGCTCCTGCCGGCGCTGCGCGACGAGCCCTCCGGTCAGCCGCTGCTCGTGGTGGACGACGACAAGCTCTACCCGCCCGGGTTCGTGGCCGGCTTCGCGGCGGCCGCTCTAGCTGCGCCGGACCGCGTCTGGGGCGCGAGCGGATGGCGAGTGCCCGCGGACCTGACCGACCGGCCGACGACGCTCCTTTCGAACGTGCTCGGGCGGCCCCCCGCACCCATCAAGGGCACGCGCGTCTCGCGCCCGCGGCAGGTCGATGTCCTGCAGGGGTATTCCGGCTACCTCGTGCGGCCGCGCGACCTCGACCTCGAGGCGCTGTTCGCGTACGACAGCGCCCCCGAGGCCGCCTTCTTCGTGGACGACGTCTGGATCAGCGCGCACTGCCGCGCGCCCAAGTACGTGCTCCCCGCGCGGCGGTACTGCCTGAACGTGTGGAGCCTCGCGCCCCTGCACCGGCGCACGAGCCTAGGACGGATCAACCGTGGCGGAGGCGACCCGGAGCGCCGCAACAACACGATCGTCCTGCGCCACCTCCGCACGCGCTGGCTCTGCGCGCGCGCGCCGGGCGAGACGCGCAGCCCGCCGGCGGCCGCGTCGTGAGCGATGCGTTGCCGGCGGCGACACCGTGGCGCGAGCTGAACTTGCGCTGGGTGGTGCTCTTCGTCGCGCTGGTCCTCGCGCGCCTCGGGTCGATCTGGGCCCTCTACTACCTGCCGACGCCGCGCGGGGTGGGCGTCGCCGTGCTGCCCTGGCGCTTCGTCCCCATCGCGATCGTCGCGGAGCTCGCCCTGCTGCTCCTCGGCGCGGCCGCGCTGGCTGGCGTCTCGTGGCGCCTCGGACCGCGGGGGCGGCGGCTCTCCGCGCTCGTGCTGGTGCTGGTCGGCCTGCACCTTCTCGGCTGCGAGATCGACGTGCACCTGCGGAGATGGATGGGTCTCAGGCTGCACGGCGTCTTCTTGCACGGCGCCCTTGCGCGGGTCTCCGACGCCGGCGCGCGGGCCGAGGCGACGCGCTTTTTGGCCCAGGACGTGCCCGCCCTCGCGGCGTCGGTCGCGGCGGCCGGGCTGCCGCTCGTGGCGTTCCTGCTCGCACCGCGCCGTCCGGTGCGCGTACCCCGGGCGCGCTGGCTGGGCCTCGTGGGCCTGGCGTGCCTGGGCGGCAGCATCTACCTCGAGCCGGCTCGGCGGAAGTGGCGCCTGGTGGCGCCGTTCGAGTGCGGCCTCTCGCTCGATCTCGGCCGCGCGCTCTTCGAGCTGTCTCCGCCGACCCCGGCCGACTTCGAGGCGCTCGCGCTCGCGCTCGGGCGCGCGCCCTCGCCGGGGCCGTTCCCGCTCTGGCGGCCGGTGCCGGACGAGGCCGCGAGCCTCGCGCGCTTTCGCGGGCGACCGATGGGCGGACGGCCCGACGTGATCATGATCGCCATCGAGTCCCTTCGCGGCTGGACGCTCGACCTCCGCAGCCCGCGGGCGCGCGAGCTCGCGCCGAACCTCACGCAGCTGTGGCAGGAGCGCGGCGTCGCCTTCGTGCACGGCCACTCGGCCGGCTTCCCCTCGGGGGAGGGCAACATGAACCTCCACCTCGGGCTCTGGAGCCACCCGAGCCGCGCCATCGCGGCCGAGCACCTGTCGATCGCGACACGCTCGCTGCCCGACATCCTCGGCGAAGCCGGTTACGCGCGCGCCTGGCTCGCCGCGAGTGACCCGAGCTTCGACAACCTGCACGCGCTGATGGCGCGGTCCTACGACCTCGTCCGGTTCGTGTGGTCGGCCGACGATCAGCTGATGGCGGTGGCGAAGGACCTCTACCGGCAGCGGCCGCGGGACCGTCCGATCCTCCTGTCGATCTACACGTTCTCCACGCACACCCCCTACGCCCTGCCCGGCGAGGTCACGCCGGACGATCCGGACCTCGCCTACGCGCGCGCGCTCGCGTTCACCGACCGCGCGATCGGCGGGCTCGTGGAGGCGGTCCGGAAGGCCGGGCAGCTCGACCGCACGATCTTCGTGATCACGGGGGACCACGGGCAGCCGAACGCCTGGCAGCGCGAGCACCAGGACGAGCTCGGCGTGCCGCACGTCGGGCACACGTGGACGGGACTGCTCGTCGCGGGTCCAGGGATCCAGGGCGCCTCGGTGCGCGACGAGGCCGCGAGCCACGTCGATGTCCCGCCGACCGTGCTCGGGCGCCTCGGGCTCGAGGCCTCTCACCACTTCCTCGGGCGCGACCTCCTCGCGGAGCCGGGCAAGAGCGCGATCGCGTTCCTGCAGGGAGGCGTGCTCTCGGTCGAGGGAGATGCCGTGCTGCTCGGGTCGCTCGACGGCGGGGCGCCCACGCGCTTCCGCTACGATCCGGGGCCCGCGGCGCTCGGGCCGGGCTACCGTCACGGGGAACCCCTGGCGGTGCGACCGGTCGACCGGGAACGCCTGCGCACGCTGCGCGCCGCCTCGCGCGCCTACGCGTGGCTGCTCGACCACGATCGCGTGATGCCACGCGCGACGGGCGCGAGCGGGGGCGTGCTACCGTGAGCCGAATGGAGGGGGCGACGATCCCGGTGCCCTACGGGGACTGCGAGGTCGAGCTCATGGGCGACGAGGCCGTGATCTACCGGGCGGCCACCGAGCTCGTCTACCACTGCAACGCCAGCGCCGCACTGGTGTTCCACCTCTGCGACGGCGAGCGCACGCTCGCGCAGATCGTCACGCTGCTCCGCGCCACCTACCCCGACGCGCCAGCGCTGGAAGAGGAGATTTCCCAGGTGATCGCGCTGCTCGTGGAGCACGGCGCCCTCGCGCTGCGCTGACGGTTTGGCTCAGAGCAGCTCCTTGACGTGGCGGCACCACGCCGCGAACCCGCCAAGGGCGCCCGGCCCCCCGCCGTGGCGCATACGCAGCCAGAACGGTGGCGGACGCCAGGTGTCCGCCCAGTGGCGCATCCGGTCGGCGCGCTCGTCGCTGCGCTCGCGCGGCCAGCCGCAGTAGTCGGTCCCGACCTCGCACGCGGCGGGCGGCAGCTCGAGGCGGGCCGCGACGTCGGCGGGCCAGGGCGCGAGCGAGCCCAGCCAGCGCAGCGCGGCGTACGCGCGCGGGGCGCGCGCGCGCAGGATGGCCGGCTCCAGGGCGCCGTAGGCGGCCGCGCACGCGAACAGGTCCGACGCCGACACGAGCCGCAGCCGATCGGGCCAGGAGAGCGGCGTGGCGAAGCCGTGGTAGTGGACGTGCACGAGCATGTCGAGCGGCCCCAGCGTCCGCGCCTGCACGCCGCCGATGGCGACGGCGGTGGCCTCGTCCTCGAGCACCTCGAGCGTGCGGCGCGCGCGCGTGTCGCGGATGCCGAGCTGCCGGTGCACCTCCACCGTCACCTCGACGGAGCCGACCCTGCGCACCCGGGGCTCCTGGTGGTGCCAGTGCGGCCCGGGCTCGTTCCAGGTGGCCTCGTCCTCGGCCGCGTAGCCGAGCGCCCGCAGGAGGTCCCCCGCGGCCGGCAGGTCGGAGACGCGCACCAGCAGGTCGAGGTCACGCATCGCGCGCAGCCGCGGCTCCGCATAGACCGAGTACGCCAGCGCGGCGCCCTTGAGCAGCAGGAGCGGAACACCCCGTCGGGCGAAGGCGTCCACGAGCTCGGCGAGCAGCTCGCCGCGGACCTGGCTGGCGCGGCGGTGGCGCATCGCGAGGCCCTTGAGGTCTGCGAGCACCGGGCGGGGGACCCCAGGGCAGGCCGCCAGGCGAGCCTCGACGAGGGGCGCGATGCCGTGGCTCTCGGCCGCCGCGGGCAGCGTGTCCCAGGCTTCGTACCGCGAGACCGCTTCGGCGACGCGCTCGGGCAGGTCGGGCGCGGCGAGCGGGCAAGCGCACAGCCCCAGCAGGCGATCGAGCGGGAGCCGGGGGCCAGCGCGCACGGCGATCACCAGGCGAGCGGGCCGAGCGTCGCGAGGGCGCCCGAAAGCTCGCCGTACTCGAGCGTGAAGCCGGGCGCGCTGCGGGCGAACGCGGCGACGGTGGAGAAGCCGTGCCCGGGCAGGTGCCGGGCGTTGACGAGGAGCTCCACGAGCCCGAGCGTGACCGCAGCGGGGGACATGGGCGCGAGCTGCGTGGCGGCGCCGGACACGTAGCGGGGGAACACGATCGCGCCGAGGGGTGTCGAGGAGTCGGCCAGCGAACCGAGGGCGTCGGGGGCGACGAGCCAGCCCTCGGCGGTCTCGAGCACGCGTTGATCGCCCGCGGTGATGAGGGCGTCGAGCGCCGGCAGGGCCGGGCGGGACCCGCGACGGACGTGCAGGGCGCGCGGGAAGCCCTCGACGCGACCCCCCGGCGCGACGAGCACCAGCTCGTCGGTGACGTAGCCCGCGCGAGCCGAGACCAGCGCGGCCACGAGCGTGGTCTTGCCGCTGCCCGAGGCCCCGGGAAAGAGCAGCGAGCGATCGCCACGCTGTACGGCGCCCCCGTGGAAGAGGGGCCCCGATCGGCACAGGTCGATCGCATGAAAGAGGGTGCGCTCGCAGAGAGCGCGGCCGACGAAGCCGGGCTCGGCGTGCTCGAACGCGGGCTCGCCAGCCTCCTCGAGGCGCAGGCACCCGGTCGCGCTCTCGGAGACGTCGAGCGCACGCGCGGCGGGGCCCGGCGCGGATCGGACGTGCCCGAGCGTGGCCCGGACGAGAGCGTCTGCGCGGTCGCCGAGGGCACGGACGGTGTGCGCGCCGTCGCCGAGCCCGAAGATGCGCTCGTGCCGGGGCAGGGTCACGGCAGGCGCCCGCACTGCGCGAGCCACGCGACGACCGGGGCGAGCGTGTCACGCGCCCCGCGCGGCGAGAACCCGAGCTCGGCGATGGCGCGCCGGCTCGACAGGAACCAGTAGCGGGTCGCGTAGGGCACCACCGCGGGCTCGAGCGGGAACGGCAGACCATGTCGCGCCGCCGCGGCGGCGGCGCGTCGGAGCAGGCCCACAGAGACCTCGAGGGTGCGCGGCGGACGTCCTGCCAGGGACCTCACGAGACGGGCGAGCTCGGCCACCGTGAGGTTCTCTCCGCCGAGGGCGTAGCGCGTGCCCGAGACGCCCACGTCGAGCGCGGAGACGATGCCCTCGGCGACGTCGTCCACGTGCACGACGCTCGTCCCGCCGGCGCAGACGAACGCGACCGGGCCGCGGCTCAGGTCGATGAGGTTACCGGCCGTGACGAGCTCGTCGTCGCCCGGGCCGTAGACCTCGGCGGGGTTCACCACCATCACGCGCTGGCCTTGTCGCGCGGCGGCCGCGCACGCGGCCTCGGCCTCGAGCTTGGCGGCCACGTAGGCGAGCGAGCGCGCGTCCTCGGGGGGCACCGCGTCCTCGTCGCACACGATAGGGCGACCGGTGCCGCCCATCGTGACCGCGCTCGAGACCACCACGAGGCCCGCCCCGCGCGCGGCGGCCGCGCCAAGGACGCTCCGGGCGCCCGCGACCACCGTGTGGTGCATCCCCGGCCCCGCGATGTCGCGCCACGCGGAGACGCCCGCGAGGTGGACGATGTCGTCCACGTCCGCAGCCGCGGCCGCGACCGCGCCGCTGTCGGTGATGTCGCCGCGCGCGCGCTCGACCTCTGGGGGGAGCCCGTCGCCAGCGCCGCGCTGGAAGGTGCGTACGAGGTCGCCGCGCGCGAGCAGCCGCGCGACCACCCGGCGGCCGATGAAGCCGCTACCCCCGGTGACGAGGACGCGGCGGGGCTTGGGGCGCGGGACTGCCCGCGGGGTGCGTCCGGGGTCCGGCGCGAGGGCGCGGGAGGTCTCCTCGGCCGCGGCGATCACGTCGGCTGGCGCGTGCCGGCACGACAGGAAGAAGCGTAAGCGCGCGTCGCCGGGCTCGACGGCGGGGGGGATCATCGGCAGCACGTGGACGCCGCGCGCGAGGAGCCGCGCGTGCGCGGTGAGGGCCGCCGCGGTGTCGCCGACCCGCACCGACACGAAGCCCGCGCCGGCGGCGGGCCCCACGACGAGGCCGAGGGAGAGGGCGCGCGCACGGAACGCGCGGGCCCGCGACGCGAGCGTGGCGACGCGCTCGGGCTCCCGCGAGAGCACCTCGAGGGCCGCCAGCGCGGCCGCGGCGCTCGCTGGCGGCATCGCCACGCTGAACACGAAGCCGCTGCACGTGTAGCGAAGGAGCTCGACGAGCTCGGCCGAGCCCGCGACGAACCCTCCGCAGCTCGCGAGCGCCTTGCTGAGCGTCCCCATCCAGACGTCCACGTCGGTCCGCGACACGCCGAGGTGCTCGCCCACGCCCCGGCCGGTCTCGCCGAGGACACCGAGCGAGTGCGCCTCGTCGACCATGAGCAGGGCGCGGTGCCGCCGCTTGATGGCGACCACCGCAGGCAAGTCCACCACGTCGCCGTCGGCGCTGTAGACCCCTTCGACGAGCACGAGGACGCGGCGGTGGCGCGGGCGCTCGACCGCGAGCAGGCGCTCGAGCGCCCCGAGATCTCCGCGGGGAAACGCGAGCCGCCGCGCGCCCGCCAGCCGCGCGCCCTGCAGCGCGCTGTCGTGGACGCGCGCGTCGTGGACGATGAGGTCCTCGGGGCCCACGAGCTGCCCGATGACCGAGACGTTGGTGCCGTGCCCGCTGACGAACGTCACGCAGGCCGCCGCTCCGAGGAACTCGGCGAGCGCGTGCTCGAGCGCGACATGCGGGGGGCGCTGCCCACCTGCGAGCCGGCTGCCCCCGGCGCTCGTCCCGTAGCGGCCTACCGCCTCGGTCGCGGCCGCGAGCACGGCCGGGTGGGTTGCGAGTCCGAGGTAGTCGTACGTCGAGAAGTCGACCGTTGCTCGCCCGGCCGGCGCCGAGCGCGGGCCCGGCGCGCCGTCGCTCGTGCGCAGAAAGGGCACCACCGCGAGCGGGCCGCCGAGCGCCTCGAGCCGGGCGCGCAGGGCGCGGTGCTCGGGCCACGTGGCCACGTCGACCGGGTCCGAGGCTGCGGGCGCGAGGACCGCCTCGGCCGCAGCGCGCAGCGTGGCCGCATCGCGCAGGAGCTCGATCGGGACGCGCCGCCCGAGCCGGTCCTCGAGCTCGCCGACGAGGCCGACGAGGACGACGGAGTCGGCGCCGAGCTCGGCCGGCGAGCGCTCCGGGTCGAGCTGCAGCTCGGGGATCGCGAGCTCCTCGGCGAGCCGCGCACGCAGCCATCCGAGCAGGGCCTCGACGGCGTCCTCGGCGCGCTCGCGCCCCGGCTGCCCCCGCCCGGGCCCAACCGTCTCGGCGGGCCTTGGCCTGCGGGAGACCGCCGCGTCCGCCGGCGCAGCGTCTGGGTGTTCGTCCTGGAGGAAGCGGGCCATCGAGAGCCCGGAGAGACTACCCGTCGATCGCGAGCACGTCGAAGGTGTCGCTGCCGGCGTCGCCGTCGCCCGTGAAGCAGCGCAGGTCGCTCGAGAGCATCACACCGACCTTGCCGCCGGTCCGGCACACGTAGTGCCGCGTCGGGCCCGTCGCCGCGTCGAGGTTGTGCAGGCCGACGAGCACGAGGCGCATCGCGATCGACGCGTCCGAGACGCCCTCGCCCGCGGCGCGGACCTCGGCGAGCGAGCGCCACTGCGCCTTCGCCGGGTCGTGCGCCTGGTAGGCGCGGTAGACGTCGCCCGTCGGCGCGGCGGCAAGGCCGAGCGCGCGGAAGGGCACGTGGCAGACGTCGCCCTCGAGCACGCCCGCGTAGCGCACGCGCGGCAGCTTCGGCGGGATGACGAGGCACGCGGCCGTGTCGGCGGGCGTGGCGGCCTGGGGCGCGCGCGTCGCGGCCGTCCAGAAGTACGTCTCCTCGGATATGCAGGTGCCCGTCCCGCGGCACGTGTTGGCGCACAGGAACGTGAGCTGGCTCGGGCCCTCGAGGCGCAGGCCGGTCTGCACGAACGACACGCGGCGCTCGAGGACCGACGTCGGGAAGAGCGCCGAGTAGGAGCTCGCGGTCGTGCACGCCGAGTAGAAGAGATCGGCGTCGAGGCGCGCGGGCGCCTTCGGACACGTCGGCTGCGCGTCGTCGAACGCGAGCGCGGCTTCGAGGCGCTGGTTCCAGCAGGGCGGCTGCACGCCGAAGGGCGCGCCTGCGGTCGGGCGCAGCGACAGGCGCTGAACCTCACCCATCGCCGCGATCGTGCTCGCCTTGTCGAGCGCGATCACGCCGACTTCCGGCGGCGTCGCGCGAGCGGACGACGCGCTCGGCCGGAGGGCCTCGACGTGGAGGTCCTTTTCGGCTTCGCCGGCGCCGAGGAAGATCCAGCTCAGCCCCGCGTTGACGATCGGTTGTCGCCCCGCGCACTCGGCGCAGGAGGCGTAGTAGCTCGACACGGTGTCGAGGCTCTGCAGCAGCGCCTGCTGCGTCGGCGTCGTGGCGTCGAGCGCGATGAGCGCGCGGATGCGACCGAAGGGGACGAGGCCGAGCGCGAACGCCACGCCACACACGGCCAGAAGCACGCTGCGCCTGCGACGGGCTCTCACTGGACCCTCACCTTCTCGAGCCGCGCCGCGAGCACGGTCTTGATGAAACCGGGCTTTTCGGGGTCGAGGAACGGATCGACCATGACGAGGTTCCCGAGCGCCGCCACCGCGGCGTCCGCGCTCACCCACCCGACGACGGAGCCGCAGCCTTGCCCGGTCGCAGCCGTGGTCTGGATGTCGAACGTGGGGCTCTCCCCCGTGATCTGCATGCGCTGCCGCCGTGCAATGAACACCTGCTGCTCCACCGCGGGCAGGCGCGGGTCCGGCAGCACGCTCAGCAGGGGGAGCCCGACCTGGAACGGCACGGTCGCGGTCGCCTGGACGTGCATGCCCATGCCCGCGGACATGACCTGCGCCGGCGCGGCGTTGCGGAAGCTCGAGCAGTCCGCGCCGAGCGCATCGACGCCGACCTGCACGCAGGATCCGGTGCCGCCCGCGCACTCGGTGGGCTCGGCTTCGGCCACCACGAGCTGGCCGCCCACGACAGAGAAGGTCAGCGAGCGTGGCTGGGCGCCGAGCGACGAGCGCACGTACTCGCGCAGCGACGTGGCGACCCCCGCGCGGTCGATGACCTGGTCCGCCGCGGCGAGCAGGTCGAGCATGGGGTTGCCGCCGCTGCACGGCGCGCAGCCGAAGGCCGGGTCCGCGCCGCACAGGTCCATCGCGCTCACCCGCCAGGTCTCGGTGGCGGTCGAGAGCGTGCCGAGGCTCGCCTGGGCCGCCGCGCCCGCGGAGGCCGAGGCGGGCTGGCACGTCTCCATCTTGGGCGGCACGTAGCCGCGCAGCGGCGGCTCCATCACGCCGGTGCCGCCACCACCGGTGCCAGCGCCGCCGGAATCGCCGCCGCCTCCCGGAGGCACGAGCGCGGGCTCGGGTTCGTCGGCGCACGCCGCCACCGCGAGCGCGCACGAGAGGCCGAGCATGAAACGAACAAGCCGAGCGCCCATGTTAGCTGCCTCCCGGAGAGCCAGTGACCTTCTTCTTGCACTTGTTGTTGCATTCGTCGGTGTCGACCATGTTGCCGTCGTCGCACTCCTCGGGGGTCTTGATCGTGACCTCCCTGGAGCAGCCGTTGGTGTTCTTGGTCTCGACCTTGCCGTTGGGAGCGCCGCCGACGCAGCCGTCCCAGACGTTGCCAGTCGACGCACACCCGGCGGTGACGGAGCTCTGGCACTCCGCGTTGGTCGCCGGGTCGCTGGTCGAACAGGAAGCGTGGGCCGGTAGGATGCCCACGCGGAGCGTGGGCGAGCGCCAGTCGACCGAGACCAGTGCCGCGGCCGCACCCACGCCGCCGGCGACGAGCAAGCGCATGAGGTCGCGCCGGCTGCGCGCGCGGGCATCGAGCTCGTCCCCGGCCTCGGTGGGCTCGATCGGGGCCACCGCGGGCGAATCTACCAGTTCGGGTCTGCGCACGGGGCTCCCTCCAGGAATACCGTCGAAGCGCACATCTTCGCAGGTTCTTGCATGCATTGAAAGCTGCAAGTTGAGTACGCTGAGCCACAGTGCGGCTGCGGATCGCCATCGCGAGCGAATACGTGCGGCCCTGGCCGGGCGGCATCTCCGAGCACGTCCACCACGAGGCGCGCGGGCTGCGGGCGCTCGGCCACGAGGTGACGGTGCTCAGCGGCCCCGGCCCCGCGGAGCCCGGGGTCCGGCGGCTGCCCTGGGCGCTGCCGTTTCTGGGCAACGGGGCCCGCTCGCGGATGGCCGTCGGGCCGGCCCTTTCGCGGCCCGGTCGCCTCGTGCGCGCGCTCGGCTGCGACGTGCTCCACGTCCACGCGCCGCTCGACCCGTTCTTGCCGCTTTTTTGCGTGCTCGGCTCGCCCGTCCCCGTCGTCGGCACGTTCCACGCGAGCTTCGCGGACCACCCGAGCTGGCGCGCCCTCTATGCGAACCCGCTCGCGCGGCGCGCGGAGCGCAAGCTCGCGGCGCGCATCGCGGTCTCCGCCACGGCCCTCGAGGCCCACGCGCGCTTCCTGTCCGCGCCCGTCGAGATCGTCCCGAACGGCGTCGACACGGGGCGCTTCGCCGGGCCCTTCGCGGGTGACGGCGACCGGCTCCTCTTCGTGGGCCGCGCGGAGCCGCGCAAGGGGCTCGCGGTGCTCCTGCGCGCCTTCGCCCGGGTGCGCGCCCGGCGACCGCGCGCGACACTGACCCTCGTGGGGGTGACGCCCGAGGAGGCCGAACGCACGGGGACGACCACGGGCGTGCGCGCCCTCGGCTACGTTGCGCCCGAGTCGCTGCCGACCTGCTTCCGGGCGGCCGACGTCCTCGTGGCGCCGTCGCTCCACGGCGAGAGCCAGGGCATCGTACTGCTCGAGGCGCTCGCGGCCGGCGTCGCCGTCGTCGCGAGCGACCTGCCGGGCTACCGCGACACGCTCGCGGGCGCGGGAGTGATCGTGCCCGCGGGAGACGACGCGGCGCTCGGCGATGCGATCACGCGGCTGCTCGCGAGCCCGGAAACCCGCGCCGCGCGGGCAGCGGCCGGGCGCGCGCGCGCGGAGGCGTTCGACTGGCCGCGCGTGATCGGGCGGCTCGAGGCCGTGCTGCGCGGGGTCGCCCGCCCGGGCCGGTGATACCCTGGTCGCCGTGCGCAGGCGACCGTCCGTGGAAGAGGTGGCGCGCAGCCGAGATCCGGGCAGCGCCTGGGCCGAGCGCCAGGGCGAGCTCCTCGTGCACCTGCTCGTGCGGCCGCTCTCGCTGCACCTGACCCCGCCGCTCGTCGCCGCAGGCGTGCCTCCGATCGCGGTCACGGCGGCGGGCGGCGTCGTCACGGCCGCCCTGCCGCTCCCCGCGCTCTGGACGTCGCCCGCGACGGCGGGGCTCACAGTGGCCGCGCTCTCGTTCCTGTTCGAGCTCCTCGACTGCCTGGACGGCAACGTCGCGCGCATGACCGGGCGGACGTCGACGTTCGGCGCGCTCGTCGACGGCCTGAGTGACCAGCTGCACCGCGTCGCGATCCTGGTCGCGGTCGCGATCCTCGCGTCACGCGAGGGCACGCCTTGTTCGGCGCATGCCAGCGAGCTGACCGCGCTGGCTGCGGTCGCCTACTTCTTCGGGCGGGCCCTGCGCGATCGCCTGCACCGCCTGGCCCCGGCGGGCGCGACCTTCCAGACCCGTCCACCGCCGGCGCGCGTGCGCCCGGCCGACCATGCGTTCGCGCTCCTCGGGGGCCTCGAGAAGCTCTACGCTCCCGCGCTAGCGCTCGCGGCGATCCTCGGGCACGTGTCGTGGCTGCTCGTGGCCATCGCCGGGCACGAGGTGGTCATCGCGCTCGCCTCGACGGCGCTCGTCCTGCGCGACGCCCGGCGCCTCGACGCGACGAAGGGCTCAGCGTCATGAAGGTCGTGACGGACTCGAAGCACGCTCGCGGCATCGAGCTGCTCGAAGGCATCGTCGCGATGCTCATCAGCTGACGTGAGCCGAGTCGAGGTCCGACGTTCGGGTTCAGGTGACGTAGGTCAACGTCAACGTCAAACCGTGTCGAGCGACCTCTCAGGGGACGAAGATCGACAGCGCGCCCGGCAGGACCTCGAAGGTGGCGGGCGTGGTGCCGACGTGCTCGCCGCTCACCTGGACCGGTAGCGGCTGGCGCGTGCGCACCTCGATGCGCCGCACGCCGGCCGCGCCCAGCGGGTTCGTCGCAGGGTCTCCGCCGACGTAGTGCACCCGCCGGGCGCGCAGGTGACCCGCGTCGCCGCGCGCCCCACGCGCCAGATCGCTCCAGAACGCGCGCCGCGACAGGCCTCCAAAGAGCCACGCGTCGAGGCGGCCGGAGTCGAGCGTCGCGTCCGGCGCGAGCACGAAGCCGCCCGGCGCGCGCACCTTGCAGACCTCGAGCAGCGCGAGCGGCCCGGCGTGAACGACGTCGTCGAACCGCACCTCTGCGAGCACGTCGCGAGACGACGCCCCCGCGGCCGCGAAGAGCGCGATCCAGGCGGCCGCGCCGAGGTGCTCCTTGCAGCGCTCGCCCCACCACGTGCGCTCGAGCCGCGTCACCGCCGCCAGCACCCCCACGCCCGCGCCGGTCGCGAACGGCAGGGTCCGCGGCGCGCCCCGCGGATCGAGGAAGCTGCAGCGGCACGCGTCGATCCGGCGCACGCGACCGCCGAGGACCGCCGCGCAGACGGCCTCGAGGTCGGTCAGCCCCGCGTGGCGCGCGAGGTCGTTGGCGGTGCCGGTCGGCAGGACGGCGATCGGGAGGCGGCTCGCGAGCGCAGCCGGCAGGACCGAGAGCACCGCGCCGTCGCCGCCGACGGCGACGAGCCCCTCGACGCCCTCGCGGGCGAGCGCCTCGGCCGCGCCGATGCCCTCCTCGAGGTCGCGCGTGCGCCGCACGCGCAGTGACACGACCCCGCCCAGCCGGCGCGTGAGCGCCTCGACGGCCGCGTCGTCGCGGCGCGCGGACGCGATGACTCCGACGATGCGCGGCGCGGTCATGCGCCGTCGAGGATACCCGCCGGTCGACTGGCACTCCCCCTCAATCGTGGGGCGCGATCTCTGTAGGATGGGGCGTGCAGCCGAGCCGACTCGGTCCGGCCGGGGTGGCGCTCGCGATCCTCGGGCTCTTCGTCGCGGGCGGGCTCCTGCTCCTCGTGGGCATTCTGCGCGGCCGTCGCGACGCGAGCGCGCTGCGCCGCTACGCGCTCGAGGGGATCCTCGTCTGGGGCCTGGCCCTGCCCGCGCTCGCCGGCGCGCCGTGGCTCGAGCTCGCGGTCCTCGGCCTCTGCGCGACGGCCGCCGTCGAGCTCGGGCGCGCGCTCTTCCCCGCGCGCGTCGCCCCCGCCGTCTTGCTGGCGGCGCTCGTGGTCGCGGCGCTGGCGCAGGCGCCCGCGCTTCCGGCGTGGCTCGGCCTCCTCGGGCCGCTCGGGCTCGTCGTCGCGCTGCGCGGGCCGGCCGTCACGGCGGCGCTCGTGCCGGCAGCCGCGGCGCTCGCGCTCGCCGGCCTCGGCCGCGCGTCCTTCGGCCCGCTGCTGTTCGTGTTCGCCGTCCTCGAGACCTCGGACTCGTTCGCCTACCTGGTCGGACGCCACTTCGGCCGCATCCAGGCGTTCCCCCGGGTGAGCGCGCGCAAGACGGTCGAGGGGGTCGGCGCCGCGCTCGCCACCGGCCCGATCGTCGCGATCGCGTTCGACGCCCCCGGCACGCCGGCCGGGTGGCCTGCCCGCGCGCTCCTCGGCCTCGCCCTTTCGGCGGCCGCCGTGGCGGCGGACCTCGCCACGAGCGCGCTCAAGCGGCGCCTCGGGCGCAAGGACTTCGCCGCCTGGATGCCCGAGCACGGCAGCGTCCTCGACGCGTACGACTCGCTCTTCGTCGTCGCGCCGCTGGCGTGGCTCGCGCTCGGGTGACCCGGGCGCGCGCTTGACCGATACTGTCCCGGTGCTCGATCGTGCCAGCCGCCGCGTGCTGGGACCGGCCTGGGATCTGGCCGGGGCCGCGCTCGCGCGCCGCGGCATCACGGCCGATCAGGTGACGTGGCTCGGCGCGGGGCTCGTGCTCTCGCACTCGGTGGCCTACGCGGTGCACGGGCGGGACGTGGTGTTCGCGGTCGGTCTCGCGGCCTTCGAGCTCCTCGACGACCTCGATGGCGCGGTCGCGCGCGCGAGCGGCGCGCCGAGCCACTACGGCGCGTGGCTCGACGCGATGCTCGATCGGGTCAAGGACGCCGCGGTGCTGCTGGCGGTCGCGCACGTGCACGGCCTGTGGCCGGCCTGCGCGGTGCTGGCCCTCGGCGCGCAGCTCACGAGCTACGCCAAGGCGCGCGCGGGCATGGAGGTCGCGGTCGACAACCGGGCCTGGCCGGACCTCTTCGAGCGGTTCGAGCGGGTCACCGGGCTCGTCGTGGTGCTCGTGCTCGGCGCGGTCCTCGGCTCCGCGCGCCCGGCCGGCGTGTCCGTGCAGGCGCTCGGCCTGTGGACGCTCGCGGCGCTGCAGGCGGCGACGCTCGTCCAGCGTGGCCTGCGGGCGCGCGGGGTGCTGCGCGAGGCCGACCGCGCGCGGCGGAGCCAATCGTGATCGCGGCGGCGCGGTTCCTCGAGGCGCTCGGCCCCTCGCTCGTCAGCGGCGTGCCCTGCTCGTCGCTGCGCGCGCTCCTCGAGGAGGCGGCGCGAGACGACCGCTACGTGGGCGCCGCCAACGAGGGCGACGCGGTCGCGATGGCGTGCGGCGCGGAGCTGGCGGGCTTTCGCGGCGTGGTCCTGCTGCAGAACTCGGGGCTCGGCAACGCGGTGAGCCCGCTGACCTCGCTCGTGGCGACCTGCCGGCTGCCCGTGCTGCTCGTGGTGGGCTGGCGCGCACGCCCGGATGGGCCCGCCGACGAGCCGCAGCACGCCCTCATGGGAGCGATCACGCCGGCCCTGCTCGAGCTGTGCGGCGTCCCGTGGGCGCCGTTCCCCGCGGACGAGCCGGCGCTCGAGGCCGCCCTCGCGCGCATCGACGCGCTGCGGGCCGCGCGCTCGCCGCTGGCGCTCCTCGTCGCGGGATCCGAGCTCGGCGGCGGAGGCGGCGCAGGGCGCATGCGCGCGCCGGCGGCCAAGCACCCGACGGTCGGGGCGCTTGCCCAGGCCCCCCGACCGGCGCGGCGCGAGGTGCTGGCGGCGGTCCAGGCGCAGGCCGGCGACGCGGTGGTCGTGGCCACGACCGGCTACACGGGGCGCGAGCTCTACGCGCTCGCCGACCGGCCGAACCAGCTGTACGTCGTCGGCGCGATGGGCTGCGCGTCGAGCCTCGCGCTCGGCCTTTGCCTCGCGCGCCCCCGACAGCGCGTGATCGTCCTCGACGGCGACGGGGCGGCGCTCATGCGGCTCGGCGCGCTGGCAACCATCGGGGCCGCCGCGCCGGCCGGCCTCGTCCACGTCCTGCTCGACAACGAGGCGCACGAGTCCACCGGCGGCCAACCGACCGCGGCGGGTAGCGCGGACCTGGCGCTCGTGGCCGCCGCGTGCGGCTACGCGCGCGTGCAGCGCATCGGCACCGTGGGCGCGCTCGTGGCCGCGCTCGCCGACGCGCGGCCCGGGCCGACGTTCCTGCACGTCAAGACCGCGCTCGGCGTGCCGGCCGGACTGCCCCGGCCCTCGATCCAGCCTGCCGAGGTGGCCGCGCGCCTCGGGGCGTGGCTCGCCGCACGCGCGTAGGAGCGCACCGCGCGGCGGCAGCACCCTCCGGCCAGCGGCCCTGGCGTCGGCTCGCCGGCCCGGCCCGGGGAAACACATTCGCTTGGGCAGATGTAATGAACGCGGAGCGGTCGCGGTCAGCCGAGCGGGACGCCGCATCCCAGCGCGCGTCGGGCCCGCTCGAGGGCAGCGTGCGCCTCGGCGTCGGCGGTGAGCGATCCGAGAGGCCCCGCGCCGAGCAGGCCCTGCAGGACCGCGAGCGCGGCGTCGGGAGGCGGCGGAACGAGCGGGACCCCTGCCGACGCACACAGCCGTGCGAGGGCCGGCGCGAGCGCGGCGAGGAGCGCCTCGGGCGCGCGCACACGCCCGTCGCGCCAGCCGGGTACGATCTCGAGCGTGAGCTCGGCGTCACCTCCGCGCGCCGCGTCCCAGAGCGGGCCGAGGGGCGGACCGCAGAGGCGCACGCGCTCCCTCCCCGCGGCGTGCGCGCCGGCGCGCAGGTGCAGGAGCACGTCGCGGAAGAACGCCGCGCCGACGCCCGCGAGCTCGATGGCATCGAGCGCCTCCGCGCGTGACGCGTGCACCACGTAGCCGTCGGCGCGCAGGTGAAGGCCTCCCTGGCCGGCCCAGCGCGCCGCGCGCTGCGCGCCCGTCTCGACGAGCGAGCCGTCGGCCAGGCGCGGCTGCGGGGCGTCGGCGCCCTCGCCAGGACGGAAGCCGAAATCGCCGCGCACCCCACCGGCGGCCATCACCACGATCGTGGCGCGGGGCACGAGCGGCGCGAAGCCTGGCGCGCGGAGGCCGAGCTCGACGCCGAGCAATAGCGGCTCGACGGCCTCGGCGCAGGCGGCCTCGATCAGCGCGCGCACCGCGCCGCGACCGAAGGCCTCGGCGTGCACGGCCAGGCCCGAAAGGGCCAGGCACGGGACATCGCAGCCGAGCACGCGGAGCGCGCGGCGACGGGCGTGGAGCAGACCCAGGGGCCGACCGTTGCGCTCGAAGACCCACGCGGTGTCTCCGGCGACCCCGCGTGGGTGCCGCGCGCCGAGCCGGGCCTGCAGCGCGGCGGCCTCGTCCCCAGTCGCGTCGAGACGTCGCAGCGAAGGGGTCATGCCTCGCTCGAGGCGAGCGCCTCTGCCAGCGCGAGCAGGGAGCGCGACGGGGTGAAGAGGGCCGGCTCGATCGGGCGTCCGAGCCGCTCGCGCAGCGCCGAGACGACCTCCATGCCGAGCAGCGAGTCGACGCCGAGGTCCGCGAGCGGGCGCGTGTCGTCGAGGCGATCCACCGCGGTGCCGAGGACGGCCGCGACGGTCTCGAGCAGCATCCGCCGCAGCGTGGGCAGGTCGGTGGCGTGCGCCGGGGCGCCTGCGTCGAACCCGGGGACGAGCTCGGACAGCCAGGGCTCGAAGCCGCGGGCCCGCGCGAGCCGCGACCAGTCCGCGTCGGCGACCAGGCACGTGACCGCGCCGGCGTCCAGGGCGACCGCGAGCGCACGGAAGACCTGCCTTGGCTCGAGCGCCGCGAGACCGCGCCGCTCGAACGCCTCGAGCAGGCCCGGCCGGCGGGCGAGCATGCCCACGCTGGCCACGGGGCCGAGCGAGAGCGAGAGCGCGGGCCGGCCCACGGCGCGCCTGCCGTGTGCGATCGCGTCGAGCGCGGCCGAGGCCGCGGCGTAGCTGGCCTGCCCTGCGTTGCCGATGACGCCGACGATGGACGAGATCAGCACGAAGAGCTCGACGGGATCGGAGGCCGTCAGGGCATCGAGCACGCGCGCGCCCTCGACCTTGCCCCGCCACACGCGAGCGAGCCGATCGTCGTCCTGCTCGGCCAGGACGGCGTCGTCGACCACGCCGGCCGCGTGCAGGATGCCGGCGAGCGGCGCCCCCGAGGCGCGCAAGACCTCGAGGAGCGGCGCCATCTGCGCCGGGTCTGCCGCGTCGGCGGCGCGGACGAGCACCTCCGCGCCCGAGGCCGCGAGCGCCGCGAGCGCCGCGCGCGCGGCCGGCGTCGGGCCCGCGCGACCGACGAGGCACAGCCGGCGGGCGCCCCGGCGGACCAGCCAGCGCGCCGCCTCGAGCCCGAGGCCCCCGAGCC
Organism: uncultured Myxococcales bacterium; assembly: GCA_964593795.1. GTDB lineage: Bacteria > Myxococcota_A > Polyangia > JAHFDS01 > JAHFDS01 > JAHFDS01. The sequence goes on along the minus strand of CAZQJC010000259.1, from coordinate 107,165 downwards.
CGCCCGTCACCAGGTAGGTGCGGTCGGGTCGAAGCCGCGGCGCGCGCGCGCGGGCCGGCAGCACCGATGCCGGCCCGGGACTGAGCGAGACGACCACCTTGCCGGCGTGCTCCGGGCGCGTCAGCCGGCTGAACGCGTCGCGCACGTCCTCGGCGGCGAACGCGCAGCCAGGCAGCGCGTCGAGCAGGCCCCGATCGAGCAGGCCAACGACCTCCTCGGCGCTCCTGCGAACCGCCGGCTCGTGCAGGCAGCGATCGAGGTCGAACGACGCGAACGTGGCCCCGCGCTGCAACAGGCCCATCGGCAGGGCCTCGTTGCGCAGCACGTCGGCCACGCCGATGTCGACGTAGCGCCCGAGGGGCGCGAGGACCTCGAGCCCCCTGCGGAGCAGCTCTCCCTGCACGGCGCCCAGCACCACGTCCACGCCGCGGCCGGCGGTCGCCGTCCGGACCGTCTCCGCGAACGCCGGGCTCCGCGAGTCCGCCACCGCGAGCACGCCTTGCTCGGCGAGCCAGGCGCGCCGCTCGGCGCTCCCGGCCGTGGCCACGACCCGCGCCCCGCGCCAGCGCGCGATGGCGAGGGCGGCTTGCCCGACCGCTCCGGCGGCGCTGTGCACGAGCGCGGTCTCGCCAGGCTCGAGCCGCGCCACCGGTAGGAGCGCATGGAAGGCGGTCAGGAGCGGCAGCAGGCACGGAGCGGCGTCCGGCGCGAGGCCGCGCGGCCAGGGGAACACGAACGCGGCGGACGCGGTGACGGCGGTGGAGAAGGCCCCCGGGACCAGCGCGAGGACGGCGTCTCCGACCGCGAGGCCGCAGACGCCCGCGCCGACGCGCGTCACCACCCCGGCGGCGTCGAGGCCCAGGCGCCGCCGCGAGTGCGTGCGATCGAGGTACGCCTCGGGCAGCCGGCCCTGGACCTTGAGCAGGTCCTTGAAGTTCAGCCCGACGCGCGTCACCTCGAGCTCCACCTCGCCCGGCCCGGGGTCGCGGCGGCCGGCGAGGACCCAGTCGAGGCCCTGCACGCCGCCCGTGCTCCGGAGCTCGGCCGGACGATCCCGCCGTGGCACGCGGCCCGGCTGGACGCCGCGCGGGTTTCGGACGAGCCGCCGCGCGAAGAGGAGCTGGCCGCGGACCGCGAGCTCCGGCTCGGGCCCTTCGGCGAGCGCGCGCTCGAGCGCTCCGAGCGCCGGCGTCTCGCCGGGCGCGAGGTCGACCTGGCGTACGGGGGCGCCGAGCTCGAGCGCGGCGCTGCGGAAGAAGGCCGCCTGCGCGCACGCGTCCAGCGCCGCGACCGCGTCGTCGGGCCGCACCGCCGCGGCACCGCGGGTGAGCACCGTGATGGCGCCTGGCGACGTGGCCGAAAGAGCGCGCGCGACCCGCGCGGCGTCGGCGAGCCGGTCGACCGCCACCACGACCCGCGCCCCGCCGACCTCCCCCGCTCTCTCGACGGGGACGCGGTGCACCGCGCAGCCCGCGGCGCGCAGGGCCTCGGCCGCGGGGCCCGCCGGCGGCGCGTCCCCGATCAGCACGTGCCGGCCCTCGGGCCGCGCCTCGGGCGCGGGCACCTCGACCCACCGCACCGCGTGCAGGAGCCGCGTCACCGCGGCCCCGGCCGGGGCGCGCTGCAGGCGCACCCCGGCGAGCTCGAGCGCCGGCGCACCGTCCTGCCCGAGGAGCGTGATGGTGCCCCAGAAGCCGCGCTCGCCGCGCTCGGTCACGCGGCCGATCGCCTCGGCCGAGGCGCCGAGCGGCGTCGCGAGGCACACGCGCGCGATCCGCACGGGCAGGTACACGTCGTGGCCAGCCCCCGCGCCGGCAAGCGCCAGCGCCTGCAGGGCACCGTCGAGCAACGCCGGGTGGACGAGGTACCGCCCGGCCTCCGCGGCCTCCGGTGGCGCGAGCGCGAGGCTCGCCGCGAACCCGTCCTGGCCGACCTCGAGCCCGCGCAGCGTGCGGAACGCCGGCCCATAGTCGACGCCGAGGTCCGCGAATGCCTCGTACAGAGCGCCGAGGTCCACCGGGCTCCCGGTCGTGCCGGGCGCGACGGGCCCACCCGGCTCGGGCGACACGAGGCGACACGTCGCGAGGAGCGCCCAGTCGCGATCGCGGACCGCGTCGCCCGCCAGGAACGTGATGCGGCCGCTCGCGCGCTCGAGCTCGACGCGCAGGGCTGGCCGCAGCGCACAGTCGAGCCGATCGGCCAGCGCGAGGTCCTCGAGCGCAGTGGGCCGCCCGTCCTCGCGGGCCACCGCCAGCGCGGCCTCGACGTAGCCGGCGGCCGGGAACACCACGCGGCCGTCGAGCCTGTGATCGCCGAGGTACGGCACGAGGGGCGCTCGGAGCTCGGTCAGCCAGCGCAGCTCGGGCCCGAACGCGCGCGCCTGCAGGAGCGGGTGCTCGTCGGTCCCGTGCAGGTCACGGCGCGTGGTCTCGCCCTCGCGCCACAGCACCTCGCGATCCCAGGCGTACCGGGGCAGCGGGATCGGGCGCCCCCCGGGCGCGGCGACCTCCCAGCGCGGGCGAGCCCCCCCGACCCACAGGGCGGCGAGCGTCGCGGCGAGCGCCTCGGCATCGGGCACGCCCCGCACCAGCGTCGGCACCACCCGCGCGTGCCGGCTCGCGCCGAGCGTCTCCGCGAGCGCCGGCGACAGGGCGGGGTGAGGCCCCACCTCGACGAAGCCCAGGTGCCCGTCGGCGGCCGCCGCCCCCACGGCGTCGCGCAGCCTCGAGGGCTCGATCACGTTCTGCCAGAAGTGCTCGACCGGATCGCCGAGCGCCTCGACCCGGGCGCCCGACACGGTCGAGTACCAGGGCACGGTGGGCGACCGCGGCGCGAGCCCCGCGAGGGCGGCCCGGAAGCCCGGCTCGAGGCGCGCGCCGTCCGGGTGGTGGTACGGGACGTCCACCTCCAGCATGCGACAGCGCGCGCCCGCGGACTCGAGGCGCCTCGCCGCCTGCGCCAGCGCCGCGGTCGGGCCGGCCAGCACGAGCGTCCGCGGACCGTTGAGCGCGGCGACGGCCACCCCCTCGGTCTCCTCGACGACCGGGAACACCGCCCCATCCTCGAGGCCCACCACCGCGAGCATGCCGCCGCACCCCGAGAGCCGCTCGAGCCACTCGCCGCGCGCGTGCGCCAGCTGGAACGCGTCGTCGAGCTCGAGGACCCCCGCGGCCCACGCCGCCGCCACCTCCCCCGCGCTGTGACCGAGGACGGCCGCCGGGGCGATCCCTCGCTCGCCGAGCCAGCGCGTGAGCGCGACCTGGAGCGCGAGGTTGGCCGGCTGCGCGTCGCGGGGCGCGCGCATCGGCCGGCCCAAGCGGTCGCCGGCCTCGAAGATCCCGAGCAGCGAACGTCCCGACACACGCGCGAAGGCACGCTCGCACGACGCGAGCGCCGCGCGGAAGCCGGGATCGGCGCGCGCGAGCGCTGCGCCCATGCCGAAGTGCTGCGCGCCCATGCCGGTGTAGACGAGGACCGGCGCTCCGGCCGTGGACTCGCCGCGCAGCACGCCCGGCCGGGGTGCGCCCTCGGTGATCGCGCCGAGCCCCGCCAGGAGCCCCGCGACGTCGTGCGCCACCACCGCCGCACGCGCGGGGTGCGCCTCGCGGCGGGTGCCGGCGCTCCACGCCACGTCGCGCACGGCCTGTGGGGCGGCGCGGAGCGCGTCCGCGAGCCGCGCCGCGGCCTGCGCGAGCGAGCGCTCGCTGCGCGCCGACAGGGGCACGACCCAGGGTCCCTGTCCCTCCTCGGCGGCCGGCTCGGCGATGCGCGCTGGCGCCTCGAGGAGCACGACGCCGCCGTTCGTCCCTCCGTACCCGTATGACGTCACGAGCGCCGCGAGCGGCCCCGATCCGCCGAGCGGCACCTCGTCCGTCGCCACCGTGAGCGCGCCGAGCCGCGGCCCGCCCTCGCGCAGACGCTCGAAGTGCAGGCTCGGTGGCAGGCGCCGGTGCACGAGCGCGAGCGCCGCCTTGGCCACGCCCGCGAGGCCTGCCGCGGCCTCGAGGTGCCCGAAGTTCGTCTTGATCGACCCGATCCACAGCGGGTCCGCCCGCGCGCCACCGAGGACCGCCGCGAGCGCCTCGAGCTCGATCGGATCGCCGACGGGCGTCCCCGTGCCGTGCGCCTCGACGAACGTGATCTGGGCTGGCGCGAGCGCCGCGCCCTCGAGCAGCGCCGAGAGCAAGGCCGTCTGCGCTGCGACGCTCGGGACGGTGATGCCCGGCGTGCGGCCATCCTGGTTCACGGCGCTGGCCGCGACGCAGGCGTACACGGCCCGCCCGGCCGCGACGGCCTCGGCGAGCGGCTCGACGAAGAGGACGAGCGCCCCCTCGCCTCGGACGTAGCCCGTTCCGCGGTGATCGAAGGCCCGGCAGCGAGCGTCGTGCGAGAGGAAGCCGCCTCGGTCGAGCAGCACGAACGGCTCCGGCCGGAGCAGGAGGCTCGCGCCGCCGACCAGCGCGCGATCGCACTCGCCGCGCCACAGGGCCTCGCAGGCGAGGTGCAGGGCGACCATCGACGACGAGCACGCGGTGTCCACCGTCAGGGTGGGCCCGCGCAGATCGAGCACGTGCGCGAGGCGCGCGGAGAGCATCGTGTGGCCGACGGCCCGGCCGGTGTGGGAGTCGATGTCGGCGCGCGCCGTCGGCCCCGCGAACTGCGTCGAGGCGTCCACCAGGAAGCCGCCCACGAAGACGCCGGTGCGGCTGCCGTGCAGGCCCGACGGGACGATCCCCGCGTCCTCGAGCGATTCCCACGCGGACTCGAGCAGCAGCCGCTGCTGGGGATCGAGCACCTCCGCCTCGCGCCGTGAGAGACCGAAGAAGCGCGCATCGAACGCCCGTATCGGGTGCCGGAGGTACGCGCCATGCTGCACGGCGGTCGTGCCGGGCACGGCCGCACCCCCCGCGAAGCGGCGCGACGCCCAGCGCTCCGGCGGTGGCTCGGTCACGGCGTCGGTGCGCTCGATCAGCGCGCGGAAGAGCGACGCCGGATCCTCGACGCCGGCCGGCAAGCGACACCCGATCCCGACGATGGCGATGGGCTCACGAGGCGGCCGCGCAGGCATGAGCCGTGAATTGTAGGTCGCGCGACGCCGGCCCGAGCTAGCTTTCACACGTGCTCGTCACACGCTGGCTGACCCCCGACGACACGGACGCGATCGACCAGGCCTGCGCGCTGACGGCGCGCGTGTTCTCGGGCGGCAGCGCCGAGGTGGCCGCGACCCTGCGGGCCACCATGCTCGGCAGCCCGTTCCTCCGCGCCGAGCGGTGCGGCGTCGTCGAGGACGCGGGCCGCGTGGTCGCCAAGTGGCAGCTCCTGACGCTGCGCATGCGCGTGGCGGGGATCGAGATCCCGGTCGCCGGAGCGCACGCGCTCGCGTGCGCGCCCGAGGATCGCGGACGGGGTCATGTCGAGCGGCTGATCGCGTTCGGCTTCGCGGAGACGGCTCGATCGCACGACCTCTTCGTCGGCTTCGCCCGCCGCGGCGCAATCTACGATCACCTCGGCGGCGTGGTCCTGGCCGAGGAGCCCGAGTGGAGCGCCGACGCCCGCGCGGTGCCGCCGCTCGCGCCCGACGACTTCCGCCCGCTCGCGCCCGACGACCTCCCGCGCCTGCTCGCGCTGCGCGCCCGCGACGATGCAGAGCGCGCGGGCACGATCGTGCGCACCGCCGGTGCCTGGCCGTGGCTCGATCGCCGGCCCCAGGAGATCTGGACCGCGCCCGACGGGTACCTCGGCGTGCGCGCCGCCCCGGACGGCTACGAGGTGCGGGAGGTCGCAGGCGACGGGGCCAGCTTCTTCGCGCGGGCCGTCGCCAAGCTGGCCGAGCTGGCGCGCGCCCACGGAGGCACGCGGGTCTTCGGCCACCTGCCCGCCGATCATCCGATGGTCGCCGCCGCAGCGCCCCTCGGCGGGGTGCTCCAGCTGCGCGCGAGCCGCCACGCCGGCCTCATGGGCGGCGTCCTCGACCTGCCGCGTTTCCTCGACCGGATCGCGCCGGCCCTCGAACGCCGACTGCCGCCCGGCGTCGCCGTGCGCCTCCGCCTCGGCGTCGACCGCCTCGAGCTCCACCTCGGCCCCACCTCCGTCGCCCCCACGCCGCTCGCCCTGCCGCTCGAGCCTGGTGCGCTGCTCCAGCTGTGCTTCGGCCATCAGTCTGCGGGCACGCTCCTCGCCGCGCGCGGCGAGACACTCGATGCCGACACCCTGCGGCTGGCCGACCGCCTGTTCCCGCCAGGCCACCCGTTCATGTGGCCAGCCGATCGGTGGTGAGCGGCGCTCTAACAGGCGCCCTGCTGGCGCAGCACCGCCGAGATCGTCTTCGAGAGGATCCACAGGTCGAGCAGCGGAGAGCCGTTCCGGACGTAGTAGGCATCGAGCGCCACGCGATCCTCGTAGCACGTGGCGTTGCGGCCGCAGATCTGCCACAGGCCGGTCAGACCGGGGGTGACGGCCTCGTAGTAACGGTACTCGGCGCCGTAGCGCGCCACCTCGGCCGCGACGATGGGCCTCGGGCCGACCAGCGTCATCTCCCCGCGCAGGATGTTCCAGAGCTGCGGCAGCTCGTCGAGGCTGCTCCTTCGCAGCCACGCCCCGAGCCGCGTGAGCCGGGGATCCGCGCGCAGCTTGTGGCTGGCGGCGAACTCGCCTCGTCTGCCCTCGTCCCCGGCCAGGCACCCCGCGAGGCGGGCGTCGGCGTCGTGCACCATCGAGCGCAGCTTCCACACCCAGAACTTCCGGCCGCCCTTGCCGATCCGTTCCTGGCGATAGAAACCCGCCCCCGTGGACTCGAGCTTGATGGCCAGCACGAGCGCCGCGACGATCGGCAGCGTGATCGGCGCCGTTGCCAGGACGAAGAGCACATCGACCGCCCGCTTGATCGTGTGCTCGGCGGCCGTCAGCCCGAGCGTCTCTCTCCGAGCCCGCAGTCGCGCGGGGTGGTCCGCGCGACGCCAGCGCCTGAACAGCCCGTCCACGACGAGGACGCGCTGGCCCGACAGCACGGCGAGACAGCGCTCGTGTGGAATGTCGTCGGTCTCGAGGATCACGCCGGCCAGCCGGCGCTCCCGCAGCAGGGCGGGCACCGCGGTGAGCGCTCCCAGCACCGGCAGCCCGTGCCACTCGCCCCCGGCGTGCCTCGACTTCTCCTCGTTCTCCACCGCCACCGCGACGGGCTCCAGCCCCAGCCGGGGGTGCCACTGCAGCAAGGCCAGCGTTGCGCGGGCGCCAGTTCCGGCCCCCAGCACGGCCACGGGAAGTCGATCCGAAGCCGGATCGCTGCGGCGCAGGAGCGACGTCAGCGTTGCGATCCCGAGGAGCCCGAGCCCACCCAGCACCGTCACGAGCCATTCGGTCCCGTCGAGGCTCGCTCCGCCGCACACGAGGGCGACGAGCAGTAACCCCTGGAGCGCCGAGTTGGCCGGTCCAGCGGCGTTCCAGAGGCGCAACAGCAGAGCGGCCAAGACAGCCGTGGCGACTGGCACCAGCGGTTGCCGAGACAGGGCCATGAGGGCGCCGATCACCAGGAGCGCGCCAGCCGCAAACAGGAGCCCCGACGGCAGATCCCGGACGATCCGGCCATCGAGCGGCGCTGCGCTGAGCTCGCCCGTCGTCGCGCCGATCTGGGGCTCCGGATGCCTAACCCGCCGCTCTAGCCGATGAGAATAGGGCAAGCCCTGCTACGTTAGTGCGCATCCGGGTCATCGGTCAAGGCGTTCGGCACGCTGGTGCGGCGGTGCGCCCGTGGCGTACTGTTTCCGGTGACTCGCCTGGCAATATGGCTCGAGCAACCCTGCTAGCGAAGGAACTGGCGATCCTCGGCCTGGCCCGGAGCCGACGGTGGCCCCCGATCAAGGCCCTGCGCCGGCTGGCGAGCGCCTTCGTCAAGGGCACTTCGAACTACAGCTTCAACATGGGCCTCAACGGCGAGCGTCGCATCCTCGAGGTCCTCTCGGCGCACCCGCTGCGGACCTTCTTCGACGTGGGCGCCAACCACGGCGAATGGACCCGGATGGTGCTGCGCCACTTCCCGGCCGCGGCGGTCCACTGCTTCGAGCTCGCGCCGCCCACCTACCTCCAGCTGCGCGCCCATCTGCCCCCGCGCCCGGGACTGGTCGTCAACGATTTTGGCCTGGGAGACAAATCCGGCGCGGTCGAGTTCTCGTTCGCGGAGGGACACGACGGACACTCCTCCCTGCTCGAGGAGCCGACCAACGCGGGGGGGTTCTCCAGGATGCATGGGCGCATCGAGCGCGGCGACCGCTACGTGGCGCGTCAAGGCCTCGAGGTGATCGACTTCCTGAAGATCGACGTCGAGGGGGCAGATTTCTCCGTCCTGGAGGGCTTCGGAGATCTGGTGCGAGACCGGATCCGCATCATCCAGTTCGAGTACGGAAGGGGCAGCATCGTCACCGGCCGCCTGCTCAAGGACTGGTACGCGCGGCTCGAAGCGGCCGGGTTCGCCGTCGGCAAGGTGTTCCCGGACGGAGTCGAGTTCAGGCCCTATGCGCTCGCCGACGAGGACTTCCTCGGACCGAACTTCCTGGCGGTGCACCGCTCTTGCGGGCACCTCGTGAACGCCCTGCGCGTGCGAACGCTCGATGTCGCCGGCTGAGCGCTGCGCCGGCGCGCCAGCCGCGTCCGTGTTCGTGCTGTGGCAGAGCCTGGTGGTCGAGTCCTACCGCTCCTTCTTCGCGCACCTCGCGCGCGTGACGCACCATCGAGTGGCCCTCTTCGCGCCGCGCCGGTTCCGCGAGCTGTCGAACCAGGAGGTGCCCTGCGCCCCCTTCTCGGCCCCGTTCCGATCCGACGATCCGGAGACGCCCTGCTTCGTCTCCCCTGCGCTCGTGCTCCACGTGCAAGCGGTCTTCTTCCCGAGGCTCGGGCGAGCGCTGCGGAGGTTCTTCGCCGGGCAGCCGGGACCCAAGGTCCTGCTCTGCATCGCCGAACCCTACTCGCCGACGGCCCTCGCGGCCTGGTGTACGGCCCGCCTGGTGCTCGGGCGCGAGGTGGTGTTCGTCTGCTGCGCGCTCCAGAACATCCGCAAGCCCCTGCCGCTGCCCCTGGCGCGGCTCCAGGCCTTCATGTTCGAGCGCTCCGCGGCCATCCTGGCGACCGGACAGGAGCAGGAGCAAGTGCTCCGGCACCACGGCTATCCCGGGCGCGTCATCCGGTTCCCGCTCTGGTTCGACTCGTCGCGGTTTCGCCCGGGATCTGGGGCGGTCACCGGTCAGAAGGTCGTGCTCGGGTACGCGGGCGGCCTCACCGGGGCCAAGGGCGTGCTCGACCTGCTCGCCTGCTGCGAGGCCAACGCGACCGCGTGGGCCGACCGCTGCGAGCTGCGCCTGTGTGGGGCGGGTGCGCTCGCGCCCGAGGTCGAGGCGGCTTGCGCCCGCCTGCGCGGGCAAGGCCTCGACGCGCGGCTCCTGGGCGCGCTCCGGCCCGACCAGGTGGTCGAGCTCTTCCAGCGCACCGACCTCCTGGTCGTCCCGAGCCGCACGACCCCCGGGTGGAAGGAGCAGTTCGGCCGCGTGATCGTCGAGGCCCGCGCCTGCGGCGCCGTCGCGCTCGGCTCGAGCTCCGGCGAGATCCCGCACGTCATCGCAGACCCGGAGCGGATCTTCGCCGAGGGGGACCTCGGCCAGATGGGGCAGGTGATCGAGCGATGGTGCGCGCGCCTGCAGGATCCCCTGCGACGCGTCGAGGTGCGCGCGCAAGAGGCCGCCCGGGCGCAGGCGGCCTACTCCGACCGGGTGCTCGCCCTGGCGTTCGCCGAGGCCCTGGCGGACCTGACGAGCGGCCGGCCGACGCGGCTCGCCGGGCCGATGTGAGCGTGCGCGTCGCGCTCGTCCACTACTGGCTCGTCGGCATGCGGGGGGGCGAGAAGGTCCTCGAGGCCCTGGGCGAGCTCTATCCGGACGCCGACATCTACACGCACGCCTACGCGCCCGACAAGATCTCCGAGTCGCTGCGGCGCCACACGATCCGCACGACGTTCGTGGGCCGGCTCCCCCGCGCCACGCGAGCGTACCAGTCGTACCTGCCGCTCATGCCGCTCGCGCTCGAGCAGCTCGACTTGCGCGCCTACGACCTCGTGATCAGCAGCGAGTCGGGCCCGGCCAAGGGCGTGCTGACGTCACCCGAGGCCCTGCACGTCTGCTACTGCCACAGCCCCATGCGCTACGCCTGGGACCTCTACCACGACTACGCGCGCGAGGCGGGACCGCTCAAGCGCCTCGTGATGCCCGCGCTCATGCACTACCTGCGCCTCTGGGACCACGCGGGGGCGGCGCGCGTCGATCACTTCGTGGCCAACTCACACCACGTGGCGCGTCGCATCCGCCGGCACTACGGACGCGACGCGCAGGTCGTGTACCCGCCGGTCGACACGGCCGCCTTCCCGGTCGGTCACGCACGACAGGACTACTACCTCTTCGTCGGGCAGCTCGTCCCCTACAAGCGCGCCGACCTCGCGATCGAGGCCCTGGGCAGCCTGGGCAGGCGCCTTGTCGTCATCGGCGCGGGCGAGCAGGCGGCCGCGCTTCGCCGCGCCGCCGGCCCGCACGTCGAGCTCCTCGGATGGCAACCCGCGTCGGTGCTCGCAGAGCACTACGCGCGCTGCAAGGCACTGGTCTTCCCCGGCCACGAGGACTTCGGGATGGTCCCCGTGGAGGCCATGGCGGCGGGCGCCCCCGTGATCGCCTACGGCCGAGGCGGAGCGCTCGAGACGGTGGTGGACGACGAGACCGGCATCCTGTTCCACGAGCAGAGCGCGGCCTCGCTGCGCGACGCCGTCCTGCGCTTCGAAGCTCGTCCCGGCGGCTTCTCGCCCGAAGTGATGGCCCGGCACGCCGCGCGATTCGGCAGGGAGCGCTTCTCGACCGAGATGCGGCAGCTCGTGGATCGGCTGCTCGCGACCCGCCACCGACCCGGGCAGCCGCCGTGACCCGCGTGGCGCTCAACGGCCGGTTCACCGGCATCGAGCAGCCGACCGGGACCCAGACCGCCGCGTTCCACCTGTTCGATCGGATCGTGCGCGAGAACCGATCCCACGACCTGGTCGTCTTCGCGGACCCGCGCTTTCCGGGCGTCGCGGCGTGGCGCGACCAGCCACGGGTGACGCTGGTCGAGACGCCGCTCCGCGACCGATCCCGCAACTTCGCGCACGTCTGGGAGCAGACGGTGCTGCCCCGGCTCTGCCGCCGGCACGGCTGCGTCGTCGCGCATCATCCCATCACGACCTCGCCGGCGTGGAAGCTCGGCGTGCGCAGCCTCGTGACGCTGCACGACTTGAGCTTCCACCTGCACCCCGAGTGGTACGCGCGCTCGTTCCGGCTGGCCTACGCGCTCTTCGCGATGCCGGGCCTGCGCCGAGCCGATCGCGTCGTGACGGTCTCGGACTACGTGCGCGGTCTGGCCCACCAGCACCTGGGCCTGCCGGCGCACCGGCTGCGCACGATCCACAACGGCGCCAAGCCCCTTGCGCCAGGGCGTGCAGGGGGCCCGGGTGGCGCGCCCTACGTGCTCTGCGTGGGCGCCTCGCCCCCGCACAAGAACCTCGTCCGCGTCCTCGAGGCGTTCGCGCTGCTGCGCACGCAGCACCCCGCCCTCGAGCTCCACCTCGTCGGACGTCCACACCCGCGCATGGGCGCCGAGGATCCCGCGCTCGCGCCCTTGCTCGCGGCGCCCGGCGTGCGGGTGCTCGGCTACCTGGACGAACCGGCCCTCTCGGACGCCTACGCGGGGGCCGCCGTGTACTGCTGTCCCTCGCTCGAGGAGGGCTTCGGGCTCCCGATCCTCGAGGCCATGTCGCTCGGAGTCCCCGTCGTCACGTCGAGCACCTCGTGCCTGCCCGAGATCGCCGGCGGCGCCGCCATCCTGGTCGATCCCCGTTCGGTGCGCGCCATCGCGGACGGGCTCCGGCACGCCCTGTTGCTCACGCCGGAGCAGAGACGCGAGGTGGGAGCCCGAGGCCGCGCGCAGGCGGCCCGGTTCTCGTGGACCGATGCGGCGCGTGCCTACCTCGAGCTCTACGACGAGCTCGGACGAGGGTGACGAGAGCAGCGCGCCGGCCCTGGCTCATGCCCCACCGTCGTCCCGGAGCCACACGCCAAACAGCCGCGTCTCGTAGGCCAGCTTGTAGTGCGCGCGGAACGTCCGTCTGAAGCGCTCATCGAAGATCTCTGAACGGTCGTACGTGCTGCGAAGCGAAAATGGCGCCTCGTCCCGGGGCAGGACGAACGCGTCATAGAAGCCGCTCGCGAGCTTCTCGTAGGTGCCGTTCGGCAGGCTCATCCGGGCCAGGGACATGTCCATGAGCGCCGGCACGTCGAGGAAGTAGTCAGGCATCAGATCCCAGAACAGAGGCCGGAACAGCGACAGCTCGTACGTACGATCGCTCCCGTAGCCGAAGGCCACCCTCTTGCCGGCAAGGCGCGCCCGCGTGAGCGCAACGTCGCTTGCGACCTCTTGGTCGCGTACCGCGAGGGTGGCGCGAATGAAGTGCACCTGCTTCTCCGCAGCCAGCACGACGAGCCCCGTCAACCACGCCACGCTGCACCCCTTGAGCCACGAGGAGGCCCTCCGCGAGCTCGCCTGCCCAAGGTCCAGGAATCCGACACCCAATGCGACCGCGGGGATGAACGGGATCAGGTGATGCCTCCCGGCTCCCTGCTTGGCCGCCACCAGGTGCATCGCGACCATCGCCGCGCCGCTCAGGCAGGCCACGGCGAGCCAGCGCCGAGCGGGCCGAGGGACCAAGCGGGTCGGAAGCCACGCGAGCGCCGCCGCAGGCGCGACCATGAAGAGGGCGAACCACAGCGTCTTGAAGAGGAACGGGAGCGACAGGGGATGCCCTGACGCGGCCCGCAGCCAGCCCAGGTAGTTGACGCCAGAGACCTCCGGAAACAGGACGAAAGGCAGGCCGGCCGACAGCGCCGTCAAGACCAGCGCCTGCGCCGCCGCCGCGGACCACCGCGCGCCAAACAGCGGCACGAGGGGCAGGACGTAGAGGAACCCGTGCGCCTTGCCGTTGACGAGCAGCGCGAACCCCAGGGCACGCAGCACGAGCTGGCCCCAAGGGGCGATCACGGTCACGCTCGCGAGCACGAGCGTCGCGCCGAGGAGCATGAGCGAATCGGGGCGATTCCAGAACGTGTAGTTCTGGAACGACAGGCAGAGCACGACATACACGAGGACCGAGCGCCCGCCGCCGCCGGGCACGGCCCGCCTGGCAACCACGATGAACAGCGCGAGCGAGAGCAGCCCTGCGGCCATCCCGACGAGCTTCGAGGACAGCAGTGGATCGCCCAGCAGCCGCGTCAGTGCCCCGGAAAGAACGAAGGACGACGGCCCGTAAAGGAGGCTGTACCGATTCGGTGAGTCGAGGTCGGTGTAGAGCGGTTGGCCGCGCGCACAGACCCCCGCCAGCATCGCCATCGTGGGGCCGACGTGGTCCTCGCCGAACCGCCGGTCCGTCCCGTACGAGACCGCCGCGGCGCCGTAGTAGAGGGTCGCCACGATCGCGAGCAGGCGCACCGCCAGGCGGGCCGATCGCGCGCTCTTCGTCATGCCCGCTCGTGGCCGCGACGCAGGACGGCGGCGATCGTGCGGGCATCGGCGCGCGTCGGCCACAGCGCCGGCACGCGCTGGCCGAGGAAGATCGGGTAGAAGGCGAGCAGCAGGCCGAACCGGCCCACCGCGGTGATCACGAGCGCGAACCCGGCGCCGACGAGCCCGTGACGCGGCACGAGGACCGCGAGCAGCGGGAAGGTCACGAGGATGCTGACGACCGGCACGATCGAGGCCACCCCGGGGCGCCCGGCCGCACGAAGGCCGAGCGACAGGGGCGCCGCAGCGGCGGTCAAGGCGGACGCGATCGCCAGGACGCGGAAGGGCCCGCTCGCGGGCTCGAACTGCGCGCCGTAGAGCAGGCCGACCAGTGACGGGGCGAGCGCAATGGCGGCGAGCGCAGTGCACGCGGCGAGGAGGATCGTCACGCGCGTCGCGCGCCCGACGAGCTCGGTCAACGCGGGCAGGGGCTGGCCGATGAGCCTCGGCGGCAGGACGGTCGCGGCGGCGCGGTCGAACACGAGGATGAGGCTCGCCATGCCGATCGCCACGGCGTAGAGGCCCGAATCGTGGGACGACATCGTCGCGATCACGAAGGCCCGGTCGACCTCGCCGCTCAGGAGCACGGAGATCTCGCCCGTATGCGCCGCCAGACCATAGGTGAGCTGCAGCCTGCACGCCTCTCGCAGCCCGGTGGCGGTGACCCCGCGTGGAGCGGGCCTGGGCCGCAGCAGCACGACTGCGACGAGGAGCGGAGGAAGCAAGCGCGCGAGGCTGGCGGATTCGGGGGTCAGCGCGCCCAGGGCGGCGAGCGCGAGCAGCGCCGCCAGGCCGAGTCCACCCACGGCGAGCCACCGCGCGAGGTTGTAGCGGCGGTACGCCTCGCGCGCCTGCACGCAACCGAGCAGGACATAGAAGACCACCGTGAACGGCCCGAGCAGCATGGACAGCTCGGCGAATCGGACGATCGAGGCGGGCTGCTTCTGGAGGGCGATCGGCAGGATGAGCAGGCCGGCCGCGGCCGCAACGAGCCCGAGCCCCAGGGCGAGCAGCAGGCCCGCGGCGACGAGCGCGGGACCCTTGTCCGGGTAGCGGCGAAGGTTGAAGACCGTCGCCTGCGGCACCCCGAGCATGAACAGCAGCGTCAGCAGGTTCGACCAGGTGAGGATGGCGGCCAGCTCTCCGCGGCCTTCGGGGCCGAGCACGCGGCTGGCCACCACACCGGTCCCGAGGAACGTGACGACGAGCGCCCCCTCGCTGATCACGCTGAGCGCCGCGGCCGACCCCGAGTCGCGTCCGCGCACGATCCTGCTGGCGAGCGCGCGCAGGGACACGCCGCCATGGTGGGCGAGACGCCCGGGACCTGACAAGCGGGCGCGCACCTCGCCGGCCTGGCCCCGGGCGGCGTGCCTGGTTTTGCGAGTGCTTGCAGGCCGGAGTAGATTTCTCCTCGGATGAGCGAAGCACGACCCGGCGTCCTCGAGCGGCTTCGCAATGGTCGCCGGACGCTGCTCGGCGCAGCTGCCGTTGGCCTGCTGGGCTCGGGCGCCCATGCGCTCTTGGCACCCGCCTGGTACACGAGCCACCTCACCGTGGTCGCAGAGACCTCGCGCAAGCCAGGCGCCGCGCTGCCGGGCCTGGCGGGCGCCGCGGACATCCTCGACCAGTTCTCTGGCAATCCCGACGTGGAGCGCATCGCGGGCGTCTTCCGGAGCGATGCCGTCGCCGACCACGTGATCGAAAAGCTCGACCTCAAACGCCACTACGGGCTCCGGTACGTCGAGAAGGCGCGCGAGGAGCTGTGGCGGCACTGCACGACGCGCTCCGAGAGGCGGCCGGGGTTCGTCACCCTCACGTGCGAGGACAAGGAGCCGGCGTTCGCGCGGGACCTCGTCGCTTTGCTCGGCGAGCGGGCGAACGAGGTCTTGCGGCAGGTCTCCGTCACCTCGGCCGGCGAGGAGCGTCGGTTCCTCGAACGCCGCCTGACCGAGGCGCGCAAGGAGGTCGATCTCGCTTCCCAGGAGCTGCGCGCGTTCCAGGAGAAGCACAAGATCGTCGACCTGACCGAGCAAGCGAAGGCTGTCGTCGCGACGATCGCGAGCCTGACCGGTCGCGCGATGTCGCGCGAGCTCGAGCTCGGCTACCGCCAGTCCCTGTCGACCCGAGACGAGGCGGCCTACCGGCGCGAGATCGGCGCCGTCGAAAGCCGCCTGCGCACCCTCGAAGAGCCAGCCGGGGCGGGCGACGATGGCCCAGCGACCGAGGGCAAGCGGCGGCGCAACGCCGCGTTCCCGCCCATGCTCGCGATCCCGAGGCTGCGCTACGAGCTCGACAAGCTGGTGCGGTCCCAGAAGGTCGCCGAGACCGTCCTCGAGCTCGTCCAGCAGCGCCTCGAGATGGCCAAGGCCAACGAGGCGCGCGACACCTCGGCCTTCCAGGTCCTCGACCCTCCGCGCGTCGCGGGCTACAAGAGCTCGCCGAGCCGCGCTGCCATCCTCGTCGGGGAGACTGCCCTGGCCGTGTTCCTCTCGGCCCTGTGGCTCGCGCTCGCTCCCTGGCTGCGCCGGCATGCCTGACCGGAGGCGGCTCGGGGGCCTGGTCGCCCTGGCGCTGCTGCTCCGGCCGAGCCCAGGGCACGCGGCGCCGCTCGGTCCCGACGAGCTCGCCACCCTGAGCGAGCTGGCTTTCCGGGGCGTGCCGGGCCGGGTCGGCACGAGCCGGACCGTGGTGGCGCCCGGCAGCTCGCGCGGGTTCTCCGTCGAGCTCTCGTGGGAGCCGCCCAAGGGCCTGCGACAGCGGCCCCTGTGGAGTGTCCTGCAGCCCCTGCCGGCCCTCGACGTCGGGGGGGACGACGCCCGCGTGGAGCTGCAGCTACGCGTGGAGCGCGCAGCGGAGCCCGCGCGTCTCACGGTCTTCCTCTACGAAAGCGACGGTGACCGATGGCTCGTCTGGTCAGGTGAGCTCGCGCCGCTTCGAGGCCGCGGCTGGCAGCGCATCGAGGTGCCGCGCGGGCGGATGCAACCCTGGCTGCTCGGCGACCGGAGGCTGCAATGGGAGCGCATCGAGGGCTTCGCCCTCGAGCTCTCCGATGCCAGCGCGACGCTCCACGTGGACGCCGTGCGCGTGCGCGGCGCCGGCCGCACGCGCGAAGTGTTCGATCCCACCTGGCGAGATCCGTGGCCGGCGGAAGCCGCCCCACGCACGATCCCGCCTGCACCGGCGCCTGGCACGACCTACTTCCCAGGCCTGGCGAACCCCAGGCTCGGAGACACCGTCGAGAAGCTCGATCGGTTGCTCGATCATGTGGGGACCTCCGCGGGCAGCGCGGCCGAGGCCGCTTCGCTCGCACGACGTCGGGTGCCGACGGTGCACTACTCACCCCTCGCGACCGGGTACCAGAAGCTCCTTGCCCATCGCGGAGCCTTCGAGGTCGGCGCGCACGGCCAGCGGTTCGGCTCGCTCCCCTCGCTCGCCGAGGCGCAGCACCTGTTCGCGCTCGGCCACCCTGGCGCGTTCGAGGCGGGCAGGCGGCGCGCCGAGGCCCTCGTCCGCGCGGGGATCGGGATCTGGATGCTGGTCGACTACGTGTTTCCGCACCAGGACGGGCCGTTCGGCTATGCGCCCGCGATGGTCGAGGCCTACCGGCGCGACCTCCTCGGTCGCGACGAGGGGCTGGTGGTGCAAGAAGGCGGCAGCCGCAGGCCCCTGCGCTTCCAGGACTACTTCCGCGCCTACAACGGTTTTTTCCCGGAGCCGGCGGGGCTCGGGCTCGGGCGCTGGGAGGACTTCGTCCCGCCGGTCGAGCTCCGCACCGAGGACCGCGCGCGATGGACGGTGTTCCTCTATCTGCGCTCGTACGAGTGGGTCAAGCTGGCGGACCGAATAGGCCGCTACTATGGGGCGCTAGGCGGCCAAGGCCTGTGGGTCGTGCCGAACCCCGAGGATCCCTGGGGCTCGAGTGACTACGCGTTCCTGCTCCGCACTGCCGGGGTGCGCGGCCTGCTGCCGGAGTGGTTCCTGCCCGCCGGCGACATGGCCGAAGCCACGTACGCGAGCCTCGGGATGCTACGGCAGGAGGCGGATCGGAGCGGCGCCCGGCTGGGCGTGCTGTTCGAGACGGGGTTCGACGGCAGCGGCCTGCCGTACTGGGACTGGCGCGTGGCCTTCGGTGCCGCGTATGCGCTGTCCGCCGCCGCTCGTGCCGACGACTTCGACGACGACTTCCTGCACGACGTGCCGTTCGACGTCATGCGAGATCCAGCCTCGGGGCCACATTTCCAGCGATTCCGGGATGGCGTCGCCAAGGCGCGGGCGTTCCTGCTGGTACGCGAGGAGGGCGCCACGCGGCCGACCACGGAGGTCCTGTGCGTCTCGGAGCGGCCCCCGGCACGCACCGGAGGCAGCTTCTTCTTCCGCCTCGGGCAGCCGCACACGTTCGCGCGCGCTCTCTCGCGCGCCCACGTGCTGTTCGACCTGCGCGACAGCCTCGATCTCGAGGGCGTTCTCGGCGGCTACCGCGTCATCTTCTACTCGCCGCTCGCCCCCCGGGTCGGGGACATCGCCCGCTTGCGCGCCTGGCTCGCGGGGCGACCGGGCCGCGTCCTCATCACCCACAGCTTCGTACCGACCCGTGACGCGTCCGGCTATCACGGTCTCGACGACGGCGTCTCGCTCGGGAGCGCCGGCGGCGGAGCGCTGCTCGGGCTCGGCGCGATCACGCCAGGCGCGGGGCAGAGGGCCAAGATCCGCGCCCTCGCTCCGGGCTGGGAGCGCGTCCTGCGGATCGGCGAGGAGCTCGCGCTGCCAACGCTGGTGCGCACGACGGGCGGCGAGGTCGTCGTGGACTCCGACCTCGGCCCCCTCGTGTCCCGCGTCCGGATTGGCGCGTCCGAGCTCCTCTACCTGCACTTCGCGCCCGGATCCGAGGAGGGAGCGGGGCTGCGGCTCATGGCGCGGATCGCTCGGGAGATGGCGGCACGCGCGCGGGTGCAACCGCTCGTCGCCGCGGACGCCGAGGTGGCGGTCCAGGCGTTCGACGTGCCGGGCGGCAGGAGCCTCCTGCTCTGGGACGGCCCCGCCCTCGCACGGTTCCACCAGCGCAGAGGGGAGGCCCCGCTGGCGTTCGCGGCGCCCGGCATCCGGCGCGACGTATCCGTCCCCGCGTCCGGCGGCGGTGCGCAGCTCGTCTACGACTTCTGGGCCGAGACGCGAACGCGCGTCCAGCCCACCGAGGGACGGTTGCGGTTGGGCCTTCGCGATGCGGTCTTCGGCCTGCTCTACGTCGGGGCCGACACCCCCCAGTTCCGCGCCACGGTCGAGCGAGCTGCCTCCGTCAGGCGCTGGCTGCGCGGGCTCGGCTTCGACGGTCCCCCGTAGGCGCGGGCTCGGTGGGATCCAAGGGGCGGAGCCCGTAGGCCAGGAGGAGCGCCACGGCGATCGCGGGGACGCGGTACAGGCTGAGCAGGCAGATCTCCAGGAGCTGCTCGCCGAGCGTCACGTAGAGCGTCATCACGACGGACGACACCACGACCGAACGCGCGTCGAGCTGCTCCCGGGCGAACCGCGTCGCCTGCCCCCACAGGAACCCCGACAGGAGGGGCACGAGCAAGGCGCCGACCCAGGAGAACGCGGTGTACCCCCAGATCGCGACGGGCAGGCGGAGCCCGCCGGAGATGGCTTCCGTGACGTCCTCGTAGGGATCGAGCACCGCGAGCGTGTACACGCCAGGGTTCCACTTGTAATTGAACGGCACGAGGCCGCCGAAGAACGTGCGCCCGTACGTGAGCACCGGCTGCTCCTCGAACTTGCGCAGGAACTCGAGGTGGTCGGCCACGTCCGGGACGCCGCTCGTCGCGAGCCGGAGCACGGCTTCCCGGTCGTCGAGCGACAGCTCGACGTCCTTGCCGGCGAGCGTGCCCACGAACGAGTTGGCCGCCGACAGGACCGGCAGCCCGATGGCGACGAGGAGCACGAACCCCGCGAACCAGGCGCGCGACCGCGCTGCCACGAGGCCGACGAACAGCATGACCCCCGAGAACGCGAGCGCGCGGCTGAGCGTCATCGTGAGCACGGCGACGGCCGAAAGGGCGAGCAGGAGAAAGACGTGCTTGCGCGTGTCCCACCACACCGCGAGCACCACCGGCACGAGCGTGGCCGACAGCGAGATGCCGAGCCGGTACGGGACGGCCACCGGCAGGTAGCTGTCCCGGTACTCGCCACGGAGGAACTTCGCCGCGAACTGGTCCTCGGCGAACATCGGCACGAACCCCATCACCACGAACGAGAGCACGACGAGGGCGATGGCCAGCGCCGCGAGACCACCCGACCAGCGCGCCACATGACGCTCGAACAGCGGCAGGGGCAGGCGCCGACAGGCCAGCCGCTCGCCCAGCCACCGGTGCACCGGCGCGCGGGCACCGACGACGACGCCGGCGACGTGGCACGCCGCGCCGGCGACGAGGATGTTGCGGTAGGTCGCCACGAGGGTCGGGGAATGATCGTCGAGCGCGCCCAGAAAGCAGAGCGGTACGAGATACGCCACCACGACGAAGCCGAGGTGCAGGTGGGCGGGCACGTTCCAGCGGCTCGGCCAGGCGACGTAGCCGCTGACCGCCAGCGCGGTGAGCGCGACGAGGACTGCAAGAACGGTGATCATGTCCCTTGCGGCGTCGCCACGCAGAGCAGCTGCCCACCGATCGCCGGCACGAGGCCGCGAAGCCGCGCCAGCGCGCGCACGGGCGCCCGCAGGACCGTCGGGCTCCACCCCGACCGTGCGAGCAGCAAGCGCAGGCTGTGCGCATCGAACAGGTACTTGTGCTGCGGGTCGACGACGCCGCTCCATCTCCGCGGGCGCAGGTGGCGCTCCCACGATCGCAGGTTCGGCGTCGACAGCACGAGCCTCCCGCCGGGCGCCACCACGGAACGACAGCCGCGCAAGAAGCGGAACGGCGACTCGAGATGCTCGAGGACGTCGAAGGCGACGACGAGGTCGAAGGGGCCCGAGCGCCTGACCGCCTCGGTCCAGGCGTCGTCGTCGAGGTTGATCTGCACGAAGGAGAAGGGCGAGGCCCGGTCATCGAACGATCGCGGTCGCACCAGATCCACGCCGACGACGACGGCCCGCGCGGCGCCAAGGCGCGCGCACAGCTCGCCCGAGCCGCACCCGAGGTCGACCACGCGCAGCCCGCTCAGGGCGGCCGGGAATGCCCACCGCAGCCACTGCCAGTGGGTCTCGTCGGACTCGCGCCGCGACACCGTCAGCGAATCCGATCGATCACCACGATCGCCAGCGCCGCGGTCGCCAGCGAGGCGAAGATGGCGCTCAAGGTGACCAGGACGGGCAGCGTGCGGGTCTCGGGCTCGATACGCTCGGGA
Source organism: uncultured Myxococcales bacterium (assembly GCA_964593795.1). GTDB lineage: Bacteria > Myxococcota_A > Polyangia > JAHFDS01 > JAHFDS01 > JAHFDS01. Next base: position 86,219 of record CAZQJC010000259.1, on the reverse strand, counting down.
ATCACGATGGTGTCTCCGACCCCGAGCGGGCTCTTGAGCGACAGATCGGCCGAGCCGTTGGCCCGCACGACGTAGCCTTCGTCCTTGCGCGCGTGGCGGGTCAGGCCACCCGCCAGCGTGAGGTAGTCATTGGCCTCCAGGCCGGCCTGGTACGTGAAGATCGCAGGGTTGCGAACGCCACCGATGACGCTGACGGTCTGCGGTCGCTCCGGCACCGTGATGGAGTCCCCGACCTCGAGCACCAGGTCGCTCGGGCTGCCCTCGAGCGCCGCGATGGAGGAGGCGCGGATGATGACGCGGCCAGAGGCGGATCGAGCAGCCAGCTCGCCGAGCGCGGCCAGCTGCGACTGCAGTGCCAGCTGCTCCTGGGTGACGCCGAGGGCCGCGGTGCCCTGACCGGCTCCGATCACGATGCCAGCGGCACCGGAGGACAGGGCGGCCGCCTCCGACAAGAGGAGCTGCCGCTGCATGGAGACGAACCTGTTGAGCTCGGCCTGGTGTGCCGCTCGGGCCGACTCGCGGACAAGGACGATGCCCTCGGGAAACGCGCTCTCGGTGAGCCCGCCTGCGCGCTTGAGCACGGAGGAGATTCGCTCCTTGGGCTGCCGGGTATACGCGCCGGGGCGCACCACCTCACCCTGCACGGTCACCATGCCCGGGGGCTTGGCCTGGCTCTGCACGACGACGCGGTCCAGGCGCTGCAGCACGACGTTCTCGCTCGCGACGCCCTCGAGCAAGAGCCGCCTGGGCGAGAACGGGATCACCCGGCTCGTGTACCGAATCGGATCCGTGCGCACCAGCTCGGCGCGCTCCCAGAAGGCGTCTTCGGTCATCTGATCACGCGTCAGCAGCTCACCGAGGCGCATGCCGGGCCGAAAGGCGTGCGGTCCCGGGTTCCGCACGGCGCCCACGATGCCGACCGTGTTCTCGAGCGTGGTCTTGATGGCGTTGATGCGAACGAAATCGCCGTTCCAGATCTGCGGATCCAGGGCGCCGCCCCGACCCGCCCCGATGGCGTCGAGGTCCACGTTGAGGTCGAGGATCTCGCGCTCCTTGCCGGGGACGACCCGGAAGATCTGCATCCGCTGCCGATTCGCGCTCGGATGGAGCCCCCCCGCCAGCGCGAGCAGCGCGCTCAGGCGCGTCGGGCCCCTGAGCTCCAGGATGCCCGGCCGACGCACCGGACCTGCGATCGCGGCGACGTCTCCGAGGTGCGGCACGAGGACCGTGTCACCGGCGCGCAGTCGCGCGTCCTGCGAGCGATCTCCCTCGAGGAAGAACCTGTAGAAGTCGAGCTCGGCGACCGGCTTGCCCTCGCGCAGCAGCTTGATCCTGCGCAGGCTGCCGGACTTGCTCGGCCCACACGCCGCCGCCAGGGCTCCCGAGGCCGTGGACAGGGAGGACAGATCGTACGCACCGGGCCGGATGACGTCGCCCACGACGAACACCTTGATCGAGCGCAGGCGGGCCATGGTCAGGTGCATCTCGAAGCGCTTGTAGACGCGGCGGAGCCGTCCCTGGAGCAACCGCGTCGCCTCGGCGAAGGTCATCCCCGAAATGGCCACCGGGCCGACCTCCGGCACGAACGCGGTGCCGTCCCGCTCGACCAGGAGCGGAAGGCTGCGCGCGGTCCCGCCCGTGTCGCCGACGTTCCACAGGTGAAGGACGAGCACGTCGTCCGGGCCGAGGGTGTAGTCGGCGCCCACGGGCAGGTCGTTCGCGGGTTGCAGGTTGCCCCCGTGGTGCTGGAAGAACTCGTAGCCGAACTGGCGGAGCGTGCCCTGCGAGTCCTCGAGCAAGAGCTGGCTCGCGAAGCTCTGCTCGACGCTCATGGCGCCGGCCGCCGAGCCGCCCTGGGCGAACGGATCGCTCGCCTGTCGCGCCATCTGGCCGAGGAGCCCGTCGATGCTGGGAACGCCCGTGGCCGCGCCGCCGCCCTTGGAGGCGTCGGTGGGGCTGCTGCCGCTGGCCGCGCCACGCGGGGCTGGTGGTGCCGCCGCGACCGGCGGGCCGGGGGGAACCGGGCAGATGGGGATCGCCGGCGCGGGCGGCGGCTGCACGATCGTCTGGCTGGCCTGCGCGGGGCTGACGGCCACCGTGGGGACCTGCGGCGTGCCCGCCGTCGCACCCGCGAGCGCGGACGCGGCGGACTGCGCCCACAGCGGTGGCGGCGCCGCAGTGAGGCCCACTAGCAGGCCCACCAGGGCCCCACCGCACGCGCCGCGCCGCGTGACCGAGGGCCTGGGAGAGGACTCGGCCGGCGAGCTTTTCATCCGCTCGTCAGCGTCGCTCGCCCCATCCGCGACGTCAAGAAAGCCCAGGGCCCGCACCGTCGGCCTTTGCGAGGCGCGGCAGCAGGATCTCGCGTGCGCGCCGCAGGTGTCCGGGATCGTCGATCTCTCCCCAGATCAGGTCGGGGTCCACGTGCACATGGACGGGCTGGCTGGCAGCGGCGCGGACGAGCCCGTCGGTCTCGTAGCACAGGGCGTCGGCGTGGGGGCCCCGGGCCAGCTCGGCGAGGCGATCGGCGAGCCCGGCCGAGATCTTGGAGATCCCGACCAGCTCTCCTTGCACCGAGGCGACGGCGGCGCGGTCCTTGGACATGGCCACGAGCAGCCCGGAAGGGGCCTCGATCCACACCTCATCGCCCGCGCCGGTCGGACCCGAAGCGAGGATGACGTCCTCTTCGGGATGCGCGAGCAGCGCCGAGAGCGCCCGCGGCTCGTACAGCAGGTCACCCTCGAGCAGCAAGAAAGGACGGCGCACGCAGGGCAGCGCCACAGCCAGCGACGCGAGCGTCCCCGTGCTCGCGTAGCGAGCGTTCTCCACCAGGCGCACACCCGGGATTCCCGTCGTGAAGCGCGCGATCTCGTCGGCGCGGAAGCCTACGACGATCGTCACCTCCACGATGCCTTGCGCGGCAAGCAACCGCAGGCTGCGACCGAGCAGGCGCTCTGGACCGACCTCGAGCAACGCCTTCGGCAGGGCGTCGAGCACGGCGCCGAGGCGCGTGCCGAGCCCGGCGGCCAGGATGACGGCGCTCGCCACCCCGCCGCCCCGCGGCGGCTTCGCCCGCTGGGCGGGACGGGAATGCATGTGTCCATGATAGGCGGTCTTCGCGCGGCGGCTCGCGGGTTCCAGAGGCCCTCGCAGGCGATGCACCTGCGCCGAAGTTGCGCCCGGCTGCGCGCACACGGCAAGCTCGGGCGGCATGCGGCCGGGTGCGGTGCTGATCGTGGTGGTCGCGGCCATCGGCCTCCCACGGCCCGCCACGGCGCAGCCGGCCGCCTCACCCAACCTGCGCGGCGCGAGCGGCCTTCTGCGCATCCCCGACGCGCTGGTGCCGGCGGAAGGCACCCTGACGGCCTTCTACACCGACGCGCCCGATCCGCGCTGGCGCGCCTTCGGCGCCATGAACACGTTCGCGCTCACGCTTGGGCTGGCGCCGTTCCTCGAGGTGGGCGCCCGCGCGTCGGATCAGACGCCTGTCTTCCGGATCCGTGACCTCGCCGTGCACGCGAAGCTGCAGCTTCCCCTGCCACGGCTCAGCCGCTGGCTGCCCGCGCTGGCGGTGGGCGTCGATGACTACGGCGGCGAGGGCCTTTACTCCCGGAGCCGCTACGTCGTGGCGACCGAGACGGTGGCCTTCGCGCGCCTCACCGCCGGCTACGGCCTCGGACCCGATCGCCTCGACGGCGCGTTCGGCGGCCTCGAGCTCCGCCCGGTGCCCTGGCTCCACCTGCTGGGGGACCACTCCGACCGCCAGACGCGCCTCGGGGCGCGGGTGCAGCTCCCCCTCCGGGTCGGGCAGACACCCCTTGCCCTGGTGGGGCTCGTCGAGAGCACGCTCGGCGCCCACCCCACCGACTTCGAGCTCGGCGCCGGGGTCGTGGCGGCCCTCGGCGTGTCTCCAGGCGAGCCGGTCCCCGAGGGCCTGCCGGCGTTGCCAGGGCCACCGCTCGAGCCCTTCGAGATCGCGGGCGGCGACGCGCTCGTCGCCCTGTCCGACGCGCTCGTGGCGCGCGGCTTCGACGAGGTCCTCGTCGGCGCGAGAGGCGAGGGCGTCCTCGTCGTCGAGCTCGAGGACAACCGCTGGAACAGCAACGCGCTCGACGGCCTCGGGGTCGCGCTCGGGCTCGCCGCTCGCCACGCCCCGGCGAACACGGGCTGGATCGTGCTCGTCGAGCTGCGCCGCGGGCTGCGCGTGCGCGAGCTGTGGGCCCCGGCCGCCGCGAGCCGCGCGTACTTCGAGCGCGGCGAGGCTCGCGCGCTCGTCGAGGGGCAGCTCGAATGGACGACCTGCCTGTCGGACCCGTCCGACCTGCGCGTGGCGACCCCGCGCCGCAGCCGGAGCGCGGGCCGCGTGCAGCTCGTGCTCGCCCCATCGATCGCCACGTACCTCGCGACGGATCTGGCGATGCTCGACTTCCTGGTCGGCGTGCACCCGGAGGCCAGGCTGGCCCTGTGGCGCGGCGCGCTCGTCGAGGCGGCGCTCGAGATCCCCGTCCTGTGGAGCAGCGGGTACGAGGACGGCCGCTACTTCCGCGCCGACCGCAAGGACGCTCACGTCGAGCATGCGCTGCTCCATCAGGCCGTGGCCCTCGCGCCCGGCGTGCTCGGCCTCGCAGGTGTCGGGCTCTACGGGCGTAACAAGCTCGGGACGCTGGGCCAGGTGCAGTGGACGAGCCCGGACGGCGCCCACCGGCTGCGGGTGCGCGGTGCCTACTTCCGCGACCGGTACGACGAGTCCTTCGCGAGCGCCCTGGGCTCGTACCGGTTGTGGCTGGCCTCCCTCGATCTCTCGCTCGAGGTGACCCTGGGGCGCTACTTCAGGGGCGACCAGGGCGTCGAGCTCGAGGTCGCGCGGCTGTTCGGCGACACCGAGGTCGGGCTGTTCTTCCGCCGAACGCTCGTGGACATCGCGGGCATCCAGTTCACCTTCCCGCTGACCCCGCGGCGCGACATGCGCCCAGCCTTCGCGCAGCTACGCGGTGATCCGCGCTTTCGTTACCGCCAGATCTCGACGGTCAACCGGCTCAACACGTTCTTCCCCGGCCTCGGCTGGATACCGGAGACCAGCGTCAACCTCTCCGACGCCTTCTCGAACGCCGGACGCACGGGCACCGCCACGCTCCTCGCCCACCTGCCGCGCCTGCGCGAGGCCTACCTGCGCTACCGCGATGACTGACCGGGTATCCTCGGCCGCAACAATGCTGAGCTCCGAGCAAGTCGCGACCTTCGAGGCCACGGGCGCTTGCGCCGTTCCAGGTCTCCTGTCCGATCGGGAGCTCTCGCAGCTGGCTGACTGGGTCGGCGAGCTCGAGGCAGCCCCGTCGCGCCCAGGCGGCGTCTGGAAGTACGACGAGGACCACCGTATCGAGTACTTTCGCCGCTTCCATGCGGGTCTCGGCGAGTGGATGGACCGCGGGCCCCTCGCACAAGCGGTAGCCTCGCTGCTCGGGGAGCCCGCCGTGCTGTTCAAGGACAAGGTGAACCTCAAGCCCGCGGGCGGGGCGGGCTTCACCCCGCACCAGGACGCCCAGGCGGGCTGGGAGGACTACGCCCCCCTCCATGTCAGCGTCGCGCTGGCGGTCGACGAAGTCACCGTGGAAAACGGGTGTCTCGAGCTCGCCCCGGGGCGTCGGCTCCGGGCGCTCATCGGCGAGCGCTGGCGCCCGCTCGAGGGCGCGGCGCTGGCGTCCCTGCGATTCGAGCCTGTGCCCATGCGACCCGGCGACGCGCTGTTCTTCGACTCCTTCGTGCCGCACCAGTCGGGCTCGAATCGCTCGCAACGAGGGCGTCGGATCCTCTACCTGACCTACAACGCCGCCGCGCACGGCGACCACTACGAGGCCTACTTCACGGCCAAGCGGGCGAGCTATCCGCCGGACATCGAACGCCTGCCCGGTCGGGAGTACCGCTTCAAGGTGTAGCAGGGCCTCCGAGCACATCCCGCCACAGGATGCGCAGCGCGCCATCGCGCAGCGCCGCGCGAGTCGCTGCGCGCATGACCTTTCCGCTCGAGGTCTTCGGCACGCTCCCGGGCGCCACCGCGATCACGTCGTGCGCCACCACCTGGTGCTCGTCGCTCAGCGCCCGACGCAGGGAGGCGGCCAGCTCCGCCGCGGGCGTACGCGTGCCTGCCTTGATCTCGACCACCGCCCAGAGCCGAGAAACCCCCTCGGCGTCCATCGAGAACACGGCCGAGCAGCTGGGACGCAGGGCGTCGTGACGCTCGAGGGTGGCCTCGAGATCCTGAGGGTGATGGTTGCGGCCGTGGACGATGACGAGATCCTTGAGCCGGCCGGTCACGAAGAGCTCGCCTTCCACCAGCGTGCCCAGATCACCCGTCCGCAGGAATGGGCCAGACTCGAGCCCGTGGACGTCGGCGACGAAGGCACCGAACGTGCCCCGGCTCTCCTCGCTCGCCTCGTGGTAGCCCGAAGCCACGCTCGGGCCCGCGACCCAGATCTCGCCGATGGTCCCCGGTGGCAGCGACTGCCGCGAGGCAGGATCAACGATCCGGAGCTGCTGCCCTCCGAGCGGATAGCCGCACCCGACGAGGCGCCGGCCGACCGCGGCCGGCTCCGCGAGCCCACGCTCGAGGGCGCCCGCGTCGAACGTTCGCACCGAGGGGGCCCTTCCTGGGCGCCCCCCCGTGACCATGAGGGTGCTCTCCGCGAGCCCGTAGCAGGTGTAGAGGGCCCCACGCGAGAGCCCGCAGGGCTCGAAGGTAGAGGCGAACCGCTCGATCGTCTCCGCACGGATCGGCTCGGCCGCGCAGAAGAGGACCTGCAACGACGACAGATCGAGGCGCTCGCGCTCCGCCTCGCTGATCTTGCGAGCGCAGAGATCGAAGGCGAAGTTCGGCGCGCCGGTGATGGCCGCGCGGTGACGTGACACGAGCTCGAGCCAGCGCCGCGGTCTCATGAGGAAGCCGAGCGGCGACATCAGATGGCCTTGCCCGCCGTACCACAGGGGCCCGAGGATCCCGCCGATCAACCCCATGTCGTGGTAGGGGGGCAACCAGAAAGCCGCGCGGACGCCTTCGTGATCGCCGAAGCCCTCGCTGATGATGCCGAGGTTGTGCATCAAGTTGTCGTGGCGGACGATCACGCCACGCGGTTCCGCCGTGGAGCCCGACGTGTACTGCAGGAAGGCGACGTCTGTCGGGCCCACGGGCGGCTGCACGAGCGGTGCTGCGCCGTCGTCGGTGAGGTCGTCGACGCACAGCCAGTCGAGGCCCTCCAGCTCGGGCGCGACGGGCAAGAGCGCGCGCACCTGAGCGGCAAGCGACCTCGTGGTGAGAACGGCGGACGGCCGCGCGCTCGCCGCGATCGAACGGAGCCGCTCGAGGCCCCCGCGGGTGCGCCCCGGCAGGGGCGGGTAGGCAGGCACGGCCCATGCTCGAGCCACGAGGCAAGCGAAGAACCCGTCCACGTAGGCGAGCCCGGGCGGAAAGAGGAGCAGCACGCGCTCACCCGTCAGCCGCCGCTCGACCAGGGCGGTGGCGATGTGCCGAGCCCGTGCAAGGAGCTCGGCCCGCGTTCGACGATCGCCAGCGCCCGCGGCGTCGGGCTCGAACGAGAAGAGCAGGGCGTCCGGCCGCTCCTCGACGCGGCGCTGGAGCAGCTCCACGATGGTACGCGGGGGGCTTGAGGCGAACACGATCGTCTCCATGATATCCGCGCGCGCCCGCGTGATGCGCGCTCGCGGCGGGGGGTGGGCCGGCCCCTCAGGCGATGCGCTGACCGCGATCGAGATCGAGCAGCTCGTCCACGTCGATCCAGTCGCCGCGCACGTAGAGAACATGCACCGGCAAGCCCTGGCGTACGAGGTCGGAGAGTACCTCGGTCAATCCGGCCTTCTCACCCGTGGGGGACGAGAGCACACGATCGACCGAGGCGACGAGCGCCTCGGTGCCCGCGCCTCGCGCCAGCAGCAGGCCCACCCACTCGCCGGATGCCTTGTCGGCCGGCACCGAGCAGCCGGCGCCGATGAGCAGGTACTCGCGCTCCTCGTACCGCAGGGGAGCCGGCGCGGAGACCACCACGCGGTCTTCGGGAGCGATCGGTCGGTGCCCGGCCGCGTCCACGACCACCGTGAGCGGATGTCGCGAGGCGAGCAGCTCATGCAGGATGTAGCGCCGCAGGACGAGATCCCCATAGGCCACGAGGACGTCGCCCTCGAGCGCCGTCTTCGCTGCGCCGAGCGAACGCACCTCTCCGGTGCACTGCCAAGCTTCGTTGTCGAAGCACTGCACCCCCTCGAGCGCGACGGCATGGGGCGCATGACCCCGCACCACCGAAAGATCGCGCACTCCCTCGCTCCGGAGCTGGCGCACCAGGCGCACCAGGATGGGCTCTCCGTGCACCGGGATCATGCACTTCGGGCGCTCCTCCGTGAGCTGCCCAAGCTCGGCTCCTCGCGACGCGGCCAGCACGATGGCTCGCAGTCCGCCTGCGCGGCCGTAACGCTCCTCGACGGCTGCGAAGGCCGGCGCGTCCTGCAGACGGAAGATCTCGCGCATGGGCGCGATGCTCTCCTCCACCGTCCGCCCACTGCACTCTCGGGCGAGGTCCCGCGCCGTCCGGCTCATGGCCTCGACGGACGCGCGCAGAAGGTGGTTCGCCCAGATCACCATCGACACGCCGAGCGCTTCGAACGCCTCGGGGCCAGTCCCGTAGTACGTCGTCGGAACGCACAGGATGGGGGCGCGCCGGTCCCACCGGGCCATGAAGGCCGCGATCTCGGACACCGTGCTGGCCTTCGAGTGAACGAGGATCGCGTCCGCCCCGGCCTCGGCGTACCGGCCGGCTCGATCGAGGGCTTCGGCGAGGCCGAGGCCCGTGATGAGCGCCTCGGTGCGCGCGACGATCACGAAGTCACGGTCGGTCCGCGCGTCCTGGCCGGCCCGCAGCTTGCCGCAGAATTCCTCGACCGGAGCCAGGGTCTGCCGCTCCGAGTCGATGAAGGAGTTGCTCTTCGGGAACACCTTGTCTTCGATGCACACACCCGCGATACCGCGGCGACAAAGGCGCCGCACGAGCCGCTGGAAGTGGCTGAAGCTGCCGTAGCCCGTATCGCCATCGAACAGAATCGGGACCTCGACGCGGTCACGCATCGACTCGAGGACGTCGAGCACCTCGGCCATCGAAAGCAGCCCATTGTCGGGACAGCCATTGGCGGCGGAGATCGTCAGGGAGCTGGCCCAGATCCCGGCCAGCCCGGACTCCTCGACGAGCAGAGCGGACAGCGCGCTATGGGCCTCGAGCAGGTAGTCGGTTCCCGGGCGAAAAAGGGCCGCACGCAGCTTGCTCGACGGCAACACCGCGCGTCATCGTAGCATGGGCCGCGATCGTCCCCGGCCGGAGGCCCGTGTGGCACGAGATGCTGGAGAAAAGGACGCAAGGCCGCGTCGTTCTTCAGCGTTCGGTTATTCGCATGGAGCAGGTTCGATCCCTGCTCCGCCCACTTCTACCACGCCACCCACCCGACCGACCTGTCGGAGACTCGACAGGGAGCACTCGAAATCGGCGGGTTATGCGGTGGATCGCGCCTTGCTGTGCGAGGACCCATGCTCCAACGGTGGCTCGATCGGGCGTGGGTGCGTGGCGGCCTCCTGCTGCTCCTCGTGAGCGGCGACCCGCTCGGCGTCGCGTGCGCCGTGTGCAACGCCTGGGGAAGCGGCTCGACGAACCATCCGAGGAGCGGCTCCTCGGGCGGCGGCGCGACAGGGTCGGCGCAATCGAGCCCTGGGGACGCGGAGCGGATCGAATCCGCCTGCACGGTCGTCTGCGAGAAGGCCCGCACCTGCGGCGAGGTCGCCGTGTCGTGCGCCCGCTTTTGCGGCGCGGCGCGGCCGGGGATGAGCTGCGACAACGAGGTGGAGGTCTGGGCCATCGTGCGCGATCGCTGCCTCGACGCGGCGTGCGCGAGCGGTCAGACGGCCGTGACGGGCTGCGTGTCCTCGACGCTCTCGCAGGTGTGCCGCACCCGCTCCTGACCGAGACCGCCGTCACCAGGAGGGCGCGCCGTCTCGCGCGCATGACGCACGTCAATTCGGGCCTCCTCGGACCGAGCACCATTGCGCGAGAGGTCCCCATGCAAGAGCCGCCTCGCGCGCGTCTCGTCGTGCTCGCAACCCTGTCCGCCGCTGCGCTGGCGTGCTCCGACGCCGCCGAGGATCGCTTCGCGCAGGTCGCGCCGCTCGTCGAGAAGAGGTGCGCGAGCAGCGACTGCCACGGCGTGCGCGACGAGGACGCGCCGAAGCTCTCGCTCGACGCCTCGCGCTGGATGACCTTCCGCGTCGATGGCGCCGGCAAGCTGCGCGACCGCGCGGCGGCGCTCGCGTCCATCAAGACCAAGATCAACTCGAAGGAGGGCGCCGAGCTCTCGACGTTCCTGCGAAAGACGTTGCCCGTCGCCGTCGGGGGCCTCTTCCACGCGTCGGGCGAGATCTTCGCCTCGCGCGACAGCGCCGACTACCGGCGCCTCGCCGACTTCGCGGCCTCGATCCACGACGGCACCGAGGGCGACGACGTGCCGGCCCTGTCGGCGCTCGAGGAGACCTTCCGCGACAAGGTCTTCCCGACGCTCGTGCAGAAGAACTGCGCGACCGCCACGTGCCACGGCGACCTCAACTTCGGCGTCAGCATCTTCCGCACGCCCGCGGTGGCCGGCTCCGCCCTGATCTCGAGGAAGGAGCTGCGCGAGGCCTACCACAACGCGCGCGCGAACATCACGCTCTGGGGCGAGCCGCTGCAGTCGCGCCTCCTCGCGAAGATGCTGCCGCTCGAGAAGGGCGGCATCCCCCACAAGGGCGGCAACGACACCTTCTTCGCCGCCGCGCTCGAGCGCGGCACCGACCCGCGTCAGTCGCCCGAGGTCACCGGCATCCTCGAGTGGATCGCTCAGGAGCGCACCGCCGCGCTCGGCGACGCGCCGGTGGGTGTCAGCGCGCTCGTCGTCGTCGGCGGGCCGCTCGCGCTGGCCGGGCCGTTCGATCCGCCGCCGTTTGCCCCGGGGACCGACCTCTACCGGCTCGACGCGCCCTTCTCGGGCTCGCCCGCCGTGCTCACCGCCGGCGCCCACGACGCGCCCGCCGACGTCCGCGACCCCGCGATCAGCCACGACGGCAAGACGATCGTGTTCGCCATGCGCAGGAGCGCCGCGGACGCGCACAACCTCTACGTCATCGGCACCGACGGCACCGGGCTCCGGCAGCTCACGAGCGACGCCTCGGCCGGGCCCGGCGGCACGACGATCGCGAGCTTCCAGCCGACCTTCGGCCCGAACGGCGGCTACGGCGGCCCGGGCGGCCCCGCGGAGCGCATCTACTTCGTGTCCATGCGCGGCGATCGCTCGGACGACTTCCGCTACCAGAACGCCGACCTCTACGCGATCAACGTCGACGGCAGCGGGCTCGAGCGCCTGACGTTCACCTGCCAGCCCGAGCTGCGCCCGACGTTCCTGCAGAGCGGCGAGTTCGCCGGCACCGTCGCGTACACGATCAAGCGCGCCGCCGAGGGCGGCTACAAGGGCGTCTTCTTCCGCTTCCCCATCGACCACAACGCCGCGTTCCACTTCCAGCCCGAGGCGCACCCGCACTTCGGGATGAGCGAGCCGCCCCAGGTGTTCTATGGCCTGCGCGAGCTCGCCGACGGGCGCAGCGTGCTCACGCTCGAGGACGAGGGCAACCGCACGCGGGGCGGCCAGCTCGCCGTGCTCGAGCGGCAGTTCGCCGTGGAGCTCCCCGAGGGCGAGGAGGCCACGGCGACGCTGCCCGGCTTCCGCCACGCGCTCACGGTGCTGACGCCCGACGCGACGCGCGCGGGCGCGAGCGCGGATGGCCTCTGGCGCGACCCGGTGCCCCTGCCCGACGGCTCGATCGTCGTCGCGCACGCCCCCGGACCCATCGACCTCGACCACCCGCCGGCGGACCTGCGCACGAGCCTTGTCCGCGTGACCCTCGAGTCCGATCGCCAGAGCTCCCGGCCTCGCGTCGCGGCGATGCAGCCGCTCGCGGGCGGCGACCGCGCGTGGAGCCAGCCCGCCCCGGTCTACGCGCGCCCCACCGAGGACGAGCCGCACCCGCGCGCGTGGGACGACACGGGCGCGACCGGGCGCCTCGTGCACAGCGGCGTCCAGGTGATCGAGGCCGTGCTCGCGCGCCTCGTGCCGAGCGGCCCGCGCGTCCTGCGCGACGACATCGCGATGGTGCGCGCCGTGGCGCCGCTGCCGCTCCTCGCCGAGCTGCTCGGCAAGCCCCTGTCGATCACGGAGGTCCCCGCGGCGGAGACGCGCGACGGGCACCCGCACGCGACCACCGCGAGCCTGACGGGCCGCACGCCGCTCTTCGCCGCGGTGGAGGTGCCGCCGGCCGCGGACGGCAGCCTCGCCGCGGACATCCCCGCGCACGTGCCGGTGCGCGTGATGACCATCGACCGGCGCCGCATGGCCGTCGGCGCGCAGCAGCACCAGTGGTACGCGGTGCTGCCCGGTGAGCGCTTCCCCGTCGGCATCGGCCCCGCGGCGTTCGCGGCACGCTGCGGCGGCTGTCACGGCGCGATGGACGGCAAGCGCGAGACGGTGCTGCAGCCTCCGGTGGACGGCGTCACGCAGTCCTCGGTGACGCTGTCGCTCTACGAGGGCGCGGATCGGCGAAGGCCCGTCGCGAGCCTTCCCCAGGTCGGGCCCGAGCTCTTCGTGCTCGTCGACTTCCGGCGCGACGTGCAGCCGATCCTCGACGACAAGTGCGTGTCCTGCCACGCTGGCGCCGCACCGGCCGGGGGCCTGTCGCTGTCGAGCGCCCCGACGCGCCACTACACCGACGCGTACGAGTCGCTGCTCGCGCCGGCGACGGGCGCCACAGGCGGCCACCGCTACGTCGACGCCACGGGCCTCCTCGCGCGGCGCTCGTTCCTCATGGAGACCGTGCTCGGCGAGGAGCTCGAGGCCGCACGCGACGTGCCCGCCGCCTCGAGGACCGTGCACCCGTCCCTCTCCGAGACCGAGGTGGCGACGCTCGCGCGCTGGATCGAGCTCGGGGCCGCCTTCGTCGGGGTGCCGTGAAGGGGAGCCGCCCCGGCGCCCTGCTCGCGCTGCTCGCGCTCGCGGGCTGCGGGCTCGAGGCCCAGGCGACCTCGCCGCTGCCGGCCCCGGACCGCGCGCGCTTCGACGACGCGGCCGGCGAGATCCTCGCGCGCCGCTGCGGCACCTCCGCCTGCCACGGGCGCGAGGACCGCCCGTTTGCCCTCTACGCGCAGGGCCAGCGGCGGCTGCCGCCGACCGGGACGTTCGCCAAGGCCCCGCTCGATCCCGCGGAGGAGGGCGCCAACTACAGCGCGACCCTGGGCTTTCTCGACGCGCCGCGCGCGCTCGAGACGCTCCTTGTCGAAAAGGCCCTCGGCCTGGCCGGCCACGGCGGCGGACCCGTGTTCGAGCACCGCAGCGATCCGGAGTGCCAGGCGCTCCGCGCGTGGATCGAGGGCCGCGCCCCGTGAGCGCGCGCAGCCTCCTTCCGGTGGCGGTGCTCGCCGCGGCCTGCGCCTCCGAGCGGCGCGATCCCGGCACGTCGCTGCCGCCGGCGCAGAGCGCCATGACGCCGGCGGACCCGGCCTTCTCGCCGCAGCCGCACCGCGAGCGCCCCCGCGCGATCTGCACCACGCCCGACGGCGGCAAGGCGTGGGTGATGCTCGGCGGCACCGAGGATGATCCGGGCACGCGCGTCGCGGTCGTGGACCTCCGCGCAGGCACGGTGCTCCGCCACCTCGAGCTCGGCCGCTCGCCGTGGGCGTGCGCGCTCGATCCGTCGGGGCGCTGGCTCGTCGTCACGCTGCGCTACTCCGATCGCGCCGTCGTCCTCGACGCGCGGACCGATCGCGAGGTCGCGCGCGTGCCCGTGCCCTTCTACACGGAGACCGCGGTCTGGACCGCGACCGGGCGCGTCTTCCTGGCCAACCGCTGGAAGGACGCCGTGCTCTCCTGGGACACGGCCCCTGGCGCCACGTTCCGCGTCACGCGCACGAGCTACGACGGCGTCCCGCCCGAGGACCCGATGGGCACGCCGGTCGGCGCGAACCCCGGGCCGATGGCGCTGTCCGAGGACGGCAGCCGCCTCTTCGTCGGCACCGTCGCGGGCTGCACCGTCGCGGTCCTCGACGCGACGACCGGCCTCGCCATCGACACCGACGGCGATCCCACGACCACCACGCGCGGCGCGCCGCCGGGCGTGAGCCGCCTCGACTTCCACTCGCCGGTCGGGGGACTCGCCGTCTCGGGCCGCCACCTCTACATCGCGGACATCGGCCGCGGCGTCGGCCAGCTCCCCACCGAGGGCCGCGACCTCGACGACGACGGCCACCCGGGCGACGGCACCGCGAACGTGGTGTTCCAGGACCTGCAGAACGAGATCGGCGTCGTGGACACCGACACGCTCACCGAGGTCTTCCGCTACACCTCCGACAGCCTCTGCTGCCGCGACTTCCGCGACGTCGATCCCGACCGGCCCATGCGTGGGGGCGCGCTGCCGGCGCCCGACACGTGGGGGCCCGAGCTCGTCGCGTTCCTGCCGCCGAAGGACCGGTGGATCGTCGAGGGCGCGCTGCCCGAGGCGCTGGCGGTGGAGGGCGGCTCCCTCTTCGTCGCGTACGCGGGCTCGAACGAGGTGCAGCGCTTCGCGATCGGCGCGGACGGCGCGCTCTCGCGCTCGGGCGATCCGCTCCTTCGCACCGGCCACAACCCGAAGGCCCTCGCGGTCACGGCCGAGCGCGTGGTGACGGTCGATCGGCTCGCGGAGTCGCTCTCGCTCTTCGACCGCGCCAAGGGGCCCGAGGCGCGCACGGCCGTCGTCGTCGGCGACGTCTCCGCGGGCGCGTTCCCGGCCACCGACGCCGAGATCGGCGAGGCCATCAACGAGATGACGGCGGTGTTCACCATCGACGGCGACCAGACCTGCGTGCACTGCCACCGCGACAACGGCGCGATCGCGCGGCCCATCGTCATGCCGCTGCAGTCGAGCCGCGCCTGGGGCGCGCGCAACGTGATGGCGCAGCGGGGCCTGTTCGACACGCGGCCCTGGTTCTTCGAGTCCGCGATGAACGAGGCCAATTTCTTCCCGGTCCTCAACGAGTTCGCGCGCAAGGAGAACTTCTGCTGCGAGGAGCTCGACCCGACCGTGTGGTCGAAGTACCCGACGCTCGCCGAGTGCCGCGACGACCCCACGCGCGCGGGCTGTAACCACGTCACGAGCTGCCCGACCGATCCGCCGCCCGAGTGCGCGAGCCGCCCCTACGCGCCGACGCCGCACCTCCGTCGCGCGGACTTCATCCGCTCGGCGGCGCGCGGCCTCTTCGGCCGCGACACGACGTTCGGCGACGCCCTCTACACCGAGGATCTCGACGGCAACCGCACGCCGATCGCCCTCGACTTCGACGGCATCACGCGCGCGGTGGGCCTGTTCATGATGCGCACCTCGCGCCTCCTGCCGAACCCCAACGCCGCGGTCGCCCTGCCCGCCGCGCGACGTGGCAAGGCCCTCTTCGAGTCGCCCGCCGTGGGCTGCGCGTTCTGCCACCCGCTGCCGCTGACGACCACCGCGGCCGAGCCGGTGCCGTTCTCGCCGTTCGAGACGCCCATCCGCTTCCCACCCGTGATCTCGCCGTCCCGCACGCCGGGGGGCGAGGACGCGTCCCGCGTCACGCCCGGGTTCATCGCGACGTTCCCGCTCACGCTCCAGGGGCCCGAGGGGCTGCACCTCGGCTCGACGCCGCTCCGCGGCCTCTGGGACCGCCCCGAGACGCGCCTCTACCACGACGGCCGCGCGCGCTCGCTGCGCGAGGCGCTCGCCACGCCCGGCCACCCGGCCCTCGCGCCCGGCGAGACCGGCCACAACGAGCGCGACGGCGTCTTCGACACGCACGGCGGCACGAGCCAGCTCACGCGCTGGCAGCTCGAGGACCTCATGGCCTTCCTGAGGTCGCTGTGAGGCTCCTCGTCGGCCTCGCGCTCCTCGCGGCGGCCTGCGCGCCCGTTCGACCGTGGCAACGCGAGCGCCTCGCCGCGCGCTGCATGCGCGCCTCGCCGAGGCTCGCGCGTGACGCCAGCTTGGCCCACGTCGTCATCCCGCGCGAGGGCACGCGCCCGGGCGGCGTGGTGGGTGGCGGAGGTTGCGGCTGTGACTGACCACGCCATCGCGCGCCTCGCGACGGCCCTCGTGCTCGGCCTCGCCCTGCCCGGGCCCGCCGCCGCGTCCGAGGGCGAGGTCTCCTCGGCCCTGCTCGTCTACAGCGACGACGATCACGTCACCGTCGTCTCGCCCCGCGTCGGCGGCCGCGCGGAGCTCGACGAGCTCACGCTCGACGCCCGGTACGCGATCGACGCGGTCTCCGCCGCCTCGGTGGACCTCGTCACGGCGGCGTCGCCCGGGGGCTTCTCCGAGGTGCGGCACCAGGCGAGCGGCTCGGCCGAGCACGCGCTCGGCGCCGGCGCGCGCGTGCGGGGTGGCTACGGTGCCTCGATCGAGCCCGATTTCGTGGGTCACGGCCTCGACGTCGCCTATCAGCGCGACGTGCTCGATCGCCTCGCGACGGTCTCCGCGAGCTACGCGCTGCGGTACTCCACCGTCCTGCGCGCGCACGATCCCGACTTCTCGCGCACGCGGACGGGCCACGAGGTGGGCCTCGGATGGGCGCACGTGCTCGGCCCGGCGAGCGTGCTCGACCTCGGCGCCGGCCTCGACCACGGCCGCGGCTTCCTTTCGAACCCCTACCGCCTCGTGCGGCTCTACGCGCCCGGGCAGGCCGCCTCGGCCACCGCGGTCGTCGAGGCGGTCCCGGGCACACGCACGGGCGGCTGGCTCGACGCGCGCCTGCGCGTCCGCGCCGGGCCCGTCGTCACTCGCGCCGAGTACCGCCTCTCGCGCGACACCTGGGGCGTCGGCGCCCACACGCTCGAGGCCCGCGGCACGCTTGCGCTCGCCGGCGAGACGCTGCTCCTCACGCTGCAGGCGCGCGGCTACCTGCAGGGGCGGGCCGACTTCTACCGAGGTCGCTACGACACCTTCCCCGAACAGCCGCGATACCGCACCGCGGACAAGGAGCTCGGACGCATGTGGACCGTGCTCGCGGGCCTCGACGTCGAATGGAGCCCGGCGGTGCGCCTCGGGCGCGCGCTGCGCCTCGGCCTCGGCTTCGACCTCTATCACCTGCGCTACCCCGAGCACCCGTCGCTCCGGTCGCGCACCGCGAGCGTCGTCACCGCCGACGCCACGCTGGAGCTCTGACGTGCGCGTCCTCGCGATCCTCTGCTCCTTTGCGCTCGCCTGCGGCGGCGCTGCGAGCCCCGCGCGCGACGCGGCGCCACCGCCCGATGGACCTCCGCTGACGCTGCCCGCGTGCCCCGAGCCCGCCGCGCTCTACACCTACGGCGCGGGCGACGCGCTCGTACCGCTCGAGCCCGGCGGTCCCCTCGCGATCGTGATCGGCTTCCAGGGCTTCCAGATGTCCCGCGTCAGCCTGCGCACGAGCGCGCCGCTGCTCGCGGGCCGCGCCCTCGAGACGCACGTGGCGGTGGAGGGCTACGCGCCGCTGTCGAACCGCGCCTCCGAGGTCGGCAGCCAGCCGGTGCCCGGGGGGCTGGGCCACCAGAGCGGCGAGATCTTCCTCTTCTTCAACGACGTCCCGCTCGCGGAGCTGGCCGGAAAGCGGGCGCAGATTGGCCTCCGCGCGGCCACGGAGACCTGCTTCGCGCGCGCCGAGCTCGAGGCTCTGCTGGTGGACGGCACGGGAGGCTAGCGGCCGCGGAAGCGGAAGAGCTGGGCCGGCTTGCGGCCGGTGCGGCGGGTCTCCTTGAGGGGCACGACGAAGTCGCGCGCGGCCACCCACCGGCGGAAGTTCCGCTTGTCGAGCTCGCGGCCGAGGATGGCCTCGTGGAGGCGCTGGAGCTCGGAGAGCGTGAACTTCGGCGGCAGGAGCTCGAACCCGACGCTCGTCCACTCGAGCTTGGTGCGAAGGCGTCCGAGCGCGTACTCGAGGATCATCGCGTGGTCGAAGGCCAGCGCGGGCAGGGCCGCGACGGGCCAGAACTTCGCGGAGCGCGCGTCGGTGCCGGCCTCGGGCGGGCGCCGGTCGGCCGACACGAGCGCGTAGTACGCGACCGTCACGACCCGGCCGCGCGGATCGCGGCCCGGATCGCCGAAAGAATAGAGCTGCTCGAGGTAGCCGCTGTCGACGCCGGTCTCCTCGCGCAGCTCGCGGCGCGCGGCGTCCTCGAGCGACTCGTCGGGATGCACGAAGCCGCCCGGCAGCGCCCAGGCTCCCTCGTACGGGGGCACGCCGCGCTCGACGAGCAGCACCTCGAGCGAGGCCGCGTCCGGCCGCAGCGTGAAGAGCACGATGTCGACGGTCACCCGCATTGCGCGGCGAGCATACTCCGGGTTCGCGACGGACTCAGGCGACGACGAGCTGGGCGCGCTGCTCGGCGGCGCCGATCTCGGCGGCGGCGCCGGACTCGAAGCGCAGCGCGTCGGCCTCGACGCCGTCCGAGAAGACCACGCCGTCCGCCGGCATCGCCGACTCGATGCGCAGGCGCTGACCCGCCTCGAGCAGGCCCGCGACGAGCCCCGCCTCGGAGTGCCGGCTGCGGTACGGCTCGCGCACCACGAAGAGCAACCGCCGGTCCTCCCAGCCGAGCTTCGGGGGCGTGCCGTGCTCCGAGACGCCGAGGAGCGCGGCCACCCCCGCCGCCATGTTGAAGATCGACGACATCCAGCCCGTCGAGCCCGCGCCCGTCGAGATCACGATGCCGCTCGACGAGTGCCGCTCGGTGCGCTCACCGCAGGTGATGCGATAGCGCGACGACACGTGCGTGCGCGAGCCGACGTAGAGGTCGTTGAACGCGAGGAGCCGCTGGCCGTCCGAGAGGCGCGCCTCGGCGAGCGTCACCTCGCGCACCCGGTGCTTGCCCGCGAGCGTGCGCTCGGTCGCCGCGCGCGCCGCGTCCGGCAGGAAGGGCAGGAGGACGCCGTCGAAGCGCGCCGGGTCCGGGTTCACCGCGACGATCGGCTGCGCCCCCACGTACTTGGCCGTGTTGGCCACGAGGCCATCCTGGCCGAGCGTCACGACGAGATCCCGCGCCGAGAAGAGCATCGTCGGCACGAGCGCCCGGTCCACCACGTGGAGCGGCAGGCCGAGGTCGAGGGCGCGCCGCACGGCCTCGAGCGACCTCTGGTAGGCGTCGTCCTCGCGCTCGTAGTCGGCGAAGTCGCCGCCCGCGTGCGTGATGAAGAACCGCGCCTGCGCGCGGGTGTTGAAGCGGACGGTGAGATCCTCGAGCCGCGTCCGCCGCGTGACGAGCACGATCTTCTCGAGCATGGCGTCCTCCGAAGGGGGCTACTTGCCGATGAGCGCGCGCAGGAGGTCGGGCGACACGTTGAGCTCGCCGATCTTGGCCGCGTTGCCCGCGAGCTCCTGGAAGGCCATCGCGATGGTCTGCCGCGCGTCGCCCTGCGGGCAGAGCATCATGAGCTTTCGCCAGTCGAGCTCCGCGAGCGGCGCGACCGCCGCGCGGATCGCGTACGCCTTGGCGTCGGCGTCCTTGCGCTCGTTCTCCACGCGCTGATCGATGAGCGCGGCGCGCTGCTGCTCGATCGCGATGTCCGCCTGCATCTGCGTCTCGCGGATGAGCCGCCGCTTCTCCTCGACCGTCTTCTCCGTCTCGAGCTCGCTCTCCTTGATCTTGCGCTCCTCCTCGACCGCCGCCTTGCGCCGCGCGTAGATCGCCTCGTCGCTGCGCCGCTGCAGCGCCTCGCGCGTCTCGGCCTCGAGCGCGCGCGCCGCCTCGGGCGTGGGGCGCACGCCGAGGATCTGCAGGCCGAGCACCTCGACGCCGAGGGTCTTGATCTCCTCGGCCGCGCGGAGCGAGCCGTGCACCTCGCCGCCGAGGGATTCGGTGGCCGCGAGCGACGCGCGCAGGTCGCGCCCGGCGAGCTGGCCGCGCACCCGCGTCTGCAGGATCGCGAGCAGCCGCTCGTCGAGCTTGTCGGGGTCGTCCGACGCGTGGGCGCCCTTGACGTCGAGCGAGTAGTCGAGGAGGGCCGAGAGGCGCTTCGGATCCGCGACCCGATACGTGAGCTGCCCCTGGATCGTCACGGTCTGGAAGTCCGCCGTGGCCTCCTGGAAGGCGAAGGGCAGATCCTTGCTGCCCACCGGCACGCCGACCAGCACCGACGTGCGCACCCAGTAGAAAAAGGACAACCCTGGGCCCTCGCGGCGCACACGGCCCCCCTTGTACTGGAGCACGTAGGTGGTGGGCGGAGCCTTCATGTAGCGGATCGGAAGCGGCATGGCGTCCTCCAGTGTCTATACAACACCATTATGGTGTTTGATGGACACATTGCAAGGGGCACGGCGTCCTTGATCCGATCCGAGGGGTCGCGGATCCGCCGAGCCCTCGTTTTCGCTTGACTGTGGGACGCTCCTGCCTAGACTGCTTTCTCCGTTTCTGAAGGCCCCGAAGCACGAAGGAAGAGGCACATGTACGCTGTCATCGCGACGGGTGGAAAGCAGTACCGGGTACAGCCCGGTGAGACGATCCACGTCGAGAAGCTCCCCGTCGAAGTCGGCTCCAAGATCGACTTCGAGAACGTTCTCCTCCTGGCGGACGGCGAGGTCGTGACCATCGGCGCGCCGGTGGTCAGCGGCGCCAAGGTCTCCGCCGAGGTGGTCCAGCAGGGCCGCGAGGAGAAGGTGATTGTGTTCAAGTTCAAGCGCCGCAAGGGTTATCGTCGGCGCAACGGTCACCGCCAGCCCTTCACCGCCGTGAAGATCACGGCCATCTCGAAGGCGTAAAGGAAACCCCCGATGGCCCACAAAAAAGGTCAAGGCAGCTCCAAGAACGGGCGCGACTCGCAGGGTCAGCGCCGCGGCGTCAAGCGCTACGACGGCCAGGTGGTCAAGGCGGGGAACATCCTCGTCCGCCAGCTCGGCACGGTCGTCCACCCGGGCACGCACGTCGGGATGGGGCGTGACTTCACGCTCTTCGCCCTCATCGACGGCACCGTGAAGTTCGAGCGGCTCGGCAAGGACCGCCAGAAGATCTCGGTCCGCCCGCTCGCGCCGGCCCAGTCGTAGCCCCAGCGCGCCGGCGACGCCTCCGCCGCCATCCCGATCCCGCCCGGCGCTCATGTCCCACTTCATCGACGAAGCACGCATCCACGTCCACGCCGGCGACGGCGGCGACGGTTGCGTGGCGTTCCGCCGAGAGAAGTACCTGCCGAACGGCGGGCCCTCGGGCGGCGACGGCGGACGTGGCGGCTCTATCATCTTCGTCGCCGATCCGCAGCTCACGACGCTGCTCGACTTCCGCTACAAGCGCAGGTTCCAGGCGCCCCCGGGCCAGGCCGGCATGGGGAGCGACTGCCACGGGCGCGGCGGCGAGGACCTCGTCGTACCGGTCCCCGTCGGCACCGTGGTCAAGGACGCGGAGACCGAGGAGGAGCTGTTCGACTTCGGCGCCCCCGGGGTCCGCATGGTGGCGGCCCAGGGCGGGCGCGGCGGGCGCGGCAACATCCACTTCAAGACGTCCACGAACCAGGCGCCGCGGACGGCCGAGCCGGGCACGCCGGGGCAACAGCGCGAGCTCCTGCTCGAGCTGCGACTTCTCGCCGACGTCGGGATCGTCGGATTTCCGAACGTGGGCAAGTCCACGCTCATCGCGCACGTGTCGCGGGCGCGCCCGAAGATCGCCGACTACCCGTTCACGACGCTCGCGCCGAACCTCGGCGTCGTGCAGCTCTCGGGGATGCGCAGCTTCGTGCTCGCGGACGTGCCGGGTCTCATCGAGGGCGCGCACCTCGGCGCGGGGCTCGGAATACGCTTCCTCAAGCACCTCGCGCGCACGCGCGCGCTCCTGCACGTCGTCACGCTCACCGGCGATCCGGAGCGGGATCCGCTGCGGGACTACGAGATCGTCCGCGCCGAGCTCGCGGCCCACGACGAGGCGATGGCGAAGCGGCCCGAGATCGTGGTGCTCAACCAGATGGACCGGCCCGAGGTCGAAGAGGCCTTCGGCGAGCTCGAGGAGCGCTTCCGGGCCCGCGGGATCGAGCTGATCCCCATCTCCGCCGCCAGCGGCGCCGGGCTGCAGAATCTGCTCGAGCGACTCTGGAAGCTGATCCGCCCGCCTCAGAATCCTGAATCTTCGGTGGGTTAGCCCACGGCGTTTTGACGCCGAGCTGGAATACAGGGTAAAATGGTGGCGAGTGGGAGGGTTTCGCGCCACGAGCGGGCGAGCGTGTCAGCTTGCCGTGATCGGGATCCTGGTGCTGGCCGTGGCGCCAGCCCGGGGCGCCACGCCTCCGTCCCCGCCCCGCCGTGAGGTCGCCGCGCGCGCGCCCGAGCCCGCGCGCCCCACCGCGACGCCGGATCCGGCGCAGTCGCCGAGCGCGCCGAGCGCGCCGGCCCCGGCGCCGGCGCTCGCGACCTCGGAGTCGTCCGCCAAGATCAAGGACCTCGAGCGACGCGTGGTGCAGCTCCGCGAGCAGGTCTTCCGGTCGAAGGCGCGCCTGAACCTGCTGCGCGAGACCGTCATGCACGGCGCCATCGGCACCTCGAAGGCGGTGATCCGCCACGAGAACACGATGGGCAGCTCGTTCAAGCTCGTGCGCGTCGCGTACGCGATCGACGGCCAGATGTTGCTGTCGCGCTACGACGACAGCGGCGAGCTCGACGACACCAAGCAGTTCGAGGTCTTCTCGGGCGCCATCGTCCCGGGCAGCCACACGATCACGGCCGTGCTGCAGTTCGTGGGCAACGACTACGGGGCCCTGTCGTACATGAAGGGCTACAAGTACACGGTCCGCGCGAGCCACACCTTCGTCGCAGGAGAGAGCCGGACGTCGCAGGTGACGGTCGTGGCGTTCGAGCGCGGCGGCATGACGACGGCGTTCAAGGACAAGCCGGCCATCGAGTTCAAGGTGCGCAGCGAGGCGGAGCGCGCCCCCGCGGCGGGCCCCGCCCCGCGGCGATGAGGTCCCTCGGCATCCTGCCGCTCCTGCTGCTGGCGTGGCCCGCCGAGGCCCACGCCCCGGGAGATCTGGCCGACATCCAGCAGAAGCTCGCGCGCATCGAGCTCGATGCGCAGGCGCTCCAGGCCGCGATCAAGCCGCCGCCGCCGCCGGGGCTCGAGCGCGCCGCGCAGCGCCTCGCGCACGCGCAGCTCCTGCACGGCCTCGGGCGCAACGAGGAGGCGGCCACCGCCGCGCTCGAGATCGTCGACAAGTTCCCCCGCTCCCCGGTCATGGCGGACGCGCTCTACCTGGTCGGCCAGGCGCTCCACGACTCGGGTGATCACGCGAACGCCAGGCGGTACCTCGAGCGCGCGGTCGAGCGCGGGCCGCGCGAGGTGCGTTACCAGGACGCCCTGCAGCGCCTCATCGAGCTCGCGCTCAAGACCGGGGACATGTCCGAGGTCGAGGGGTACCTCGCCAAGCTGTCGGCGGTCCCGAGCACCCGTCAGCAGCCGAGCGTGCCCTACGTGCGCGCCAAGTACGCCTACTTCCGGGGCAGGCTCGACGAGGCGGCGAAGGGGTTCCTCGCGATCGAGCCGACGAGCCCGTTCTCGATGCAGGCGCGGTACTTCGCCGGCGCGGTGCGCGTGGCCCAGCGGCGGCCCAAGGACGCGCTGCCGCTCTTCGCGAGCGTGCTCGACCGGCCGCCGAAGACCGACCGCGAGCGCGACATCCAGGACCTGACGCGGCTGGCCCTCGGGCGGGTGCACCTCGAGCTCGGGCAGCTCGACCAGGCCGCGGCGCAGTACGCGTCGATCGGGGAGAAGTCCCGGCACTTCGCGGACGCGCTCTACGAGCGGGCCTGGACCTTCATCCGGGCGAAGAAGGCGAAGGAGGCGCTCGAGGCGCTCGAGGCGCTGCTCGCGCGCGAGCCCGTCGGGCCCCGCACGCTCGAGGTACGCATGCTCATCGGCAACCTCGAGGTGCGCACCGGGCAGCTCGATCGCGCGACCTCGCACTTCGAGCGCACGCGGAGCGAGCTCGATGCCATGAACAAGCTCCTCCAGGGCTCGCTGCCGCCCGCCAAGGAACAGAAGGCGCACTTCCGGCGCCTGTGCGAGCTGAGCCCCGACCGCTTCGACTTCGAGACGTTCCTGCCGCCCGAGGTCGCGAGCGTGGCGGCCACGGACGCGGCGGTGACCGAGATGTCGCGCCTGCAGGGCGACGTCGGCGAGATGCGGCGCATGGTGGCGGAGTCGGAGCAGCTCCTCGGACGGCTCGAGGGCGCGCTGCGCTCGGGGGGGCGCGCGCGCATGTTCCCCGATCTCGACCGCGTCTACGTCCGGGCGATCGCGGTGTCGGGCCTGTTCTCGCGGACGCGCGTGGCGCTCGGCGCGATCCTGCGCGCCCACGCGACGGCCTTCGCCGCGCCGGGAGAGCAGCAGCGGCTCGAGGCCCTCGCGGCCAGGCGCGAGCCGCTCGAGGCCGAGCTCCGGCGGAGCGCGTCGACCGAGGCGGAGATCCGGAGTCGCGAGGAGGACCAGCGGCGCACGTACCAGGAGACCGAGCACCGGCTGTTCGAGGTGCGCCTGCTCATCCAGCAGCTCGCCGCGGAGCTCGTCGCGATCGAGAAGTTCCAGCGCGACACGCGGGCGCAGAAGAAGGGCGAGGACGACAAGTACGAGCGGGACCGCACCAAGCTGCGCGAGGAGATCGCGGCGCTCGAGGCCGAGCACGAGCGCACCCGCGCGAAGGTGTCGTCCGAGCTCGATCAGGTGGCGGAGCGCGCGGCGCAGCGCGACGAGGAGGTCCGTCACGGCCTCGCGGCGCTGCTCGACGAGGAGGCACGGATCGTCGCGGGCGCGGCCGCGCGGGCGCCCGCCCAGCCGGAGCTGCAGCGCGCGCTCGCGGCGGCGGAGCAGGCGCGCCGGGTGCACGGCGTGCTCGAGCAGATCCAGCTCCGCCTGCAGGCCGTGGTGGACGACCGCCTCGTCGAGGTGCGGCGCACGCTCGAGGAGGAGCGCGTGCGCCTGCACGCGTACCGCTCGCAGCTCGACCAGCTCGTGCGGCGCGCGGTCGAGCTCGGAGCGCAGGTCGCCCTGACGAGCTACAAGGGCCAGTCGAAGCGGATCTACGAGATGCTCGCGGCGAGCGAGCTCGGGCTGATCAACGTCGCGTGGGCGCACAAGCAGTCGCACAGCGACAAGGCCGAGCAGCTCCGCCAGGACCGCACCCGCGAGCTCAAGGCCATCGACGAGCAGTACGACCGCACGAAGCCGCCGGCCCAGAAGCCGAAGTGAGAGGCGCAGGAGCGATGACGCGGCGGTCGCTCTCGCGAGCTTTCATCTGGATGGCCGCATGCGTCGTCGTGGCGCCCCCGCGCGCGCACGCCGGCCCCCCGCGCGGCGGGAGCCTGGCCGCCGACGTGCACCGGCTCGAGGAGGCGCGCGCGGACTACCGGAGCACCGTCGAGGGCCTCTTGCACCGCGTGCACCAGGCGCGGAAGCAGGGCGTCGAGCGCGACTTCGAGGCCGTCACGCGGCGCGAGGACGACGCCGCGAGGCTCAAGCGAGGCGCCGCGATCGCGCAGTTCGAGGGGTTCCTCAAGCGCTTCCCGAGCGATCCGCGCTGGACGCCGGACGCGCTCTTCCGGCTCGCGGAGCTCTACTTCGAGAAGGCGGAGGAGGACTACCAGATCGCGTGGGACGCGTACAACCAGCGCGCGCGCGCGACGACCGGCGAGCTCGGGCCGGCGCCGACCAAGGACTACGCACGGCCCATCGAGCTCTTCCGCAGGCTGGCGACGGAGTTCCCGAAGTACCGCCTGCTCGACGGCGCGCTCTACCTGCTCGGCTACTGCATCGACGAGACCGGGGACCGCAGGCGCGCCCGGCAGGTGTTCCTCGGCCTCGTGTGCACCGACCAGCACGCGCCGCTCGACGAGCCGGGGAAGGTCCCGAGCAAGAGCACCGAGGACCCGTACGCGGAGTGCCACTCGCGCTGGCCGGGCTCGGGGACGCTGGCGGACGCGTGGATGCGACTCGGCGAGGTCGACTTCGACGACGGCCGCTTCGAGACCGCGTCCTGGGCGTACCGGCGCGTCGTGGCGCTCGAGCCGGAGCGCCTGATGGAGCTCGCGCTCTACAAGGTCGCGTGGGCGGACTACAAGCTCGACCGGTTCGCCACGTCGGTGGCGGCGTTCGATCGCGTCCTCGTGTGGGGCACCGGGCAGCTCAAGAAGGGCAAGCGGACGACGAACCTGCAGAAGGAGGCGCTGCAGTACCTGGGCCTCTCGCTCGCGGAGGCAGACTGGAACGGCGACGGCGCGGAGGACGCGGACTCGGGGCTCAAGCGGGCGCTGCGCATCTACAAGGGGCGCGAGGCCGAGCCCCACGTGCGCGAGGTCTTCGTGGCGATGGGCGACGTGTACTTCCAGGCGGGCAAGCTCGACCTCGCGGCGCGCGTGTTCGAGGACGTGCTGCGACGATGGCCGGGCTCGCCCGCGGCGCCCACCACGCACGACCGCCTCGTCACCTGCTACGAGCGCCTGCGCGACTTCGACAAGGCGCGGGTCGCGCGGGACGAGCTCGTGGTGCGCTACGGGACGGGCACCACCTGGGCCAAGGCCAACCGCGGCAACCCCGAGGCGGAGCAGGCGGCGCGACAGATCTCGGAGACGAACCTCGAGCGGGCCGCGGCGGCGCACCACCAGCGCGCGCAGCAGCTCAGAAGGCAGCTCGCCACGCCCCCGGCGCCGGCGGCGGTGCAGGCCGCGCAGAAGGAGTACCTCGCGGCGGCGACGCGCTACGAGGAGCTGCTCGCGAAGTTCCCGCGCTCGGAGAATCGCTACGAGCGCACCTACGACCTCGCGGAGGCGTACTACTTCGGCGGCAAGCCCGAGCTGGCGGCCGCGCGCTACGAGGAGGTGCGCGACTGGAAGGGCGAGCTGCGCCTGCGCGAGGACGCGGCGCTCGGGGTCCTAAAGAGCCGGGAGGAAGTCGTGCAGGCGCAGATCGGAAAGGGCGCGCTCAAGGAGCCGCCCGTGCCGAAGGCCGGCGCGCCGGTCGAGCGGCGCCCGATGGATCCGGCGTACCGCGCGCTGCAGCTCGCGGAGGACCAGTACGTGACGCGCGTGGGCGGACCGAAGTCGGGGCCGCTCGCCTACGCGGCGGCGGTCATCTCGCTGCGGCACGGCGACCTGCCCGAGGCCCGTCGGCGCCTCGGCGGCGTCGTGGAGCGCTTCTGCAAGACGCACGAGGGCGGGCTCGCCTCCGACGCGCTCGTCGAGACGTACAAGCTCGAGTCGGACCTCGCGGCGCTCGGGCGCGAGGCCACGCGCCTCCAGGGGCTCTCGTGCGGCACGCCCGACAGCCAGAAGGTGCGGCAGGGCGAGCTCGCGGCGCTCATGAACGACGTGCGCTTCCGCACCGCGGAGCGCCTCCAGCGCGAGAACAAGTGCGAGGAGGCGGGGCCGCTCTACCTCAAGCTCGTGGACCAGTCGCCCCGGGACCGGAACGCGGACCGCGCGCTCAACAACGCGGCCGTCTGCTTCGAGCTCGTGCACCGCTACGGCGAAGCCACGCGCACCTACGAGCGCATCGTGCGCGAGTACCCCGCCTCGACGCTGGCGGAGGAGGCGCTCTTCCGCGCCGCGATCAACCACGAGCGCTTCTTCGAGTTCGAGGACGCGGTCGCGGGCTACCTCGCGCTCGCCGACGACCCGCGGTACGAGAAGAGCTCGCACCGCACGCAGGCGCTGGTGCTCGCCGCGCAGATCCTGTTCAACGATCGCCAGTACGCGCGGGCCGCGGCCCTCTACCAGCGCTTCTCGAAGAGCACGAAGACGCCCGGAGACGCGGAGGCGGCGGCCTTCAAGGCGGCCGTGGCGCTCGAGCGGGCGAAGAAGCCCGCGGCGGCCGCGGACGCGCTCAAGGCGTTCTTGCGCGACCACGCGGAGAGCACGGGCGACGCGGCGGGCACGCGCCTCGTGGCCGCGGCCTACAAGCTCGGCGAGGCCTTGTCGGCGCAGAAGGACGAAAAAGGCGCGGAAAAGGCCTTCAAGCGCGCGGTCAAGGAGTGGAGCGACCGCAAGCTGCCGGCGTCGGGCGAGGCGGCGGACTTCGCGGCGCGGGTGGTGTTCGCGCGCGCGGACCGGCGCTTCGACGAGTTCGTCAAGCTGCCGCTCCGGTCGAAGACGCAGAAGGCGCTCGAGACGTCGGTGGCCGAGCAGCTCAAGCTCGTGCGGACGCTGTCGGGCGAGTTCGAGAAGGTGCTCGCCTACGGCCGGGCCGCGTGGTCGCTCGCCGCGCTGCACAAGCAGGCAGAGCTCTACTTCCAGCTCGGCCAGAAGCTGCTCAAGGCGCCGATCCCGGCGGGGCTCGCCAAGAAGCTCGGCCCGGAGGCCGAGGAGATCTACCGCGAGCAGCTCGAGCAGGCGCTGCGACCGCTCGAGCAGAAGGCGCAGGAGCACTGGGAGAAGGTGGTCAAGCGAGGCGCGGACCTGGGCGTCGCCAACGAGTGGACGCTGCGCGCGCGCCAGCGGCTCAACGCCTTCCGCCCCGAGGAGTTTCCCGTCCTGCGCGTCGAGCGGGTCGCGCTCGAGCTCGAGGGGACGCCGTGACCGCGGCGCTCCTCCTCGCGCTCCTGCTCGCGCCGGTCAAGGCGCAGCCCGAAGGCGAGAGCTTCCGCGCACCTTCGGCCGCCACGCCCGACCGCGAGACCGCGCGCGCGGCGGGGGCGCTGCGCGAGGGCAAGCCCGAGCGGGCGATCGAGGAGGCGCGGCGGGCGCTCGCGATCTCGGAGCGCCACGTCCCCGCGATGCTGGTGCTCGCGCGCGCGTACCTCGCCCTCGGCAAGCTCGAGCTGTCGGGCGCGATCCTGGACGTGGCGGCGGCGATCGAGCCGAAGAGCGCGGAGGTGCCGTTCGTGCGCGGGTTCATCGCGCTCGCGGAGGGCGAGCAGACGGCGTCGATCGGCCACTTCCGGAAGGCGACCGAGCTCGACGCGAAGCATGCCCTGGCGTGGAACGCGCTCGGCGCGGAGCTCGTGCTCACGAAGAACTACGCCGGCGCGCGGGCGGCGCTCGAGGCCGCGGTGCAGCTCCAGCCCAGGCTGGCCAAGGCGCACCTCAACCTCGGCTGCGCGTTGCGCGGGCTCAAGGAGTACGACAAGGCCGAGGCGGCGCTCCTGCGCGCGCTCGCGCTCGACGCGACGCTGGCGGACGCGCTCTACGACCTCGGTATCCTGTACCTCGACGCAGACCCGTTCCCCGGGCTCGAGGCGGTGCCGCGCCTCGAGAAGGCGGTCGACTACCTGCAGCGCTTCCGCACGCGGCTAGGGCCCAGGCTCGCGGCCGACGATCCGGCGCACACGTACCTCGCCGAGGCGCAAAAGAGCCTGGACCGGCAGCGCAAGCTGCTCGAGAAGAAGAAGGGCAAGGCGGGCGACAAGCCGCCGAAGGCTCCGGAGCCGAAGCCCGCAGAGCCCAAGCCCGCGGACAAGAGCGGGGGCCTGCCCGCACCGCCGCGAGGGTAAGCGAGGCCGTGGCCAGGACGAGGACGCCGGTGAACCTTCCGCAGGTGCTGCGGGTGCTGCGGCGGGAGATGCCGCGCTTCGACCGGACCACGCTGGCCGAGGTCAGCGACGACCGCGACGCGTTCCGCCTGCTGTGCAGCTGCGTGATCTCGCTGCGCACGCGGGACGCGGTGACCGCGGCGGCCTCGGCGCGGCTCTTTGCGCGCGCGACCACCGCCGAGGCGATGGCGGCGCTCGACGAGGAGACCATCGCGAAGGCGATCTACCCGGCGGGCTTCTACCGGACCAAGGCGGGGCAGCTCCGGGAGATCGCACGGCGCCTCGAGGAGGAGCACGGCGGGGCGGTGCCGCGCACGTTGCCGGAGCTGCTCGCGCTGCCGGGGGTGGGGCTCAAGACGGCCAACCTCGTGCTCGGGCTCGGCCACGGCGTCCCGGCCATCTGCGTGGACGTGCACGTGCACCGCATCACGAACCGCTGGGGCCTCGTCGCCACGAAGGCCCCGGACGACACCGAGGCGGCGCTGCGCGCCGTGGTGCCCCGCCGCAACTGGATCGAGCTCAACGATCTCCTGGTGACGTGGGGCCAGAACGTCTGCCTGCCGCGGACGCCCCGCTGCTCGCGCTGCGCGATCGCCGCGCACTGCGGGCGCGTGGGCGTGGAGCGGAGCGGGTAGCCGCGGGCTCTCATCATTCGATACATCTGCCCGACGGGAGAGGGGCGACTGACCGCGGTGGACGCCACGACGGGGTGAGGCCGGGCGTGGTGTTAGGGGCCAGAAAAATCGATCGCTTGGGCCTCGCTCCCGCCCTATCCATGCGCCTAGGCAGATGTGACGAATCAGAGAGCCGCGGGCTACCGCAGAAGGGCGTTGAGCGTGGGCTCGAGCGTCGTGTCCTTGACGCTGGGGAGCCGCGCGACGGGGCGGCCCTGCGCGTCGAGGACGAGCACGTGCGGCACCTCGGGGATGCGGCCGAGGGCGGACGTGCCCGAGATGAGGAGGTCGTCGGCGAGCGCGACGGGCAGCGTGACCCCGAGCGCGTCGCGGAACGGGCCGACGAGGCGATCCCCCTCGTGATCGAGCGCGACCCCCCAGAACGCCACGCGATCGCGGTAGGCCGCCGCGAGACGCTCGACGCGTCGCAGCTCGGCCTGGCAGGGCAGGCACCAGGTGGCGAAGAACCAGAGCACCACCGGCCGGCCGCGCAGGGTCTGCAGATCGAGCGCGTCGCCTCCCGCGGCGTCGCCGCCGGATCGCGGAAGGCGCAGCTCGAGCGCCGGTCCGTCCCCGCGGGCGTTCGGACGCTTGTGCGCGCAGCAAACTCCTACTAGAAGGATCGCCAGAACGAGGACACGGGCGCGCCCGGAGAGCAGCATGAACCCCCGCATCATGTCGGCAAGCGGCGTCGACGCCAAGGCCGAGCACGCCCTCGGCTGGCGGAGGCTGACGCGCGCGTGGGCGGCGCGGTGCCACACGGTGCGGGGCGCGGCGCTCGCGGAGGCGCCGCCCCTCTACACCACGCCGGCCGAAGCCACGGCGCGCATCGCGCTGGTCTCGGAGATGCGGACGCTGCGGCAGACGGGCGGCGAGGCGCCGTTCGGCGGCATCCACGACCTCGCGCCGCTCCTCGCCGCGCTCGCGGCGGGGGAGGCCGCGGACGGAGAGGTCCTGTGGCAGGTGTGCGAGACGCTCGGCGGCATCGCGCGCTTGCGCCGGGCGCTCCTCGCCCAGCGCGACCTCGTGCCCGGGCTCGCGGCCGAGGCCGAGCAGATCCGCGACCTGACCTTCCTGCAGAACCAGCTCGAGACGTCGCTCGAGCCCGGCGGGCGCATCGCAGACGCCGCGTCGCCCGCGCTCGGCCCGCTGCGCCGGCGCGTCGCGCAGCTCGGCGAGGAGATCGGCCGCCGCGCCAAGGCGATGCTCGACGATCCGGAGCTCGGGCCGCACCTTCAGGACCGCTTCTACACGCGGCGCGACGAGCGCTTCGTGGTGCCCGTGCGCGTGGCCTCGAAGAACCTCGTGCGCGGCATCGTGCACGGCCTGTCGGGCAGCGGGCAGACCGTGTTCGTCGAGCCGGCCGTGATGGTCGAGGTGACGAACCAGCTCCGCCTCGCGGAGCTCGAGGTGCAGGCCGAGGAGCTGCGCATCCTGCGCGAGCTGTCCGCGGAGGTCCAGCGCGCCTCGCCCGTCTTGACCGACCTGCTCGCGCGCGCGACCACGCTCGACGTCATCGACGGCGCGGCGCGCCTGGCGTCCGAGCTCGGCGCGGTGGCGATCGAGCCCGGCGGCGACAAGGTCGACCTCCGGCGTGCACGGCACCCGCTGCTCGTCCTCGACGGCAAGGCCTGCGTCGCGGTGGACGTGGTCGCGCCGGCGGGGGCCGCGCTCGTGGTCTCCGGGCCGAACGCGGGCGGCAAGACCGTGTCGCTCAAGACGACCGGCCTTTGCGCGCTGATGGTGCGCGCGGGCCTCCACCTGCCGTGCGACGAGCGCAGCCGGCTGCCGTTCTTCGACGCCGTGCGCACGGACATCGGCGACGACCAGAGCCTCGAGAGCGACCTGTCGACGTTCTCCGCGCACGTGGTGCACCTCGGCGAGCTGCTCGAGGTGGCGCGCGCGGCGGCGCGGCCGCTCCTGCTCATCGACGAGATCGCGGCGGGGACCGACCCGGTGCAGGGCGCGGCGATCGCGCAGGCGGTGCTCGAGGGCCTCGTCGAGGCCGGCGCGACGGTGCTCGTGACGACGCACTACGACCGGCTCAAGGCCCTCGCCGAGCGCGATCCGCGCTTCAAGAACGCGTCGGTCGGCTTCGACCTCGAGCGCATGGTGCCGACGTTCGAGCTCCACCACGGCGTGCCGGGCAGCTCGGGCGCGCTCGCGGTGGCGCGGCGGTTCGGCCTGCCCGAACGCGTGGTCGGCAGGGCCGAGGGCCTGCTCGGGCCGGGTGAGCGCGGCATCGAGCGCCTGCTCGCCGAGCTCGCGGACGCCAGGCGCAAGGTGGGCGAGGAGATCGCAGCGGCCGCGGAGGCCCGGCGCGAGGCCGAACGCACCGCCGAGAAGCTCGCGGCCGAGAAGCGCGAGCTCGACGTGCAGTTCAAGAAGGCGCGCCGGCTCGCGTACGACGAGGTGGTCGCGGAGCTGCGCGGGGCGCGCGCGGAGATCGAGCACGCGCGAAAGAAGCTGCGCCAGGGCCAGAGCGCCGAGCTCGCCCAGGTCGAGCGCGCGATCGATCACGCCGCGGGCAAGGCGCGCCAGGCCGCGCCGCCCCGCGACCTCGAGGGCGCCCACGAGGCGCCGCCGCCGGCCGAGGCGCTCGTGCCCGGCGCCGCCGTGCGCGTCGTCACCACCGGCGCGACCGGCCGCGTCCTCGCCTCGCCCGAGCGCGGCCGCGTCCTCGTGCAGGTCGGCTCGGCGCGCATGCAGGTCAAGCTCGCCGACGTGCGCCTCGGAAAGCGCGGCGCCCAGGCGCCCCGGCCGGCCCCGGCGGTCACCGTCACGCGGGCGAGCGACGAGCCCGCGCAGCTCGTCGTGACGCCCAGACACCCGGGAAACACCCTCGATCTACGCGGCGAACGCGTGGACGACGCCCTGTCGCGCGTCGACGAGTTCCTCGACGGTGCGCTCCGCGCGGGCTGGGACGCGGCCTACGTGCTGCACGGCCACGGCACGAACGCCCTCAAGAACGCGGTGCGCGCGCACCTCGCGGGCCACCCTGCGGCGCGCCACGCGCAGCCGGGAGACAAGGGCGACGGCGGCGACGGCGTCACCGTGGTGCTCTTGCCCTAGCGAGGGTTTCTGCTCATGCTGCGCACCCAGCACCCAGGAGATCCCCGATGAGACTCGCGCTCGTGTTCGCCGGCCTTTGCGCCGCGGCCTGTGGAGACGGCGGCAAGGCGCAGCCCCGCCCCGCCGATGCGGCGGCGGACGCGCCCGTCGTGCCCACCGACGACGGTGCGGCCGGCGCGCCGGTCGCCGACGCGGGGCCGGACGGCCCTCGCGCGCCGCGGCTCGTCACCGTGACCGGGCCGGTGACCGAGCTCGCCGCCAACCGGGACCTCACGCTGCCCGACTCGACGGTCCAGCTCGACGGCGACGACACGAGCAAGGTCACGAGCGACCCGACCGGCACGTTCGCGCTGCGCGTGCAGGTGCGCTCGCCGTTCGTGCTCGCCGGCAGCCACGCGGGCCACGTCACGACGCGCCTGTACGAGCTGCAGCTCGGCCTCGACGAGCTCATGTTCCGGGAGATGCGGCTGCCCACCGACGCGACGTTCGACGCGTGGACGGCGCACCTGCCGGGCTACGACGCGCAAAAGGGCCTGGTCCGCGTCGAGATCCGCGCCTACGGCTCGGGGGCGTGCGGCGTCGCCGGGGGGGCGACGGTGTCGCTCGAGCCCGCGGCGGGCACGGTCGTCTACGCGGTCGGCGACGACCCGATGCACCTGCCGGATCCGTCCCTGACCGCGTCGGCCGCGACCGACTCGCTCGGCTTCGCGTTCATCCACGGCGTCCCCGCGGGGACCTACACGGTGCACGTCGAGAAGGCCGGCTGCCAGGCCGAGGCCTGGCCGCTCGCGCAGCTCACGCGGACGTACACCGGACGCACCGTCGTCGCAGCAGGTCGCGCGGTCTCCCTTCCGTTCGTGGTCCTCAAGTAAAATCCCGTCATGGCGCGTGGCCGCAAGGAGGCTCGCAGGAAGGCGGGCGACGTGCTCGGCGGCTACCGCATCGAGCGTCAGCTCGGCGCGGGGTCGATGGGCACCGTCTACGCGGTGCGCGATCAGCACGGCGCGCACTTCGCGCTCAAGGTCCTCGACGCGAACCTTGCCGAGGGCGAGATGCTGCAGCGCTTCGTGCGCGAGGCGGAGCTCGCCGCGCGCGTCAATCACCCCAACATCTGCAAGGTGCACCGCTCCGGCGCCGCGACCGACGGCTCGCCGTTCCTGGTGCTCGAGCTGCTCGAAGGCGAGGACCTGCGCGCGTGCCTGCGGCGCGAGGTGCGCCTGCCGGTGGAGGCGCTCGTGTCGCTGTGCGAGCACGTCTGCGCGGGGCTCGCGGCGGTGCGCGACGCCGGCGCGGTCCACCGCGACCTCAAGCCCGAGAACATCTTCTTCCACACGCCGACCAAGCAATACAAGCTGCTCGACTTCGGCATCGCGAAGGTGCTCGGCGGCATCGCGATGACGGCGCGCGGCCAGATCCTCGGGACGGCCGAGTACATGTCGCCCGAGCAGGCCCGCGGCGGCGAGGTCGACGTTCGGAGCGACGTCTACGGCCTCGGCTGTGTGCTCTGGGAGGCCGCGGCCGGCCGCCCGCCCTTCGTGGGAAAGAACTTCATCGAGGTGCTGACCGCGCATCGCGACCGGCGCCCCGAACCGCTCGCGGACCACGGCGCGCAGGTCGGCCCCGCGATCGAGCGCGTGATCCTGCGCGCGCTCGAGAAGTCACCCGAGGCGCGCTTCGGCCGCCCCGAGGACATGGCGCTCGCCATGCGAACCGCGCAGGAGCAGGGCGTCGGCCCCGACGCCGCGGTGGCCGCCGCGAGCTGGACCGACCGCCTGTTCGCGTTCCTCAAGGGCCGCGGGTAGGGGCTGTCCCTGGTTCGGCGACAGCGGACACCGAGCCGCGAGCGCAGCGAGCGCGTGCCGCCCGCAGGCTGTGCCGCATGTTGGCGTCGCGCGCCATCGGCGCGACCCGCACAGGGACCCGCGCAGCGCGGAGCGCGGAGCGGGAGAGACACAGCTCAGCGACGAGTCGCTCGAGGTGCCCACCGAAGCACCGAAGCGCTCGCGTATCGATGTGGGTTCGGGCTACTTCTTGCGGGCGCGCTCCACGCGCAGGCGGGGCCCGCGCATGGTGATGGACATCGCGTCCTCGATGACGCGCCCCTCGAGCTCGTACTTCTGGCCGGCGACGATGTCGGCGACCGCGCCCTCGAGCTCGTAGACCTCACCGCCCTCGGCGTGGAGCTCGAGACCGCCGCCCGCCATCTCCCCGCGCTTGACGGTGCCGATGATCTTCATGCTGGGAAGGTTACCGCGCGCGCTCAGGGGAAGCCATGTGTCGCCGCGGCGCTGGTCGAGCGCGAGGGCGCCCTCACCGAGCGTCGCTCGGAGCGCGCCCGACACCGGCGGTCCCCCGGGCGTCCGCGGCAGGACCCGCCGGCCGAGCGGCGCGCGGGAGACGATCGGCGCGCGCGCGGCCCCGTCGAGCTCGAGGAGCTCGCGGTTGCCGGCGTCGACCACGAGCCAGCGAGCACCCCGGGTCATCGTCGCCCGCTCGGCGAAGAGCTCCGCGAGCTGGATGGCGCTGCGCGCGGCGGCGATCGCGGCGTGCGCACGCAGCGCGGCCGGCGTCCCGAGGCGATCGAGCGGCTGCGCAGGCACGGGCCCGGAGAGCAGGACGAGCCCCGCGCTCGAGACGTAAAAGCCGCTCGCGGAGCGGATCTGTCCCGGCAGCGCCTCGGTGATCCAGCCGACCCCGCCGGCAGGGCTCTGGAACTGCGTGACGCGCGGCAGGTGCGCGAGCGCGAGCGGCAGCGCGAGCTCCGCCTCGACGAACACGAAGCCGCCCTTGCCGGCCATCGCGCCGGCGCCGCTCGCCTGCCTGGGCGCGCCCTCGGGGGCGACGTAGCCGTCGAGGAGATCCTCCCACGCGTTGAGCGCGACGAGCGCGTCCGCGGGCACGTGGGCGGCCGCGGCGATGGCGTCGATCTCCTGGCGCTGCGCGGGCGAGAGCTGCGGCTGCACGAGGCGCACGGCGCTCCGCCGGAGCGGAGCCCAGCCGTCGCCCGCGAGGCGCTCGAGGGCGCGCAGCGTCTCGGCGATCTCGGCGACGAGCAGCGTGCCGTGCTGGAGCCCGCGCTGCGCGGGCGAGCCCTGCAGCTCGAGGACGAGCCGCCCGTCGGGGTGGCGCGACAGACGCCCGCCCGCCGCCTCGACGACGGCAGGCGCGAGCTTCGAGGGCACCTTCTTGCGCCGGAAGAGGCCGCCCTCGGTCGCGCAGCCGCCGAGGAGCAGCAGCGCGGCGAGCAGGACCGCCGAGCGTCGGTGCGCTGGATCAGTAGTCGACGTCATCCTCTTGGAACTCAGCCTCGACCTCGAGCGGCGGCACGTAGAGCTCGCCCCGGTACAGCCACTCGTAGGTCGCGAAGTTGCCGGCCACCAATTTGGCGTACTCGCGGCTCTGGTGGAAGGGGACGAGCTCGATGAACTCGTCGAGGGGCCGCGGGCCGAGCCGCTTGAGCCAGCGCATCATCGCCGCGGAGCCGCCGTTGAACCCGGCCGCCACGAGCGGGATCTGCCCGCGGAACTTCTTCCAGAGGCGGCCCACGTAGCCCGCGCCGAGCGCGACGTTCGTCGCCGGGTCGAAGAGCTCGTCGTCGTCGAGCTCGCGCCCCTTCTTGTCGGCCACGCGGCGCGCGGTCTCGGGCAGCATCTGCAGCAGGCCAATCGCGTTCGCGTAGGACACCACCGTCGGATCGAAGCCCGACTCCTTGCGCATGATCGCGAAGAGGAGCGTGCGCGGCAGGCCCTCGGCCTTGGCGGCCGCCGTGACGTCGGCCTCGAACGCCAGGGGATAGCTGCCCTGCTGCGCGGCGAGGCCCCCGCCGACGCCGCGGGCGCGATCGGCGTAGCGGTAGACGCGCGCCCAGTCGCCGGCCGCGCGAGCGAGCGCCATCGCGCCGAGCAGATCCGGCAGCCGCCCCGGCACGGCCACGCGCTCGAGCTCCGCGGCCGCCTCCCACGGCAGCCCCGCGCGCACGAGCTCGCGCACCCGCGCGGCGCCGTCGCCCGCGAGGGGCTTCTCCTTCGCCGCGGGCGCGGCAGGCCGCGGCCCGGCGGGGAGCGGCGCCCCGAGCGAGCGCAGCCGGCTCCGCGCGAGCGCGCCGTACCAGCCGAGCGGGCTTCCCTGCGCGAGCTCGGTGTAGCCCGCGCGCGCCGCGTCCTTGGCGCCACGCCGCTCGGCGAGGCGCGCAAGCCAGTAGCGCGCCTGCAGCGCGCGGCCCGGGTGCGCCTTGAGCCGCTCGAGCGTCTGGCGCGCCAGCTCGTCCTTGCCGCCGAGCCAGTAGGCGAGCGCGAGGAACCAGCCGGCGTCGTCCCCGAACGCGCTCTTGCCGTAGCGGGCCGCGCACACCTGCAGCGCCGTCGCCGCGCCCGCGTGGTCACCCTCCTGCAGGCGCAGGTAGCCCGCGAGGAACGACGCCTCGGCCGCGAAGCGCGAGCCCGGCGCGCGCGCCACGAGCGCCTCGTACGCGGCGACGGCCTCCCTGTCCTTGTGCGTGCGCGAGAGCGACCGCGCGGCGTGGAACGCGGCCTCCTCGCCGCGCGCGCCTCCGAGGGCCGGGGCGACTGCCGCGAGCAGCCGCGCCGCCTCCTCGTAGTCCTTGCGCGTGTGGTAGAGCGCCATCCCACGGCGGAAGCGCAGGTCCTCGCTGTCGCCGAGCGCGGCGAGCTCGGCCGCGGCCTCGGCCCACGCGTGCGCCTTGCCGAGCGCCTGCGCGCGCGCGATGCGGCTCGCCCCGTCGAGCCCCTCGGGCACCTTGGTGCCCGCCGCCGCGAGGGCGGCCGCGGCCTCGCCCGCGCCCGGGTGCGTCGGATCGCCGACGACGACGCGCGTCCACTCGGCGCGCGCCCGCGCGGGGTCGCTCGCCGCGAGCAGGCGCGCATACCGCAGGCGCGCCGCCGTCGCGTCCACGGACGCGCCGGGCGCCTTGGCGAGCGCCCGGGCATAGGCCGCGCGGGCCTCGTCCGCGCGCCCCGCCGCATCGAGCGCGTCGGCCTGCCGGTACCGCGCGCGGTCGGCAAAGCGCCCCTTGCCCGCCGCGAGCGCGCCGAAGAGCCCCGCGGCCACCTGCGCGTGCCCTGCGTAGTACGCCGCCTGCGCGTGGTAGTAGCGCACGACGTCCGTGGCCTTGAGCCGCTGCGCCGGCACCGCGGAAAACGCGCGCTCAGCCGACGCGTAGTCGCCCTTGCGATAGAGCGCCATCGCCGCTCCGAGCGCGCGCTCGGCCGGGCTCGCCGCCCCGAGGCCCGGCGCCGCCTGCGCGGCGGGCGAAAGGAATGCGCAGACGCCGGCGAGGATCGCCGCGCGGACGCACGCGCGGGCGGGCCGATGGAGCGCGACGATCAGGGGGGAAAGACGCACCGGGCCCGCCTATACTACGCGGCCATGTCGTTCCGAGGCGTCGATTACTACGCGATCGAGGGGCTCTTCTCCGAGGAGGAGATCCTCGTTCGCGACAACGTGCGGGCGTTCGTCGACAAGGAGATCCTGCCGGTCATCGGGCAGTGCTTCCGCGACGGCGTGCCGCCCAAGGACCTGCCGCGGCGCCTCGGCGCGCTCGGCGTCCTCGGCGCCAACCTCAAGGGCTACGGCTGCGCGGGCCTGTCGAACGTCGGCTATGGCCTGGCGATGCAGGAGCTCGAGCGCGGCGACTCGGGCGTGCGCAGCTTCGCGAGCGTGCAGGGCGCGCTCGTCATGTGGCCCATCTACACGTTCGGCTCCGAGGAGCAAAAAGAGCGCTGGCTCCCGCGGATGGCCAGGGGCGAGGCCATCGGCTGCTTCGGCCTCACCGAACCCGACTTCGGCTCGAACCCGTCGGGCATGCTGACGCGCGCGGTCAAGAAGGGCAAGGAGTGGGTGCTGTCCGGCTCGAAGCGCTGGATCACGAGCGGCAGCGTCGCCGACGTCGCGCTCGTGTGGGCCAAGACCGACGAGGGCCTGCGCGGGTTCCTCGTGGAGCGCGGCACGCCCGGGTTCTCGGCGCGCGACATCCACGGCAAGTTCTCGCTGCGCGCCTCGGTCACGAGCGAGCTCGTGTTCGAGGAGTGCGTGCTGCCGGAGAGCGCGGCCCTGCCGGGCGTCAAGAGCATGCGGGGCCCGCTGTCGTGCCTGACGCAGGCGCGCTTCGGCATCGCGTGGGGCGTGCTCGGCTCGGCGATGGCCTGCTACGACGAGGCGCTCTCCTACGCCAAGGACCGCGTGCAGTTCAGCCGACCCATCGCGGGCTACCAGCTCGTGCAGCAGAAGCTCGTGCACATGCTGAGCGAGATCACGAAGGGCCAGCTCCTCGCCTTGCAGCTCGGCCGGCTCAAGGAGGCGGGCAAGCTCCGCCCCGAGCAGGTGTCGCTCGCCAAGCGCAACAACGTCTTCCACGCGCTCGAGATCGCCCGCATGGCGCGCGACGTCCTCGGCGCCAACGGCATCACCGACGAGTACCAGTGCGGCCGCCACTCGTGCAACCTCGAGTCGGTCTACACGTACGAGGGCACGCACGACATCCACACCCTCATCGTCGGCCAGGACATCACCGGCCTCGCCGCCTTCGAATAGGGGTAGATCCCGCTACCCCGCTCGCCCCGCGGCGTGCGCGTGTTGCGTGATGAGGTCCACCATCTCCGGCCACAGCGCCTCGGGCAGGTCGTGCCCCATGCCCTCGAGCAGGTGCAGCCGCGCGCCCGGGATGGCGCGCGCGGTGGCGCGGCCGTTCGCCGGCGGGATCAGCGGATCGAGCGTGCCGTGCAGGACCAGGGTCGGCGTGCGCACGAACCGCAGCGCGCCCGTGCGGTCTCCCGTGGCCGCGATCGCCGCGAGCTGCCGCACGAAGCCCGCCGGGTTCTGCGCGCGCTCGAACGCGCGCCGCCCGAGGGCCCGCGTGACCGCCCAGTCGTGCGGGTGGCGTCCGCCCACCGTGCGCACGAACGTCTCGAGCTTGCGCCCCGCCGTCTCGGCGTCGGGCGGCACCGGCCCGAGCAGCGCGCGCAGCGCCTTCGGGCGCACGAAGAGCGAGCGCCAGTCGCCCGTGCTCGACATGATCGAGGTCAACGAGCGCACGCGCGCCGGGTGCGTGATCGCCATCATCTGCGCGATCATGCCGCCCATCGACACGCCGACGACGTGCGCGGAGCCGAAGCCGAGCGCGTCGAGCAACCCCACGGAGTCATCGGCCATGTCGCCGAGCGTGTAGGGCGCCCGCACCGGCCGCCGCAGCGCCGACTTCGCGAGGAGCACCGGGATGGGCTCGGTGCGCACGCCCTTGAGGTGGGTCGAGAGCCCCACGTCTCGGTTGTCGAAGCGGATGACCTCGAAGCCGCGGGCGGCGAGGCGCTCGCAGAAGCCGTCGGGCCAGAAGATCATCTGCGCGCCGATGCCCATGACGAGGAGGATCGGCTCCCCCTTGCCCTGCCGGTCGTACTCGATCTGCAGCTCGCCGACTCGGACGCTTGCCATGCAAGGAGTGTAGTATTGTGGCGCGTCCAATGAAGATCGACCCGCGTCGCCGGTTGTTCGTAGGTCTCAAGCTCGACGCCGCCATGCGGAGCGACCTCGCGCACCTGGCGCAGAACCTCAAGCAGTTCGTCGAGGACCCGACGTACCTGTCGCTGTGCCTGTTCGGCGAGGACAAGTACCTCGGCAAGATCATCGACGGCGGCCTGCCCACGGACTCGGTCGACGACGTCCGACGCAACGTCGTGTCGATCATGGCGCGCATCTTCCCCGAGCGCCGCGTCCACGGGGCCACGCTCAAGATCTTCGCGGCCGAGGACGTCGCAGGCGTGGTCGAGGCCCCGCCGCCCCCCGAGGACGACGAGCTCGTGCCGTAGCTCGCTCCGAGCCGCGGCCGCCGCGGCCCTCCCGCACGGCGCTCCGGAGCCCCGATGACCACCCCCGAGACCCGCTGGAGCCGCTTCCGCCGTCAGCTCGTGACGGTCGAGGACCTGGGCTTCTCCCTCGACCCGAGCCGCATGGAGCTGTCCGAGGCCGACCTCGCGCGCTTCGACGCGCCGATGGCCGCCGCCCTGGGCGAGATGGCCGCGCTCGAGGCGGGCGCCATCGCCAACGCCGACGAGCAGCGCATGGTGGGGCACTACTGGCTGCGTGCCCCGGCGCTCGCGCCGACGCCGGAGCTTCGCGCGGCGATCGAGCGCGCGCTCGAGCAGGTGGACGCGGTGGCGGCGCGTGCGCGGGCCGAGGGGCGCTTCTCGGACCTCGTGGTGTGCGGCATCGGCGGCTCGGCGCTCGGTCCCATGATGGCGGCGCGCGCGCTCGGCGGCGCGGGCGATCCCCTGCGCACGTGGTTCTGCGACAACACCGATCCCGACGGCATCGACGAGCTCGTGGCGCGCCTCGGCGGCCGGCTCGAGCGCACGCTCGTGGTGGTCATCTCGAAGTCCGGCGGCACGCCCGAGACGCGGAACGGCATGCGCGAGCTGCAGGCGGCCTTCGCGCGCGCGGGGCGTGACTTCGCGAGCCAGGCCATCGCCGTCACGGGGACCTCGGGCGCGCTCTTCGAGGCCTCGCGCGGCTGGCTCGCGCAGCTCCCGATGTGGGACTGGGTCGGCGGGCGCACCTCGCAGACGAGCGCCGTGGGCCTCCTGCCGATGGCGCTCTCCGGCTGGGACTGGCGCGGCCTGCTCTCCGGCGCGGCCGCGATGGACGAGGCGACGCGCCT
The DNA here is from genome assembly GCA_964593795.1 of uncultured Myxococcales bacterium. Taxonomy (GTDB): domain Bacteria; phylum Myxococcota_A; class Polyangia; order JAHFDS01; family JAHFDS01; genus JAHFDS01. The sequence goes on along the minus strand of CAZQJC010000259.1, from coordinate 44,224 downwards.
TCGCGACTGGCGGAAGAACCCGGCGGCCGTGCTGGCGGCGTGCTGGCACCACGCGGGCGGCGGCACGGGCGCGCGCGCGATGGTGGTCCTGCCGTACCGCGATCGCCTCGAGCTCTTCCCGCGATACCTGCAGCAGCTCGTCATGGAGTCGCTCGGCAAGCGCCTCGACAGGAAGGGCAAGCAGGTGCACCAGGGCCTGACGGTGTACGGCAACAAGGGCTCCACCGATCAGCACGCCTACGTGCAGCAGCTCCGAGACGGCCGCGACGACTTCTTCGCGACGTTCCTCGTCACGCGGCGCGACCGCAAGGGGCCGTCGATGGAGGTCGAGCCGGGCGCTACGAGCGGCGACTTCCTGCACGGCTTCTGGATGGGCACCCGCGAGGCGCTGGCGGCCAGCGGGCGCGGCTCCATCACGCTCGCCCTCGAGGACGTGGACGCCCGCGGGCTCGGCGCGCTCATCGCGCTCTACGAGCGGGCCGTGGGGCTCTACGCGTCGCTCATCGACGTCAACGCCTACCATCAGCCCGGCGTCGAGGCCGGCAAGAAGGCCGCCGCCGAGGTGCTCTCGCTCGAGCGCCGCATCGTGGCGCGGCTGGGAGCGGAGCCGCTGGAGGTGGAGGCGCTGGCGGCGGAGCTCTCGGCGACGCCGGAGGACGTGTGGCTGCTCTGCGAGCGGCTGGTCGCGACGGGGCGCGCGAGACGGCAGGGCGCGGGGTTCGAGGGGAGGTACGCGAGGGGCTGAGGGCGGGTGGGGGTGGCGGGACCGGATCGTCCACGTCCACGTTCACGTCCACGTCCACGTCGGATCAGCGGTGCGGGGGAGGAGGCGGAGGCGGAGGCGGAGGCGGCGGAGGCGGCGGAGGCGGCGGAGGCGGCGGAGGGGGCGGGGGCGGAGGCGAAGGCGGGGGCGGAGGCGGAGGCGGAGCGGCGTGGGCGGAGCGGAGCGTCATCTCGAAGACACCGGGATCGAGATCCCAGATGGCGCCCGAGACGAAGTCATAGAACGCGCCCGGGCCGCCGAAGATCGACCACCAGTTGATGGTCTTGCCCACGAGCGCGGCCGTGCGGTGGTAGCCCGGCGCGTCGGCCTCGACCACGTGCTCGGCGCCGGTGTGCAGCACCACGCGCGCCGGGGAGACCACCTCCTGCACGAGGCCATTCGAGCTGCGGATGATCACGCGCGCCCCCGGCGGGTTCGTGCGGATGTCCACGGGCTGCATGTTGCCCGACACGATGGTCGCGCAGCCGGAGGCCAGCACCATCATCAGGATCGACAGGCGCCGGCCCACGGCCCAGAGCCACGTCTTCGTCTCGCCGCGCATGATCAGAACCTCCACAGGACGCCCGCGGTGGCGCCGGTCGGGCCGATCTGCAGCGTGGGCTGCGCACCGCGGCGCAGCTTGCCGGCCTCTTCCTTCATCGACTCTCCGCTCACCCACAGATAGGCGCCGATGCCGCCCGCGATCGCGCCGACGCCGGTCGCCACGCCGCCGACGACCCGGCAGCGCTCGCGATCGGTCAGGCCGCGCAGGGCCTCGCGGTCCTTGTCGGTGAAGTCGCAGTTCGTCGGGTCGGCCAGCAGGGCCACGCCGACGGCCGCGAACAGGAGCCCCGAGATGACGGCGATCTTGCCCACCAGCGTGCGCGCGTCCCCCTGCGCGTAGAGGCCATTGGCCGTCTGCGCCGCCTGGTCCACGAGGACCGGCGGGTGACCCGGCGGTGGCTGGATCGCGAGCTGGACCGGGCTCGGCTGCAGGAGCAACATCGCGACGACAAGCGCTTGCATAGGACCTCCACTCCTGGAACACCGGCGGAGCCGGCAAGTGTCACCGCCAGGTCAACGACACGCTGACCTTGACGTGAACATGAACGTGAACGCTACGTTGGACCTTGACGTTGGACGCCCACGACCAAGGTGGCGGTGACGTTCGAGTTCACGTCGACGTCCAGGTCAACGTCAACGTCAACGTCGGGTTGCGCCCGAGCCCACGGCGGCTCGATCGACCTGGATTCGCCTGGTTCCGCCGGCCCGGTGCGTGATGACGGCCACTCCGGGGCGCCGCTCGACGGCGCAGTCACAGGACACCGTGGCCCCCGACCAGCCTCGATCCGGCAGCGCGATCTCGTCGGGCGCCGTGACCGCCGGGTCAGCCTCGTAGGTCACGACGAGCGTGCCCGCGTCGTCGAGCGTCCAGGTGGGCACGCCGGCCACGCGCGCGGGATACGGCCGCGCCACCACGTCGAGGAGCGCCGCCTTCTCCGCACCCGCCGCGTCGAGCAGGCCATAGCCGCCGTCCTTGCCGTAGTGCCAGTACAGCATGCCCGCGCGCGCGGCCTGGGCACCATCCCACTCCGCGCGCATGTAGGCGTCGATGCCCGCGCTCGTGCTGCCGCCGTACTCGCCGAGCACCAGCGCCCACCCACGTGCGTCGGCCTCGGCGCGCAGGTCCGCGACGCGCGCGAGCACGTCGGCGCGGTGGGCCGCGTCGAACGGCGCCCCGCCCTCGGCGTCCGCGTCGTAGCTGTGCGGCGCGTAGACGGCGTCGATCCCGGTGGAAACGGGCAGGTGCGTCTGGAAGCCGAGGTTGCTCGAGGCCGCCGGCTCGAGAAAGGGCATCCACCGCGGGCTCACCGCCCCCCGGACGCGCTCGTAGAGCGGCCACAGGTGGTCGGGCTCGAGCTCCGTGATGCCGAGCGAGCCCCAGTACGGCTCGTTCATGGGGTCGAAGCCGATCACCGCCGGCTCGTCGCCGAGCGCCCCCGCGAGCGCCCGCCAGGCCTCGACGTAGCGCGCCTGCAGCCGCTCCGACGCCCAGAACCCGTCGTAACACGCGACCACGTTGGGCTCGGTGTAGTTGAGGAACCACGTCGGCCGCGGCTCGAACGCCGCGTAGCGCGCCTCGTCACAGGTCCACCGCGGCGCGCCGTTGCCCGTGGAGAAGCCCGGCCCATAGACGTCCTGGTGCATGTCGAGCACGACGAGCAACCCGGCCTCGCCCGCGGCGTGCACGTGCGCGCGCACCGCGTCGAGGTAGGCGGGATCGTGCTGGCCTTCCGTGGGCTCGATCGCCGCCCACTCGACCAGGAAGCGCACCGCGTTCATGCCCCAGCGCTCGCGCATGCGGCGCCAGTCGTCCGGCCCGTGGAAGTCGAACCACGGCGGCGCCTTGTGCGCGGAGGACACGTTGGCCCCGCGCAGCACGACGCTCCGCCCCTCGCGATCGACCAGCATGCCCCGCGCGACGTGCCACCGCGCCTCGGGCGCCGACGCCCCGGCATCGACGGAGCCGCCCGCATCGGTCCGCAGAGCCGGCTCCATCCTCCCGTCACACGCGGCCAAGAGCGCCACCCCCGCGAGCCATCCTGCCCCCAGGGTCGGCAGAAGCCTCAGCAGAAGCGGCATGCGCGTTCCAGGCGAGCGCAGCGAGCCGCATGGGCGCCCCTGCCGAAGCATCCGAGTCTGGGAGGCGAGCAAGGAACCGGAACGGGGATGGACTCGAAGGAGGAGTGGGATTTCGAGGCGCGGGGGAGCGAGCCGCAAGGCCGTCCCTGGGGAAGCATCCGAGTCTGGGAGGCGAGCGCAGCGAGCCGCAAGGGCGTAGCGAAGCGAAGCGAAGCGAAGACGCAGGGTGGGGGGCCCGACGCGGGTTCGCCGCGGGGGGGGAGGGGCGGCGCGCCCCTCCTCGTGGGCGCCCTCGAGGCGCCCACTCGCAAGCTAGAACACCGCACCGACCGCGGTGAACTTGACGCCCATCGACAGGCCCTTCGACCCGTCCGCGAGCGTGACGTCAGGCCGGAAGAGGTTCCCGATGAGCGCGTTGTCGAGCAGCTCCCGCCCGCTGATGCAGTCCATCGCCGGCGGGTTGTTCGCGCAGTCGGTGCCGCAGCTCCCGTCCATGTCGAAGAGCTGGCAGATCTGCCCGGCGGTGTTGCCGCCGCCGCGGATGGCGTTGTTGATGATCGTCGCCAGCTTGGGCGCAATCTCGTTCTCGAGCGTCGCCTGCGGGACGAGGCCGCAGATCTGGCCGGACATCAGGCCCGACATCGACAGCGTCCCCGAGACGTGCGCCTCGACGAGGTCGAGGTTGAGCTGCGGCACGCCGCCGCCGAGCTGGATCGGCAGCCGCACGTGGCCGGGGCCGAAGCTCGTGGCCCCGCCCCCGCCGATCATGCCGCCGAGCGTCGAGCCCGCCCACGACGGGTCGATGCCGAACATGCCCATGCCGGAGAACGCGGCCATCGCGTCCCAGGGCGTCGGCTTGGCGCCGAGCTTGACGTCGAGGCGCGCCATGTTCTCCCCCGCCATCGCGAGGCTCGGCGCGGCGACCTTGAACAGCATGAGGATGTTGCCGCCCTGGATCGCGCTCGCCAGCGCCTCGTTCGGCATGAAGTTCCCCTGCGTGCCGAGGAACGACAGGATGTTGCCGAGCGCGTTGTCGATGCCCGGATCGCCGCCCTCGAAGTGGCAGCCGATCATCATCGCCTCCTGCGGCGTCGTCGGCGCGATGAGCTCGGAGACGACGAGCTTCTGCTCGACGCAACCCATGCACGCCGGCGGCGGCGGGCCGTCGGGCGGGATCGGCGGCCTCGCGTCGGCGGGGCGCGCATCGGGCATCCGCGGCGCGTCCGGCGCGGGCGCATCGGCGAGGACCGGCGCGTCAGCGGGCTGCGCCGCCGCGTCGCGCTGCGGGTTCCCCGCGGCCTTGTCTTCCGAGCAAGCACTGGTGACGAGGAGCACTCCGAGGCCGAGCCACTTCCACATGGCCGGCCAGGATATCACCGGCCGCGCTCCTCCGGGATTTCTACGGTCGGGGTCGCCGCGAGCGGCGCAGGGGGAGGGGGCGGCATCGTCTTGCCGCGGCGCCGCCCCGCGAAGAGCGCCACGCCGCGCCCGAGCGCGTAGCGCCCCTCGGTGGGCTCCTCCGCACGGGTCTCCCCGACGGAGCGCGAGATCCCGAGCGCCGTGTCCACGAGCCGCCACCAGTGCGCCCCCCCGGCCGCCCGCGGCAGCTCGAAGACCACCTCGGCGTCGTCTCCGTTGACGAGCAGGAGCAGGTCGTCGTGGTCGGCGGCGGCACCCGTCTCCGCGGCGGCACCCGACAGCACCCCTGCGATCGCCCGACCGCCGTCTTCCCAGCGCGGCGCGCTGCCGTCGGGCAGCCGCCACACCACGTCCGGTCGGCCGTCGCCGTCGTGGTCGCGCCCCGTGAAGAACGCGCCACGCCGGAGCGCCGGGTAGCGCCGCCGCAGCGACAGGAGGTCCCGCACGAGGTGCAGGAGCGGCTGCGCGGCGAGCGGCGGGGGCGACCAGTCGATCCACGACAGCTCGTCGTCGTGGCAGTAGCCGTTGTTGTTGCCGCGCTGCGTGCGGAAGCGCTCGTCGCCCGCGAGCAGCATGGGCACGCCTTGCGACACGAGCAGCGTCGCGAGCAGCGCCCGCATCGTGCCGAGCCGGGACGTGACGACGCGGGGATCGTCCGAGGCGCCCTCCACGCCGTGGTTGTGCGAGCCCTCGTGCGAGGAGCCGTCGCGGTTGTCCTCGCCGTTGTCGTGGTTGTGCTTGCGGTCGTAGCTCGTGAAGTCGCGCAGCGTGAAGCCGTCGTGGCACGTCACGAAGTTGATGCTCGCGAGCGGCCCGCGCTTGCTCGGCGCGAACACGTCGGAGCTGCCGCACAGGCGCGTCACGAGCTCCGCGAGCCCGTCCTTCTGACGCGGCCGCCAGAATCGGCGCACGTCGTCGCGGTACTGGCCGTTCCACTCGGCGAACCCCGCGGGCGCGCCCCCGAGCTGGTAGCCGCCCACCGCGTCCCACGGCTCGGAGATGAGCTTCTTGCGGCCCACGATGGGGTCCTTGGCCAGCTCCGCGAGCAGCGTGCCCGCCCCGAGCGTGCCGTCCGCGTCGCGCGTGAGCGCGCTCGCGAGGTCGAAGCGGAAGCCGTCCACGTGCATGTACGCCGCCCAGTAGCGCAGCGACTCGAGGATGAGGCGGCGGCCGAGGGGGCCATTGGCGGCCAGCGTGTTGCCGCAGCCCGTGTAGTCGCGGTAGCGACCGGTGCGCGGGTCCAGGTGGTAGTAGCTCGCGTTGTCGAGGCCACGGAGACCGTAGGTGCGATCGCCCTCGCCGCCCTCGCCGGAGTGGTTGTAGACGACGTCGAGTAGCACCTCGATCCCGGCGAGGTGGAGCGCGCGCACCATCTCGCGGAACTCGTGGACCGCGTGGCCCGCGGGTCCCGGCCCGGCGAGGTGCTCCGCCGGCGCGAAGAACGACAGCGGCGCGTAGCCCCAGTAGTTCGTGAGGAGCTGACCCGTGCGCCGGTGCCGCCGGGGCACGTCGAAGCGGTTCCACTCGAAGACCGGCAGGAGCTCCACGGCGGTCACGCCGAGCTCCACCAGCGTGTGCGCCTTCTCGGCCAGGCCCCGGTAGGTCCCCGGGTGGCGGACGCCGCTCGACGGGTGGCGGGTGAACCCGCGCACGTGCACCTCGTAGACGACGGTCTCGCTCCAGGGCCGTGCAGGCGGCGCGTCGTCCCCCCAGTCGAAGGCGTCGGCCACGACGACGCCCTGGGGGAACCCCGCGTCCCATGTCACGGCGCGCGCGGCGGGATCGAGGAGCGGCAGCCGCGGGTCGAAGCGGTGCCCCTCGGCCGGCAGGTACGGCCCGTCGGCGCGCACGGTGTAGCGCTGGCCGGGGCCGACACCGGGCGCGAAGACCTCCCAGTCGTCGCCGCTCGTGCGCTCGAGCGGCAGCTCGCGCACCCGCCCGTCCGGCTCCCGGAGCTGCAGAAAGAGCCTGCTTGCGTGGCGAGAGAGGAGGCGAAACCGCGTCCCGTCATCCTCGACCGTGGGGCCGAGCGTGACACCGAGCGGGCTCGCCGCCCCGGGCCGGCTCGGCATGTCCACCGAGAAATCTTAGCGCCGCTCCGTCGTGGATGCTCTTTTTCCGCTGTTTTTTGCCTCGCAGGGCGCTAGAGTGCCCGCGGCGTACGCGGGTGCCCCTGTAAAACAAGGGCGATCGAGGGGGAAACGTTGTCAGACCCCGCGTGGATAGTGTGAGCGGTTCTCAGAAGCCCCAGCTTTGGACCCAAGGAAAAGGAGACCGGACAACATGGCGAAGAACAGTGGTGCGAAGCCGAAGTCGATGTCGAAGGCGCAGATCATCGAGGCGATCACGAACGCGAACGACGGGTTCGCGAAGCGCGACGTCAAGGCAGTCCTCGAGTCGCTCGTCGAGGTGGGTCACAAGGAGCTGAAGAAGACGGGCATCTTCGCGATCCCGGGCTTTGCGAAGCTCCTCGTCATCAAGAAGCCCGCCACGAAGGCGCGCCCGGGCATCAACCCCTTCACGAAGGAGCCCATCACGATCGCGGCGAAGCCGGCCCGCAAGGTCGTGCGCGCGCGTCCGCTCAAGGCGGTCAAGGACGCGGTGGCGTAAGCCGCATCCGCGCTCGTGATCGCGGACCCTCCGCTTTCGTACGGGAAACCGGGCGACTTGGGAGGGACCGGCGATGGCGGTAGGCTGGAGCACCCGGAAGGGTCTCCGGCCTATCGTTTTTTTGGGGATGCGGATCTCGCACAATCCGAGCACGAGTGGCCTCGCTGGCGAGTAGCGCGCTGGCCGATCGCGTGCGTCGCCTGCTGCGCCTCGAGCGCGGCGAGGAGCGGCGCACGGCGCTGCTCTTCGGCTACTCGTTCTTCCTGCTCCTCGGCCTCTTCGTGCTGGCGCGCGTCGCCTGCCGCACGCTCTACGTCAAGCGCCTGCCGCCGGACGCGCTGCCCGGGATGTACGTCGGCATCGCGGCCACGACGATGGCGCTGTCGATCCTGCACCAGCGCCTGCAGCGGCGCCTGCCGCGCTCGGCGCTGCTGCCCGGGACGCTCCTCGTGTCGGCGGTGGCGCTCGCGCTCGCCTGGGGCCTCGCCGGGGTCGCCGGGCCGCGCGTCTATCCGGCGCTCCTCTTCGGCGTCGAGGCGCTCGGCGCGATCGCCATCGGGCAGTTCTGGACCCTCGCGACCGACGTGTTCACCGCGCGCGAGGCGCGACGCGTGTTCGGCCTGCTCGGCCTCGGCGGAGCGCTCGCGAGCCTGTTCGGCTTCCTCGCGCGGCCGCTCGTCGGCTGGCTGGGCGTGCTCTCGCTCCTGCCGCTCTCGGCCCTGTCGCTCGCCATCGCGGCGGCGTTCGCGGCCCGGTCGATCCGGCGCGCCTCCGCCGGCGCGAGGCCGGCCCCACGCACGCGCGGCGGGCCGCCGGGTCGCCACGCGCGCGTCCTGCTCGCGCTCACCGTCGTGACGTTCGTCGCGGTCACGCTGGTCGACTTCGCGCTCTCGCTCGAGGCCCGCGCGCGCCTGGGCGAAGAGGGGCTCGCGCAGCTCCTCGGCACGCTGCTCGGCGCCACGGGCGTGCTCTCGTTCGTGGTGCAGTCCCTCCTGACCTCGCGCTGGCTCGAGCGCACGGGGCTCATCGGCGGCCTGCTCGTCCTGCCGATCGGCCTCGGCGCGACGGCGATCGCCACGATCGTCCACCCGAGCCTGGTCGCCGTGGCCGCGGGCAAGGCGGTCGAGCTCCTCTTCCGCTACACGCTGCACGACTCGTCCGTGCAGCTCGCGTGGGTGCCCGTGCCGGGGCCGGCGCGCTCGCGCGGCAAGGCCCTCGACGCGCTCGCCAAGCCCCTCGCGACCGCCGGCGGCGGATTTCTGTGTGGCCTCTTGCTCCCGCTCGGCGTGGCCGGGGTGCCGCTGACGGGCGCCATCGTGCTCGCGATCGTCCTCGCGTGGGTCGTGCTGACGCTGTTCGCGCGGCGCTCCTACGTGGACGCGCTCCTCGGGTCGCTGGCCGATCGCGCGATCGACCCCGCGCTCGTGGCGGCCCTGCGCAACGACGCCGACACCCGGCGCGCGCTGCGCACCGCGCTGGCCTCGAGTGACGCCGGCGAGGTGCAGCACGCGATCGAGCTCTGCTCCCTGCTGGGCGCCGATCGCGAGCAGGGGGAGGCGCTCGTGCGCCTGTGCGCCCACCCCGCGCCCGGCGTGCGCGCCGAGGCGGCGGGCGCCCTCGGGACGCTCGGCACGGCGGAGGGTCGCGAGGCGCTCGAGCGCGCGCTCGGAGACGAGGACCCCACCGTGCGCACCGCGGCGGTGCGCGCCCTGGCCACCGCGCCCGGGCAGCCGCCCGCCGCGCTGTGGGCGCTCTGCGACGACGCGGACGACGAGGTGCGGTCGGCCGCGATCCGGGCGCTCCTCGGCGCCGCGCGCGGCGACCCGCGCGCCCTCGCGCTCGAGGAGCGGGTCCGCGCCGGGCTCTCCGATCCCGACGGGGCGGTGCGAGCCGCGGCCACGCGCCTGTGCGACGCGCTGCCGCTCGAGGAGGTCCCCGCGCACCTCGGCGCGCTCCTCGCGGACGCCTCGCCGCACGTACGTCAGGGCGCGCTCCTCGCGGCGCACGCGGTCGTCTCCCGGCCGGGCGATCCACGATGGCTCGTCCTCGCGATCCTGTCCGCGGGCACCGACCCGCGGTGCCGCGCCGCGGCGCTGCGCGCACTCGATCGCCCCGACGAGGACACCGAGGCGGTGCTCGCGAGCGCGCTCGGCGATCCCGACCTCGGCGCCGCGGAGCGCGCCCTCGCGGCCCGCACGCTCGGCACCTCGGCCACCGACGCCGTCGTGGCCCCGCTCCTCGGCGCGCTCGCGAGCACGCGCGGAGAGCCGGGGCGCTCGGCGGCCGCGGCGCTGTCGGAGGCCGTGCGGCGCCGGCCCGAGCTCGCGGTGCCCCGCGACGAGGTCCTCGGCGCGCTCGCGCAGGTGCTCGGCGCCCTCGCTCTCGACCGCGCCGCCCGCCTCGCCCTCGAGCCCGCCGAGGGCGCGAGCGCCGCGTGCTTCGTGCTGGGCGAGCGGATCCAGCGACGCCGCGTGCACGCGCTCGACCTCGTCGAGGTCCTCTACCCGCGCCGCGGCGTGGACGCGCTCGAGGGGGCCCTGCGCGGTGACGACGCGCGAGCCCGCGCCAACGCCCTCGAGGCCATCGACAACCTGCCGCGGTTCCCGCTCCGCCGCGCGCTCGTGTCGCTCTTCGAGCCAGGCGCGTGGCCGCCGGGAGCCCTCGGCGCGCTCGAGCCCGCGGCGCGCGACGTCGAGGGCTGGCTCGCACACCTCGCGGACACGGGCACGCCCTTCGAGGCCGCGTGCGCGGCGCACGCCGCGGTCGCCACGGCGTCGGCGGCTCGCAGTACCATCCCGTTCGAGATGCTCACCGTCGTCGAGCGCGTGCTGCGCCTGCGCCGCATCGGGCTCCTTGCGGGGCTGCCGTCCGAGGAGCTCGTGTCCATCGCGCACATCGCCGAGGAGCGCCGCTTCGCCGCCGGAGACGTGGTGTTCCGGCAGGGCGGCGCGGGGGACGCGCTCTACCTCGTGGTCGTCGGCAAGGTGCGCGTGCACCGCGGTGATCGCGAGCTGTCGACGCTGGGGCCGGGCGAGTGCTTCGGCGAGCTCGCGGTGCTCGACCGCGCGCCGCGCTCGGCGACCGTGAGCGCGCTCGAGGAGCTGACGGTGCTCACCATCGCCGCGGCGCAGTTCGCGGACCTCCTGCGCGAGCGGCCGGAGCTCTCGATCGAGATCGTGCGCGTCCTCGCCACGCGCCTGCGGGCCGTCGCGGAGGGCGGCTAGCGTGCTCCCGCGGCGGGCGCTGCCGCTCCTTGTCGCCCTCTCGGTCGCGGCGCCGGCCTCGCTCCACGGGGCCCCCTCGCCCGAGGCCGCCGCGCCCTGGGCACCGGCCGATCGCTCGCGCTGCCTCGACCCTGCCGATCCCATGGCCGGCGCGCTCGAGTTCGATCGCGGAAAGCCCGAGGGCGACCGCCACTTCACGGATGCCTGCGCCTGCACGCGCGTGCCGTGCGTGGTCACGCAGCACGGGGCGCTCCGCTTCAACCCCCCGCGCGGCGACACCGACGTGGACGCCTCGCTCTTCATCTTCCACGAGGGGCGCATGTCGCCCGTGCGCACCTTCGAGCGACGCGAGCGCGAGGACTACCGGACCTTCGAGCGCATCTTCAACCCGCATCGCAACAAGCGGGTGTGGGACCTCGAGGAGCGGCTGCGGCGCGGGGTCATCCGCGTCTTCTACGTCCTCGGCCTCGTGCAGCAGTACCGCCTCGAGCACGGCGACCACATCGCGGTCGAGCTGCACCCGGACGGCGACCCGCACCGCGCGCGCACCTACTACTTCCGCTATTACGAGGAGGGCGTGCAGGTGAAGGCCGACGTCGCCTTCATGGTGCCGCTGTCGTTCCAGCAGGTGAGCGGCAGCAAGTACGACAGCTTCACCCCGAGCTCGCCGTTCAACGTCGCGGGCTTGCTCTCGCTGCACGTCCGCCGCGATCCCGGCGCCGACCACACCTGGTTCCGGAAGTTCATCCACGCCCTGCACCCGACGGTGTTCGCCGGCCCCATCACGCTCTCGGGCCTGCGTGCCTCCGACAAGACCACGCAGGCGCTCGACATCGACCTCTACGTCGGCGCGGGTTTCTCGCTCCTCGACTTCTTCGTCGTCGGCTACGGCGTCACGCTCGTCAACCCGAACCGCGTCGGCATGCCGATGGTCGGCATCTCGCTCGTGAACCTGTCGAAGGTGCTGGCCGCGGCCAACCGGCGCGACGCGGACGAGTGGGACGAGTTCGACGCCGCCGAGAAGCAGAAGCGCTACTGGCCGGCGCGCCCCGCGGACGTCAAGGCTTCCCCGAGCCCGAGCCCGACGACCCCGGCACCGGCGGCGGCGCCGACGCCCGCCCCGGCTTCGCCTCCGGAGCCGCCCCCGGCTTCGACGCCTCCACCGCCTTCGCCACCGCCTCCGCCGGCTTCGCCTCGGGAGCCGCGACCGGCGGCGCCTTCGGCGCTTCGAATGCGCGCGCCAGGTCCGCCGTCGTCGGCTTCGGCCCCTCCGCCGGGCGCAGCGGGTCCGGCGCCTTCGGCGCCTCCGCCGAGCGCGAAGGGCCGATCGCCCGCGTCTCCGCCAGCTCCGCCTTCGCCGGCTCCACCCTCGCCGGCGCCTCCGCCTTCGGCTCCACCCGCCTAGGGGCGTCGAGCCTGCGCGGCCGCGGCTTTCCCGCCTGCGCGACCACGTGCGCCTGCGTCGGGTACGGGAACTCCACCCCGAGGTCGTCGAACTTGCGCTTGATGGCGAGCGTCGCCGCGTGCTGCGCCTCGCCGTAGCGCTTCGCGTCGGTGACCCAGTAGTTCATGCGCAGGAGGATCGCCGAGTCGGCGAAGCTGTCGAGCTTGCAGCCGCCGCGCGAGGGGTCCACGCCCGGCAGCCCGGCCACGAGCAGCTTGAGCTCCGCGCACAGCCGATCGAGCTCGTCGGCCGAGAGGTCGTAGGGCACGCCGATCTTGAGCGACACCTTCGACGCGCCGTCGCGGAAGCGGTTGACGATGGTCGAGTTGATGATGCGGTCGTTGGGCACGATGATGATCGAGCCGCCCTTGGTGCGCAGCGTGGTGGCGCGCAGGCCGATCTCCTCGACCGTGCCCTCGGTCTGATCGACGCGGATGTAGTGCCCGACCGCGAAGGGCTTGGTCATGAAGATCGCGACGCCGCCCACCATCGGCGAGAGCGTGTCCTTGGCGGCGAGCGCGACCGCGAGGCCGCCGATGCCGAGGCCCGTCAGGAGCGAGACGATGTTGTAGCCAAGATCACTCGCCGCGATGATGATCGTGAAGATCCAGATGCCGCCGACGACGATGCGGCGCAGCACCGGGATCAGCATCGGCTCGAGCCGCGCGCCCTCGCGCTTGGACAGCGGCACGAGGAAGCGGTCCACGCACGCGTGCCAGAGCCGCGCGGAGAACCAGCCCACCACCATGACCACCGCGACGCCGACGCCCCGCACGACGATCCGCGACAGCGACGTCGAGTCGCGCAGGCACAGCGCGCCCATGCGCAGGCCCATGAGCACCATCGCCGCCATGAGCGGGCCGCGCAGCGCCTCGACGATCACGTCGTCGTACTGGTTCTTCGTCGCCCACACCAGGCGCGACACGAGGTGCCGGACCATGAGGGAGAGCACCTTTCCGCCGATGTAGAAGACGATGAAGGTGCCCAGGAAGAACAGGTAGGCCTCGACGGGGTTGCCGAGGATTTCCCGATCCAGGAAGGCTTGCATCGCCTCATGGTAGCGTCGAAGCCGCCCGATGGGTCCGCCTAGTGCCGCGCTCCGCATCGACGTCGTGGTCGCCGCACGCGACGAGGCGGGCACCATCGCGCGCTGCGTGCGCTCGCTCCTCGCGCAGTCCCGTCCCGCACACGCCGTCTTCGTGGTGGACGACGGCTCGACCGACGGCACGGGCGCGCTCGCCGCCGCCGCCGGCGCGACGGTCCTTCCGGGCGAGGCCCGCGGACCCGGTCGCGCGCGCAACCTCGGCGTCTCCGCCGCGACGGGCGACGTGGTCGCGTTCATGGACGCCGACGCCTACGCCGACGCGGGCTGGCTCGAGGCCCTCGCCGACGCGTTCGAGGCCGACCCGGGCCTGGCCGGGGCGGGCGGCGTGCAGCTCGCGCCCGACGACGCCACGGACTTCCAGCGCCGCCTGCAGGCGTTCCTCGAGTGCGTCGGCTTCGTGTCCGACTACGTGCGCGAGGGTGGGGAGCGCGTCCGCCCCACCACCCACAACCCCTCGTGCAACAGCGCCTACCGCCGCGAGGTCCTCACCTGGGCCGGAGGCTTCCGCGAGGATCTCTTCCCCTGCGAGGACCTCGAGCTCGACCGGCGCCTCGTGCTCGCGGGGCGACGGCTCGCCTTCGTCCCCGCGGCGCGCGTGCACCACTACCGCGTCGCCTCGCGCGCGGGCTACGCGCGCATGATGACGCGCTACGGCGCCGCGCACCGGCGTCTCGTCGCGCTGCACGGGCGGTTCCGGCTGCTGCACTGGGTCCCCGTGGCCGCCCCCGCGGCGCTCCTCGGCCTGCTGCCGCTGCTGCCCGTGCCCCCGCTCGCGGCCTCCGCGCTCGGGCTCGGCACCCTGGCGGCCGCCGGCGGGCTCGCCCTGCGCGGGGGCCTCGGCGCGCTGCCGTCCAACCTCGACCTCCTCGCGCTGACGCTGCGTTGCTGGCTCTCCGGCTACTACCGCGCGCTCTAGTTTGCGAGTGGCCGGCTCGGAAGCCGGCCACCAGGCGGGGCGCGCCGCCCCGCCCCCAGTTGGGCAGAGCACAACTGGGCCCCCCTCCCTGCGTCTTCGCTCGCTGCGCGAGGGACGCCCTTGCGGCTCGCTGCCGCTCGCCTCGAAGACGGATCGGACTTCAGGGACAGGCACTAGACTAGCGAGCGAGGTGCAGGCGGCGGCGGGTCTCGAGGTGGAGGCCCTCGGTCGCCACGTCGAGCTTCGCCACGCAGTCGATCTCGGCGGGCGGATCGGGCGTGCCGAATGGCATCGTGAGATCGTGCGCCTCCACGACCTCGCCGCGGCTCGTCGGGCAGCCGAGGTCGAACCGCCGGGAGATCCCGCACTCCACGCTCGCCTCGTAGCACTCCGCGCAGCGCGAGCAGTCGCGCGCGCAGGCGTGCAGGCAGCTCCCCGGCGCGGCCCGCACCCGCAGGGCGAGCACGAACATCTCCGCGCCCTGCCCGCCCGTCACGATCGGCACCGCGTCGCCCTCGGCGAGGGCGCAGACGCCGTCGGCCGCGCCCGTCCCGAGCTCGAGCGTACGCTCCGCCGGGATCGGCGACGGCGAGAGGCAGGTCGCGGGCTCGCGGTAGCTCGGCCGTGGATCCCCGCCGCCACAGCCGGAGAGGGCCAGGAGCACCGCCACCCCGCTCGCGGCCCGAGCGCCCGTCCTTCGAAGGGGATTCATGCGGGATGAGCCCCGCCTGCACCGGCCGGGGTCGTTCGGGGAGGGTGAAGGGGATCGAACCCTCGACACCTGGAGCCACAATCCAGTGCTCTACCTACTGAGCTACACCCTCCGTGCTGCAGGGCGGATCCATAGCAAACCGCGTCCCCGTGGCCAAACGAAAAGTGGGCGAAGGCCCTTTGGAGGGGTAGATTGCACCAATGGACGCGTTTCGCATCGAGGGGGGCGTGCGGCTCGCCGGCACGGTCCGCGCGGCCGGCAACAAGAACGCCGCGCTGCCGATCCTGGCCGCGTGCCTGCTCACCGAGGAGCCGGTCACGCTGTCGAACCTCCCCGACATCGGCGACGTGCGCACGATGCTCGAGATCCTGGTCGGCCTCGGGGTCTCGGTCGAGCGCCTCGGCCCCGGCCGCGTCCGCCTCGTCGCCAGGGGCACGCTCGAGCACTCGCCGGACCCGACCCTGACGTCGCGCATCCGCGCCTCGTTCCTGCTCGCCGCGCCGCTCGCGGTGCGCTCGGGGAGCTGCCGCATCCGCCGGCCCGGCGGCGACGTCATCGGGCGCCGGCGCCTCGACACGCACATCGTGGCCCTGCGCGCCCTCGGCATGCACGTCGACATCGAGGCCACCGAGTACGTCCTCGAGGCCCCCGCGCGCCTCGGCGCCGCGTCCATCTTCCTCGACGAGGCCAGCGTCACCGCCACCGAGCACGCCATCACGGGCGCCGTCCTCGCCAAGGGCACCACCCTCGTGCGCAATGCCGCGAGCGAGCCGCACGTGCAGGAGCTCTGCCGCTTCCTGGTCGGGCTCGGCGCGCACATCGACGGCATCGGCACGAACGTCCTGTCCATCGAGGGCGTCGAGCGGCTCGGTGGCGGCGAGCACACCATCGGCCCGGATCACATCGAGGTGGGCTCGTGGATCGGCCTTGCGGCCGTCACGGGCTCGACGCTGCGCATCCAGGACGCCGCGCCGCCCGAGGACCACGAGATGATCGCGCTCGGGTTCGCCCGCCTCGGCGTCAGGTGGAAGATCGAGGGCAAGGACCTCATCGTCCCCGGAGAGCAGGAGCTGTGCGTGGCCGACGACATCGGCGGCGCGATCTCGAAGATCGACGACGCGCCGTGGCCGGGCTTCCCCGCCGACCTCATGTCGATCGCGGTCGTGCTGGCCACGCAAGCGCACGGCACCATCCTCATCCACGAGAAGATGTTCGAGAGCCGTCTCTTCTTCGTCGACAAGCTGGTCGCGATGGGCGCGCGCATCGTGCTCTGCGACCCGCACCGCGCCGTGGTCATCGGCCCGTCGCGCCTCCGCGGCGCCGAGCTCTCGAGCCCCGACATCCGCGCCGGCATGGCCCTGCTCATCGCGGCCCTCTGCGCCGAGGGCACCTCGACCATCCACAACGTCCGGCAGATCGATCGCGGCTACGAGCACATCGACGAGCGCCTCCGCGGCCTCGGCGCCCGCATCACCCGCGTCGCGGACTGATTGGCGTGTGGGCGCCTCGGGCGCCCACCAGGAGGGGCGCGCCGCCCCTCCCCCAGTCGGGCAAGCCCGACTGGGCCCCCCTCCCTGCGTCTTCGCTCCGCTACGCCCTTGCGGCTCGCTTCGCTCGCCTCGTCGGTTCGCGATCGTAATCGAGCGCCCGATTCGCGCGCCGGCATGAGGCGCGCTTGCCCTCAGCCGATCCCCGCAATCACCCCGAGCAATGCCCCGAGCACCGCGAACGCGACGCCCACGCTCCGCCAGGGCAACCGCTCCCCCCGCCCCGCGCGACGCACGCCGCCCCACGCCCCCGCCGCGAGCCCCACCGCGATCCCCCCGAACAGCACTGGATCGAGCGGAAACGGCGCCGTGGCTGCGGCGCGCAGCCGCGCGAGGCGCTCGAGCTCCTCGGGCGTCGGCGGCGCCGTGCGACGCTCGGCCTCGACCACCCGGCGCACCTCGACGAGCGCGCGATCCTCCATGAGGCGCGCATAGGCCGGGTCGGGCACGAGCGAGAGCTCTCCGAACGCCAGCGCCGCGTGCACGCCGCCCGCGACCGCGACCGCGGCCACGAGGGCCCCGAGCCGCACCCGCCCGGACGCCGCCGGGATCGCCTCGCCCGCGTGACGCGCAAAGGCGCGCGCCCCGGCGTACGCGATCGCGACTGCGCCCGCCGTCGCGCCCCCGGCGATCGCAAAGCGCCCGGCCGCCCCGAGCGCCTCGTGCAGCATGATGCCGTCCCCGTAGCCGTAATGCGTGCCGCGGCCGACGTACACGAGCGCGTGCACCGCGTCGATGGACGCGAGGGCGTACAGGCCCATCGCGAGGGCGCCCCGGCTTCGCCGCGCCGCGAGCAGCGCGAGCGGCGCGACGACGCCCTCGAGCGCGCAGCCGCCGAGCTGGATGGCGAGCTCCCACCACCACGAGAGCCCCTCGGGCAGCTCGAACTCGATGCGCCCGCCCGCGAAGAGGAAGAGGTGCCACTCGGTGACCCGCCCCCCCGACGCGATGGCGACGCCGCCGTGCCCGAGGAACTCGTGGAACAGGAGCGTCAGCCGGCTCGTCCCGAGGGCGAGCGCAATGGCGAGCGCGCACAGCCGGCCCGCGGCCGAGATAGAAGGAGCGTGCACGCGCGAACGAGCATACCGTCTGGCGCATGTTCCAGGCGCACGACACGCTGGTGGTGAAGACGACCGGGCGCGGCCTCTTTCCGTGCACGCGCGAGGTCGCGGCCTTCGTGGAGCGCGCGGGCGCCACCGAGGGCCTGCTCGTCGTGCACATCCAGCACACCTCCGCGAGCCTCCTCGTCCAGGAGAACGCCGACCCCGACGTGTGCGGCGATCTCGAGCGCTTCTTCGCGCGCCTCGTGCCCGACGGCGATCCGATGTTCCGGCACGACGCCGAGGGGCCCGACGACATGCCCGCGCACGTGCGCGCCGCGCTCACCCAGACGCAGCTCGTCTTGCCGGTGTCGAGCGGCCGCCTCGCGCTCGGGACCTGGCAGGGCCTCTTCGTCTACGAGCATCGCCATTCGGCCCATCGCCGATCGCTCTGGCTGCATTACCTGGGTGATTGACGCCGGCCAATCGAACCGCGGCATACTCTGGACATGCGCGCGCTCCTCCTCGCAGTGGCCCTCGGGCTCCCCGGCGCCGCCGCGGCCGCGCCCGCGGCCGATCGCGCGCTCTACCTGCAGCCGCTCGGACCCGCGCTCGCCACCGCCGACGTCGAGGCCGTGGAGCGCGCGCTGGCCGTGATCTACGCGCTGCCGGTGCGCCGCCTGCCGCCCGAGCCGCTGCCGAAGGAGGCGTACTACCCGCCGCGCAAGCGGCATCGGGCCGAGCGTCTGCTGGATTTCCTCGCGCCGCGATTGCCGGGGGACGGCTGGCGCATCCTCGGCCTCACCGGCGTCGATATCTCCACGACCAAGGATCGCCATCCCGACTGGGGCGTGATGGGACTCGCCAACATCGACGGTCCGGCCGGGGTGATCTCGATGTTCCGCTGCAGAAAGGGCGCCTCTGGCGACGCGCACGCGCGCATCCGTCTGGCCAAGGTGGCCGTGCACGAGATCGGCCACGCGCTCGGCCTCGAGCACTGTCCGGTCCGCGGCTGCCTCATGGAGGACGCCGGCGGAAAGGTGGCCACGACCGACCGGGAGGTGGACCTCTGCCCGAAGTGCCGCTCGCGCCTGCGCGCGCTCGGCCGCTCGATCCCCGACGCGCCGGCCCTGCCCTGGCCGCGTCCCTGAGATGACCCGCGCCCCTCAGCCGCCGCTCGGACCCGCGCGACGCACGTCGATCGGATCGTCGGGCCCGTGACGCCGCTCGACCTCGCCGCAATCACCGCCGCGGGCCTCGTCGCCGGGGTGATGAATGCCGTCCTCGGCGGAGGCAGCTTCGTGACGCTGCCCGCGCTCATGCACGTCGGCGTCTCCGCGGTGCTCGCCAATGCCACGAGCTCGCTCGCGCTCACGCCCGGCGCCGCCGCGAGCGCGTGGGCCTACCGGCGCGAGGTCCCCCGCGACCGCGCACGACTCGTCGCCCTCGGCGCCGCGAGCGTGGTAGACGAAGGCGCGGGCGCCGTCCTCTTGCTCGTGACCCCGGAGTCCCTCTTCCTCGCGCTCGTGCCGCCGCTGCTCCTCGGCGCGACGCTCCTCCTGACATTTGCACCACGTCTGCGCCGCACGGGCCCGCCGCGAGATCGCCCCGTGGTCGCGAGCGCCCTGCAGCTCGGCATCTCCATCTACGGCGGCTACTACGGCGGCGGCATGGGCATCCTGATGCTCGCCGCGATGTCGCTGACCACCTCGTTCGACCTGCACGCCCAGAACGCGCTGCGCAGCGTCCTCGGCGTGCTCATCAACGGCACCGCACTGGCCGTCTTCGTCTGGGGCGGTCGGATTGCGTGGACGGCCGCCGCCGCGCTCACGGTCGGCGCCGTCCTCGGCGGCTACTTCGGCGCGCGCCACGCGCGTCGGCTGCCGCCTGCGCTCCTGCGACGCGTCATCCTCGTCGTGGCGTGGCTCATCACGGCTGCCTTCTGGCTGCGCCTCCTGCATTGACGCCAGACACGCCGCGCCGCCGCCACCTGGTATTTCCCGCAGGATCTCCGGAAATCGACGGGGTCCGGGCCGTCCAAAAGCTGTTGCCCGCCGATCCTCTTGTCTGTATGGTGCCAATACTTTCGCAAACGCTCATTGGAGGTCAGGAATGCCCGAGAAGAAGCCGTCCCCCGTAATCGAGTTCGTGCTGGCCGCCCTCAAGAAGAACCCCAAGGCGACCTTTGGTCAGATCGCCGACGCGGCCAAGGCCAAGGGACTCAAGGTGGTGCCGGTGGTCTACGGCCGGGCGCGGGTGATGGCGGGCCTCTCTCCGAAGAAGGGCCCGGCCGCCAAGGCCAAGGCCAAGCGCACCGCCGCTGGCGCCGCCAAGCGCGGCCCCGGTCGTCCGCCCGGCAAGCGCGGCCCCGGTCGTCCGCCCAAGGCCACTGCCTCGGACGGCCTCGAGAACCTCGTCTCGCGCCTCCGCTCGGCCGAGCGCCTCGAGCAGGCTCTGCGCGAGATCCAGCGCATCCTCGACCGCGCCCTGTAGCTCCTCGGGCGACAATCCCCGCACGTCGCGTGTGAACTTCTGCACGCGCATCCCGAACCGGACATCTCCGACGAAGCCCGCGCCGTCCGGCGCGACCGCGATTGCGTGGCCCGGCAGATCTGGCCCGCGTAATTCCCGAACGAGCTCCACTCCTCCAGCACGCTGCCCGCGGGATCGAGGCGCAGGATCATCGGCGGCGACGGCCAGTGCCCAGGCTCGCCCCTGGGCTTGCCGGACGTCGAGGAGCCGGCCCGTGCCGTCGACGCGCTGGATGCGCGCATTGCCGCGATCGGCCACGTGGACGCGCCCCATGGAAGCGAGCGCGATCGAATGCGGGACGTCGAGCTGTCCCGGCGCCGACCCGTGCGTGCCGAATTTCCACCGAGGCGCGTGCCGTCCGCCGAGTCCCACACGACGTGCGCATTGACATGGCCGTCGCTGACGAAGAAGGCACCACCCGCCGCCGCGGTCAGACGTCCGTCGGCATGTTGGCAAGTGCGCGGCGCGCGACCCTGGTATCCTCGGACGGTGATCCGCGGCGCGCTCCTCGTCGCTTTGCTCGCGAGCTGCGGTGGAAGCGGCCCCGCTCCCACCTTCCACGCGGACGTCGCGCCCCTGCTCGGCGCACACTGCCAGGGCTGTCACCGGCCGGGCGGGATGGCCCCCTTTTCCCTCGAGACCATCGAGGACGCGCGGGCCCGCGCGAGCACGATCGCGCGCGTGGTGCGCGAGCGCAGGATGCCGCCCTGGCCCGCCACGGACGAGCCCGGCTGCCCGCCCCAGGCCGATCGCAGATCGCTCGCCGAGGCCGAGATCCGCACCTTCGAGCGCTGGGCCGAGGGCGGCGCTCCTGCGGGCACCCCGCGGGCTCCGGAGCCGCCGCCCGCGTTCGGCGAGCTCGATCACGTGGATGCCATCCTCCAGGCGAGCGGGCCCTACCGGCCGCTGCCCGAGGCGGACGACTACCGCTGCTTCCGCGTCCGCCCCGACATCCCCGCGGACCGCTACATCACCGCGTTCGCGATCCGCCCCGGGGTCCCGTCCAGCGTCCACCACGTGCAGCTCTGGGCCATCGAGGACGACGCCGCAGAGGCCGCCCTCGACGCGGCGGAGGCCGCAGATCCCGAGCCCGGCTACCCCTGCATGGAGGGCAGCGCGCGGGCGCGCTACCTCACGGTGTGGGCCGCGAGCGATCCCGTCCGGAGGCACCCCGCCGGGACCGGCCTCAAGATCAGCGGCGGGCACAGCATGATCATGGAGATCCACTACCACGACGACGGCACGGGCCGCCCCGACCAGACGGCGGTCGAGCTCGAGCTCGCCGAGACCGTGGACCGCCCGGCCTCGGTGTGGCCGCTCTCGCCGCCGGCCTTCTCCCTCGAGCCCGGCAAGCCCCGCGTCCGCGTCGGGATGACGATGCCCGAGCTCGACCACGACGTCCTCGTCTGGGGCGTCCGCGCGCACATGCACGGCCTCGGGCAGAGCGCGTTCGTCTCGAGGGTGGCCCCCGGGGGCGGCTCGTCGTGCCTGCTCAAGATCCCCCGCTGGGACACCTCGTGGCAGCTCATGTACTTCTACGAGCAGCCGGTCCCCCTGGCGAGCGGCAGCAAGCTCTCGGTCGAGTGCGAGTACGACACGACCAGCCGGAGCACCCCCACCGTGTACGGCATCCGGACGATCGACGAGATGTGCTTCTCGTACTTCTACGTCACGGATCCGTGAGCGGGCTCCCGGAAACGCAAAGAGGGACTCCGCATCGCTACGGAGTCCCTCTTCGTCGGTGGAGCTGTGGGGGATCGAACCCCAGACCTCTAGAGTGCGATTCTAGCGCTCTCCCAGCTGAGCTACAGCCCCGAACGACGGGTGTTTCTATCTCCCCCCGGGACACCTTGCAAGCAGAAACGACGTCGGAGACCCTCCGGCCGTGACCGCGCGGCCCCCACGGATCCGCCTCGATCGGCTGCTCGTCGAGCGGGGCCTCGCGCCCTCGCGCGAGCGCGCCCAGGCCCTCGTGCTCGGCGGCCACGTCCGCGTGGCCGGTCAGCCCGCCGGAAAGCCCGGGGGCGAGGTGCCCGCCGACGTGCCCCTCGAGGTCGTCTCCGACGACCTGCCCTTCGTCTCGCGCGGGGGCCTCAAGCTGGCCCACGCCCTCGACCACTTCGCCTTCGACCCCACGGGCCACGTCGCGCTCGACGTCGGCGCCTCGACCGGGGGCTTCTCCGATTGCCTGCTCCAGCGGGGCGCCCGCCGCGTCCTCGCCGTCGACGTCGGCTACGGCCAGCTCGCGTGGAAGCTGCGCCAGGACCCGCGCGTCTTCCTGCTCGAGCGGCAGAACGTGCGCACGCTGGCCGCCGAGCAGCTCCCCGAGCGCCCCACGATGGCCGTCTCCGACGTGTCGTTCATCTCGCTCCGCCTCGTCCTGCCCAAGCTGGCCGAGCTCCTGCCGCCAGGCGCGCCCGCCATCGTCCTCATCAAGCCGCAGTTCGAGGTCGGAAAGGGGCAGGTCGGAAAGGGGGGCGTGGTGCGCGATCCCGCGCTCCGTGCCCTTGCGGTGGCGGACGTCCTCGCCGCCGCGGCCGCGCTCGGCTTTCGCACCGAGCCCGTCGTGCCCTCGCCGATCCTCGGACCGGCGGGCAACGTCGAGTTCCTCGCCCGCCTCTACGCGCCCGAGACGAGCTCGAGCAGCTCGTCGTGAACGAGGCCGTTCGACGCGATCCCCGCGCCGCCGTGCACCGTCCGCGCGCCCTGGAAGTCCGTGAAGCGGCCGCCCGCCTCCTCGAGGATCGGCACGATCGCGCACAGGTCCCACGGCTTGACGCCGGGATCGACCATCGCGTCGAGGAGCCCCTCGAGCACCAGCGTGTGCGCGTACGCGTCGGAGATCCCGCGCTGCGTGTACGTCTCCGTGGCGAGGAGCGGCAGGAGCGGCAGGCAGTCGTGCTCGGCGAACTGCGCGAGCTGGCCGTGCGCGATCGCCGCGTCGGCGAGCTTGTCCACGCGTGACACGCGGATGGGGGCCCCGTTGGCGTAGGCGCCCTGACCGCGCACGCCGACGAGCAGCCGCTCCCGCGCGGGCAGGCACACCACCCCGAGCACCGGGTCACCGTCGTCCTCGAGGCCGACCAGGATCCCCCAGCTGTCGAGCCCGCGCATGAACGCCCGGGTACCGTCGATCGGATCGACGATGAAGCGCAGCCCCGCGTGGGTCGTCGACCACTCGCCGGGCGCGCTCTCCTCGCCGAGGAACGCCGCGTCGGGGCACGCTCGCGCCAGGAACTCGCGGAGCCGCCGCTCGACCGCCACGTCGGCCTCCGTCACGGGCGACCGGTCCGGCTTGCGCGTCGCTCGGGCCGCGGCCCCCGCCGAGAACAGGCGCAGCGCATCCTGCCCCGCCCCCAGCACCTCGCCGAGCAGCGCGTCGAGGAACCTCCGGCCCCCCACCCGATCGAGATCGAACGCCTTCATGCCCTCACCATACCCCTCCGCTCGTGCTCGTGCTCGTGCTCGTGCTCGTGCTCGTGCTCGTGCTCGTGCTCGGCGGTAAGCTCACCCCCCATGCGCGGCATGATCCTCGCGGCCGGCTACGGCACGCGCCTCGGCGGCCTGTCCGATCAGCGCCCGAAGCCCCTGCTCCCCGTGTGCGACGTCCCGCTCGTGCGGTGGGCGCTCGCGCTCCTGTCCGCGCACGGTGTGCGCGAGGTCGTCGTCAACACCCACCACAAGGGCGAGCAGCTCGAGGCCGAGCTCGGCGCGGAGGTCCGCTGGTCGCGTGAGCCCGGCGAGATCCTCGGCACGGGCGGCGGCATCCGCCACGCGCGCCCGCTCCTCGGCGAGGGCACCTTCGTCGTGGCCAACGGCAAGATCGTCTTCGACCTCGACCTCGACGCCGTCCTCGCGCACCACCGCGCGCTCGGGGCCGTGGCGACGATGGTCGTGCGCGCAGACCCGGAAGCCGCGCGCTGGGGCGCCATCGACGTGGACGAGCGCGGCCTCGTCCGCGGCCTGCTCGGCGCGGGCGGCCACATGTTCACCGGCGTCCACCTCGTCGAGCCCGCCCTGCTCGATTTGCTGCCCGAAGGCCAGAGCTGCATCGTTCGCCAGGGCTACGTGCCCGCGCTCGCCCATGGAATGCGCATAGGCGCATATGTCGCCCCGGGCTACTTCTTCGAGCACTCCACGCCCGCTCGATACCTCGAGGGCAACCTGAACCTCCTCCTCGGGCGGGCCCGCGTCCTCCACCCGCCCGGCCCCATCACGGGGGTTGCGCCGTCCGCAGGGGTCCACGGGAGCGCCGCGATCGACGCGCGCACGCTCGTCGGCCACGCCGCCACCGTCGGCAAGGACGCGCGCCTCGGCCCCGGTGTCGTCGTCGGCCGCGGCGCCACGGTCGCACCGGGCGCGGATCTCGAGCGCGTCGTCGTCTGGCCGGGTGCCACCGCCTCCGGTCCCCTGCGCGACGCCATCGTCACGCCGGCCGGCACGTTCCCCGCGACCGCCACCGACGGCCGCTAGTTCTCTTGGGCCTGAGAGCGTCCGCCAAAGCGAGCGTAGCGAGCGTGGTGTCGCCGCAGGCTGTGCCGAGGACGACACGGGGCCCCACGAAGGCCGGAGGGCCGGAGTGGGGAGAGACACAGCTCAGCTACGAGTTGCTCGAGGTGCACATCGAAGCACCGCAGGCAGCGCGAATCGATGTGGGTTCGGGCTAGAGCTCCTCGATCCGCGCGAGCACGACGCTGATGTTGTCGTTGCCGCCTGCGCCGTTCGCGGCCTCGACGAGCCGCTCGACCGCGCGCTCGAGGTCGGTCTCCGCCTGCACGAGCTCGAGCATCACGGGGTCGTCGATCATCCCCGAGAGCCCGTCCGAGCACAGCACGTACACGTCGCCGACGCGCGGCCGGTCGCGGTGCAGATCGACCATCACGGTCTCGCGCATGCCGAGCGCCCGCACGATGACGTTCTTGTGCGGGAAGTTCTCGATCTCCTCCGGCGACAGCCGCTTCATCTTCACGTAGTCGTTGAGCAGCGAGTGGTCGTCCGTGATCTGCTCGATCGCGCCGAGGCGGATCCGGTACGCGCGCGAATCCCCGACGTGCGCGATGACCACGCCGTCGTCGAGGAACAGCGCCCCGACCACGGTCGTACCCATGCCGCGGTACTGCGTCTCGCGCTGCGCGGCCTCGTAGATCCTCAGGTTCGCGAGCTTGACCGCGGTCACGAGGCGGTTCTCGTCGCCCTTGTCGCCGTGCGCGAGCTTGTAGGGCCAGGTCACCTGGTAGTCGTCGCGGGTGTCCTCGAAGTACTCCACGATGGTCGTGACCGCGAGCTCGCTCGCGATCTCGCCCGAAGCGTGGCCTCCCATGCCATCGGCGACGATCGTGAGGCGCTCGTCGCTCGGCAGGTGCAGCCGGTCCTCGTTGTGCTGGCGCTTCATGCCGACGTCGGTGTCGCCGGCGAACCGGACCCGACGTCCGAGCATCGGAAAGGACGTGCTCACGGCCACAACTTTAGCGCAGATCCGGCGCGCAAGATCGCGCCGCGGAGGGGCGCGGCGGGTTTGACAGAACGCGAATCGGCGAGCCACACTGAGGTGTTCTTCTCATGCGGGCAGAGCCGATCCTCGTAGGTGCGGTGGTGCTCCTGGAGCTCGTGCTCGTGGGACGGTGGGTGCTTGCACGCGCCGGGAGGGCGCGCGAGCCGCATCCGTGAGCGCTCCGGTCGCCAAGGGCACGCTCGGCCAGTATCCCCTGCCGACCCTGCTCTTCTACCTCTTCAAGAAGCGCTTCTCGGGCACCCTCGTCCTCGCGGGTGATCCCGCCGGCCGGGTGTTCCTCCGCGACGGGTTCCCGGTCGAGGCCGAGCACCCGGCGATGCCTTACGCGTCGCTCGCACGCGTGATGCTCGAGCGAGGGCAGCTCGACGACGCCGGCTACCAGCAGGCCCTCGTCCACATGGCGCAGACGGGGATGTCCGAGCCGGACGCGCTCCGCATGGTGGCCCACGCCACCGAGGCCCAGCTCGCCGAGGCCCACCAGGTGCTCCTGCGCAGGAAGCTCAACCTGTTCTTCAAGGGCGGCCAGGCGACCTTCGAGCTCTACGCCGAGGAGCACGGCCATGCGCTGGCGGAGCACGACGCGAACCGGAACCGGGTCCACCCGCGACGCGTGATCTACCAGGGCATCCGCAACAACTACGACGAGGAGCGCCTCGCCCGGGAGATCGGCGACGCCATCGGCGAGAAGGCCATCCGGATCCCGACCGATCGCGCGCAGGCGCTCGACGACTACGGCTTCGGCGAGGACGAGCGGACGCTGCTGACGGCGCTCCGCGAGATGCCGCGAACGCTCGTCGAGCTGGTCGAGGACACGGGGCGGGGCGAGCTCGAGGTCGGGCAGCTCGCCTATGCCCTGCTCGCCACGGAGTTGCTCGAGCTGCACGAGGCCGTCGCCCGTCGGAAACCTCTCGTCACGCCCGCGACCGCCGCGGCACAGATGCCCACGGGCCCGCGGCCGGCGGTGGCCACGGCCCCGGCCGGGATCCCGAAGCCCGCTGCGCCCGCTTCCTCGCCCAGAGCCGCCCCCGCGCCCGCCGCCAGGCCCGCACCGGCGACGAGCCCCGGCATGCCTGCCATGCGCCCCGGAGCGGCGGCGGCGCCACGGCCAGCCGCGGCGTCTGCCGCGCCAGCGAGGCCGGGTGACAAGGGGGCCGAGCTGCGCGCGAAGATCGAGGCCAAGGCCGGGACCTTCGAGGCGGAGAACCTGTTCCAGCTCCTCGGCCTGCCCGAGACCGCCTCCAAGGCCGACGCGAAGAAGGCCTACATCGAGGCGGCCAAGGTGTTCCATCCGGATCGCCTCGGACAGTTCGGCCTCGAGGATCTCCGCCCGATCGTCGAGCAGATCTTCGCGCGCATCAACGAGGCGAACACGACGCTCGGCGACGACGGCAAGCGCGCGCAGTACCTCGAGCTGCTCAAGCAGGGCGGAACGGAGAAGATCACCGCCGAGCAGGAGACCGAGCTGCGGCAGGCGCTCGACGCCGAGCTCGAGTTCCAGAAGGGCGAGCTCTTCCTCAAGCAGCGCCAGTACGCCAAGGCCGAGGAGCACCTCAAGCGCGCGTGCGACGCGAGCCCCGACCTCGAGCACCAGGTCGCCTACGCGTGGGCCCGCTACAACAACCCCGCGAACGACCGCGCGGCCCTCGCGCCCAAGATCAAGGAGACCCTGACCCGCGCCGCAAAGGAGCGGCCGACGCTCGCGCGCGTCCACCTCTACATGGGAGAGATCTTCCTCAACGAGGAGCTCCCCGGCAACGCCGAGCGGGCGTTCCAGGAGGCCTTGCGGCACCAGCCCGACAACGTGGACGCGCAGCGCGGCCTCCGCCTCGCGCAGTCTCGCAAGGGCAAGGGCAAGGACAAGGACAAGGACAAAGGAGACGCCTCCGAGTCCAAGATCCCCTTCGCCGGCCTCTTCGGGCGAAAGAAGGACAAGAAGTAGCGAGCGCCCGCGCCGCGCGGTCAGCCGACCAGCGCGAGGATGCGGTCGAGATCGGCCGGCACGAGGTCGAGGAACTCGACGCCCATGCCCGACTGGGACTCGCCGCCGGAGCCGCCGCGCACCACCCGCGCGACGCGCGCCTTGACCCGAACCGGCGTCCCGCCGGGCAAGGTGATCTCGAGCCGCAGGAGCTCGCCGACCTCGAAGAGCAGGGAGGATCGGACGAACGCGCCCCCCTGCGAGAGGTCCGAGGCGTCGAAGCGCACGTCCGCGTGGACTCGCCCCTCGCCGTCGGCCCCGACGTCGGCGACCAGGACCGGGAGCTCGACGTCGCGGCGCGCGTGACGGCGCTTGTTCCGTGCGCGCTGCACGCTGGGCGCGCTCATCCGTCGAGCTGGACGGGCAGGCATTCCGCGCGCCTCACGCGCAGCTCGGCTCGATCCAGGCCGCGCACCCCGAAGGAGGTGCGCCGCAGCACGGTGAGCACCAGCTCGGCCGATCCAGGCGGGAGCCGCTGCACGAGCTCCGCCGGGATCCGCAGCGTCCCGTTCGGGCCCGCCAGGCGACATGCCACGGCATCCCCCTGACCCACCCGCAACTCCGCGATCGCCGTCTCCTCGCGCCCCACGGCACCCTCGAGCGAGTAGCCCACCTCCAGGGCCTCCCTGCGACCGACGTGCATGGCCGGCGGCCCCGCGCACTGGCTGCCCGACACGCTCGCCGCGATCTCGGCGCCACCGGCCTCGACCCAGCGGCCCCGCGCACCGACCACGTCCGCCTCCACCGTGAACGGGCCGACCTCCTCTCCACCCCGCGAGCCCACGCGGACCCGCAACGCCCCCGATTCGAGCGCCGCCGGGCCGTAGACCGCACCGGCCACGAACGGCAGCCGATCCGGATGCGGCGCCGGGCGGACCTTGAGCAGCGAGCTGGTGCCGTCACCCAGCTCGAGCTCACCCGCGTCGAGGAGCTGCACGTCGAGGTCGACGTCCGCCACGAGAGGCGCGAGCCGGGCGGCCCGGTCGACGATCTCGCAGGTGCCGATGGGGAGCTCCGTCCCGAAGAGACCCCGCTCCCCGAGGAGTAGCTCGACGCGGTCCGCGTCGACCCCATCGGCTCGGACGAACTGCGCGCCGACCCGGTAGCGACCGGCGCCGGTCTCGTCGACCGTGAGGACTCCGTAGCGCTCGGATCCGCGGGCGGGCGAGGGCGCTCCCGGCTCGCTGCAGGCCAGAAAGAGGCCCGCGGCCAAGGCGAGGCCGGCCCGGCCGAGGAGTCTCGTCCGGTAGAACGAAGGTGCTAGCAGCGGACGCACGGATCCCGTCCCAATACCTACACCAGTATACGCCGGTTGTGGGCGGATGGACAAGCTCGGCCCCTTGGCCGGGCCACTGTGCTATGGTCCGCGGCCGCCGTGACCGAGCCCGCCAGAAAGCCCCCCAAGGTCGCCGAGGACACCATCGGCAGGTTGCGCGACCTCGTCTTGTCGGGGGCTTATGCACCCGGAGACAAGCTCCCACCGGAGCGGCAGCTCGCCGCACAGCTCGGGGTCAACCGCTCGTCGCTCCGAGAGGCCCTCAAGCGCCTCGAGCAGATCGGCCTCGTGCGGGCGCGACGCGGCGACGGGACCCGCGTGCTCGACTTCATGCGCACCGCGGGGCTCGAGCTCGCCGGACACCTCGTCCTCAAGGGCTCGCCGGACATCCTCCGCGACATGCTGGAGCTGCGCGTCATCTACGGGCGAGAGGTCGCGCGAATGGCGGCGGAGCGGGCCAGCGACGAGGACCTCGCGGCGCTCGAGGTGATCACGTCGAAGGTCGGACCCAACGCCGACCCGGCGCAGGTGCTCGCCACCGACTTCGAGTTCTACGTGGCGCTGACCGACGCCTCGAAGAACCGCGTCTTCCGCCTGCTCATCAACTCGATCCGGAGCGCCGTCTCGGCGTACTCGGGCCTGCTCGCGCCCCTCGTCGGCCCCGCGGAGGACGTGCGCGCGTCGCAGCGCGCGCTCCTCGCCGCCATCCGAGCCCGCGATGCGGCCGGCGCGGCGCGCCTGGCCGAGGCCCACATGCTGCGCGGATTCTCCATCCCGCGCCTGCCGTAGCCATGCCGATCGATCGGGACGACGTGCTGGCCACCGCGCGGCTCGCGCGGCTCGCGCTCTCCGAGCCCGAGGTCGAGCGCCTGACGCGCGAGCTCGGCGCCATCCTCGAGCACATGGACGTCCTGCGCACGCTCGACACGGCGGGCGTGGAGCCCATGACCCACGCGGTGCCGACGGCGCTGCCGCTGCGGCCCGACGTCGTCGAGGAGACGCTCCCGAACGAGCGCGCGCTCTCAGGGGCGCCGGTGCGCGACGACGGCTTCTTCGTGGTCCCGAAGATCATCGACCGCGGAGACTCGTGATGTCCTTGTGCGAGCTGTCCCTGTCCGAGCTGCTCGAGCGCCTCGAGCGCAAGGAGGTCAGCGCGCACGAGGCCGCGCGGAGCTACCTCGAGCGCATCACCGCGCTCGACGGCAAGCTCGGCGCGTACCTGCGCGTCGACGAGCGCGGGGCCCTCGCCGCGGCGGAGGCCATCGACGCCCGGCGCGCGCGCGGCGAGCCCGTCGGTCCTCTCGCCGGGGCGCCGATCGCGCTCAAGGACATCTTCGTCACCGAGGGCCTCGAGACCACCTGCGCCTCGAAGATCCTGCGCGGCTGGATCCCGCCCTACCAGGGCACACCGGCGCGAAGGCTCAGCGAGGCCGGCGCGGTGCTCCTCGGCAAGCTCAACATGGACGAGTTCGCGATGGGGAGCTCGGGCGAGAACAGCGCGTTCGGCCCCACGCGCAACCCGTGGGACACCGCGTGCGTCCCGGGCGGCTCCTCGTCCGGCAGCGCGGCCGCGGTCGCCGCGGGCCTGTGCGCCGCGTCCCTCGGCACGGACACCGGCGGCTCGATCCGCCAGCCCGCCTCCTTCTGCGGCATCGTCGGGCTCAAGCCCACCTACGGCCGCGTGTCGCGCTACGGCGTCGTGGCCTTCGCGAGCTCGCTCGATCAGGTGGGCCCGATGACGCGCACCGTGCGCGACGCCGCGCTCATGCTCGAGGCCGTCGCCGGTCACGACCCGCGAGACGCGACGTCGCTTCCGGTGCCCGTGCCGCGCTACCGCGAGGCCGTCGGCCGCGGCGCGGCGGGTGTGCGCATCGGCGTGCCGGCGGAGTACTTCGTCGCCGGCATGGACCCCGCCGTCGAGGCGTCGGTGCGCGCGGCGCTCGGCGTCCTCGAGGGCCTCGGCGCGACGCTGGTGGAGGTGTCGCTGCCGCACACGAAGTACTCGCTGCCGACCTACTACTTGGTCGCGCCGGCGGAGGCCTCGTCCAACCTCGCGCGCTACGACGGCGTCCGCTTCGGGCAGCGCGCCGAGGGCGTCAAGGACCTCGGCGAGATGTACGAGCGCTCGCGCGCGGAGGGCTTCGGCCCGGAGGTCAAGCGACGCATCGTGCTCGGGACGTACGCGCTCCGCGCCGGTTACTACGAGGCCTACTACGGCAAGGCCCTGCGCGTACGGCGGCTCATCGCCGACGACTTCGCGCGCGCCTTCGAGCGTTGTGACGTGATCGCCTGCCCGACGTCACCCACGACGGCGTTCCCGCTCGGCGCGCGCGCGGACGACCCGGTCGCCATGTACCTCGCCGACGTGCTCACGCTCGCGTGCAACCTCGCCGGCATCCCCGGCATGTCCGTGCCCTGCGGCTTCTCCCCGGCGGGATTGCCGATTGGCCTTCAGCTCCTCGGCCCGGCGCTCGGCGAGGAGCGCCTGCTCCAGGTGGCGGGCGCCTACGAGGGCGCGACGGATCACACGCGCCGGAGGCCGCCCCTTGGCTGACGTCGATCTCGGCAAGTGGGAGCCCGTGATCGGGCTCGAGTGCCACGTGCAGCTCGCGACGCGCTCGAAGCTGTTCTCGTGGGCGCCCACGACCTTCGGCGCGCCGCCGAACACCAACGTCGAGCCGGTGTCGCTCGGCATGCCGGGCGTCCTGCCCGTGCCGAACCGCACCGCCATCGACTACGCGGTGCGCATCGGCCTCGCGACCGGCTGCACCATCCGCCGCGTCTCGCGCTTCTCGCGCAAGCAGTACTTCTACCCGGACCTGCCGAAGGGCTACCAGATCTCGCAGTTCGACGAGCCCCTGTGCGAGCACGGCCTCGTGCGCTTCCCGTTCGACGGCGCGATGCACGAGGTGTCCCTCGTGCGCATCCATGTCGAGGAGGACGCGGGAAAGAGCGTCCACGCGGGCGCGCGCTCGCTGGTCGACTTCAACCGCGCGTCGGTGCCGCTCGTCGAGATCGTCAGCGCCCCGGACCTCCGCAGCGCGGCCGAGGCGGCCGAGTACCTGCGCGTGCTGCGCCGCATCGTGCGCTACCTCGGGATCTCCGACGGCAACATGGAGGAGGGCTCCATGCGCTGCGACGCCAACGTGTCGGTGCGGCTTCGGGGCGAGCCCGAGTACCGCACGCGCACCGAGACCAAGAACATCAACTCGTTTCGGAACGTCGAGGCCGCGATCGACCACGAGATCGCGCGCCAGGTGCGCCTGTACGAGCGCGGCCAGACCATCGTGCAGGAGACGCGCCTCTGGGACGCCGAGCGCGGCGCGTCCGCGTCGATGCGCTCGAAGGAGGAGGCGCACGACTACCGCTACTTCCCCGAGCCGGACCTGCCGCCCTTGCAGATCGACGACGCGATGCTCGAGGCGTGCCGTGCGGCCATCCCCGAGCTGCCGCTCGCCCGGCGCGCGCGCTTCGTCGAGACGCTCGGCGTCACCGACTACGACGCGGGCGTGCTCACCGAGGAGCGCGACCTCGCCGACTACTTCGAGGCGGCGGTCGCGGCGGGCGCCGAGCCGAAGAAGACCGCCAACTGGATCCAGTCGGAGCTGCTGCGCGAGCTCAACCGCGAGGGCAAGGGGCCGGCGGCCTCGCCGATCCCGCCCGCCGCGCTGGCGGAGCTCGTCAGGCTCATCGACGACGGCACGATCAGCGGCAAGATCGCCAAGGACGTATTCGCCAAGATGTATGCGTCCGGGGACGGCGCGCGCGCGATCGTGGAGCGCGAGGGCCTCGCGCAGGTGAGCGACACCGCGGAGCTCGAGGCGGCGTGCCGCAAGGTCGTCGCCGACAACCCCAAGGAAGCCGCGCGCCTGCCGGAGAACCCGAAGCTCATGGGGTTCTTCGTCGGCCAGGTGATGAAGGCGACGGGCGGCAAGGCCAACCCCGCGCTCGTGAACCAGCTCTTGAAGAAGGTGCTCGATGGCTAGCAGGTTCAACGACGTGCTCTCACCGCTCGTGTGGGAGAGCGGGACACTATGGCTTCTCGACCAGCCGCGCCTGCCGGTCGAGGAGGTGTGGCACTCCTACGACGACGTGCCCGCGGTGGCCGACGCGATCACCACGATGATCGTGCGCGGGGCGCCCGCGATCGGCTGTACCGCGGCGTTCGGCGTGGCCCTCGGCGCCAGGCGAGGGCGCCCGCTCGACGAGGTCGTGCGAGCGCTCGGGGCCACGCGCCCGACCGCGGTCAACCTCTTCTGGGCGCTCGAACGGATGAAGCGCGCCGCGGCGGCGCACGGCGACGGCCCGGGGCTCGCCGACGCCCTCGAGCGCGAGGCGGTCGCGGTCTGGAAGGACGACATCGATCGCTGCCGCCGCATCGGCGCGCACGGCGGACCGCTCCTGCCCCAGGGCGCGACGGTGCTCACGCACTGCAACGCGGGGGCGCTGGCGACCGGCGGCTACGGCACGGCGCTCGGCGTCATCCGCGGTGCGGTCGAGCGCGGAAACCCCGTCAAGGTGCTGGCCGACGAGACGCGGCCCTTCCTGCAGGGCGCGCGGCTGACGGCGTTCGAGCTCCAGCGCTCGGGCATCGACGTGACGCTCATCTGCGACAACATGGCCGGCGCGCTCATGCGCAAGGGACGCATCCAGGCCGTCGTCGTGGGCGCCGATCGCATCGCGCGAAACGGCGACACCGCCAACAAGATCGGCACGTACACCGTGGCCGTGCTCGCGCGCGCCCACGGCATCCCCTTCTACGTCGCGGCGCCCCTGTCCACCGTGGACCTCGAGACGACGACGGGCGCCGGTATCCCCATCGAGGAGCGCAACTCGCGCGAGGTCACGCACGTGGGCGCCGTCCAGGTCGCGCCGACGGGCATCCGCGTCGAGAACCCCGCCTTCGACGTCACGCCCGCGGAGCTCGTCACCGCGATCATCACCGAGGCCGGCGTCGCGCGCGCACCGTTTGCCGAGTCCCTGCCCGCGCTCTTCTAGTACCTCGCCACAGGGGTTTTGATCGGTTGGTGGGAGGTGGCGGGGCGAGGTACTAGCGGTCTTCGAGGGGCGCTCGCCTCGAAGCCGGACGTTGCATCGTCCAGAGCCTGTCCCTGAAGTCCGCTCCGTCCTCGAGGCGAGCGCAGCGAGCCGCAAGGGCGTCCCTCGCGCAGCGAGCGAAGACGCAGGGAGGGGGGCCCAGTTGAGCTTTGCTCAACTGGGGGAGGGGCGGCGCGCCCCTCCTGCCGCGGCCTTCCGAGGCCGCGGATCGCAAGCTAGCGCGCCAGCGTGTCCAGGGAGCCGAGGGTGTCGGCGCCGGTGCGGAGGCGAGCGCGGGCCGTGTCGAGCTCGCCCAGGGCGCGGTGAGCGCCCTCCCCTGCGCCCCCGCGTCCGACCGCGTCGAGGCGCGCGCTCGTCTCCAGGATGAGGGCGTAGCCGCGCACGATCTGCTGCTGGCGCCCTGCGTTCGCGTCGAGCTCCCCGGCGAGGCGCACCTTCTCGTCCACAAGCGTCGCCTGCTCCGCCGGTGAGCCGGGCCGCGCGAGCGCCTCGTCGACCGCCTTGAGCCGCTCCACCACGAGCTGCGCGTCGGTGCGGCCGTGCTCGGCCTCCAGCGCTGCGACCCGCGCGGCAACGTCGAGCACCGCGTCGAGCGCCGCATCGATCTCGCCGGCACCGGCCGCGCCGTCGCCGAGGCGCTGGCGGGCCGAGAGGCCGCGCGCGAGCGTCCGCCGCAGGAGCGCCCGCAGTCGCGGGGACGAGATCGCCCCGAACACACCCGCCGCGCGCCGCGCCACCGGCGGCTCCGGTAGCGCGGGCGCCCCGCCGTCCTCGGAGAACCGCGCCATGGGCGACCAGCCGAACGCCACGATCAGCGCCAGCCAGGCCACGAACCAGGCCCCGAGGAACAGCAGCAAGGAGGCCTCACCTGCGAGCAGGCCCGCCTTCGCGAGCGCGATGCCCGCCGCCGTCGCCGCGGCCGTCGCCACGCCCAGCATCGCCAGGCCGCGCATCCCGTCGGCGCTCGCAAAGCCCCGGATCCGCTGGCCGAGCGTCGTGGCGGAGGACGCGGGGATCTGTCGCGCGCGCAGCACCTCCACCAGGCCCTCCGCGTCCTTTTCGTCGAGCTCGCGCGAGACCAGCATCGTCGACAGGCGCAGGTGGCTCTCGAGCCGCTGCTCCTCGGGGAGCTCGGCGCCGCACTCCCGCAGGACGTCCGCGATGCGCAGCCGCACCTCGGGCGTCAGCGGCAGGGCCTGCCCCGCGCCGATCCCCACGTTGCCGATCCACACCTGCCCCTTGCCGCCCCGCCGCCGCCGCGGCCGGAGCCGCACCGCGCGGCACTCGACGCAGGCTGCGAGGCCCGGCAGGAGGGGCGCCTGGCAACGAGCGCACCGGTGCTCGGGCGCGCTCGCGACGAGCGCGGCCGGCGCGCCGCCGCCGAGCAGGGCCGCGCGCATCTCCGCCGCGGTCTGGAAGCGATCCTCCGGCTCCTTCGCCATCGCCCGCTGCACGACCGCTGCGAGCGCCTCGGGCAGCGACGGCACCTTGGCGCGCGGATCCGGCACCGCCTCCGACCGATGCAGGAACGCCACGGCCATCGGCGAGGCTGCGCGGAACGGCAGCTCGCCGGTGAGCAGCTCGTAGAGCGTGACGCCGAGCGCGTACAGATCGGCGCGCCCGTCGACGAGCGGGCTCGCCAGGGACTCGGGCGCCATGTACGCGGGCGTGCCGAGCATCATCGTGTCGGTCGTCAGGCCGATCGCGTCCTCGACCCGCGCGATGCCGAAGTCCGTCAGCCTGGCCTGTCCCGCGTCGTCGACGAGGACATTCTGCGGCTTGAGGTCGCGGTGCACGACGCCCTCGGCGTGCGCCACCTCCAGGGCATCGAGGATCTGCGTGGCGAGCGCGACCACCACCTCCGGCGCCGGTCGACCCCGCAGCACCGCCCACTGCGCCAGATCAGTGCCCGGGTGGTACTCGAGCACCATGCAAACGAGCGGCGGCTCGACGATCACGTCGTAGATCGCGATGACGTTCTTGTGTCGAACGCGCCGGGCCGCGGCCACCTCGCGGCGGAAGCGCGCGACGATCGTCTCGTCGGCCGTCAGGTGCTCGAGCAGCACCTTGATGGCGACCGGGGATCCCGACACCTCGTCATCGGCCAGGTACACGGTCGCCATCCCGCCCTGCCCCAGCCGGGACCGCACGCGATAGCGCGACGGAAGCCCGGGGATCACGTCAGCCACCGCTCGGCGCTCCGTCCGGCGGAGCGGTCAAGCGGCCCCGCAGCTGCTGCAGCGGACCGCTCAGGCAGGCCAGCGCCGCATCGAGCCGCGCCCGCCCGCCCGCGGTGCTCGTGTCGGCCACGGTCAGGTGCTCGACCGCGGCGCGCAGCTCGGCCGCGATCCCGACGAGCCGTCCGGTCGTGGCCACCACCGCGGCCTCGGCCTCGTCGCGGTCCGCGAGCGTCCGCTCGATCTCCACCTTCCGCGCGATCCACGCCGCGGCGTCCGCGGTCGCCGCGCCCGCGATTCGGGCCTCGAGCGCTCGCAGCTCGTGCAGCAGCCGGTCCGGGTCCGCCTCGGCGATCCGCGCCTCGAGCGTCGCCGCGTGGGCGGCCGCGTCGAGGGCCGCACCGATGAGCTGATCGACCTCGGCGAGCGCCGCGGTGTCGTCGGGCCGCAGCTCCGCGAGGCGCCGGCGGACCAGGAGCCCGCGCTCGAGCGTGCGCCGCACCAGGCTCCGAAGGCGCGGCGAGCGGATGGCCGAGAACGCCGCGCGTGCCCGGTCCTCGAGCGAGCCGAGCTCCGCCCGCGCTGGCTCGGCGCCGTCGAACGCCGCGAGCGGCCGGCGCGCGAACGCCACCAGCCCGGCGAGCCAGACGATGCTCCAGGCGAAGATGCCGAGGGCGAAGCCCGCCCGGGAACCGCCGGGGATCGCCGGCAGCAGGAAGGGGAGGAGCGCCATGGCCACCCCCAGCCACGGCCCGGCCGCCTGCAGCACGCGCACGGGGGTCCGAGCCTTCGGGTCCCCGATGAACAACAGCCCGAGGTCCTCCCGGAGGGACGCCCGGACCTCCGCGCGCACGCCCCGCGCGACCAGCCGCGCCGCCAGCGCCTCCGCATCGGCGCGCTCGAGATTCGCCGCGATCCGCGCCGTGCCCGTCTGGATCCGCAGGTCGCGCTTGCCCTTGGCGCGCTTGAGGCGGCCGCCCGCGGCCTCGATCTCCTCGTTCATGGCGCGCTCCTGCTCGAGGGGGAACGCGCGTCCGCTCTTGAGCACGTCCGTCACGGTCTGCATCGTCATGAGCGCGTACACGGAGCACGTCGCCCCCGGGCGGCTGCGCAGCGCGAGCATCTGCGCGCCACACTCGAGGCAAGCCGCGACGCCCGGCAGCCGCGGCGCACCGCACGCGCAGGCCCGCGGCGCCAGCGCGCCCGAGGCGACCGCCGGCGCCGGCACCTCGCCGCCCTCGAGCGCGCGCAGCATCTCGTCGGCGGTCTGGAAGCGGTCCTCGGGATCGCGGGCCATCGCGCGCCGGATCGTGCGCGCCAGCGCCGGGGGCACGCCCGGCAGGGCGGCCGCCACGTCGGGCACCTCCGTCCGCTGGTGCAGCTCGAAGAGCGCCATCGGCGTCGCCGCGCGGTAGGGCAACACGCCCGCCACGAGCTCGTACAGCGTGACGCCGAGGCCGTACAGGTCAGCCCGCCCGTCCGCGAGCGGCGACGACAGCATCTCCGGCGCCATGTACTCCGGGGTGCCCACCACGGTCGTCTGGCGCGTGAGCCCGAGCGCGTCGTCGACCCGCGCGACGCCGAAGTCCGCGAGCTTGACCGCGCCGCGATCGTCGAGGAGCACGTTGTGCGGCTTGACGTCGCGGTGGACGATGCCCTCGGCGTGCGCCGCCGAAAGCGCGCCCAGCACCTGCCGCGCGATCGCGAGGACCTCCTCGGCCGGCAGCTTGCCGCGCTCGCGCAGGAGGCGCTTGCAGTCCCGCCCCGGGTGGTGCTCGAGCACGAGGCAGAGGCACTCCGGCGTGTCGATGAGGTCGTAGATGGCGATGACGGCGGGGTGCCGGATCCGCCGGGCGGCCGTCATCTCGCGCTTGAAGCGCGACACCACGAGCGCGTCCTCCCGCAGCCCGCGGTGCAGCACCTTGAGCGCCACCTCGCTGCCGGACTCGCGGTCCCGCGCGAGGTAGACCGTCGCCATCCCGCCACGCCCGAGCTCGCGCACCACCTCGTAGCGGGGCGGCAGCCCCAGGTCCCCCGGACCGCTCATCCGGCACGCATGTTACACGCGCCCCGAGCCAGCCCTTGCGTCACATCGTGTAAACACGGTAAGATAGAAAACGTGCAGTCCCTCTGTAACGCGCCGGCCGATCAGCCGGATGCTCCTGGTCTGCACGCGCCGGGGCGGATCCTCGTGGTCTGTCGTGACCGACGCGTGCAGCGCCAGATCCAGCGCATCCTCGGCGCGACGCTGCACACGCTCGACATCGCCGAGGGCGTGGAGGAGGCGGCCGCGCTCTGTGGCGTCCACGTCCCCGCCCTGCTCGTGATCGATCAGGAGCTCCTGCAAGGCCCCGAGGGAGTGGGCCTCCTGACCGAGGCGGACCGGCTCGGAGTGGGCGCCTGCCTCGTGCTGGCCTCTCCGGGCAGCCTGCCCGACCTTCCTCGCCTCTTGCGCGCGGGCGCCATCACGAACCTGCTCGGGCGCGCGATGCCGACGCTCGCCGAAGAGCTGACCGTCACCGCGCTCAAGGTCCTGCGCCACGACATCTTCGGCATCGAGAAGTACATGACCTGGGGTGTCCCCGTGGTCGCGCGCAAGGTCACGCGGAGCGATGAGCGAGCCGACCTCGTCGACGAGCTGACCGCCACGGTCAAGGGGCTCGGCATCGGCTCTCGCGCCGCGCAGATGGCGGCGCTGGTGGCGGACGAGCTCATGACGAACGCCATCTTCAACGCGCCCATCGACGCGGCGGGGACGGCGACGCGGCGCGACGAGAGGCGCGACACGGTGCGGTCGCTGTCGGGGCGCGAGGAGATCTGGCTGCGCTACGCGTGCGACGCGCGCTACCTCGCGATCGAGGTGACGGACCAGTGGGGCTCGCTGTCGCGCTCGACCATCCTCGCGTGCCTGGCCAAGGGCGTCTCGCGCGACGTCAACAAGGTGATCATGCACGGCGGCGGCGCGGGCATCGGCGTCGGCCTCGTCTACGACTCCTGCCACCACCTCGTCTTCAACATCCACCCGAACCAGCGCACGCAAGTGATCGGCCTCATCGACCTGCGCGTGTCGCCGCAGGACCTCGCGCAGACGCCGAGCTCGTTCAACATCTTC
Source organism: uncultured Myxococcales bacterium (assembly GCA_964593795.1). GTDB lineage: Bacteria > Myxococcota_A > Polyangia > JAHFDS01 > JAHFDS01 > JAHFDS01. The sequence continues at coordinate 5,156 of CAZQJC010000259.1, read as the reverse complement.
GTGGAGAGATGAGCATGTCCTCGCGCCCGTCGTCGCCCACCGATCGCCGGCTCGCCGTCTCGGTGGTGCCGCAGGGTCCGCGCACGCTGGTGGCGCTCGCGGGGCGCATCGACGAGACGGCCGGCGCGCTGTCGGCGGTCGCGCAGATCCCGACGCGCGAGGTGGTGATCGACCTCGGCGGCGTCACGTTCATCAACTCGCTCGGCGTGCGCGAGTGGGTGCGGGCGCTGCGGACCCTGCTCGGGCGCCGCGCCGAGGTCACGCTCGCCCACGTCTCCGCCGTGCTCGTGCCGCAGATGAACATGGTGCGCGAGATGAGCGCGGGCGCCCGCATCGCGTCCTTCGAGGCGCCCTACTCGTGCGGCAAGTGTGGCCACGAAGGGCCGATGATGATCGACGTGGCCGTGCACGGCGACCTCCTGCGCGCGCTGTCCGCGCCAAAGCTGCCCTGCCCCGAGTGCAAGGCGCAGATGGCGTGCGACGAGATCCCCGGGCAGTACTTCCTGTTCCTCGAGCTCGACCAGGCCGCCTCGCGCGTCGGCTGATTTCGAGCGGCCGCCTCGGATCAAGAGAACGCCAGGGCCGCGAGGGCTGCCAGACCGGCCGGTGGCGGACGCTGCGCAACGGCGACGCTCGCCCATGAACGTCCGCCGGCGCCTCGCCGCGGCAGCCCAAAGCCGTAGGGCTGGCGTGCCTGGCGGCCCTGGCGTTCTCTTCTCCGCGATGTGGACGCTACGGCGTGAGGCGCAGCGTGCTCGAGCCGCTGTTGCGCCACGACATCGACTGGCCGTAACGAAGGTCGATGTTGCCGATCGATTCGCGATCAGGCCGCCAGCGCGAAGCTGCGCCCGAGGCGCTCCCCGAGATCGAGCGCGAGATGCTCGGCCAGCCTCTCCGACCGCGCCGCAGCCTCCTGCTCGCCGATCCGTCGCATGTACTCGCGATCCCGGTCGCTGACGGCCATGCTTCATGGTAGCGCGACGGCAACGCGGTGGGAGCTACCCAGCGGATCGGAGGCCCGGGGGACCGCCGCGGCTTCAGCTCGCGGGCTCGGACGCCGGCGGCGAAGGCTCGGCGGGCTTGGCCTCGTCCGCCTTGGGCTTCCTGCGCATCGACCTCGCGATCACCTGCGCGACGTCGACGACCTGCACCTTCTCCTCGGCGCCGAGGTCCTTGACCCCGTCCTCGAGCATCACCGTGCAGAACGGGCACGCGACGCCGACGGCCTCGGCCCCCGACGCGATGACCTCCTTGATGCGATCGCGGTTCACGCGGTCGCCGATGTGCTCCTCCTGCCACATGCGCCCGCCGCCGCCGCCGCAGCAGAAGCTGTGCTGCCTGGACCGGTCGAGCTCGCGCACGCTGCCCTCGCCGCTACCCTTGGCGAGCAGCTCGCGGGGCGCGTCGTACTCGCCGTTCCAGCGGCCGAGGTAGCACGGGTCGTGGAACGTCATCGACTTCGCCGCGGGCTTGTCGACCTGGATCTTCCCGCTGTCGACGAGCTGCTTGAGGATCTGCGTGTGGTGGAAGGTCTCGTAGTTGCCACCGAGCTGCGGGTACTCGTTCTTGATCGTGTGCAGGCAGTGCGGGCACGCGGTGATGACCTTCTTCACCTTGTAGCCGTTCATCGTCTCGATGTTCTGCGTGGCCTGCATCTCGTAGAGCATCTCGTTGCCGGCGCGGCGCGCGGTGTCGCCGACGCAGCCCTCCTCGGCCCCGAGGACGGCGAAGCTCACGCCGCCCTCCTTGAGCACCTCGACCAGGGACACCGTGCTCTTCTTGATGCGGTCGTCGAGCGCGCCCGCGCACCCGACCCAGAGCAGGTACTCCGCGTCCGGCTTCTCCTCGATCGTGGGCACGCCGCCCTCGACCATCTCCATCCAGTCCATGCGCTTGTCGGGCGCGAGGCCCCACGGGTTGGAGTTGCGCTCCATGTTCTTGAAGGTGCGCGCGAGGTCGGTCGGCACCGCCTCCTGCAGCATCACCAGGTTCTGCCGCATGAGCATGATCTTCTCGGGGTGCTCGATGAAGACCGGGCAGACCTCCTGGCAGGCGCCGCAGGTCGTGCACGCCCACAGCGTCTCTTCCTTGATGCGGCCGCCGATGAGCGGCTCCATCTCGTCGAGCTGCTTCTTGATCTTGGCCACGAGGTCGGTCGAGCCCTTCTTCTCGGCGTCCTCGAGCGTCGACTCGAGCTGCCCGCGCTCGAGCGCCTCGTGCTTGATGTCGTGCACGAGGTGCATCGGCGAGAGCGGCTTGCCCGTGTTGAACGCGGGGCAGAAGTTCGAGCAGCGCCCGCACTCGGTGCAGGAGAAGTTGTCGAGCATGGACTTCCACGTGAAGTCCTTGTAGCCGCCGACGATGCCGATCTTCTCGATGTCCTCGGCCTCGGCGATGTTCATCTTCGGCAGGATCCCGCGCTGTCCGAGGCGGCGCGTGAAGATGTTCGGACCCGACGTGATGATGTGGACGTGCTTCGAGTACGGCAGGTAGTTGAGGAACGTCAGCAGGATGAGGACGTGTCCCCACCAGTTGACCTCGGAGACGAGGTGCGCCGTCCCGGCGGGCACGTTCTGGAACACGCGGGCGAGATGCGCGGAGATCGCGAGCGGCGAGTCGACCGCCCACGCCTCGGTCTGACCCGAGGCGACGAAGTGGAAGGCGTGGAAGCCGTAGTGCGTGATCATCAGGCCCCCGATGCCGCCGAGGATGAGCGCGGCGTCGGGCGACAGCGGGATCAGGCGCGGCTTGATGACGATTCGTCGCACGAACGCGAAGCAGATGGCCGTGAGCACGACGACGTTGAAGGCGTCGATCGTCAGCTTGAGGAAGCGGTAGGGCGTGGCGCCGATGAACGACAGGTCGATGCGGCCGCCCGAGATGCCCGTGAAGAAGATCTCGATCGTGCCGACCGAGATGATGAGGAAGCCCCAGAAGATCCAGATGTGGTGGAAGGACGTGACGCCCGGCTTGCGCTGGTAGGCGACCCGCTCGACGACCTTTCCCTGCCCGAGGAAGAACCGGACGATGCTCATGACGCGGTCGCCCATGTGATCCAGGCGGTCCTCGGGCTTGCATCGCTTGAGGATCCGGATGCGTCGCATCAGGGTCCAGGCGAACAGCGCGTGTGCGGCGATGAACACGAGAACAAAGGCGATCTGCTTCATCGTGCCGCGTTGATAGCACGACTCCCAGCCGTGTTGGGAGGGGGCTCACGCCGCGGCGAGTCAATGCGGTGCGTCGTAGGATCCATCCGCAATGTGCCACCTGGATGTGCCACCCCTGCGTAGGGGACGTGGCACCAATGTCGCGGCCGAGATCACCAGAATTTACAATTCGTTGACAAGATTCCGCTTGCCGCTTTCAACGGCGGCGCGTAACTTGGTGCGTAGAGATCGACGCACCTGCATAAGCGACGTGGCACCGGACATCAGGCTTGCGGTTCGAGAGCCTGAACAGTGCTAGGCAGAAAACAACGAATGATTTGCAGTGGGTAGACTATGGCATTCGACGGTGTAGACCTCATCGGTCCGACCAATCCTGGGATGCTCGAGCCCAACCTGCTCGTGATCTCCGACCTGCACCTCGGCGAAGACCTCAAGCCGTTCTCGGCCGAGGGCGAAAACCCGGTGTCGTGGCTCCGTCACGTGGTGAAGCTCGAGCGCGAGCTCGAGGCGTTCCTCGAGCACCACACGTGGAACCGCCAGGACGGCCGCCCGTGGCGCCTCATCGTCAACGGCGACATGGTCGACTTCCTGTCGGTGTGCCTGTTCCCCACGGACGGCGACGGATCGGACGAGGACGAGCGGCAGTTCGGCGTCGGCACGCACGCGCTGGCCGCCGTGCGCAAGATCGAGAGCGTCGCCAGGCGGCACGCGTCGATCTTCCAGCGCCTGTCGGCCTGGATCGCGGCGGGGCACGAGCTGCACGTCGTGCTCGGCAACCACGACGTCGAGTTCCACTGGGACGGCGTCCAGCAGGCCTTCCGGAAGCTGATCGTCGACGGCGTGGGGCAGCCCGCGGACGCGGAGAGGCTCGGCGCCGCGGTGCAGTTCCATCCGTGGTTCTACTTCCAGGAAGGCCTCTGCTACATCGAGCACGGGCACCAGTACGACGAGTACTGCTCGTTCGACTACGTGCTCGCGCCCGTGCAGCCGGCCGAGGCCGGATCGCAGCAGAAGGACAGCATCCTCCTGTCGATCGCGCACGCGGGGCAGCGCTACGTGTGCAACCTGTTCCCCATGTTCGACCCGCACGGGCAGGAGTACTGGCACTGGACCGAGTACTTCCGCGTCGCGGGACGGATCGGCGCGCGCGGCGTCACGCGGCTCGCCTACATGTACATCCTGATGCTGTCGCGCCTGTTCGGCGTGTGGCGCTCGCTCAGGCGCGAGGTCGTGGACCACGTGCGCAAGCGCCTGCACCTCGAGCGGCTGCGCGCGATGGCGACGCGGCTGCGCATGCGCGAGGAGACGCTGATCGCGCTCGACGGCCTCCGGCGACAGTCGGTGCTGCGGTCGGTGTGGCGCCTGCTCAACACGTTCTTCCTCGACCGCTTCGCCGTGGCGGTGCTCTGCGCGAGCCTGATGGCCGCTGCGCTGGTCTGGGCGCCCGGGGGCATCGCCAAGGGCGTCGCGAGCGCGGCGGTGCTGGCGGTGTTCTGGCTGACCGACCGCCAACTCGCCAAGCTGCGCATGCTCGACTCGGAGATCCAGATGCGCACGGTCCCGGCGCGGATCCGGAAGATCGTGGACACGCCGCTCGTGGTGTTCGGACACTCGCACGACCCCGGCGCGCACGAGCTGCCCGACGGCGGGTGGTACTTCAACACGGGCACCTGGGTGCCGGCCGATCGGCCCGGACCGGAGCACGCCTTCACGCACCTGTGCATCCGGCGCGACGCCGAGGGCGTGCTGGCCGAGCTGCGCCAGTGGCGAAACGGCGTCGCCGCCCCGTATGCCTCGGCCAAGCGCGTCCTCTGCGCGGCCCTGGCGCCCATCAAGGCCGTCAAGGTCGCCTAGAGCACCGATCATGTTGAACCGTGTGCTGCAACGCGGACTTGCGAGCTGTCATGCGAAGAGGCTTCAGGCTCCAGGCTTCAGGCTTCGGGTCTCTGACCCGGATCCGGAGCCTGAAGCCCGAGGCCTGAAGCCCGA
>CAZQJC010000258.1:0-41405 GCA_964593795.1 uncultured Myxococcales bacterium | reverse complement strand
GGGCGCGACCACCGAGATCGACAACCCCGCCAAGCTCCCGGACCCGGGTCGCGTCGATCACATCGAGGAGCCGATCATCGGCTGCACGATCCACGTGCCGCAGGAGTACGTCGGCAACGTGATCAAGCTGTGCGAGGAGCGGCGCGGCGTGCAGACGAACCTCAGCTTCTCGGGCGGCGGCCGCGCGATCATCAAGTACGACATGCCGCTGTCGGAGGTCGTCTTCGGCTTCTATGACAAGCTCAAGAGCGGCACGCGCGGCTACGCCTCGCTCGACTACGAGTTCCGCGAGTTCAAGACCGCGGACCTCGTGCGCCTCGACCTGCTCGTCAACGGCGACAAGGTCGACGCGCTCTCCGCGATCGTGCACCGCGAGCGCGCCTTCCAGAAGGGCCGCGACCTCTGCACGAAGATGAAGGAGCTCATCCCGCCGCAGATGTTCGAGGTGGCCATCCAGGCCGCGCTCGGCACGAAGATCATCTCTCGCGTCACGGTCAAGGCCCTGCGCAAGAACGTGACCGCGAAGTGCTACGGCGGCGACATCTCGCGCAAGCGAAAGCTCCTCGACAAGCAGAAGGAGGGCAAGAAGCGCCTCAAGCAGATCGGCACCGTGGAGATCCCACAGGAGGCCTTCCTGGCCGTCCTCAAGGTCGACTGAGGCCGCGCCGGTGCCACTCGCCGCGGCTGGTCCTCCACCAACTCAGGGGCTAGACTTGAGCTCGACCATGGCTGCTCTCCCCCCGCACGGCGCATGACGGAGCCGTCGATCTTCCTCCGCTACCGAGCCTGGCGCGATCGCCGTCGCGCGCTGCAGGATGCCAGGCACCTCGTCGTCGAGGCGCGTCGCCTGCTGCGCAAGCACGGCTACCGCATCCCGAGCGAGGACGCGCGCCAGGTCAGCGAGCACGCGGACGCCATCGCCGCGGCCATCCGTGAGCGTGACGTCGAGCGCGTCCGCGCCGGCCTCGGAAAGCTCGAGGAGGCGGTCGACAAGCACCTCGGCTTCGCGCGCAAGTCCACGTTCCGCGAGTACGCGGAGTCGATCGGCGTCGCGGTGCTGGTGGCGCTCTTCCTGCGCTCGTTCGTGGTCGAGGCCTTCAAGATCCCGTCGGGCTCGATGATCCCGACGCTCAAGATCGGCGACCACATCTTCGTCAACAAGTTCATCTACGGCCTTGGCTGGCCGCTGTCGGGCGTGAAGTTCTGGCAGTACGGCAAGCCGAGCCGCGGCGAGATCGTCGTCTTCAAGTACCCGAACGATCCCGACAAGGACTTCATCAAGCGCGTCATCGGCATCGAGGGCGACACGGTCGAGGTGCGCGACAACGTGGTCTACGTCAACGGCAGGCCGGTCGAGCGCACGCACCGCGGCAAGGTCGAGTACGACGACTGCAACGAGGAGTCGTCGAGCACCGCGGGGTGCACGAGGAAGACGGCGGAGGAGTGGGAGGAGGTCCTCGACGGCCACCACTTCACGACCTACTACGAGGCCGGCCACCTGCCGCAGCAGTACCACCCGCATCAAGTGCCCCCGGGCACCTTGTTCGTGATGGGCGACAACCGCGACAACTCGTCGGATTCGCGCATCTGGGGCTTCGTGCCCGCCGAGTTCGTCAAGGGCCGCGCCCTCATCGTGTGGTGGTCGCACAACGACATGGAGGGCACCCGCTGGGAGCGCTTCCTGCCGCCGATGCAGGTCAAGTAGCCCGAACAGCTGACAGGCGACTGGGACAGTGGTATCTGCGGGGTATGCGGATGCTGACGCTGGTGGGTGCGATGGCGCTGTTCCTGGTCCCGGCGAGCGCGCTCGCGGCGCCGAAGTACTACGTGGAGCTCAAGGACACCGAGGAGTCCGCCGGCGTGAAGTCGGGGCTCGTCGAGGACGCGAAGAAGCTGCTGCAGAAGCAGCTCGAGCAGCGCGCCGACGTGCAGCTCGCCGCGCCCGGCGCGAAGTGGCCGAGCGACGAGGAGCTCAAGGGCAAGGGGCAGCGCGGTCTGCAGATGATCGTCCGCATCGAGAAGGTGGACGAGCAGATCGCGCCGCCGGCGGACGGCAAGAAGTACAAGACGCTGCAGGTGTCGCTCCGCGCGAGCGTCCTCGGCACGGCGATCCCGTCCAAGCAGATGATCCTCTCCGGCGACGGCGAGTGCACGGTCGCCACCGAGATCTCCGGGAGCTCGAGCGACGCCGAGAAGAAGCAGCTCCGCAAGGAGGCGCTCGCGGACGCGCTCAAGCAGTCGCTCGACAAGGCGTTCGGCAAGCTGGGGGAGAAGCCCAAGGGCGGCGGGAAGAAGAAGCCGAAGGCGAAGAAGGCCTGACGTGCCTCGCGTACGCTTCCTCGACGAGGTCGTGGAGATCGAGGCCACGAAGGGCGAGACGCTCCTGTCCTGCGCGGAGCGCGCGGGAGTGCCGCTGTTCCGCGGCTTCTGGACGTGGGGCCATCGCGCCGTCGGATGTCCGAAGACGGGCCTGTGCGGCGCGTGCCGCGTCTGGGCTTCGGGCGCGGAGGGCTCATTGTCCCCGCGCGATCGGCGGGAGGCGCGCGCGGTGGGCACGAGCGGCACGGCGCGCCTCGCGTGTCGCGCGCGCGTGATGGGAGACGTCGAGGTGCGGACGTTGCCGAACCGCCCCGCGCCCGCGCCCGACGGTCGCTGGGACGCAGACCCGCGGCCGACGCGATGGAAGCAGGCCCTGCGCGACCGGGAGGCCGAGCTGGCCGCCGTCGCCGCCGCGCCTCCGGCGGCCGCACCCGCTGCTCCCGCCGCACCTGCAGCGCCGGCGGCCGCGCCCGTCGCACCACCCGCCGACGGCAAGGCCGGCTGAGTGCATCGCCACGCGGCGCGCGTGCGGGCGAGGCCCTAGGAGCCGGCGGTGGCGCGCGATCGTGCGCAGCTCCTCATCACGATCTCCCTCCTCGCGCTGTTCGCCGCGGGGGTGGTGACGCTCTTCGTCCCCGAGCTGCGATCGCCGGGCGCGCCGCCCGCCAGGGGGCGAGGCGGGGCCCAGGTGCCGCGCGAGGCACCCTGAGGCGCCGCCGGGCGCCCTCGCCGCCTCTGACCCTTCCTGCCGGATCGGTGATTTCCGGCCGCAGAATGACCCCGCTGTCTGCGCTGTCGAACACACCTCCCGAAAATTGACGGAAACCCGCAGGGTTGGCTATTCTGTGGCACCAGCGCGTCCAGTACTCCGGACCGGGAGAGGGCATGTTCACGGTCACGATCAGCGAGAAGGGCGGCGAGCAGCGCCGGGTGGAGTTCGACAAGAGCGAGGTCACCATTGGCCGCGTTCAGGGGAACGACATCATCCTGCCGAAGGGAAACGTCTCGAAGCGCCACTCCCGGATCGTGCTCAAGGACGGCAAGTTCATCATCGTCGATATCAAGAGCACGAACGGGACGTACGTCAACGGGCGCAAGATCACGAGCCCTCTCGTCATCAAGCCAACCGACAAGATCTACATCGGCGACTTCATCCTCACCGTGGATGAAGGCGGCGCCGGAGAGTCGGCCTCCACCGCTGCGGGTGGCCCGGATCTCGGGAGCGCGCCTCCGGCGATGACCTCCCGGAAGCCGGCCGCTCCTGCGCCGAGGCGCGACGAGCCGATGACCGAGGCCGACAGCATGCCACCCGAGAGGCCCCTGGCCCCGCCGGCGCGGCCTGCACCGGCGCCGGCCGCGCCTCCAGCGGTGTCCCGGCCAGCGCCTGCACCAGCGCCGGCCGCGGCGGCCCCGCGATCTGCGTTGGCCGCCTTCGCGCCCTCGGCTCCCGCGGCCGCACCGGCCCCTGCACCCGTCGCCGGTCCCCCGCGCGTCTCGAAGCCGGCCACCGGGGCCATGCCCGCGGCGGCCCCCGCACGCCCGGTGCCCGCTCCAGCGGCTCCGGTCGCCGCGCCCGCGCGCAAGCCGGTCCCGGCGGTCGCGCCCGCGGCTCGTCCTGCCGGCGGCAGGCGCAGCAAGCAGAACGACGTGCTGCGCGAGGTCGCGCTGCGGCTGGCGAGCCGAGGCGCCCTGCTCGACGGCGCGCTCGAGTCGGCGGTCCACGAGATCGTTCAGGCGATCGCGCCCTCCGGCCTCGAGTCCGAGGTGCTCGTGCGCGAGGCGGTCGGCGAGGCGACCGGCCTCGGCCCGCTCGATGACCTGCTGGCCGACGAGTCGGTGCGCGAGATCCAGATCGCGCGGCCGGATCGCATCCTCGTCGAGCGGGGCGGGCGGATCGCGCCGCACGATCGCGGCTTCTCGTCTGCCTTCGCCGCCACGCGCGCGATCGAACGGCTGCTCGAGCGCGCGGGTCGGCGGTCGGTGTCGGGCGCGGTGCACGACCTCGTGCTCGACGACGGCACCCACGCCACGATCGTGATGCCGCCGGTGGCCGCGCGCGGGCCCGCGATCCTCCTGCGCCGGCCGGACGCCGACAAGGCGGAGCTCGACCAGCTCACGCGTCGCGGCATGATGAGCCCGGCGCACCAGGAGGTGCTCGCCGGGATCGTCTCGTCGCGGCGGAACCTCCTCGTCTGCGGCGGAGCCGGCTCGGGGCGCACCACGCTGGTCAACGCCCTCCTCGGCGGCGTCTCGCATGACGAGCGCGTCGTGATCGTCGAGTCCAGCGGAGCCATCGAAGCGCGCGGCGATCGCTGGGTGCAGATCTCCCTCGGCCTCGGTGACGAGGCCAGGCCTTCCCTTCAGGCCGCCCTGCGCCTGCGCCCCGACCGGCTCGTCCTCGACGAGGTTCGCGGCGTCGAGGCCTTCGATCTCCTCTCCGCCCTGTCGGGCGGGCACGGCGGTGCGATCGTCGTCTCGGGCGGCCTCGGCGTGCCCGACGCCCTCGTGCGGCTCGAGGCGCTCGCGCGCCTCGGCACCGGATCGCCAGACGTGGCGGCCGTGCGCGATCTGCTGGGTCGTTCGTTCCATGTCCTCGCGCAGACCGCGCGCGACGACAACGGGCAGATCGTCCTGGCCGGGCTCTACGAGGTCAGCGGCGTCGGCGCCGACGGCCTCGACGTCGTCCCGATGGAGGTCGGCTAGCGCGGACGGCCGCGCGCGGCCGGAGCAGCTCTGCCGCGGATCATCGCGCGTGATCGGGACGGCGCCGACGTGGCGACGCTCGAGGTGTCGGCCGGCATCGAGGTGCAGGTCGGCCGCGATCCGGCGTGCGATCTCGTGCTGCCCTCGGCCGGCGTATCGCGCCGGCACGCGTCGCTGCGCTTCCTCCTCGAGGGCATCGAGGTCAACGATCGCGGCTCGGCCACGGGCGTGCGCATCCAGGGCCAACCCGCCCGCGGCCTCGTGGTCGCCAAGTTCTCCGACTCGATCGAGATCGGCGAGTTCACGCTCTCGTACGAGGCGTCGGCGCGGCGCCTCACCGTGTGGCCGACCTCCGCGGCCGACAAGCCGCGGCTCTTCATCGCCGCCGGGGTGCTGTGCGTGGTGGCGCTCATCGGCGTCCTGCTCGGCGCGCGGCTCGGCCGCAGCCACGCCGCGACGGCGGAGCGGCTCGAGAGCCAGGCGCTCGCCGCCGCGCGCGCCGAGACGGAGGACGTCTGCGCCCGCGGATCGGCGGAGCGCTGCGCGGCGATGCTGTGTCGCCTGCTCGGCCTCGTGCCCCAGGACGAGCCGACGCGCGCGCGCCTCGGGCGCGTCGAGAAGGCGCTGCCGCCCGATCTCCCGCGGTGCAGCCGATGAGCAAGCGTCGCCCCCCGAAGCTGGCCGAGGGTTTCCACGAGGCCTTTCGCAGCGCCCTGGCCGGGTGGCCGGAGGGCGTGCACCGGCCAGGTGCGCCCGCGGCGCCCGCCGACCTCGAGGCGGCCACGCGCGCGCTCGGTGAGCCTCTGCCGCAGCCGGTCGTGGACTTCCTCCGCTCGTGGAACGGCGCGCTCGTGTTCCACGAGAGTGTCGTGCTCTTCGGTGTGGGGCCGGCCGCCGAGGGTGGCGATCTCGTCGCCGCGACCCGAGGGGCACGGGCCGCCGGCGCGTGCGGGCCGCACGACCTCGTCATCGGCGAGACCGCGGACGGCGGGCTCTGGACGCTCGGCACGGACGGTCGCGTCTGGCTCCTCGAGGACGAGGAGCGATGGCCCGTCGGGAGCACGCTCGAGCGCTTCGTCGCGGCCGTGTGCGCGCACGAGGCGGTGCTGTTCGACCGCGACGGCGAGTACAAGGAGGGGGCGTTCGAGCCAGGCGGCGAGCGCCTCGTCCCGGCGATGGCCGTACAGGCCGCGCGCAAGGCCATCGCCGCCGATCGCGACGCCGCGCGCTGGCACTTCGAGCTCGGCGTGGCGCTCGCGGAGGCGCACCCTGAGCAGGCCACGCGCGCGCTCGAGGAGGCCGCGCGGCTCTTCCCGACCGGGCCGTTCGTGCGCCACGAGCTCGGCAAGCTGCTCGCGAGGCAGGGCCGTCACGCCGAGGCCGCCGCCGCCTTCGAGGCCGCGCACGACGCCGACGCGGAGCACGACAGCGCGAGCTTCTTCCTGCTCGAGGCGGCCCGGGCCGCCAGGCAGGGTGGCGACGCCACGCGCGCCGAGGCGCTCGGACGGCGTGCGGTCGAGGTGGATCACGACCTCGTCTCGCGGCTGCGAGAGGCCGCAGAGCACCAGCTCGAGGGCGGCGAGAAGGACGCGGCGCTCGAGCTCGTCGAGCTCGCGCGCGAGGCGGCGCCGCGGGATCTGCAGCTCCTGGCCTTGGCCCGCCGGCTGACCTGACGCGCTTCCACGGCCCGCGGCCCGAGGTGGGTGCAGGTACGCTGGAGTTGCGCGAGCGTACCGTCATCCCTCATATTCACGACCGTGGCGGAGGATCCGCAGAAGACGCTGCTGATGTTCGGGCGCGGGGAGGCTGCGAAGCCTGCCGGCCCCGAGGATCTCGGCGCGACCTTGCGCGACGCGCCGCCGATCTCGCAGGCCCCCATCTCGGCCCCGCTGCCCGCGCAGATCGCCCCGTCGCCCGTCGTGGAGACCGACGCGGGCGTCGAGGCCGAGGGCCTCGCGCTGCCGCCCGAGACCCTGCCCGCGGGCACCCGCCTCGGCGACTACGTGATCATCCAGCTCATCGACACGGGCGGGATGGGCGCGGTCTACGCCGGAGAGCACCCGAAGATCGGCAAGCGGGTCGCGATCAAGGTGCTGCACTCGGCCGTCGCGAACGACGCGATCGTCAAGAACCGCTTCCTCCAGGAGGCGCGGGCGATCAACCGCATCAAGCACCCAAACATCGTCGACGTCTTCAACTTCGGAGAGCTCCCCGACGGGCGGACCTACTTCGTGATGGACCTGCTCGAGGGCGCCTGCCTGCGTGATCGGTTGCTCGCTGCGGCGCCCATCTCCGCGGACGAGGCGTTCAAGGTGTTCCAGCAGGTGTGCAGCGCGCTCGAGGCCGCGCACGCCGCGGGCATCATCCACCGCGACCTCAAGCCCGAGAACATCTTCGTCGAGCGTGGCCCGGGCGATCAGCCGGTCGCCAAGCTCCTCGACTTCGGTGTCGCCAAGGTGCTGCAGCCCGACGAGGGCGCGCCGACGCTGCGCACGCGCGCCGGCTATCGCGTCGGTACGCCGCGCTACATGGCCCCCGAGCAGCTCCGCGGCAAGCCAGTCGACGCCCGCGCCGACCTCTACGCGCTGGGCCTTTGCATGTACGAGGTCTTCACGGGCGACTGGCCGTTCACCGCGCGCACGGAGTTCGAGGACACGCTCGCGCACATGAAGCTCCCGCCGCGACCGAACGAGGAGCTCGCGCGGCGCTGCCCGCCGCTCATGAAGCTCTTCATGCAGTGCCTGGCGAAGGACCCGGCCGAGCGGCCGCAGTCCGCCGCGGACGTCGCCGCGGCGCTCAAGCAGGCGCAGAAGCAGTGGCCGGTCGCGGAGACGTTCGTCTCCGGCGGCATCATCACGAAGCTGCAGCGCGCGGCCGACATGCGCCGCTCGCCGCTTACGTCCACCACCAAGGTCAAGCGCCACGATCGCTCGGGGATCTGGTTCGTGCTGGCCGGGCTCGCCGTGGGTGGCATCATCGTGGCCGCGCTTCACTTCCTCCGTCGCTAGACCTCCCCGCCATGATCCGCGTCGAGAACCTGACTCGTCGCTACGGCAGCCACCAGGCGCTCGCCGGCCTCTCGTTCCACGTCGGAAAGGGCGAGATCGTCGGGTTCCTCGGGCCGAACGGCGCCGGCAAGACCACCGCGATGCGCATCCTGACGTGCTTCCTGCCGCCCACGAGCGGCAGCGCCGAGGTGGCTGGCTTCGACGTCTTCGCCGAGCCGATGGAGGTCCGCCGCCGCGTCGGCTACATGCCGGAGAGCGTTCCGCTCTATCCAGAGATGCGCGTACGCGAATATCTCGAGTACCGCGCGCGCCTCAAGAGCGTGCCGCGCAGCCTGCGCAAGGCGCGGGTCGATCGCGTCATCGAGCGGTGCGACGTCGGCGACTTCCAGCGCAAGCTCATCGGCGCGCTCTCGAAGGGCATGCGCCAGCGCGTGGGCCTCGCCGACGCGCTCGTGCACGAGCCCCCCATCCTCATCCTCGACGAGCCCACCGCGGGGCTCGATCCGAACCAGATCCGCGAGGTGCGCGCGCTCGTGCGCGAGCTGGGCCGCGAGCACACGGTGGTGCTCTCGACGCACATCCTGCCCGAGGTCGAGGTGACCTGCGGGCGTGTCGTCATCCTCGCGCGTGGCCGCGTGATCGCCGAGGACACGCCGGACGGCCTGCGGCGCGTGCTCGAGCGTCGTGGGCGCCTCCGCGTCGCGCTCTCGGGCGCCGACGAAGCCGCGCTCCGGGAGCGTCTCGGGCACGTCGAGGGAGTCGTCGCCGTCGAGCCCGCGGGTCAGGCCGGGACGTTCCTCGTCGAGGCAGCGCCCGATCGCGACGTGCGCGAGGGCGTCTTCCGAGCCGCCGTCGAGGGGGGCCTGGTCCTCCTCGAGCTGTCCCCGCAGGGCGCCTCGCTCGAGGACGTGTTCGTCGAGATCACGACGCGGGAGGCCGCCGACGCGCCCGCCGCGGAGGCGCGCGCATGACCGCGCTCACCATCGCCCGGCGCGAGCTCGAGGGCTTCTTCTATGCCCCGGTCGCGTACGCGGTCGGCACGTTGTTCCTGCTCCTGCAGGGCATCACCTTCTACCTGTTCGCGCTCGTGCTGTCGTCACCACAGGCCGGCCCAGGCGCCGTCTTCTCGTACTTCTTCGGCGGCACGCTGCTCTTCTGGGTGTCGCTGCTCTTCCTCGCGGCCGTCGTCCCGATGCGCCTGCTCGCCGAGGAGCGTCGCAACGGCACCATCGAGCCGCTCCTGACCGCGCCGGTCTCCGACCTCGAGGTCGTCCTCGGCAAGTACCTGGGCGCCCTCGGCTTCTTCGTGGCGCTGTGGCTTCCGACGCTCGTCTACGTGGCGCTCGTGCGCGGCCTCGGAGGCCCCATCGAGGCAGGGCCCATCGCGTCCGGGTACCTCGGCACGTTCCTCGAGGGCGCCGCGTTCCTCGCGCTCGGCACGCTCGCGTCGGCGCTCACGCGCAACCAGATCGTCGCAGCGGTGCTGTCGTTCGTGCTCGGCTTCGGCCTGCTCCTCGTCGGCATCCTCTCCGTCTACGTCAAGGGCGCCTCGCCGACGCTCTCTCACGTGCTCGAGTTCCTCTCACCGTTCCGCCAGATGCAGGACTTCTCGCGCGGCATCGTGGATTCGCGCCACGTCGTGTTCCTGGTGTCGGTGGTCGTGATCTCGCTCTTCGGCGCCGTGCGCGCGCTCGAGGCCCGCCGGTGGACGTGAGCGTCCGGCGGAGGAAGGCCCTCGGTGGCGCCGGCTCCGGCGCGGGCACGGTGCTGCTCGCGGCCGTCCTCGTGATGGCGAACTACCTGGCCTCGCGGCACTACCTGCGCGGCGACTGGACCAAGGGCCGCGTGTTCTCGCTGTCCGAGAAGTCGCGCGCGATCGCGCACGACCTCAAGCGCGACGTCGAGGTGCTGGTCGTCCTTCCGCGGAGCCTCGACGTCTTCGGGCACGTCGAGGAGCTGCTGCAGCGCCTCGGCCGCGAGTCGAAGCGGCTCTCCATCACGTTCGTCGACCCCGAGGAGCAGGTGCCGAGGGCCGAGTCGCTCGCGCGCGAGTTCTCGGTCGCGAAGTACGATCTGCAGGAGGGCGTCGTGATCTTCGTGGCGGGGCAGGGCGCCGAGCGGCGCCACAAGGTGGTCACGCAGTCCGAGCTCGTGGACGTGGATCTGCGCGAAGGCGCGGGCGGCCCCGACGCGCACGTGCGCGGCTTCAAGGGCGAGGGCGCGTTCGCCTCCGCGCTCCTCGCGGTCTCGGAGACCGCGCAGCTCGAGGTGTGCATCGCGCAGGACCACGGCGAGGCGGCGATGGACAGCCTCGAGCTCGAGGGGATGTCCTCGCTCGTGGACGCGCTCAAGGCCGACAACTACGCCGTGCGAAAGGTCGAGCACCTCTCGCAAGGGCTGCCCAAGACCTGCCGGGTGCTGCTGGTCGCGGGCCCGCAGCGCGCGTTCCCGAAGGCCGACGTCGAAGCGCTCGAGGGCTGGCTCGACGCGGGCGGCCGGGCGCTCTTCCTGCTCGGCCCCGAGCTCGATCGGGGCCTGACCGCCTGGCAGAAGAGCGGCCTCGAGCCAGCGCTCCTCCGCCGCGGCGTGCGGCTCGGTGACTCGGTCGTCTTCGATCCCGCGCACACGCACCCCACGGAGGGCCCACAGACCTTCGCCATCAAGGCGTACGGCGCGCATCCGATGGTGCGCGCCATGAAGGACCGCCTCACGTTCTGGCCGGCAGCGCGCGACGTGCACCCGGCGCCGCGTCAGGGCATCGACGCGAGCGACCTCGCCAGCACCGGCGAGGACGGCTTCGGCGAGACCAGCCTGGCCGCGCTGCGTCGCGAGGCCGAGATCGGCTTCGACAAGGCGACCGACATCAAAGGTCCGGTGCCGGTCGCGGTGGCCGCCGAGGGCAAGGCGCAGAAGTGGCGCATCGTGGTCCTCGGCTCGTTCCTCTTCGGTGCGAACCTGCGCCTGCAGGCGCCGGTCGACTACAACCGCGACTTCCTGCTCGGTGCGGTCGCGTGGCTCGGCGATCGCCCGGCGCTCGTGGCCATCGGGGCCAAGGCGCCCGAGCACGTGCGGCTCGTCCTCGACGAGGCGCAGCGGTCGAAGGTGTTCTGGGTCTCGATCGCCGGCGTGCCGCTCGCGTGCGCGTTCCTCGGCCTCTACGTCTGGCGCCGGCGGCGCGCGTGAAGACCGGCACCGTCGCCGCGCTCGGGGTCGTGGCCGCGGGTCTCGGGGCGTGGATCCTCTTCTTCGAGGGCGAGCGGGCAACGACGGACGACAGCGCCCGCCAGGCCAGGAAGCTCCTGCCCGGCTTCGACCGAGACGATGTCCGTGGGCTCGAGATCGAGAGACCATCGGCGCCGCGCATCACGCTCGAGCGCCCTGACGACGGTGCCTTCCGCCTCACCGCACCCATCGCTGCGCGCGCCGATCGCGCGGCGACCGACGACCTCCTGAGCGCGCTGGCCGGCTCCGAGGCGAGGCGCATCCTGCCCGATGCGCGCGCGCGCCCCGATTATGGATTCGCCGATCCGCATACGACGATCCGCGTGCGCTCGAAGGCGCGCTCGATCGTCCTGCACCTCGGGCGCCCGGACGCCGGGGGGGAGTTCCTGTTCGCCGCGCGCGACGCGGAGCCGGCCGTCTACGTGATCCCCAAGCGTCTCGCCGAGTCCGCCGCGCGCAGCGCCGACGCGCTACGCGAGCGCTCCGCCGTGCCCCGCGCGAGCGAGCTCCCGAACCGCCTCGTGGTGGACGGCACGACCCTCGTGCACTCGGGCGAGCGCTGGCACACGAGAGACGGCGTGATGGCGAGCCGCGCGCTGGCCGAGGAGACCGAGCGGCAGGTGCGCGAGCTGCGCATCACGCGCTTTCTGCCGCCCGAGGCGCCGGCCGTCGCGAGCGTCGAGCGGCGGCTCCAGCTCGACGCCGAGCCCGCCGAGCTCGGCGGCGCGTGCCCCGGCGCCGCCGATGAGGTGCTCGGTCAGCGCGCTGGTGCGGACGCTGCGAGGTTCTGCGTGCGCCGCGCGGACCTGGCGAAGATCGCCCTGCCCGACGATCGCCTGCGGGAGCGCGCGCTCGTCGTCGTGCGTCCCGAGAGCGTCACGCGGATCGCCGTCACCGGTGGTGGAGCGGTCGCTCTCAAGAAGGGCGAGACGAAGTGGACCCTCGAGGGCGGCGGCGCGGCCGACGACGAGGCCGTGCGGGCCTGGCTCGCCGAGCTCGCCACGTGGCGGGCGCGCGCGATCGTGCCCATCGCCGAGGCCAAGGGCCTGGCCGACGCCGTGGAGCTCCGCCTCGAGCAGGGCGGCGGCACCGAGGGCATCGTGGTCGACACGGTGCGCATCGGCGCGCTCGTGGACGGTCGGCGCCACGCGCGTCGCGGCGACGAGCCCGTCGCCCTCGTCCTCGATGCCGAGGTGGAGCGCTCGCTTCCCCGCGGTGCGCTGACGTTCCGTGCGCGGCAGGTGGCGTCGTTCTCGCGCTGGGACGCGGTCCGCATCGTGGCCGGCGACGAGCTCGTGGAGAAGGCCGACGAGCGCTGGCAGCTCAGAAGGCCCGTCGCGCTCGAGGCCGACGCCGACGCGGTGGATCGCCTGCTCCAGGCGGCGTCCGAGCTGCGGGCCGTTCGCTTCGAGTCGGAGGCGCCCCTTCCGGCGCACGGCCTCGAGGCCCCACGTCGCGTCGAGATCCAGGGCAAGACCGCCCCGCGAGACGGCGGCCCGCCCCCGGTCCACGTCCTCGAGGTCGGCGCGGACGCGCCCGGCGGCTGCTTCGCGCGCGTGCGCTCCGAGGAGCCGAACGGCACGCACGCGGTGATGGTCATCGCCCGCGCGGTCTGCGAGGACCTGCGGGCGCACCTCGCGACGCGCAAGGTGCTCGAGCTCGACGAGGAGCGGCTCGAGCGCATCACGGTCGCGGGCGCGCGGACGCTCGTCCTCGAGAAGCGCGGGCCCTCTTGGTACCGGGGCAGCGGCGCCGCCGACTCCGCGGAGGTCGACGCGATCGTCTCGGTGCTGCGTGATCTCAAGGCCACGCGCGTCCTCGACTACGGCCACGCCGCGCCGCCGAAGGAGCTGACCGTGACCCTGCACGTGGGCGATCGCGACGTCGTCCTCGGCCTCGGCAAGGACGGCGAGCGAGTCGTCCTCGCCGTCCGTGGGCGGTCCGTCCGCTACGAGGTCGCCGCCGACGTCCTCGAACGGCTCAAAGGCCCCACGAAAGCGCGTTGACGCAGCGCGTTAATCGGGTACAGTCGCGCCGATGAGCCAGCACGACCTCGAAGCTGCCTGCGCGGCGGTCGCCGACGGCGCACGCCTCCTCGCCACCATCGGCCAGCGCCTCGGCGCTGCCATCTGCCCTGGCGGCAAGGCCGACACCGAGCGCCTCCACGCCCGCGGCGCGGAGGCGTTCACCTATGCGCGCCTCCTCGCCGAGAACGAGGCCGCGCGCGAGCTCTGCGCCTACGCCGCGCGGGAGAAGGGCGCCTTCGAAGCTGGCCTGGCCTGCCTGTACGCCGCGGAGTCCCTGCAGAACCTCGCGAGCGCGCTCCGCTTCGTCGAGCCGCGCTTCGGCCTCACCGCCGCCGACCTCGCGCCCCTCGATCGCCACGCCGCGTTCGTCGCGCAGGCCCTCTCCGCCGACGTGGCCACGGCGCTCGGCGAGGCCGTTCTCGATCGCGATCGCGACCTCGGCGGCAGCTACGGCCTCGACGAGGACCACCGCGCGATCCAGGCCACCTTCGCCAGCTTCTCCGACCAGCGCGTGCGCCCGGTCGCGGAGCACGTGCACCGCCACGACGAGATCATCCCCGAGGACCTCCTTCAGGCGCTCGCCGACCTCGGTGTCTTCGGCATCTCGATCCCCGAGGCCTACGGCGGCGGCTTCATCGATCACCTGACCATGGTGCTCGCGACCGAGGAACTCACGCGCGGCTCGCTCGGCATCGGCGGCGGCATCATCACGCGCCCCGAGATCTGCGCCAAGGCGCTCCTGACCGGCGGCACCGAGGAGCAGAAGCGCAAGTGGTTCCCGCTCATCGCGCAGGGAAAGCGCATCGTCTCGGTCGCCGTGACCGAGCCGAACGCGGGCAGCGACGTCGCGGCGGTCAGCACCGTCGCGAAGAAGGTCCCGGGCGGCTACGTGCTCTCGGGCGAGAAGACGTGGTGCACCTTCGCGGGCCGCGCCGACCTCTTCATCCTGCTCGCGCGCACGGGCGAGAAGTCCGCGGGCTACAAGGGTCTGACGCTGTTCCTCGTCGAGAAGCCTCCGACGATCGGCTCCGACGGTCAGTACGCGTTCCAGCATGCGCAGCCCGGTGGCGGCACCGTCGAGGGCCGGGCCATCCCGACCATCGGCTATCGGGGCATGCACTCCTTCGCGGTGAGCTTCTCCGACTACTTCGTGCCCGAGGAGAACCGCGTCGGCGCCGAAGGGCAGGGCTTCATCCTGCAGATGCAGGGCTTCTCCGGCGGGCGCATCCAGACCGCCGCCCGCGCCGTGGGGCTCGGCGAGGTCGCGTTCCGTGAGGCCGTGAAGTACGTCAAGGACCGCGCGATCTTCGGCAAGAAGCTGGCCGACTTCCCGCTGACCAAGCGCAAGCTCGCGCAGATGGCGGCGCGCCTGCAGGCCGGGCGCCAGCTCGCCTACCACGTCGCCCGCCTGATGGACGAAGAGAAGGGGCAGCTCGAGGCGTCGCTGGTCAAGCTCATGACCTGCCGCGACGCCGAGTGGGTGACGCGCGAGGCGATGCAGCTCCACGGCGGCATGGGCTACTCCGAGGAGTACTCCGTCAGCCGCTACTGGCAGGACGCGCGCGTGCTCTCGATCTTCGAGGGCGCCGAGGAGGTCCTCGCCATCCTCGTCATCGCCCGCCAGTCCTTCGAGCAGCACGCCCGCGCCGCGGGGTGAGCCCCGGGCTCCGCGGTCAGCGGACGCAACGCGAGAGCGGCCTGCCCACCGGCATCGCATCGGGGTCGAGCGTCACGCGCGGTGCGATCGTGCCGTTCTGATCGAAGTCCACGACCCACGCGTCGTCCCACAGCGGATCGAGCCCCGGTGTGCTCGACCAGTACTGCGTCGGCTGCATGTCGACGTTCGTCATCGGGAAGGCCGTCTGGTCGATCCAGGGCATGGCCGTGGCGTTCTCGTCGACGATCGTCTGCAGCTCCTTGATCGTCGGCAGGCGCCAGCTCCCCGCCGGCGCGAGCGCCGCACAGCGCGCCATGGCCTCCTTCCACTGCTGGCGCATGCCGGGCGGCCGGCGCTCCCAGACCAGGCCGGTCTTCGTGTCGGTCACGGTCGCGTCGGCCAGCGTGTACTGACCCATCGGCGCGGCCGCCTGCGCGGTGTGCTTCTGCGACCACATGCCGGCCAGCACGAGGCCGGCGGCGAGAGCGAATCCTGCGGGGATCTTGAGTGCGCGCATGGTCGCTCCTACTTCACGCACCGGACTTGGTGCGTCGTCGTGCCGTTGGCGGAGTCCACGGTGCCGATGGTGAAGTCCACGATGTAGCCCTGGTCGGCGTCGTTGTTGAAGCGCGAGCCGGTCCAGTAGGTCGTGTTCCCCGTGGCCGGGAAGATCGTCTGGTCCACCGCGGGGTTGTGCGCGCCGTAATCGACGATGGTCACGAGCTCGATGCGCGAGGGAAGTCGCCAGCCCGTCACGCCGCCGAGGCTCAGCGCCGCGCAGTACGCGCGGGCGTCGGGCAGCGTGAAGAGCGGCGTCGTCATCATCATGCTCATGTGCGTCGCCGGCATGCGCTGCCACCGCAGCCCGGTCACCGTGTCGGTGACCACGTCCGCCGTCGGCGTGTAGGCCGGCGTGTTGATGCGCGTATTGCCGTCCTGGCCGCCGAGGCCCATCGCGCCGGTCGTCGCGCACGGCAGGTCCATGTCGATCCCGTTCGTGCAGTGCTCCGTCGCCGAGTCCGGCATCTTCCAGAGCGGCCACGAGCGGTTGACGCCGCACATGTTCGGCGTGCCGCCGCCGCCGCAGCTCTCGGGCATCATGCAGGTGCCGCAGGTCAGCATCCCGCCGCAGCCGTCATCGGTGGTCCCGCACGTGGCGCCGCGCTGCGCGCAGTTCATGGGCACGCAGGCGTCGGGCGGTGGACCATCCGACATCTGCGGCGCATCGGGCGGCCGCGGCCTCGCGTCGCGCCGCACCGCCGCGTCGGGCGGCAGGGGCCCGTCGGGCTCCTCCTCGGGGGCGTCGGGCTGGCGCCGCGCATCCGGGCGCCGAGCGGCGTCTGCGCGCCCGCCATCCTCGGGGGTGCCGGCGCGCTCGTCGCTCTTGCTCACGCACCCGGCGGCGACGAGCGCGAGGAGCGACACGAAGATGATTCGCATCCCACGATCTTACCACCGGGCAGCGTGCCCCCGCGCTGGCTGTGGCGGGGCGCACGGGGCTGGCTAGCGGCTCGGCGGTGGCGGCGCGAAGTGGCCGGGGGTGTACGGGAACGGCGAGGCCGATTCGCGCACGCGCGCCTCGAAGGGCCGGTGCGGGCGCGGGCGATCGACCGGGATCCCCATCGCGAGCAACCCCTCGCGGTCGTCGTAGCGCAGGTGCAGCACCACGGACGGCGCGGAGCCCGCGCGCTCGAACGGCACCTCCTCGACACGCGAATCCCTCGACTCGCCGTACACGGTGCCGAGCCCACGCCGCTCGCGGCGCCGCGTCTCCGAGTAGGCATCTCCGCGGCCCTTGCCTGAGCGCGACTCCTCGCTCGGGCTCGCTGCCTTGTCCCTGGCCGGCGGCGCGGGTTCCGCGCTCGAGGGGCCCTTCTCCGACCGGCTGTACGGCGCGCCGAGCTCGTCCTCGTAGGAAGGCCGGTAGGGTGGCCGCGGCGCGATCGGGTAGGGTCGCGCATACGTGCGCTCGGGGAACACGGCGACGCCGATGACGCCGACGTTGCGTGCGTTGCCCATGCGCGCCGCGTAGGAGTCCTCGACGTGGCCGAAGCGGAACGTCGCCACGGCGTCCAGGCTCTGGCGGAACCCGTCGATCGTGACGCTGCCGTAGGCCTCGACGAGGTAGCCACGCTGCGTGCGGAAGTCGCCCGGCTGGCCATCGAGCACGTTGCGTCCGTCGACGGTCACCACGGCCTCGATGCGCCGCCCCGTCTGGTTGCGCACGCGCACGGCGTAGCGTTCGCCCATCTCCCCGAGCACCCACGCGCGGCCGGCGTGCCAGTGGGTCGGGAGCTGCCGGCCCCAGCCGTCGACGACCTCGAGCTCGTAGCCTGCCCGGCGGACGGCGGCGTCCGCGTCGGGCTCCTGGCTGGTCGTCGCGCACGCGCCGGCAGCCGCCATCGCCAGAAGGAGGAGGGGTCTCATGCCCCGTGGGACGCACGGGCCTCCGGCCGGATCCCTTTCTCGTTCTTCGGCTCTGCCCGGAGTATCCTCGGGACCCATCGGTGCGGGTCCTCGTCGTCTACAAGAAGAGCCGTTACCGCATCTACGTCCTCGAGCGGAAGAACCGGCGCATGTCCGAGCTCCTCCGCCGCGACGACCCGTCGGTGGACGCGATGCGCGGCACCCACGAGACCCACGAGCGCACCCTGGCGCGCGTCCTCAAGGTGCTGCGGGACTGCGGCGCCGAGGTCACGGCGCGTTACCGCGCCCACCTGGCGCGTGATTCCTACGATCTCGTCGTGACGGTCGGCGGCGACGGGACGCTGCTCGAGGCCGCCCGCGCCATCACCGACACGCCCGTGCTGGCCGTCAACTCGGCCCCGTCGAGCTCGGTCGGCTTCTTCTGCGGAGCGTCGCCGGACGACCTCGAAGATCGCCTCGGCCGGGCGCTCCAGGGGCGGCTGCCGACGGTCCGCCTCGCCCGCGCGCAGGCGATCGTCGACGGCGTGCCCACCGGGCCGCCGATCCTCAACGACGTCCTCTTCTGCCATCCCAACCCGGCCGTCACCTCTCGCTACATCCTCCACGTGGGTCGCAGGCACGAGCGCCAGAAGTCGAGCGGCATGTGGATCGGGACGCCCGCTGGATCGAGCGCGGCGCAGCGATCGGCAGGTGGCCGGCTCTTGCCCATCGCCTCCCGTCAGATCCAGTGGATCGTGCGCGAACCGTATTCGCCCCTCGGCTCGACGCCGCTCGGCCTCGTCCGCGGGACCGTCGGCCCTCGTGGGGCGGTCCGCATCGTCAACCAGATGCGCGAGGCCAAGCTGTACCTGGACGGCAGCCACCGTTACATCGAGCTGGAGATGGGGCAGGTCGTCGAGATGCGTCTGCACCGGAGCCCGCTGCGGCTGATCGGCTTCCGAGGTCGCTAGCGAACCGCCGAAAACTTGCGCACCTCATCCCACCATGTAGGAGATGGTGGTATGAAGTCGGTGCTGCTGGTCCTTCTCTTCGCTGCCTGTGCACCCATCGCCGAGTCCGTGCGCCCCCTCGAGCCGAGCGAGCACGGGGCCGCGCTCCTCGGTCCCCTGGCGGTTCCCGACGCGCTCCTGGATCCCGCTGGGCAACCCGCCCAGCTCGCTCGCGTGCGTGGTGCCGCGGGCACGGTCGTGGTCCTGACTGCATCCTTCTGCGACACGAGCCAGCTGGAGCCGCTGCTCTCGCAGGCCCGGGTGCTCAGGCAGCAGGGGCTCGAGATCGTCGTCGTCTCGCTGGATCACGACGCCCGCGCCCTGGACGGGATGGTCCGGCCCCCCGAGGTGGTCATGCTCAGTGCGGAAGCAGGCACGCGCGCGGCCCTGCGGGCGCAGACGGTGCTACCGACGACGCTGCTCCTCGATGGGGAGGGACGCCAGCTGCGCCGCTACGATGGAGAGGTTCCGCTTGCCGCGCTGGCGGGCGATCTCGAGCGCGTGCCCGAGTTCGTGGCGCGCTCGACGCGCGGTCAGGTCATCGCTCGACGCTGACGGGCTCGCTCGAAACCGTCAGCCGTTCGAGGCGCGGAGCGCCTCCTCGAAGGCCCAGAGCATCTCTTCCTTTGGGTCCGACAGGTAGATCGTCTGGGGAAACGGCTGCTTGTGCGCCCGGATCTCGTCCACGATCGCGCGCGCGGCCTCGTTCGGCTCGACCCCGCCAGGGCCGATCCCGATGGCCGGGATGGCGAGCACGTCGAGCTGGAGCCTGGAGGCCGCGAGGAGCGCGGCCCGGGCCGCCCGGCGAACGTTCTCGACGCCGATCTTGAAAGGACCCCGCGAGGCGGGCTCCTCGAGCGTGGGCGTGTGGATCACGTGCTTCGCCCAGAGTCTGTGACCTGCCGTGACCACGGCCGCCCCGACGGCGATTGGCGCCAGCGCCCGCGCCTCGTCCTCGATCTCCTGGCCACCCTGTTCGCGCAGCTGCCGCGCCAGGCCGTGGTCCATGATTCCGAGCGAGTTCGTGGGGTTGACGATCGCCGTGACCGTCAGGTCGGAGATGGCCGCCTTCACGACGTGCACGATCATCGGTGTGCAGGCATATTCGCATAACCGAATGCGAAGGTCAAACACCAGGTGGGGGTTCGACCCACCAAGGCGGAGGTCGACGAGGGAGCGGGGGAAGGAAGGCGGGCGGGGATGCTAGGCGAGGAAGATCTGCTCGAGCTCCTTCTCGACCTTCGCCTCCGGCGTGCGGCGGGCGACCGAGAGCTCCTTGACGATCAGGTTCTTGGCGGTGTCGAGCATGCGGCGCTCACCGAACGACAGCGTCTTGGTGCTCTTGAGACGGGAGAGATCGCGGTAGACCTCGGCGACCTCGAACAGCGAGCCCGTCTTGATCTTCTCCATGAAACCGCGATAGCGGCGGTTCCAGGTCTGCTTGTCGGCGTGGATCTGCTTCTCGCGCAGGATGTCGTAGACCTCGCCGATCTCGTCCTCGGAGGCCACGCGGCGGAGGCCGACCTGATCGGCCTTGTCGACCGGCACGAGGATGCGCATGTCGGTGTCGAGGATGCGCAGCAAGTAGAACTTGTGCGCCTTGCCACTGATCAGCTTCTCCTCGACGCCAATGACCTCCGCGACCCCCTGAGCCGGGTAGACAGCCTTGTCACCAATCGAGAACTGAAGCACGAGGTCCTCCGTTGTGTCTGCCGTGGCAGGATTTTCGCCTGTGCCATTGCGCAGGCGATTTCGCGCAGCATCTCAGCAAAGTCCGTGCCCAACTTCACCATGTCCTCGAGACACGAACCATCCCGGTGGCTTACGGTCAAACGTGCGACACCCTGCTGCGTGCCAACTGTGACAGGAGCGCACAGTGAAAGCGCCGTGACTTCACTGCAAAATTATGGAATCAAAGTGGATTCGGGCAAGGGTCAGGCCGGCGAAGACCTGGCGACTCGAGTGGTCCATTCGGCGACGGTCGATCGGGGTATTCGGGCTCCACTCGATGCCAGGTTCACGCACCGGAGGGGTCCCGACCTAGTCGTCGACGCCCACCACGCGCCACTCCCCCTGTTCAACGGCCAGGCGCACGCGAAGGCCGGACGGATAGACGGCCATTGCCGAGTCGCCGATGAGCGTGACCTGCGGCACGGCCCTGAGCTGGGCGAGGTGGGTCTCCAGATCGCGCTCCGCCTGGCGGCGGAGGCTGGCGCTCAGCCCGCGAAGCACCGGTTGCGCCTGCCGCAGGCCCTCCACCCACGCGGCCAGGGCTTCTTCCGGACCGTGCGCGGCGGACGTCGCCGGCGTGGGCGCTCGATCCAGGCGCCAGGCAGGGACGCCGCGTGCGTCGGTCTCGAGGCGCATCGGTGCGCGCAGCGGGGAGGCCACGATCTCGGGCGTGAGCTCCGGCGGACCCTCCTTGAGGCGGCGGGCGAGGTCGCGCGCGTTGCCGACGATCTCGGCCCGGTCACCGCGCCATCGTTCGAGGAAGCCCTTGTAGTCCGCGCCGCGACGCGCGTTGCGACCGAGGAGCGCGTAGGCGGTCTCGGGATCGTCGGCCTCCACCGCCGTGATCCACTGGCGCACGGTGTCGGCGGCGCGGAGCGCGGGCGAGGGGCGGCACCCGGCCGCCAGCGCGGCGACGAGGCCGAGGACCACGAGGCCGGCGTGGAGGCGCGGAGGGTGCAGCATCAGGTGGCGAAGGGGCCGTCCGAGCGGTGGAGCAGCGTGTCGCGCGCGAGCGCCGGGTCGAGGGCGGGGTAGTCGAGCGTGTAGTGCAGGCCGCGGCTCTCGCGGCGGCGACGGGCGCTCTCGACGATGAGATGGGCGCAAAGGGCCAGGTTGCGCAGCTCGAGCAGGTCCGCGGTCACGATGAAGTCCCAGTAGTACTCGCGGATCTCCTCGCGGATGAGCTCGATGCGGCGGCGCGCCCGCTCGAGGCGCCGCGACGTGCGGACGATGCCGACGTAGTTCCACATGAGCCGCCGGATCTCGTCCCAGTTCTGGCTGACGACGACGGCCTCGTGCGGAGGCGCGGCCGAGCCGGGGCTCCAGGGCTGGATGCTCTTCGGGATGGCGCTCTGCGCGTCCTTCGCGTCAGCGGCCGCCCGATGACCGAAGACCGCCCCCTCGAGGAGCGAGTTCGACGCCATGCGACACGCGCCGTGCAGGCCAGTCCACGAGACCTCGCCCACGGCGTAGAGGTTCTTGACGGACGTGCGGCCGTGCAGGTCCACGTCGACGCCGCCGCACGAGTAATGCTCCGCAGGTACGACCGGGATCGGCTGCGTACGCATGTCGATGCCGTACTTCATGCACTCGGCGTGGATGTTCGGGAAGCGCTCGACCAGGAACTTCCCGTCGAGGTGCGTCATGTCGATCGTGACGAAGTCGTCGCCGGTACGCTTGAGCTCGTGATCGATCGCGCGGGCCACGATGTCGCGCGGCGCGAGCGACTCGAGCTCGTGCTTCTGCTTCATGAACGGCGTGCCGTCGCGGAGGCGCAGGATGCCGCCTTCGCCGCGCAGCGCCTCCGAGATCAGGAAGGACTTCGCGCGCGGCTCGTACAGACACGTCGGGTGGAACTGGATGAACTCCATGTTCGCGACGCGCGCGCCCGCGCGGTAGGCCATCGCGACGCCGTCGCCGCTCGCGACGTCGGGGTTGGTCGTGTAGAGGTAGACCTTGCCGAGGCCGCCGGTGGCGAGCACCGTCGCGCGCGCGACCGCCGTCTTGACGAGGCCCGTCGCGCGGTCGAGCAGGTAGGCGCCGAACACGGCGTCCGGGCCGCCGTACTTGCCCGCGTGGAGCAGGTCGACGGCCATGTGGTTCGGGAGGATCGTGATGCGGTCGGTGCGGCGCGCGCACTCGGCGAGGAGCGCGCGCTCGATCTCGCGGCCCGTGATGTCGCCCGCGTGGGCGACGCGGCGGGCGGTGTGCCCGCCCTCGCGCGTGAGGTCGAGCTCGCCCGACGGCTCGCGCGAGAACGCGACGCCGCGCTCGATGAGCTCGTGGATGCGCGCGGGGCCCTCCTTGACGCAGACGTCCACCGCGTCGTCACGGCACAGGCCCGCGCCGACCTTCTTCGTGTCCTCGGCGTGGCGCTCGAAGGTGTCGTCGGCGCCGAGCACGGCGGCGATGCCCCCCTGCGCCCACGCCGTGTTGGCGTCGTCGGGCGCGCGCTTGGTGGCGATGAGGACCTTGCCGTGCGCGCTGGCGTCCAGGGCGAACGTGAGCCCGGCGATGCCCGTCCCGAGGACGAGGTAGTCGGCCTCGAGGTGCTCGTCGCTCACTGACCCTCTCCCCGCTCGGTGCTGCTCACTTGGCCGGGGTTCCGACCGCGGCCTTGATGCGATCGAGGCGGGTCTTGCCGGCCCACTCGCCGAGGAACTTCGTGGCCCGCTCGGTGTCGACCTCGACGAGCTCGATCAGCATGAAGGGCTTGTCGCCCATCAGCATCTCGGTGCGGACGACCCCGTAGCCCTTGGCGTAGTAGTTGAAAACCTGCATGCCCGGAGGGCCGCTCGGCATCGTCTCGCGGAGCTTGATCGTGTCGAACTCGCCGGCCGGGGTCTTGATCTTGCCGGCGCCGAGGACCTCGGTCTTCGCGATGCCCGACTGCTTCTTGGCGTTCGGCGGGGCCTTGGTGGGATCCGCGGCGATCGCGGCGACGCGATCGGGCGAGAAGAACGCGGGATCCGTGAGCTTCTCGATGGTGAGCGTGCTCGCGTTGATCTCCGACTTCTCGCCGGGCTTGTAATCCTTCTTGGCGTAGGGCGCGGCCGGGACGAGGAGCTGCGTCTGCGAGAGCGCGAGGTCCTTGTCGCTCGGGATCTCGCCCTCGGCGGAGCTGTCCTGACGGTACATCATCACCGTGTCGCCCTCCTCGACGAGGTACATCGTCGAGAACTGCTCGATGCGCGCCTGCGGATTCTTGAACTGCACCTTCTGCGTGAGGATCGTGACCTGCTTGCCGCCGATCTCGACCTGCCCGGCGACCTCGGTGGCGAGCTCGACGATGCCCATCGCGCCCTTGCCCTTCATGTACCAGTTCCGACCGGCCTCGCCGACGTAGTAGCTCTGCGGGCGGGGCTTGTCCTTGAGCGATTGCGCTGCACCTCCACCGGAGCTGGCGCAGGCAAGGGCGTGGGTGGCGAGGAGGGCGAGGAGGAGTCGCTTCATGAGCGCGGCGTATAGCAGAAAGCCGCGCGAAATGTCACTTCTGGGGCGCCGGTGGGGTCGGTGCCGCGGGGGGCTTGTTGTCGGGCGTGATGGTGGTCGTGCCGTGCAGGACCTCGACGTGCTCCTTGAGCGAGCCGAGGTTGCTCGCGCGCAGGCCCTGCTGCACCACGGCCTCCTGGCCCGTCACGACGGCGATCTGCGCCTTGCGGCACGCGGCGAACACCCCCGCGACCTTCTCCCTGGTCACCTGGGCCAGGAGCTCCCCGCGGTCGTCCAGCTTCTCGGGCTCCTCGCCCCGCTCGACGGCGCCGAGCACCGAGGACACGATGTCGGGCGACGTTGCGAACTGGAGGGCATGCCGGCGGACCCGCTGCCAGTGCGCCAGCGCGAGCGCGGGCTCGTCGATCTCGCCGGCCGCCTGCCTGGCGAAGAACTGGTCGATGACCGTCATGGCCTGGGCCGCCTTCGCGTTCTCGACGTTGCCGCTCACGATCATCGCAGCGTCGCCGCTGCGGTGCACCTCCGTGCCCGCGCGCATCCCGTAGGAGGCGCCGAGCTTGCCGCGCACCTCCTCGAAGAGCACGTTCCCCGCGTACGCCGAGGCGACGGCGTAGACCTCGCGCTCGAGGGGGCCGGCCTTCGGCAGGCGGCATCCGAGGAGCAGCTCGGCCTGGGTCGCGTCGGCGCGTGGGACGACACGGGC
This sequence comes from uncultured Myxococcales bacterium, assembly GCA_964593795.1. Taxonomy (GTDB): domain Bacteria; phylum Myxococcota_A; class Polyangia; order JAHFDS01; family JAHFDS01; genus JAHFDS01. The sequence continues at coordinate 17,166 of CAZQJC010000258.1, read as the reverse complement.
GCCGGCCTTGGGCGCCGGGGCGAGGGGCGTCGGTGCCGTCGGCGCGCCCTCGTGGGACCAGCCGCCGAGGTACTTCTGGACCAGCTGCTTCACCTCGGACGGCTCGACGTCGCCCGCGATGACGAGCGTGGCGCCCTCGGGGCGCAGGCGCTGCTCGAGCCAGCGATCGAGGTCGTCTGCCTCCAGGCGCTCCTGGTCTGCGGGCTCGGCGCGGCGCTGGCCGAGGGGGTGATCGGGGTAGAGCGCGCGGAACAGCTCCGTCAGCGCGATCGACTCCGGCCGCGCGTCCATCTTTCGCACGAAGGGCAGGGCGTCCCGCTTGTAGTGGGCGAGCCGCGACGCGTTGGCCTTGAGGTCGCCGAGCTGGTGGCCGAGCAGGTCGAGGACCTCGCGCAGGCTGCCCGACGGAGCCCGGTAGAACCAGCGCGTGTTCTCGAGCGAGGCAGACTTGCCGCCGCTGCCGCCGGCGCGGAAGAGGCGCATCTGCAGGCGCCGGTCGCGCGCGGACGACATCGACATCGCCATGCCGGCGAGGCCCCAGGGGCGGTCGTTGACGTTGCCGGTGGGGATGGAGAGGCCCACCGCCACGACGGGCAGATCGGTGGTGTGCCCGACGAGGACGCGCAGGCCATTCGGCAGGGTGTAGCGCAGGAACGTCGAGATGCCGGGTCGCGCCGTCGCGCGGCGCGCGATCTCGGGGTCGAACTTGTCGAAGGCGTTGACGGTGGGGCCGGGGCGGCCGGCCGTCGCGCCACCGCTCGCGGCGCCCGAGCCGCCGCCCGAGGCGCCCGTGAGCACGCGCGGTGGGCGCGCGTCGAGCGGCGTCACGTAGAGGGCGCGCGCGCTGTCACGCGTGACCCAGCGCTCGGCGAGCTTGCCGACCTCGAGGGGCGAGGCGGCCATGAGCTCCTTGATGGACGTCGCGTAGTAGCCGGTGTCGCCGTTCCAGTGCGCGTGCGTCGCGAGCTCGACCGCGCGGCCCTCGAGCTCCTCGGCGCCAAGCGCGAGCTGCGTGATGGAGGCGAGGCGGTCGGCGTCGGCGCTGACCTTGTCGAGGCCGCTGCCCTCCTGGTGCCACACGAAATGCACCGAGTCGACGATCTTGGCGAGGCTGCGCTCGGGGTGCTTGCCCTCGAGGAGATCGGCCTCGCAGAAGAGGAGCGACGCGTGCAGGTTGCCGATCACGCCGCAGCTCGCGCCCACCATGTCCTCGTCGTTGGCGACCGCCTCGCCGACGGCGCCCGACACCTGGTTGCCGAGGAAGTCGTTGATCACGCGCTGCTTGCCCACGCTCGCGGGCAGCGGCCAGCTCACGTAGAGCGTCGGCGACGCAACCGGGCCGCGCCTCGCCACCATCGCGGAGGTCCCGGGCGACGGCGGCGGCTCCTTCGGGTGGGCGCCGTCGATGCGCACCTTCGGGGGTGGCATCGCGCCTCCGGGGGCGGTCGCGCCGGTCAGCACCTGCGGGAGCGCGGCCGCGAGGACCTGATCGAACGTCGCGAGGTCGATGTCACCGACGACCGCGATGGTCGCGTTGTCTGCCCGGTAGTGCTTGCGCACGAACACGACCGCGTCGCCGAGGCCGATCCTGTCGAGGCTCTCGTGCGTGCCGCCGATCGGGCGCGAGTAGGGGTGCTCGGGCGGGAACGCCATCTGGTAGACCCACGAGAAGACCTTGCCGATGACGCGCGTCTCGCCGCGCTCGCGCTCCTCGTTGTGGACCACCTGCAGCTCGGGCGCGAACGCGACCTTGTCCACCCCGGCCAGCGGCTGGATGAGGCGCGACGCCTCGATCTTCAGGAGGTCCGAGACGGTCTGGGGATCGCTCGCGGCGGTGGCGTGATAGACGGTGGCGTCCTGGTGGGTGAACGCGTTGAGCGCCGCGCCCCGGCTGGCCATGAGATCCCACACGCGGGCCGTGCCGGAGGGCTTGGCGAGGAACGTCAGGTGTTCCACCAGGTGTGCCAGACCCTCCTTGCCTGGTGGGTCTTCGGAGGAGCCGGTCCCGACCGCGAGGACCACCGAGACCAGCGGACGCCGGTGGTCCTCCTGGGCGATCACGCGCAGGCCCGACGGGAAGCGGAAGTCGCGCATCCGGAAGCCGAAGGAGCGCAGTCCGGGGCGTGCGCTCCTGGTGCCCGCGGCGTCGCCGGCACCGGTGCTGGCACAGCCGGCGGCGATCGGGAGCATGGAAAGGAGCAGGGCGTGGCGGAGCCGGATCCGACAGGACATGCGCCGAGCGTTAGCACGAGCCGCGCCAGGTGAAAGCGCGGGGTACGGCGCGTCAGCGTGGCTCGGTGGCCCCACCCACGCTGAAAGCGGCGGGGCCCGTGGAGGGGGTGTATCGTTGGACGATGCGCGCCTCGTGGATCCTCGCGCTCGTGCTGGCGCCCTCGGTGGCGCACGCCGACGTCTGGAGCCGCGAGGACGCGTCGACGGGCATCGTGTCCTTCACGAACATCCGCCCGGGTAGCAGCAAGGGGTGGAAGCGGCTGACCGCGGGACCCGGCAAGGCGGGCACGATCTCGGGCACGGTCGGCACCTGCAAGAGCAACGGCGGGCGGGCGGTGGTGCCGGCGCGCGATCGCGATCCGGCGCGGTACCAGCGCTACGACGCGCACATCCGCGACGCCGCCGTGGTCTACCAGGTGCCCGAGGCGCTCATCCGCGCGGTGATGAAGGTCGAGTCGGACTTCGATTCGCGGGTCGTGTCGTGCGCGGGCGCCGAGGGGCTCATGCAGCTCATGCCGGGCACGCAGAAGGTCGTCGGGGTCGAGGATCCATGGGACGCGCGGCAGGCGATCTTCGGTGGCTCGGCGTACCTGCGGCGGATGGCCAACCTGTTTGCAGGTGACCTGACGAAGACCATCGCCGCCTACCACGCGGGCCCCGGGGCGGTGCAGAAGTACGACGGCGTGCCTCCCTACGAGACGACGCGGCTCTACGTGCACATGGTGCGGCGGACCTACGAGCGCAATCGTGGCGCCGGGGCGCGCCTCGCGGCATCCGCGCCGGCGCCCACCGGCGGCGTCGCTCCGACCCCGACGGCTCCGGTCGCGCCAGCAGGTGCCCCGGCCGGTGCGCCAGCGGGCATGCCCGCGGCGGCGACGCCGTGAGCGCGGCAGCCGAGGCGGCGCTGCTCGGCAAGCTCGAGGCCGCCGGCGCCTCGATGCGCGTGGGAGATCTCGCGGCGGCCACCCGCGCGATCGACGAGGCGCTGGCGATCGCACCGCAGGACCCGCGGGCCCGCACGCAGCTCGGCCTCCTGTTCTTCCAGCAGGGGCGCTTCGCGGAGGCGGCCGCCACGTTCGAGGTGGTCGTCGCGGCGCAGCCCTCGTCGGCGCGGGCGCGGATGCAGCTCGGCCTCGCGCAGCTCAAGCGAGGCGCTTACGCCGAGGCCGCCCTCGAGCTCGAGCGGTCGCTCGTGCTCGACCCGACCGACACGCGGGCGCGCGGCTACCTCGGCCTGGCGTATGCGCGCGTGGGCGACCGCCAGCGCGCGCGGGAGGCCTTCCGCGCGGCCGGTCGGGAGGATCTCGCGCGCGCCGTGACCGAGACGGGTGAACCCGGAGCGCGTGGACCCGGGCTCGTGGAGTTCGCGGCCGCCCGCGCGCTGCCCGAAGGGGGGGCTGCGCTGCGCCTGGCGGGCGAGGGCGCCCTCGTGGCCAGCACCGCCGACGGCATTCGTATTCGCAAGGGCGGATGGATTGCGATGCGGGGCGAGGTGTCGGCCGGCGCGGCGGAGCTGCCGGGGCGGCACCAGGGAGAGGTCGCGCGCACGGGCGCGCCCATCGTGGCGGCCCAGGGCGCCGGCGAGATCGTGGTGGCGCCGCGGGGCGGCCGGTTCGAGGTGATGTCGCTCGAGAGCGAGGTGGTCTACGTGGCGGCGCGGGCGCTCTTCGCGTGGACCGCGCCGCTGCGCGCCGAGTGCGGTCGTGTGCCCGGCCGGAACCCGCTCTACGCCCTGCGGCTCGCGGGGCGGGGGCACGCCGCGGTGCGGACGTCCGCGCCGCTCGTGACGGCTCGCCTGCTGTTCGGTCAGCCCATGGACGTGGACACCGCCGCGCTCGTCGGTTGGACGGGCGGCGTGCGCGTGCACATGACCGGCGACGCGGCGCTCGGCGTGCGGCTCGAGGGCGAGGGCGCCGCGCTCCTCGAGACCTGACGCGCGCCCGCAGCGATCGGTGCTAGGGTGCGCCCGTGGCCCGTCGCTCGCTGCTCCGGGAATTTCGGAGCATCCCCAACCTGCTCACCCTCGGACGCATCGGGGTCATCCCTCTGTGCGTCGTCTTCATCGACAACTACAGCCCGCGGCGCAGCTTCATCGCCACCTGCCTCTACATCCTCGCCAGCGTGACCGACTACCTCGACGGCTACCTCGCGCGGAAGCTCGGCGAGGTGACGGTGCTCGGCAAGTTCCTCGATCCGCTGGCGGACAAGCTGATCGTGATGGCCGCGCTCGTGTACCTCGTCGCGGCGGACCGAGTGCGTGCGTGGGTCGTCGTCGTCATCCTGACGCGCGAGCTGGCCATCACGGGGTTGCGATCGATCGCCTCGTCGGAGGGCCTCGTGATCGCCGCGAGCGAACGCGGCAAGGAGAAGACCGCGCTGCAGATGGTCGGCATCCTGTTCCTGCTCGTGCACTTCCGCCACCCCATCCTCGGTACGGACGTGATGGTGGACTACCACGTGGTCGGGCTCTACACGCTCTACCTCTCGGTCGTGATGTCGATCGTCTCGGCCTTCGGGTACGTGCAGGGCTTCGTGGTGGCGATGCGCGACAAGGAGCGCGCCGGGGACGCGGAGTGAGCTCCGCCGCGCGCGCGGTGCAGGCCCCGGCGCAGGAGGAGGAGATCGCCTGGGTCGAGCCGGCGGACGCGGCGCTGGCCTTGGTCGGGCTCGGTGGCCTCGCGTGGCTCGACGCGGCGCGCGCGGAGGGCGCCGGCACGCAGACGAGCTGGCTCGCCGCGGGTCCCTGCGCGGAGCTGGCGGAGGACGCCACCGCGACCTGTCCGGCGCGCCTCGAGGCGTTCGTGCGCGCGGCCCCGGCGCTCGCGGTGGGCTACCTCGGCTACGACCTCGGGCGCGCGATCGAGCGCGTCCCGGTGATCGCCCGCCCGGACGTCGGCGTTCGCGACGTATGCGTGCGCGCGTATGCGTCGGCGCTGCGCCTCGACCACCGCTCGGGGCGCGCCTGGCTCCTCGGCGAGCCGCGGGCCCGCACCTCGCTCGCGCGCGCGCTCGGGCGCTCGGGTGCTCGGGCGCCGGGTGCGCTCGGGCCGCTCGAGGCCGAGATGGACGGGCCCGCGCACGCCGAGCGCGTCCGCCAGGTGCTCGAGTACATCCACGCGGGCGACGTCTACCAGGCGAACCTCGCGCGCCGGTTCCGGGGCGCGCTGCGCGGAGACGCCCTGTCCGTTTACCTCGCGCTGCGGGCCGTCTCGCCCGCGCCGATGGGCGCGTACCTCGAGGGCGAAGACTGGGCGATCCTGTCGAACTCGCCCGAGCGCCTCGTTCGGGTGCGCGGCCGTCGCATCGAGGCCGAGCCGATCAAGGGCACGCGCCCGCGCGGGCGGACGCCCGAGGAGGATGTGCGCCTCGCGGCCGAGCTCGCGCGCGACGAGAAGGAGCAGGCCGAGCACGTCATGATCGTCGACCTCCTGCGGAACGACCTCGGTCGCATCAGCGAGATCGGCTCGGTCGGCGTGGACGGCATGGCGCGCCTCCTGTCCGTCGCGAACGTCCATCACCTCGTCTCCACGGTCCGCGGCACGCTGCGAGCCGACGTGGGGCTCGAGGCCATCGTGCGCGCGACGTTCCCCGGCGGCTCCATCACGGGCGCGCCCAAGGTTCGCGCGATGGAGATCATCGAGGAGCTCGAGCCGGTGCGGCGCGGACCGTACACCGGGGCCATCGGCTGGGCGACGCCGGGCGGAGAGCTCGACTGGTCGATCGCGATTCGCACGGGCGTCCTCCGCGGCGCGCCGCGGCGCGGGGGCGATCTCCTCGTCTGGGTGGGCGGCGGCATCGTCGCCGACTCGACTCCTGCCGGCGAGCTCGCCGAGACCGAGGTCAAGCTCGCGGCGTGGCGGCGCGTCACGGAGGCGGCGTGGCGCTGACCTCGTACCAGCGGCGGCTCGTGGTGTTCCTCTCCGTGGCCACGTTCTTCGAGGGCTTCGACTTCATCGCGCTCACGCAGGTGTTGCCGACCGTGCAGCGCGAGATGCACCTCGATCAGACCGCGAGCGGCCTCCTGCTGTCGGTCACCGCCGCCGGCACGGTGCTCGCGTACGTGCTGGTCCGGCTCGCCGACCGCATCGGCCGTCGTCGGCTCCTCTTCGTCACGATCATCGGCTACACGCTCTCGACCGCGCTCACGGCGGCGTCGGTCACGGTGTGGGACTTCGCGCTCTGGCAGTTCTCCGCGCGGGTCTTCCTGATCGCCGAGTACGCCGTCAGCATGGTGCTCGCCGCCGAGGAGTTCCCGGCCGATCGCCGCGCGACCATCATCGGCCTGCTCCAGGGCGCCTCGAGCCTCGGCGCGATCCTGTGCGCCGGCACGGTGCCGCTCCTCATCAAGAGCGCGTGGACGTGGCGCACCGTCTACCTCGTCGGCGTCGCGCCGCTCCTGCTCATGGCGTTCCTGCGCCGCACCCTGACGGAGAGCAAGCGCTTCGAGGCGCTCTCCGCGCAGGAGCGGGCGCCCCGGCCGCTCACGCACATCCTCCGCACGCCCTACCGCCGCCGGATGCTGCAGCTCGCGGTCATCTGGGGTCTGACCTACATCTGCGCGCAGAACGCGGTGTCCTTCTGGAAGGTCTTCGTGATGAACGAGCGCGGCTTCTCCGAGGAGATGGCCGCGCAGTCGATCAAGTGGGCGGCCCTCGGGAGCATGCCCGTGCTGTTCTCCTTCGGCTGGTTGATGGACCGCATCGGCCGGCGCCGCGCCGCGGCGATCCTCTACCCCACCGGCGCGCTGTCGGTGGCGCTGTCGTACTCGCTGCACGGCCAGGTGTCGCTCACGCTCAGCCTCGGCTGGGGGATGTTCGCCGTCTCGGCGTTCCTGCCGCTCCTGACGTCGTTCTCGACCGAGCTCTTCCCGACCGACCTGCGCGGGGACGCGTTCGCCTGGGCGAACAACCTGCTCGGGCGCATCACCTACGTGGTCTCGCCGACGCTGGTCGGCCTGCTCGCCGATCACGAGCACAGCTACACGACGCCGATGATCGCGACGGCGGTGTTCCCGATCGTGGCGCTGGTGCTGCTCCTCCGGTGGTTCCCGGAGACGGCGCGCCGCGAGCTCGAGGAGACCTCGCGGTCGAGTTAGTTCGAACCCGCATCGATCAGCGAGAGCTCCGGTGCTTCGATGCGCACCTCGAGCAACTCGTGGCTGAGCTGTGTCTCTCCCGCTCCGGCCTCCGGCCTGCGCGGGTCCCTCTGCCGTCCTCGGCACGGCCTGCGGTCGGCAGGGCTCGCTGCGCTCGCGGCGTGGTCGAACCCACAGCGATCCGCTGTCGTCGAACCAGGGACGGCCGACGGCTCCTGGCTCACGAGTGGCCCCGGGATCAGGGCCGCGGGCCGGCGTCCGCGACGGCGGCGGCGAGGCGGCCGCCGACGTCGAGGCCCTGCAGGGTCGACATGAGGACGTCCTGCGCGTTCATGGCGAAGTAGTTGCCGCGCATGTCGATGAGCTCGCTGTCGCGGATCTGCTCGATGCCGGCCTCGGTGTTCGCGATGATGTTGTTCTGAGTGACGACGCGGCGCCCCGTGCCGACGCCGCCGCCGATCATGAAGCCGAGCGAGTTGCCCGTGATGATCGTGTGGTGGATGTCGAGTGTGCCGATCGTGTTGATGTGCAGGCCGCAGTGGGTCGCCGAGATCTCCGAGTACTCGATGTGGAGCGTGCCCGCCTGGTTCGTGATGAAGAAGTCCGAGCTGGCCCCCACGGAGAAGCGCGAGTCGACCGCGTGGATCTCGGCCGTGGCGTCGGACAGCGACACGCCCGCCGAGCCGCCCGCGTTCCAGGTCACGTGATCGAGGGTGAGCTTGCCCTTGACGGTGGCGCCGCCGCCGGTCGCGACGATGTTTCCGCGGGTGACGGTGACCGTGGAGCCGACGCCGAGATCGAAGGGCGACCGAACCATCTGCATCGAGAGGTCCGTCAGGGTCGCGGTACCCGTCGTGGTCGTCAGGCCCTTGTCAGCGCCCACGATGGTGAGGCGTCCCTGGAGCGTGCCGCCGTCCACCACGAGGCCCTTCCAGCCCGCGTCACCGAGGCGCGCGCCCATCGCGCCCGGTGCGACGGTGAGCGTGCCCTTGACGGTGAGGCTCGAGAGCGCCGCCGCGCGCACGATCGCGCCGTCGCACAGCGTGACCGTGGCACCGGCGGCGATGATCGCGTCGCCCGTCAGATCGGTCGTGCCGCAGAACATCTGGTTGCCGGTGATCTCGCCCGCGAGGCCATTTCCGCCCGGCTGACCCGCCGCGCCGCCGGCGGCACCTCCGGCTGCGCCGCCCGCGGAACCTCCGGCCGTGCCACCGGCGGCACCTCCTGCCGCGCCGCCCGCGGTGCCGCCCGCCGCGCCGCCCGCGGTACCGCCCGCCGATCCGCCGGCTCGTCCGGCGGCTCCACCCCCCGATCCTGGGGAGCCAGCGCCCCCTCCTGACCCTGCGGCGCCCGATCCTCCGGTGCCCATCCCGCCAGGCGCGGGGCCGGTATAAGTGCCTGGATCACAGGCTGAAAGGGCGAGAGCAGAGAGCAGGGCGACGGTCGTGGGGCGCATCGGAGGGCCTCCTCGAAGGCGTGGTTACACCCTGGTGAATGCACCCCTTGCGCCAACAGGAGCGAGACCGCAGCGGCTGCGCGAAATCGGTGTCCCGAGGGCAGGTGCCGTGGGGAGATCAACAAGGTGAAGCAAGCCGCTTGACACAGTGAATGACCAGAATTAGATTTTGGTCAGTCGAATGGAGCGCGACAAGAAAGAGTGCATCCTCAAGGCGGCCGTCAGGGCCTTCGAGAGGTTCGGGTTCAAGAAGGCCTCCGTCGACGAGATCGCCCGGGATGCGGGCGTGGCCAAGGGGACCGTGTACCTGGCCGCCGAGAGCAAGGAGGACCTCTTCTACCAGGTGCTGCACCGCGAGGTGCGTACCTGGGTGGCTGAGCTGTCCACCCTGATCGACCCCCGCAAGCAGGCAGATCAGCTCCTCGTCGAGGTCGCGCTGGCCTCCCTCAAGCGGGTGCAGGCGCGGCCTCTCGTGCGGGATCTGCTGCTCGGCGTGGTGCGCAACCAGCTCCCCGGGTGGGCGGAGCGGCTCGAGGAGCTCCGGGGCCTCGGGCGTACGAACGTCGAGGAGATCCTGCGCCTCGGGATCAGGCAGGGCCTCTTCAAGGAAGGCCTCGACGTCCCCGAGGTGGCGACCGTGCTGCAGGACCTCCAGGTGGTGGGGGTGCTGCGCACGGTGGAGCCGGGGCTCGATCCCGCCCGCCTCCGCAAGCTGACGACCGTGGCGCTCGACCTCGTGCTCAATGGCCTCCGGGATCGCGGAGCTGCTCGCGCTCAGCCGGCGGATCCCGACCTCGTACGCACCGCACGGCTCTGATCGGCGCGTCCGGGTGGCCCGGCCGCGCCTTTTTTTCGACCGCATGTGACCAGAAAACGAAAATGGTCACTTTGAACAGACCGAGGAGAGACACCATGCGTCACCTTCGTGGAAAGATCCTGCTCCTGGCCGTGATCGCGGCCGCCCCCGCCTGCTACTACGACGCCGACACCGGCGCTGCCGAGCAGGCCGACGACTACCCGCTTCCGCCCGCCGCGGCGCCGCCCGCGGGCACGGCGACCCTCCCGGGCTGGCCGGCGCCCTCCGGGCGGCGCGAGCTGCTCGTCACCTCGCAGGCGTCCAGCCTCTCGGTGACCGTGGTCGATCCGAACACGCACGCGGAGACGCCCCGCACGCTGCCTGTCGTCGGGGGCGTCCTCGGCTTCTCGTCCGATGCCGGGGCGCTGGCGCTCGAGGATCTTCAGGTGGTCCTCGGTGACGCGCACCTGCCGACCCCGGGCAGCGCCGACATCGTGCTGACGGGCCTGCGCCTCGAGAGCAGGCCGAACCTCCACCTGCCGGTGAGCTGGCGAGAGCCGGGCCACCAGGGCTTCCTGATGGCGCCGGTCACGCTGCAGCTCGAATGGAAGGTCGTCGGTGAGTCGGGTCGCGCCTGGCCCCTGACGACTCAGACGCTCGAGGGGGCAACGCTGCACGTGCACGTCTCGCTCGGCCCCGACGGCCGCTTGCGCGCGGACGCGGTCGGTATCGACACGGGCACGTTCTGGCAGCGCGCCGGGCTCTGCGCCCTCAAGGACGCGGTCCTCACGCTCGTGGCGCGCGAGCCCGCCACCGGAGAGTGATTCGCGACTGGTGCTTCGTCTTCGAGGCCTGCGACGGCACGACGTGCGCACGGCACCAGCGCAGCAGGGGGGCGGCGGTGGCCGGCTTCCGAGCCGGCCACTCGCAACTAGGGCACGCGGGGCAGGCGCTTCTTCGGCTCGCGCTCCAGCTTGCCGTCGATGGTGTGATCGTCGTCGGCGACCACGGTGAGCACCTTGGTGCGGTAGCCCGGCGCCTCGATGCGCATCGTGTGCTTGACCTGGCTGCGCGTCACCTCGATGGGGTTGAGGAAGGTCTGCGCCTCGTCGAGGTAGACCTCGGCCTTGGGTGGCAGGCCCTGGACCGTGAGCCTGGCGTTGCTCGGCGCCATCACCCTGGGGAGGCGACCCGTCGCCTTGCCGCGGACGTAGGCGAACGCGCCCGCCCCGAGCGCGAGCAGCACGAGCACGATCGCGGTCGTCGGAACGCGGGTGGCCTGGTGCTGTCGCTTGTACGCGTTGAGCTCGGCGACCACCGGGCCGCTCACGGTCGGCGGGGCGACGGGCGCGACCTTCGGGACATCGAGCTCGATGCGCTGGTCCTCCAGCACCTCGGCGGGCGCGAACGGATCTCGCTCCCGGGGCGGGGCGGGCGTGCGCTGGCGCTGCGGGGCTTCGCTCGGTGGCGGCGCGAGCTCGAGCTGGGGGGCGGCGGCCGGCGCGGGCGTCGCCACGTCCACGCCCGGGATGCCGACGTGCAGGTGGTCGAGCGGCAGGAGCTCGAGGGACGGCACCTTGTCGCGGCGGGCCGACGTGCTCATGCTGCCGATCTCGGGCGGGAGGTCGAGGCGCAGCTCGGTGTGCCCTGCCTTCTTCACCTCGAGGTAGGACTCGAGCCGCTCGCGGAGCTGGCGCGCGGTCGTGAACCGCTCGTCGCGGTTCGGCGCGAAGGCCTTCATGACGATGGGCGCGAGCTCGGGATCGAGCGCGGGCAGGAGCTCGCGGATCTGCGTGGGGCGGCCCGTCATGATCTCGAACAGCAGCACGTTGTAGTTGTCGCCGACGTAGGGCGTGCGTCCGGCGAGCAGCTCGTAGAGCATCACGCCGACCGCGTGCACGTCGACGCGCTGGTCGAGGTCGGGCATGCCGCGCGCCTGCTCGGGCGCCATGTAGAGCGGCGTCCCCATCACCGCGCCGGTCGTGGTGAGGCGCACCGAGGCGTCGCGCTGCAGCTTCGCGATGCCGAAGTCCACGATCTTGACCTTGTCGGAGCCGTCGGGCTGCTCGATGAGGATGACGTTCTCGGGCTTGAGATCGCGGTGGATGACGCCCTTGGCGTGCGCGGCCTCGAGGCCGAGCAGGATCTGGCGGATGATGTCGATGGCCTTGGGAGGCTCCATCCGCTCGCGGTTCTCGATGCGGGCGGCGAGCGAGCGGCCGTCGAGCAGCTCCATCACGAGGTAGAGGGCGCCCTCGGGCGTGCGGCCGAAGTCCATGACGCGCACGACGTTGTCGTGCTCGATGTGCGAGGTGGTCCGCGCCTCCTGCTCGAAGCGCGCCGTCACGTCCGGCAGGTGCGCGAGCGCGCCGTGCAGGACCTTCACCGCGACGTGCTTCTTGAGGAACGTGTGCTCCGCGACGAACACCTGCCCCATCCCGCCTTCGCTGAGCAGGCGGATGAGCTGGTACTTCCCGTCGAGCACGACGCCTTCCGACACGGGCGGTGTCGGCATTGTATCAGGTCAGGGATCGCAGGCGGGGGACACCAGCACCAGGAGGGTGCCGACGACTGGCGAACGACGGTCGTGGTTCTTGTTGCGAGGTCGGAGACTACGGGGGGCAGACGTTGGCGGCGCCGGGCGTGCCGCGGTTGGTGGCACCAGTGGTGGTGTCGAAGATGGTGGCCGTCGTCGAGGCGCACCAATTGGCTGCGGTGTCGTTGTCGGTAGCCGTGAGGTTCGTTGGCTTCAGTGCGATCGACACGCCTCCACCACCGCCAGCCAGCCAGCCGCCCATGAACACTGTGACCTCGTCGATGTTCGCGCTCCCGCAGCGCAACGAGATTGTGTCACCGGTATTCGTGAAGCCGACGGTGCCGTACGGAGTCGCACCGGTGATGCCGATGGCACCACGCGAGAATGCGAGATAGGCGCCAGGTGCGAGGACGGCGCTCTGGTTGATAGCTACTGGTGCCGCGGCCTCCTGCACGCTGAAGATGGAGCAGCCGAGGAGGTCGTAGGTGATCGTGGTGCTCGGGTTGTAGACCTCGAACCACTCGTTCGTGGGCTCGGTGCCGTTTGGATCGAACATGATCTCCGTGATCACGATCTGACCGGCGAGGGCGGGCATCATGCCCATCGCACCGCCGGTGCCGCCGGTGCCACCCGTGCCGCCGGTGCCGCCGGCGCCGCCCGTGCCCCCCGTACCGCCGGTGCCGCCGATGTAGCTGCAGTTGCCGAGGGTCGGCGGGCCCGCCCACCAGGCGTTCGGGCCGACGCGGTGGATCGCGAGGCCCGAGGCGATGCCGCCGCTCGGCGAGTCCACGGTGCCCGGCATGCCGGTCTCGTCGGCGAGGTTGTTGGTGTTCGTGCCGCCGTAGATGACCGCGTCCACGATCGTGTTGCCCATGAAGAGGCCGACCGCGTCGGCGTCGGTGCCGCCGTTCTGCAGCGGGGAGCCCGCGAGCATCGCGAAGGACCTGCACTCGCCGGGAGCGAGCATGCCGGTGAGCGTCAGCCCCATCACCGCGGCATACGCGGTGCCGGCCGAGCGGACCTGGTACATGGAGAGGTCGATGGCGGTGCGGCCGCCGTTGTAGAGCTCCAGGGCTTCCATGCCGGTGTCGGTGCCCGCGGGGTTCGCGAGGACCTCGGAGATGACGAGCTTGTCGACGTTGGCCGTCACGGCGACCCACGCGGTGCGCGAGGCCGTCGTGCCGATGCGCGCCTTGATCTCGGCGCCACCGGTGCCGGACACGCCGACCATGAAGGTCGCGGTCGTCATGCCCGCGGGGACCATCACCGTCGCCGGGACCGTCAGCGTCAGCATGCCGCCCGCCGGGGTCGCGGCCAGGGTGACCGCGGTGCCGCCCGCGGGCGCCGGCCCGTTGAGCGTGACCGTGTAGGTGATCATCTGGCCGGTCATCGCGATCGTGCTCTCGGGGAGCATGCTCGTGAAGCCGAGCCCGCCGGCCGCACCCCCGGTGCCGCCGGTGCCGCCCATGCCGGCGCCGCCGCGACCGCCGCTGCCGCCCATGCCCGCGCCGCCCATGCCGGCGCCGCCCATGCCCGCGCCGCCCATGCCGGCGCCGCCGCGACCGCCGCTGCCGCCCATGCCTGCGCCGCCCATGCCCGCGCCACCGCGACCACCGCTGCCGCCCATGCCTGCGCCCCCGGTGCCCGCGCCGCCGGTGGCGCCGCTGCCGGCCTCACCGCCGCCGAAGCCGGCCTCGCCGCCGCCCGAGCCCGAGCGCCCACCTGAGCCGCTCCTTCCGCTCGAGCCACCGTTCTCGTCGTCTGCAGAGCTGCCGCAGCCGAGCGCCATCACCAGGGACACCATCAGAATCTTGCGCATCGATGGGCGGACTATCACGAGCCGTGTGAGGGGCGCAACCACCTCCCGGGGCAGGTGCGTGCCAACGTGGAAAACGATTCCGGGCAATTGAGTAATAACAATTACTTCATGCCCGGTGGCTGAACGTTTGTGAAGTATCGCGTGCAGCCGCGCGGATCACACCTATACTCGGCGCGTGCCAGCCAAGCCCAGCCGCGCTCATCGCCGCGCGCCCGCCCTCGAGCCGGAGCACATCGAGATCACGGGAGCGCGCGAGCACAACCTCCGCATCGACCGCCTGCTGGTCCCCAAGAAACAGCTCGTGGTCTTCACCGGCGTCTCCGGCAGCGGCAAGTCGTCGCTCGCCTTCGACACGCTCTACGCCGAGGGGCAGCGCCGCTACGTCGAGTCGCTGTCCGCGTACGCGCGGCAGTTCCTCGGCCAGATGGAGAAGCCGAAGGTCGACGCGCTGCGCGGGCTGTCGCCGACCATCGCGATCGAGCAGAAGACGGCGTCATCGAACCCGCGCTCGACGGTCGGCACGGTGACGGAGATCCACGACTACCTGCGCGTCCTGTACGCACGCGCGGGCGAGCAGCGCTGCCACCAGTGCGGGCGGCCGGTCGCGGGGCGCAGCGCAGCGGAGATGGTCGATGCGCTGCTCGCGGCTGGTTCGCGCCTCGGAGGGCCAGCGAAGGTGACGCTCTACGCGCCACTCCTGCGCAACCGCAAGGGCGAGCACAAGGAGCTGCTCGAGGACGCGAAGAAGTCGGGCTTCGTGCGGGCGCGCGTCAACGGCACCGTCTACCGGCTCGAGGAGCTGCCGCCGCTCGACAAGAAGTTCAAGCACACGATCGAGATCGTGGTCGACCGGCTGACGATCGGGCGCGATCAGGCGGCGCGGCTGCAGGACTCGGTCGAGACGGCGCTCAAGGCGACCAAGAAGGGCGAGGAGAAGGGGCTCCTGGTCGCGGAGATCGAGGGCGCGGAATCGCTCGAGTTCTCCGAGATGCGGAGCTGCCCGAAGTGCGGCATCGGCTTCTCGGAGCTCGTGCCGCAGAGCTTCTCGTTCAACTCGCCGCTCGGCATGTGCCAGCCGTGCAACGGCCTCGGGACGACCCTGGAGATGGACCCGACGCTCGTCGTACCGGACCCGAAGCTGTCGCTGCGCGAGGGCGCCATCGAGCCCTGGCGGCGCGCGGCGGCGCGCGACGGCGGCTGGACGTCGAACATCATGAAGGGCCTGTCGCGCGCGTACGGCATCGACCTCGACATGCCGTGGGGGAAGATCCCCGAGGCGAAGCGGCACGTCCTGCTGCACGGCGACGAGGGCAAGCGCGTCGACATCAAGTGGGCGGGCAAGCACGGCTCGGGCTCGTGGGCGATGCGCTGGGAGGGCATCATCCCGCAGCTCATGCGACGTATGCGGGAGACCGCATCCGAGTCGATGCGCGAGGTCTACCAGAAGTACCTGCGCAACGTGCACTGCAAGGCGTGCGACGGCGCGCGCCTGCGGCCGGAGTCGCGCGCGGTGACGGTGGCGGGCAAGTCGCTCGTCGACGTGTCGGCGATGACGGTGGCCGACGCGCACGCGCACATCGGCGCGCTCGCGCTCACGGGGGCGCGGGCGACGATCGCCGAGGAGCTGGTCAAGGAGATCCGCGCGCGGCTCGGCTTCCTGCTGTCGGTGGGGCTCGAGTACCTCACGCTCGATCGCAGCGCGGCGACGCTCTCGGGTGGCGAGGCGCAGCGCATCCGGCTCGCGAGCCAGCTCGGCAGCGAGCTGTCGGGCGTGATGTACGTGCTCGACGAGCCGTCGATTGGCCTGCACCAGCGGGACAACGCGCGGCTCATCCAGACGCTGCAGCGGCTGCGCGACCTCGGCAACACGGTGCTCGTCGTGGAGCACGACGAGGACACGCTGCGCGCGGCCGACCACGTGGTGGACTTCGGGCCGGGCGCGGGGCGGCAGGGCGGCGAGGTCGTGTTCGAAGGACCGCCGCGCGAGCTCGAGTCCGCGCCGCGCTCGATCACCGGGCGCTATCTGTCGGGCGAGCAGGCGATCCGCACGCCGGCGGAGCGGCGGCGACCGCCTGGGTTCCTGCAGCTCCGCGGCGCGCGCGAGAACAACCTGCGCAACCTGGACGTGGACTTTCCGCTCGGCGTGCTGTGCGCGGTGACCGGCGTGTCGGGCGCGGGCAAGAGCTCGCTCATCGGCGGGATCCTCGATCCCGCGCTGCACCGCCTGCTGGAGTACACGACGATCGAGGTGGGCGCGCACGATGGCCTGACGGGGCTCGAGCAGATCGACAAGGTGATCCGCATCGACCAGGACCCGATCGGGCGCACGCCGCGCTCGAACCCGGCGACGTACACCAAGGCGTTCGATCACATCCGTGACCTCTTCGCGCAGACGCAGGAGGCGCGGGCGTTCGGCTACAAGCCAGGGCGGTTCTCGTTCAACGTCGCGGGCGGGCGCTGCGAGGCGTGCGAGGGCGACGGCCAGAAACGCGTCGAGATGCACTTCCTGCCGGACGTGTACGTGCCGTGCGAGGTGTGCCGCGGCAAGCGCTACAACGAGGCCACGCTGCGTGTGACGTATCGCGGCAAGAACATCGCGGAGGTGCTCGAGACGCAGATCACCGATGCGCTGGGCCTCTTCGAGAACGTGCCGCCGCTCCGGCGCGTGCTCGAGACGCTGCGCGACGTCGGGCTCGGGTATGTCGCGCTCGGGCAGCCGGCGCCGACGCTGTCGGGCGGCGAGGCGCAGCGCGTGAAGCTCTCGCGCGAGCTGTGCAAGCGCGACACGGGGCGGACGCTGTACCTCCTCGACGAGCCCACGACGGGCCTGCACTTCGACGACGTGGCGAAGCTGCTCGTGGTCCTGAACCGCCTGGTGGACGCCGGCAACACGGTGCTCGTCATCGAGCACAACCTCGACGTCATCCAGTGCGCGGACTACGTGATCGACCTCGGGCCCGAGGGCGGCGCCAAGGGCGGCGAGATCGTCGCGACCGGCACGCCCGAGGAGGTCGCCAAGGTCGAGCGGTCGTTCACCGGCCGCTTCCTGCGCGACGTGCTCAAGCGGCATCCGCCGTTGCGGCGCGCGCGCGGCTAGAGCACCGAACGGGTTGAACTGCGTTGGAGAATGCGGGCTTGCGCAGGCCCGCTGATCCGTGGACGAGCGCCGTCGCTGAAGGCTTCGGGCTTCAGGCCTCGGGCTTCAGGCTCCGGATCCGGGTCAGAGACCCGA
>CAZQJC010000257.1:0-41495 GCA_964593795.1 uncultured Myxococcales bacterium | reverse complement strand
CGCGGGAGGCCACCCCCACCCCCCCGATCAAAAAACCGCAACACCACCGCTGCCTCCTCGATCTGCCGCACGCGCTCGCTCGACCTGCCGACCAGATCGGCCACCTCGTCGAGCGTGTGCTCGCCGAGCTCCGCTACGTCGAGCGCGCACGTCTCGGGCATCGCGTGGAGGTCGAGGTCGGCCGCGGCCTCGTCCAGCGCGCTCGCAGGAGGCTGGTAGGACCGGCGGGGGGGCACGCGCTCCACCGCCAGGTGGTAGCGACAGGCGAGCCACGGGCACGGCCGCGGGCCACGCTCGCAGTCGCCTCGAGTGCGGGGGCGCAGGGCGTCGACTAGGGCCAGGTCGTACGCGCTCACTTGGCTTTCTCCTCGGCGGCTGCCTTGCGGGAGCGGCGTGTCTCCCATGCCTTGCGCCTGGCCTCGCGCCACCGCTCTGGAGTCATCGCCGCGTTTACCTTGCGCGCGGCATCGCTGCGTTTCTCTGGAGTCATCGCCGCGTTTACCTTGCGCGCGGCATCGCTGCGTTGCTCGGGTGTGCGCGCCGCGTTCGCCTTGCGCGAGGCCTCGCTTCTGCTTTTTCGCTGGCACGCCGCGGACCCGCACGTCGCGCGCCACATCCTCCGCGAGCGCCTCGCGGGCGCCCCGCACACCTTGCACTTCGGCATGTCGTCGCGCGCCACGACCTCAAGCCCCCAGACGCGGTAGAGGTCGGGCAAGATCGCTTCGGTGTCCGTCTCTCGCTTGACGGTGCCGTCCGAGGCCACGACCTTGACCGGCCGGATGCGCTTGGCGCGCATGGGCACAGGCACAGGACCTACCCTCGTGTCGACGGCGTCGTAGGTCGGGACTACTTCTGCCTCTTGCTGACTCACGGCCACCCCTCCGCGAGCGCTTCCAGCGCGGCCAGCACCCTAGCGCCCTGCACCAGCGCTACCCCCGCCATGAGGCACGCAGAGTCCGTGGCGCGAGACGAGCTCGGGCAGCACGTGCCGCGCACCCAGTGCTCGGACCTCATCGCTGCTTGGCGACGGCAACCAGCACCTCCGACCGAACCATGTTTTTGACGCACCTCGCTCGCGGCGAACCGCATTCGAATTTTTGGAGGCGATCCGAATGCGGTTCGCGGGGCCCCTATAGGGCCCCCGCGGCGAACCGCATTCACCGCGGTTCGCGAACCGCATCCGAACCGCATCCGAACCGCGAACCGCATCGCATTCATGACGCGCCGAGTCATGACTCACCTGACCTCGGCGCGAACCACGCGGCGGCACGGCCGGCGCCGCCGGACCCGCCCCGGTTCACGAGTGCGCCGGCGCGCTTCAGCCGGTCCATGGCGGCCACCTTGATGCCGGCCTCGCCACGGACGCCGGCCTTGATCTCCGCCGTCGTGCACCCGCCGTTGGCGCGCACGAAGGCGAGGACGCGGTCGGCCGCGGCGTCGATGGCGGCGTCTTCTGCTCCGCCTGCTTCTTCGGCTGTGACGGAGAGGCCGAAACGGCTCTCTGGGTTCACGCAGCCGTACTCGTCGATGTCGTCGTACCGCAGCCTGAACGGAGCAATGGCGCGCCCCGTGATGCGAGCCTTGGTGCTGGAGCACATGGCGTAGTTCGTCCCCGGGCGCCCGGCTGGGGCGCCGTCGCTCGTGAGCTGCAGGACCAACTGCGGGGCGTCGAAGAGGGCGCTCGACCCGCGCATGCTCTGCTTGCCCGACCCACCACCTCCTGGTGGGTCTTTGCGCCCGTGGTGGATGACCACGATGGTGCACCCCGTCGCCTCCGACACGCGGGCAAGCATGTCGAGCGGGACGCGCGACGAGCTATCGTTCTCCTCGGTGTGCGGGCACGCGGCGCGGTAGGAGTCGATGACGGCAAGAGCGTGCCCCTCGAGCTCGCGCATGAACGCGACCTCGCTGTGCGGGCCGTCGAGCACGTCGGGCGGCATGATGGCCACCGAGAGGCTCGTGGCTATGAGCTGGATCTGCTCCTTCGTGCATCCGTTCGTGGCAGCGAGCGCCTTCGCCAGGCGCTGGTAGCGCTCGACGGTCAGGCGCCGGCCCTGCTCGTAGTCGATGTGCAGGACCTTCCCCTGCCGCACATCGTACCGCCCCCATGCGCGCGTCCCTGTGGCGACTGCGAGCGCGAGTGCCTGGGTAGCCGCGGTCTTGCCGCTGTAGCCGTAGCCAGCGAGCATGGTGCAGGGGCCGGGGGCCAGGTCGATGCCCTCGCAGAGCCAGGGCACCGGGGGAAGCGGCTGGAGCAGCTCAGGGCAAGTGATGCGCGGCCATTCGATGGGCTTCCCGGAGCGGTGCGCGGACAGCGCGGCGGCGTGCTTCGCTGCCGCGGTCCAGTCTCGCTTCGCCGTGGCGCCGGCGAGCAACCGCTCGAGCAGCGCCATCTTGCTGTCGGCCTTCTCAGCCTGGATGGCCTCGCGCTCGACGTCGGCGGGGTCGGCCACAGCCTCCACGGCCGCCGTAGGCGCGTCGCCGACGTCACCCGGGTCGTAGCAGTCGGCTACGTCGGCGGGGCGCTCTACGGGGCGCGTGGGCGCCGCTGCGCGCCGCTCTGTGACCTGTGGCCGAGGCGCGTCGAACAGGAAGTGCTCGCAGATCTCCCGTACCGCCTCGTGCGGCTCGACGCCGTTGGCCTCGCACACGATGTCGACGGGCGTGCGAAAACCTGGGTGCCGGGGGTGCCCTCGGTCTCGGCACCTCGAGTGCAGGCACTTGATCGCGTTACCGACGATGGCAACGGAGCTCCCGTCGGACTCGCGACACCCCGGACACGTCGGCTGGTCCCCGTCGAGCAGCCCGAGCCACCCGAGCACGAGGCGCACGTCGACGCGGTTCGCGCGGTCGTAGTCGCCACCCTGATTTGCGAGTTTCGCGCCGAATTTTTGCGGTTCGCGCGCTCGGCGAACCGCATCCGGGCACAGCTCCGTCAAGCCCGCGTCGACGATCTCGAGATCGGCGAGCGTGAGCCGCCGCGGGTCGGACGGGCCGACGAAGGCCGTGCGGCGGTGGGGGCGCTCTGCGACGCCATGCGCGCCCTTGCGCTTCGTGGTGCCGAAGGCCGGGCAGAGGCGCTTGGCGTCGCATACGCTGCCGTCGATCTCGACCCCTGGGCGGCTATAGAGCCGCCCGAGCTTGCCGAGGATGCCGCGAACGAGATCCGACAGGATGCTGGTCTCAGCGAGCGTGTCGAGCGCCACGAACACGCTCGCCCCGTTGCCGCTGTGACCGTAGCCGATGGAGTCGGGCGGGAAGTGCGCCGCGACGAGCTCTGCGACAGGGAACGTGAGAGCCAGCTCCTCCGCGCTCGAGCTGGTGCCGCGCGGTCGCTTGGCGTCGATGTCGACGAAGAGCAGCAGCCGCCCGGTCACGTCGGCATCGGTGGTGCTGCCGCCCTTCTTGGCCGCGTGCCATGCCCCTGCCGCCTCGCGAGTGGCGACGGCAGGGTTGATGGCGTTGGCGATGGCGAACACGCCGAACCCACCGAAGCGCTCGCTTGCAGCCGTGAGCTTCGCTGCCTCGTCTTCGGTGCGCGCATGGGCGAAGCGCGACTCCTCGAAGCGGCCGCTGGGGATGCCGAGCGCCTGGAGCTCGAGCGGGTACGCCCCGCGCGCCCCCGCGCCGCGGAAGCGCAGGAACCGACGCAGGTTGGCGTCGAGGCCTTCATCCTGTGCCGCGACAAGCCGCTCTGCGAGCGGTGGCGTGGCTGCAACGGCAGCGGCCATCACCGGCGGTTCCACTGCACGGCGTTGCCGGCCTGAAGCCACATCGTCCGCAGCATCTCGTCGATGGGGTCGGAGAACGTCGCGAAGTGCCCGTCGCCGTCGTGACGGCCGCAGCGTCGGCAATGCCAGCTACACGTCTCGGCGCGCACCGATGCGCCGCACGTGTCGCAGCAAAACAGCAGCGCCACGTCATCGTTGGACAGGCAGCCGATCTCGTAATCCATGTGATCGCCGTGCGTTCTCGGTACGTCGCGGACGATGTCCCACGTCGCGCCGAGCACGAGCAGTTCACCCGGCGGAGTGCGGCCGTCCTCAGCCGAGAAGACAGCGAGCGCCTTGCGGGCCATCTGGCGCAACTCCGGCACGGAGAACCCGGGCTTCACCTCGACGTAGAGCGGGCGATGAAACAGCAGCACGAAGTCGGGGACGTACCCGGCAAGATCGACAGGCTCGTACTCCCACCCCCATCCGAGGGCGTCGAACATGAGCGACCACCGAGCCTCCAGCCGCGAGCGGAAGCGGACACCGCCGACTTCGGTCGGAATCCCCGCGATGCGCTCGTGCCCATGGTGCTGCAATGCCGTCACGCCGCATCTCCCTTCGTCCGTTCGACGTCGGCCCGCAGCCGCGCGAGTGCGTCGGTGATGGCCTTGCCCTCGGCGATGATGGCCGGCGTGCGCTCGCCGGCGGCGTAGCGCTCCCGCAGCTCGGCGCGGCGGCGCACGAGCTCCTCGACGCCCCACGCCACCGGCACGGTGTTGTCGCAGCGCGGCCCGGCGCGCGGCTCCGGCTCCGCCCCGAAGAACTTCGCCATGGGGTCGCTGCTCACGACCGCTCCCCCCGCCAGCACCCGGGCAGCGTCTCGACCTCGTAGCGGTCGGCCTCGGTGTCGGGCTGGATGATGTCGCTCACGCGGCCTCCACGCGCACGGCGCCGCAGTGCGGGCACGCCGTGCGCTTGCCGATGGTGATCTCGAGCGCGTGCTCGCCGGGCGCGCCGCGCCGCTGGTCGTAGAGCCACGACACGCGCGGATCGCGGTCGTCACGGAGGCCGAGCCACTCTGCGACCTCATCCCTCGGGGCCTTCAGAGCGCCGCGCAGGTTGTCGTCGTCGAGCGGGCGCGGAGACACGCGCACGAGGAGCACGGAGAGGTCGCCCGTGAGCGCGGAGCCGCCGACGGAACGGCTCAAAAACAGCGACACGAGCGCGCGCTGCTCGGTCACGAGCTTGTGGCGCGTCCAGTGCGAGCGCTCGAGGTTCGCGCGCGACGGCAGACGCATCGGGATCGTGAGCTTCACCGCTCACCTCCCATCGGCAGCCACCCCTGCCGCTCGACGCACTCCTCCGGCACAACAAGCTCCGCGCCCTCGCCCCACCGCGCGTCAGGGTCACGCTCCGCCGCGACGAGGTGCGCGCGCCCGTGCTGGTCGACGCCCTCGATGTGGCAGACGCACGCGCCGCCGCCGGGCATCATCACGAGTCGCAGGTCGCGGGTCATTGCGCGTCCTCGTCAAACATCGTGCATCCCTTCGTCCACACGACCTCTCGCGACCCGCCAGCGGCGCGCAATCCGCGCTTGAACGTGCGCAGCGGAGCGAATGGCAGCCACGACGCGCCCTCGTTCTCACAGACGATGACTTGCCCGCGGCGACCGCGGCACCATTGCGCCAGCGCATAGCGGTCTAGCTTGTGATGGCGGTAGTTCTCGCCCGCCGCGTTGTCGTACGGCGGATCAATGAACCACGTGGCATCGACGTCGGGAGCCATCGTGTAGTCGCCTTCGATGGTCATGCGGCACCCCGTCGACGCGCCCGGCGCCTCGCAGCCTCTACCGAGCGCTCCACGCCGTCCGCGACCAGGCGCCCATGGGATTCGCCTACGAGCCAGTCGATCGACACGCCGAGTACACGCGCCAGGGCGTGCACAGTGTCGATCGTCGGGCTCTCTACCGTGCCCGTCTCTACGTGCGAGGCAGCCACCTCGCACAGCCCCGCGAGCCTTGACAGCTCGCGCGTAGAGAGGCCGCCGGCCTGGCGCGCCTCTCGCAGTCGTCGGCGTAGCAGCATGTGGCCAGCCATACACCCGCCGCGCGTGCCGCGTCAAGCGTGCACCTCGCGTCTTTTTTTTCTGAGCCGTAAAAAAAGCTTGCGTGGGTCCACACACGGAGTGCATGGTGTGAGTCGTCGCGGCGCTGCGGTAGCGCCCGGAGACGAGGAGACACACTATGCAAGCCACACAGCGCGCCCGACGCGCCCTGTCCGAGGCCGAGCACGCGGACGACCCGCGTGCCTGGCGCGAGAGAGACTCCGCCCGCGCCCGCGCGCACAAGGTCGCCCGCCTCGTCTCGGAGCTGCGCATTGTCCAGCTCGAGCGCGACGAGGTGCTCTCGCCCGAGCAGCTCGCCCGCGCGCTCGAGAGCATGACCGGCGCGTGGTGGGCGCAGCTCGCCCGCCGCGCCGGCGTGCCCGTGCCGAGCGACGCGACGCGCGCGCTCGTGATCGCGGAGGCGCGCCTCGGCGCCGCCTCGTGGCCGGCGAGGGTCGCGTCGTGAGCGCGCCCGGGCCGCGGGCCGCGCGATGACCACGGGCCGGCGTGTCCGGCCGGAACACGAGGATGAGGAGGACGACATGGCGCAGATGACGATTCCTGGTGGCAAGGAGAGAGGCGCGACGCTGGAGCAGGCCACGACCGGCTGCCTGGAGTGGTGGGCGAACAAGCTCGAGACCAGCGTGGCCGACGGCACCGCGCGCCGTCCCGACCTCGACGCTCCTCTCGCGGCGGCGATGCGAGCCGAACTTGCGCGCCGCTCCGGCGGAGGCTCGGGCGGCTCGGGCGCGCCGGCGCAGGTCGAGGCGCCCCGACCCGCGCCGCGGCCCGCGGCGCCCCTCGCGCGCCGCGAGGAGGGCGCGGATCTCGTGCGCCCCGGCTCGTACGCCGACGGCGACCGCCTCACCGCCGCCCTGTCGAACGCCTCCGCGCGCTACCACCTCGTCAGCCCCGCGACGTCCGCCGGGACGCTGCCGGAGGGGACCGAGGTCGCCCTCACCGTCGTCTCGGTCGACGCCGAGAAGGAGACGTACGACGTGGGCGGCGGCAAGCGCGGGCTCGCGAAGAGTGCGCTCGACCGCGTCGGAGCGGCCGCCGGCATCTCGTGGGACCCCGACCGCTGCCGCCGCCTCGACGACGGGTCGGACCCCCGCTACGTCGCGTTCCAGGCCATCGGACGCGTGCGGCACTTCGACGGCACGGAGATCGTCCTCTCGGCGACGAAGGAGATGGACCTCCGCGACGGTAGCGCGCAGGTCCAGGCGCTCCGCGACCGCTACGAGCGCGCGCTCGAGAAGTGGCGCGCGCAGGGGTCGCGTGCGGCCACGGGATACGGCGCGCTCAAGTACGAGCCGAAGGACCCCACCGCCCAGATCAGCGAGATGCGCCTGCACATCCTGGCGCACGCCGAGAGCAAGGCGAAGCTGAGGGCGATCCGCAGCCTCGGGCTGCGCGCGTCCTACGACAAGGACGAGCTCGACAAGCCCTTCGCGGTGGCGCGCCTCATGTTCACGGGCCGCTCCACGGACCCGGAGCTGAAGCGCGAGTTCGCGCGGATGCAGGCGCAGGCGATGCTCGGCGCGTCCGCGGCGCTCTACGGCGCGCCCGCGCCCGCCCTGCCGGCGCCGCGACACCACGCCCCGCCCCCGGTCGGGTCGCAGCAGTGGGACGACGAGCCGACGCCGCTCCCCCGCCCCGCGCCGGCGGCGCAGCTCACGCAGCGCGTACCGCCTCCGCCGCCGAGCCCGCGGCCCGCAGCGGCGCCGCCGCCGAGCGACCCCGGCGACGCGTGGGAGCCGGACATGGCCGACCTGGCCGAGGTGCCGACGTGAGGCGCTCGGCGTGGGAGGTGACCCGCTACGGCGACGTCATCCTGCGGGAGCGACAGGTCCCGTCCACCGAGCCCGAGATCGACCGCATCGCGCGCGAGCAGGGTGCGGACCACGTCGTGCTCGTCGCGCGCGGCCGCGACGGGCGCTGGCACTCGGTGGCCGTCCCGCGGACGAGCAGGCGCCGCAACGCGCGGAGGATCGCAGCATGAAGGTCGCCATCATCGCCGACTCGCACTTCGACGCGACGTCGCGCTTCGACGAGTGCGTGCGGCTGCACGACTGGATCGCCGACGACATCGCCGCGCGCGATGTGGACCTCGTGCTCCACGCCGGGGACGTCTACGAGCGCCAGAGCACGCCGCGCGAGCGCGCCGCCGTCGCGGACTGGGTCCAGCGCGTCACCGCGCTCGCTCCCATGGTCATCGTGCGCGGCAACCACGACGCTGTGGGCGACCTCGCGCTGCTCGAGCGCCTCGAGACGCGCGAGGTACTGCACGTCGTCGAGGACGCCCGCGTCATCCCCGTCGGCGGCGCCCTCGTCGCGTGCCTCGCGTGGCCGCGCAAGGCCGAGCTCGCTGCGGCTGGCGCCGACGCCGGCGACGCTCTGCGCGCCGTCCTGCGCGGCCTCGGCGCCGAGCTCGCCGAGCACCCAGGGCCCCGCATCCTCCTCGCGCACGCGATGGTCACCGGCTCGGTGACGAGCACCGGGCAGCCGCTCGTGGGCCATGACCTCGAGCTCGGGCTCGCGGACCTCGGGCTCGCGCGCGCGGACCTGTACGCGCTCGGACACATCCACCGTGGGCAGAGCTGGACGTGGGACGGGGCGCCGGTCGTGTACCCCGGCAGCCCGCGGCGCACCGCCTTCGGCGAGACCGAGGCGAAGGGCTACGTGGTGGCGACCTTCGACGGGCACCGCTGCACGACCGAGTTCGTCGAGGTGCCCGCGACGCCGATGGTGCACCTCGAGACGGAGTGGGCTCCTGAGCACGTCGGGCTGCCCGGTGACGTGGTCGTGCCCGCGGGCTTCTGCGACGACCTGGACGAGCCGACGCGCGGCGCCGAGGTCCGCCTCCGCTACCACGTCGCCCCCGACCGGCGCGACGCCGCGCGCGCAGCCGCCGAGCAGTGGCGCGCCCGCGCGCTCGCCGACGGCGCGGTCAGCGTGAAGGTCGAAGAGGTGGTGGAGGCCGAGGTCCGCGCCCGCGCGCCCGAGGTCGCCGCGGCCCCGACGCTCGACGAGAAGCTCGCGGCGCTGTGGGCCGCGCGCGGCATCCAGCTCGACGACGTGCGCCGCGCGCGCGTGCTCGAGCACCTGCACAGCATCGAGGCTGCGTAGCAACAGTCCTACGGATGGTTACAGTGAGGACCGTATGAGATTCGACCGCATCACGCTCCACAACGTCGGCCCGTTCCGCGACGCGACGCTCGACCTCGCCGCGGTGCCAGGCCGGCTCGTCGCCGTGACCGGCGCGAACGGCGCCGGCAAGTCGACGTGCCTCGAGTTGCTCGCCGCCGCGATGTACCGCGAGTGCCCGACGCGCGGACCGCTCGTCGGACTTGCCACGGCGCGCGACAGCTCGGTCGAGGTCCACGCCACGAATGGCAAGGCGTGGGTCCTGCGGCACAGCCTCGACGCCGTGTCGGGGAAGAGCAGCGCGGTCGTGCTCGGCCCCGACGGACCGGCGTACGATACGGACAAGGTCAGGGCTTTCGACGCCTGGGCGGCGTCGCACCTGCCGCCGCCCGAGGTGCTCTACGCGAGCACCTTCTCCCCGCAGGGCAGCGGGGGCTTCCTCGAGCTGAAGCCCGGCGACCGGAAGGCCGTGCTCCTGCGCGTCCTCGGCATCGAGCGCCTGGAGACGCTCGCCGAGCGCGCCCGCGAGCGCGCGCGCGACGCCCGGGCGCGACACCAGGTCGCCGCGGCCCGCGAGGCCGACGAGCGGGCGCGCGGCCTCTCGGTGGCCGCCGCCGAGCAGGAGCTCGCGGCCGCGCGCGAGCGCGCCGACGACGCGGCCCTCGAGGTGTCGGTGCGCCGGCACTACCTCGAGCGGGCCCAGGACGCGCTCGCCGACGCGCGCACCGTATGGGCGGCGTCGCAGCGGGCCCAGGACGAGCGCGCGGTGCTCGTGGAGCGCGAGACCACCCTCCGCCGGCAGGTCGAGGACCTCGACGCGCGGACCGCGAACAACCGGCGCATCCCCGAAGACGCCGCCGACATCCGCGCCGCCGTGGAGCGTGCGCGCGCGCTCGACGCGGAGCTGCCGCACCTCGCCGAGGCGCTCTCGGCGGCGCGGGCGGCAGAGGCGGCAGCCATCGCCGCGCGCGACGCAGCCGCTGCGCTCGTCGCGCGGCACGAAGACGGCGTGCGGCACGCCGCGCAGCGCGAGACGGCCGCCACGACGCGGCTCGCCGGCGCCGCCGATGTCGAGGCCGCCGTGGCCGAGCTGCCGGCGGCGCGTGCCGCCGCGGACTCGCGGCGGGCGCACGTCGAGGAGCTCGAGGGCACGCTGCGCGCGCTCCGCGACGGGCTGCAGCATGGGAGCGAGGCGCGAATCGGATCGCTGCGTGGGGCGCTCGAGAGCATCAAGGCCCCGGGCGCCATCGAGCCGGGGTGGCTCGCGGCGGAGGCCCTCGCCGACGACAACGTCGCAGCCGAGCGCATCGCCGCCGCCCCCGAGCGCATCCGGCTCGCCGAGGCCGATGTGAGCCGGGCGCGCCTCGCGGCGCTCGAGGCCCAGCGTGCCGTGGCCAGCGTCGAGCGCCTGGCTGCGCGTGCCGAGGATGTGCGCGCCGCGCGCGCCGAGCTCGCGGCGGCGCTTGCCGAGCGCTCCGAGGTCCGTGCGCTCATGGACGCTGCGCGCTCCGAGGCCGCGGCGGCCGAGGGCGCCGCGCGCGAGGCATCCGCCGTCGCCTCTGGGGCCGCGACGGCCCACGCCGCCGCCCGCTCCGAGCGCGCCGAGCTCGAGCCGCGCTTGCGCCTCGCCGACAAGCTCGCCGCCGCCGAGGCGCGCCTCGCCGAGCTCGAGCCGCAGCGCCAAGCGGCCGCCCGCGAGCTGGCCGATGTGCAGCAGACCCTGGTGTGCCTGCCGACCGTCGTCGGCGCCGCGCCGACCGACGAGCGGGTGCGCGCCGCGCGCGCCGCCGTCGAGGCTGCGAGCAAGGAGGCCGCGAGCGCCGCGGCGGCCGTCGCGGTGCGCGAGGCCGCGCTCTCGGACGCCAGGGCGAGCGCGGCGCGGCTCGCCGACCTCGCAGCCGCGGCGCTCGCCGTCGCCGACGAGGTCGCCGACTGGGAGCGCCTCTCCCAGGACCTCGGGCGCGACGGGCTGCAAGCGCTCGAGATCGACGCCGCCGGGCCGGAGCTGACCACCTTGGTCAACGACCTGCTGCACACCTGCGTGGGCCCCCGATGGACGGTGTCGATCGAGGCCAGCCGCACGAGCGCCGACGGCAAGAAGACCCTGGAAGGGTGCGAGGTGCGCGTGCTCGACACCGAGCGCGGGCGGGATGCGGCTGCCGAGAGCCTCTCGGGTGGAGAGAAGGTCATCGTTTCGGAAGCCGTGTCCCTTGCCCTCGCGATGCTCGCGTGCCGGCGCTCGGGCGTGCGCGGCGCAACCCTCGTACGCGACGAGAGCGGGGCCGCGCTCGATGCCTCGAACGCCCGCGCCTACGTGGCGATGCTGCGCCGGGCCGCGGACATCGTCGGGGCCAGCCAGGTCCTGCTCGTGTCCCACGCCGTCGAGGTACAGGAGCTGTGCGACGCGCGCGTGGTGGTGGCCGATGGCGGGATCGAGGTGAGGCCATGAGCCGCATCGCCATCGGCGAGACCGGCCTCGTCATCGTCCGCGCCGACGAGCGCAACTGGTCGCTCGTGCGCGAGCGCGTGAGCGCGAAGGGCGTGGCTCGCGACGAGACGCTCGGCTACTTCGGGCAGCTCGAGGCGGCGGCGAAGAAGGCCGCGGCCCAGCTCGCCGCAGACGAGGCCGCAGCGTGCGAGCGCTTCGAGCTCGGGCAGCTCATCGCCGCCGTCGACCGCGCCGGCCGGCTCGTGGCGGAGGCGTGTGCGGGGAGGGACGAGACATGACCCTCACCGAGGACCTCCGCGCCGCCCTCGTCGACACGGCCCGGGAGCTCGCCGAAGCGCGCTCCGCCCTCCTCCGCCTGGCCCTCGCGACGGAGGCGCTCGACTGGCGCGGCCCCAGCCACGAGGCGCGGGCCGCGCTCGACGCCGCCTTCGCGCTCGCGGACCCGGACGGCGCGCACCGGCGCGCGGCCGCTCGGGCTGCCCGCGAACTACTGGACCGAGTCGACGCGCTAGAGCGCGGCATCGGTCAAATGCGACTACTTGC
Organism: uncultured Myxococcales bacterium; assembly: GCA_964593795.1. Classification (GTDB taxonomy): domain Bacteria; phylum Myxococcota_A; class Polyangia; order JAHFDS01; family JAHFDS01; genus JAHFDS01. The sequence continues at coordinate 29,540 of CAZQJC010000257.1, read as the reverse complement.
CGGCCTCCCCCTCCCGCCTGACGTGGTCGCCAAGCTGGCCGAAGCCGACCGTCTCCGTAGGCTGTTCGACGCCGCCCTCGCCCGCGCCGAGCAGGCCGAGCGCGAGCGGGACACCTATCGCAGCGCCGCCGAGCGCACTACGTCTGTCGACGCCGCCGAGTGCAAAGCCTGCCCCGGCCGCGCCGCGTGCGCGTGCCCGCCGGGGGAGATGTGCGAGGGGAGCGTGGCGCCGTGATGTGCCCCGGCGACCTCGACCCGCCAGCCGTGCGCCGCGTCGAGAGGCGACGAGCGCGGCGCGACTACAGGTGCTGCGAGTGCGCCCGCGCCATCGTGCGCGGCCAGCGGCACGAGTACGCATGGGGCGTCTGGGACGGAGAGCCAGACGCATACCGCACGTGCCTCCCGTGCGCCGCGGCGCGCGACTACATCGCCGACGGGTACGGATACATCTACGGTCAGCTCCGGGAGAGTATCGGCGAGTGGCTGCGCGACCGCGGGTGGCGCCCGGCATGGGCGCGGCGCCGCGAGGGCCTAGGCCCCGTGCGCCCCGATGTCGTGCGCGCGTGTCGTGCGCTCTACCGAGTGCGGAGGGCGGCGCTATGAGCAAGCTCCACGTCGGCATGTACGTCGGCCGCTCGCGGCTCGAGTGCGACGGCCCCTGCGATCGCTGGCGCCTGCGGTGCCACTGCGGCGCCGAGGCGTGGCGCGCTGCCGCGAGCATCCGCCAGGCGCTCCGCGAGGGGCGCGGAGTCCACTGCGGCGCGTGCGCGGCAGCCATCCGGCGTGCCGCGGGCGCTGCGTCGCCCGACCGCGCGTGGCGCGCGAAAGGGACAGCTCCATGACCACCCACACATGGCGCGACGCCAAGCGCGACGGAGAGACCGAGGAGCGCTACTGCCGATGCGGCCTGCGCGAGCGCTACGTGCGCACCGCAGACGGCGTGTCGTGGCAGTGGCGCTCGGCCGACTCGCCCGAGTGGCGCGAGCGCATGACCGGCGACCCGCGGCCTATCTGCACGGCGACGGATTCCGATGTCCGCGCGATACTCGCGTCCGAGATGTCACCCGGGCGCGCCGTCGGCCGCCTGACCCGCGCCCTCCGCGCCCTCGCCCGCCACGCGTTGGAGCTGCGCGGTGCGCTGGACGATGCGCGCTCCGACGTGGAGCGGCTGCGGGAGGAGAGGGACGCGGCGTACGAGCAGGTGACGTCATTTGCTTCGCTGGAGCACCAGACGTACTGCCGGGCCGAGGACGCCACCCGCGACCGCGACGCCGCCCTCGCCCGCGCCGAGCAAGCCGAGGGCGCTCTGGCATCCGTCCGCGCCGCCGCGCTCGACGCGTCTCCTGTCGAGATGTGGTCGGACGCGATCGACACCGCGACCCTCGTGCGCACGATCGCCACCCAGCGCGCGGATGCTGTCGCCGCGCTCATGCGGCCCCTCGGCTGCGGCGAGTGCGGCGCCCCGTGCTCGCCTCCGCTCGACGTCCGCTGCGCGACGTGCGGCGTCGTCGGGCCGCCGGAGTACGCGCAGCAGGTGGCGCGCGCCGAGCAAGCCGAGGGCGCTCTACGCGAGGCGCTCGACCACGAGCTGCACATCGCGCAGGCCGTCGGCATCGTCCACTCGCCGTCGATGGGCGAGGAGCACCCGGGGCCGCGCGACGCCGTGCTCCGGGCCGTGTGCGAGGGGTCGATCGCGCTCGCACGAGAGGCCGAGCGCCGGGCGCGCGGTCGCGACGACACCACGTGGTGCCCCCACTGCGGCCCGCACGTCGACATCGACGAGGACGGCACATGCGCCTGCGGCGCTGACGCGCACGGCGACGGTGCCGACGAGGCCGTGACCGCGCTCGGCATGGTGGAGGACCTGCGCGCTACCCTGGCGCGCTACTCCCGCGCCCTGCGCGCCCTCGCGCGGCATGCGAAGCGGACGCGGGCCAGCCTGCGCGAGAGCGAGGCGCTCCTCCGCTGGCTGCGCGCGCGAGCCGCGGAGGCGGACCGCAGCACGCGCGAGGGCGAGCGCGCGTGGCACGCGTACACGCTCGCCGCAGATACCCTGGAGAGCGAGTCATGATCACCGTACGAGCCAACCCCGAAAAACTCGCAGCTATGGGCGCGTGCCCGAGCGCCATAGCGTGGCTGCGCGACACGATCGCGCACCAGGACGAGGCCCGCGCCAGGCGCGGCCTGCGCCCGCTGCCGCACCTGCGGGTGCGGTGGACCCCGCTGCACGGGCTGTGGCTGGCTGTCACGCGCCCCGGTGATCACGCGTGGGCGGTCGCCCGGGGAGTGATCCCCGGGCATGAGCTCACGCGCGCCAACCTCGCCGGCGCCAACCTCGCGGGCGCCGACCTCACGCGCGCCTACCTCGCGGGCGCCAACCTCGCGGGCGCCTACCTCGCGGGCGCCAACCTCGCGGGCGCCTACCTCACGCGCGCCAACCTCGCGGGCGCCAACCTCGCGGGCGCCAACCTCGCGGGCGCCAACCTCGCGGGCGCCAGGCGCTACGCCCTTGACACGCCGATCCCGGGCTGGCGCGTCGTCGATGGCGTGCTCGCGAGGGAGCCATGATCTGGATCCTCCTCGCCCTCGCCCCCATTCTCCTCGTCGCCCTCGGCGCCATCGCGGCGCACGTCGTCGCCTCGCGCACGCGAGGGCCGTGGGGGCCGAGGTGAGGCGCCCCACCATCTACCGCACGTTCCGGCGCATCCGCATGCGGTGGTGGGCGCACGGCCTCTACCGCCACGGTAGGAGCCAGGACCTGTCAGCGCTGCGCGCTGCCCATGAGGCGCTCCGGCAGCTCGAGCGCCGCCACGACTCTCGCCACTCCCACCGCGTAGACCGCGCGCTGCGCCGGGCGGAGGTGCGCGACGTGGCGCGCAGGCGCACGCGATGGCCGTGGGGGATACGGTGAGCGCGCTCCGCGTGGGGATGTACGTCGGCCGCTCGCGCCTCGAGTGCGACGGCCCCTGCGACCGCTGGCGCATCCGGTGCCACTGCGGGCGCGAGGCGTGGCGCGCGGCTGCGAGCATCCGGCTGGCCATCCGCCGCGGGCGCGGCATCCACTGCGACACCTGCGCCGCCGAGGTGCGAGCTATCGGCGCACGCGCCGCGCTGGCTCGCATGGTGCGCTCGCCGCGTGGGGCGGCGCAGAGGAGGGCGACATGACCCCCGCCACCTACCGCGCCCGCCGCCTCGCCGGCGTGTGCGTGACATGCGCGCGGAGCCGCCCCGAGCCAGGCCGCTGCCGCTGCGCGGAGTGCCGCGTGCGCGCGCGCGTCGCGGTGCGGGCCGCCGTGTCCCGGCGCCGGGCGTGGGTCGCGCGGATGCAGAATCGGGAGGCAGCGGAGTAGCTATGGCAAGGTGTCACCACGGAGTCATGGACGACCTATCGTGCGGGCAGTGCTGGGACGAGGCGCACAGAGCACTCGACGCCGAGCGCGCGGCCCCCGCCGAAACGCGCAAGGCGCTCGCGGACGCGCTGGCCGAGGTGAAGCGCCTCCTCCGCGATAACAGCGCGCTCGCGTCTGCGCTCGCGTCGCGCGAGGCCGACATTGCAGCGTCCGCGCGCCAGCGGGACGAGGTACAGGCGGAGGCGACCAAGCTGTTCTCCGCCGTCGTCGGCGCGATGTACTCGGGAACGGCGCCCGATACCGCGGTGCGCAAGGCGCTCGACGCCGAGCGGGCGCGGGTCGAGCGGGTGCGGGAGGTGCTGACGTCGTGCGCGTGGCACATCCCGGACGGCACGTGGCTGCGCGGCGCCGTCGCCGCTGCCCTCGCCGACGCTCCCGCGCAGGCGGATGCTGTCGACGCGAGGGCCGGGCAGTGAGCGCGCGGCTGACGAGAGAGCAACGCGAGGCGCGTCGCGTGTGGGAGGCGGCCGAGCGCGAGCGCGCCTACCATGAGGACACGGGGCGGCTCGCGCGCCGTGGGATGCGGCGCGTCGACAAGCGACGCGCCGCGAACATCCGAGGCGTCATCGTGCAGCCGATGGTGGCGAAGGAGAGAGCAAGCGACCCGGAGCGGACCGGGTCATGAGCGCGCCGGCCAAAAGCGGGCGCACCGTCCCCGGGTGTATGGGCACTAAGAAGCAGTACGCCTGCGCGTTCCCGGGCTGCACGGGCGGGTGCCACGTCTGCGGCGCCGTCGAGCAGCAGCGAGCAAACGCCCCGCTCTACGCGGCCGCGCTCCGCGCCCTGCGCGCTCCGCTCTCGGATGACGCACGCGCCGTCGTGGAGTGGGCAGCGGAGATGCTGGCCCCCACCTTCGACGAGCGGCGTGGCAGGTGGATCGACCAGCGGAGGGCCGGGCAGTGAGCAAGACCAAGAAGCCAGCCGAGACGGAGACGATCTGGACGGTCGCCGAGGTATGGGACCGCGTGCGCGGCGAGTACGTGCCGACGCTCGTCGGCGCGACGGCGCGCAGGCGGCGAAGCAGCGCGTGGCGCTTGTCCGATCGGCTGTCCGGGCCAGAGGCCGCGATCGACGCGTGGCGCGCCGACGTCGAGCGGCGCATCGCGGACGCCCGCGCCGAGGTGCGGCGCCTGGAGCGCCTCGCGACCGAGCCCGTGCGCGAGCCCGCGTCGACGCCCGCGTGCGACGCGCCGGTGTCGCGGGTCGAATCGGTGGCCGGGCCGAATCGCTGGCTCAGCATCGCCGAGCGCATTGCCGACCAGTTCAGCGGGTGGAAGCCATGACCACCCGCCACCTGACCATCGCGACCTCGCGGGCGCCGACCTCGGTGGAGCCAGGCGCTACGCCATCGACCAGCCGATCCCAGGCTGGCGCGTTGACGGCGGCGTGCTCGTGAGGGAGCCTGGATCCTCATCGCCATCGCCCCTCTGCTCGTCATCATCGCCGCCGCCATCGCGGCGCACGTCGTCGCCTCGCGCACGCGAGGGCCGTGGAGCATGCGGTGGTGGGCGCACGGCCTATTGTGTGCGATTCCGCGGGCTTAGGCGGCGTCGCGAGAAAATCGGACAGGTGCCCCTTGCCGCGCAGATATCTAGTGGATATCTTCTCTACATCGGTCGCCGCGGTGGCGGCCGCGAAAAGGAGCACGACGATGGCGACGACGACGATCACCGTGAGCGCGCAGGGCTACGTGGCGACGATGACCGGCTACCCCGACGCCGAGCACTGGTGCATCACGATCTCGACAGCCGACGGCGCGTGGTGCGGAGATGGTGAGTGGGACGTGGCGCGCGACGAGATCGTCGGCTGCGCCGCCGACCTCGGAGACGAGGTCTACGATGCGATCGAGATGGCGCTTGCCGGCGCCATCGCCGACGCGGAGTGCGAGGAGTGCGAGGTGGCGTCGTGAGCGCCCGCGGCTGGCACACGATGCCGGTAGACCAGGGGCAGATGGTGGAGGTCAGCTACTACGCGGTCGGCGCCGCCGGCTGCCTCTGCCGCACGTACGACCGCAGCGACCGCAGCACGAGCTACGCGGTCGCCGACTGGGACGAGGACGGCGGCGAGTTCGAGCCGTGGAACGGCGAGATCGGCGTGGACGGCGAGTGGCGCCCCATCGACGCCGACGCCGCGCGCCGGATGCTCGTGCGCGAGCTGGACTACACGGCCGCCGAGGCCGCCGAGGTGTCCCCGTGACCGGCCGACACCTCGGTCGATCTAGGGTCCTCGTGAGCCTGCCGCCCGAGCTGCTCGCGCGGCTCGACGCCTACGCGCGCAGCGAGGCGTCGACGCGCGGGCACGTGGTCGAGCTGGCCGTACGGGCGTGGCTCGACGCCCGCCCCGGGCACGAGTGCGCCATGTGCGCGCTCGCCGGGCAGGCCACTCCGGCCGGTCGCCGCGTCGACACGCAGCCGGGCGACTACCAGATCCAGGCGCGGACCGCGTGGCTCTGCGAGGAGTGCTACGAGCAGGCGCTCCCTAAGCGCCGCGTCAGACGCCCCAGTCCGGCAGCGTAGAGAGGTCGCCCCACACGTCTCGGTCGCAGTCGCCGACGACGCCGGGCACCGGGCCGACGTCGGTCTGCCACGCCGTCCAGCGGTCCCACGCGCCAGGCAGCGCGTCGGCGCTCGGGCCGGCGAGCCAGAGCGGCGCGCCGCACGGACCGAGCTGGCATGCGTCCCACCACCACCTGGCGCTGTACACGCCCACCCGCCCCGCGCGCCCGAGCAGGGAGAGCGCCGCGTCGACCTCGGCGCGGGTGTGCCTCCGCTCGGGCGTCGCCGGATCCTGCTCCACGTCGAGCCACCAGCCCCGGCACTCGGGCAGCGTGTCGAGGGCGGCGTCTACCTGCCCGGCGACCGTGAGGCCGGGGCGCAGGAACAGGTAGCCCATGCGGGCGAGCCCGGCGGCGCCCGCGTCGCGCCAGTGCTCTGCCGCGCGGCGGTCGGGCGTGCTGCCGTACGCGGCCCGCACGACGCACCACGAGTACCCGGCCTGTCGCACCCGCTCCCAGTCGATCGGCGGCTGGTGGTGGCTCACGTCGACGCCGCGCGCCAGCGCCTCTCTGGCGCGGCGCTCGGCCTCGCCCCACCGCGGGCGCACCGGCAGCCCCACGCTGCGCTGTAGGGCCGCTACGGCGCGCGTGGTGACCGGTCCCCACGTGCCGTCGGCGCGGCAGCCTGCGAGGCGCTGCATGGCCGCGACGTCGGCGCCGCGGGCTCCCTCGCTCAGGTCGTGCGAGGTCGAGGGCGGCGGGCGCTCGGGCGGCGGCGCAGGCACGGTGCTCGGCGGCGGCTCGGTCGACGCGCCGCCGTGCTCCCCGAGCCAGAGGCGCGCCGCCTCGACGACGAGCGCGGGGCCCCAGCCGCGGACCGCGGCCACGTGCGCGGCGGCATCCTGCCCCGGGTAGTGCGCGAGCACGAGCGACCCGGCCGTGGTCGACACGCGCCGCGAGCCGGCGGGCGCGAGCCCGAGCTCGTGCGCGATGGCGTCGGCGACGCGCCCCGTCGAGGCGTACCGCTGCCCGTGAGGCAGGCTCTCCATGTAGTCGATCGCCGACGCGCCGACGGCGAAGGCCACGCCACCGGCCACGGCCTCCTCGGCGAGCGCGACCCACGGCGTGAGGTCGGCCGCGAGCGGCTGGCCGTCGGCGCCGAGGCCGGCGTAGATCGAGTCCAGCGCGACGACCGCGACGACGTCGGCAGGGCGGCCCTCGACCCGCAGCAGCTCCCGCGTGTAGCCGTAGCCGGCTGACCACGAGGCGAGGATGTAGCCGTCTGCGGCGGGCACGTGGTACTGCGCGCGCAGGCCCTCCCACGCGGTCATGAGCGCGAGTGGAGAGCCATCGCGTAGACGCGCGGTAGCGCGGCACTCCCGCGCGAGCGTCTCGTAGCTCGCCCCACCCTGCCCGTGCACCACGCTCGTGGCGCTCCACTGCACGTGCGGGTGCGCGGCGCGCAGCGCGGCGATGATGGGGGCGGTGTCGCCGATGTGGAGGCCGACTAGGTGGAGGTGCATCACTCGTCTCCAGATACCTGTGGCGTGGGCACGTCGGGCACGTCGCCGCCGCGGGCGAGCAGCCGTTCCATGCAGGCGACGCGCTTGGCGCGCGACGCCGGCCGCGCGTCGCTCGCGTCCTCGGCCGCGAGCAGCTCCGCTCCGAGCATGCGCCCGCAGCAGATGCCCACGGCCACGCGCTCGCCGTCGACGCGCAGGCAGTGGCAGTCGTGTGAGGTGAGGTCGTCGGCGTCGATTCCACAGTAGGGGCACTCTGCGCCCGATAGCCGATGGCTCGCCACGGCCTCGCGCAGTACGGCGCCACGGTCGAGCGGCGCGGGCTCGCCGCCGCGCGCGATGCGGTCGGCGCGGATGGAGTCGAGTCGCTCCGCGCGCCAGGTTGGGATGCGCCCAGTCATGATTCGCGCCTCCAGATGACGAGCACGTTGCCAACGTCGAGCACCTGTCCGAGCAGCTCGGCGCCCCGAATCGCATGTGCGAGCGGTCCTCTCACGGTAGCCTCTCGTCCGCGTCGCCGAGGGGGCCGTGGCCGAGCGGCCTGCCGCAGAAACACTCGCCCGAGGGGCGGTCCTCCGCCTGCCACAGCTCCCGCGGCAGCGCCGCCCGCACGAGGTCCGCGAGCCCGAGCTGCGTCGGCGACACCGGGCCGCGCGCGGCCTCGAGGTCGTGCTGCGCGAGGAGAGCGCGGGCGAGCGATTGGGCGCGCGCGTCCACGTGGTCAGTCCTCGGGGTAGATGTCGCCCGCAGCTTCGGCGGCGGCTCTGGCCGCGACGCGGTAGTCCGCGACCTCGGCCAGGCGCTCGGCAATGCGCGCCTCTTCGGCGACGTGCGCGGCGGCGCGCTCGGCCTCGCGCTCGACGATCGCGGTGATGTGCTCGGGCGCACCCGCGGCGCGCAGCAGCGCGGCGACGCCTGGCAGCACGAGCGCGAGCACGGGGCCGGCGCCTGGGACCGCAGCAGCGGCCGGCACCGAGGCCTCGAGCAGGGCCGCGGCGGTTTCGGTGGCGGCGCTCACGGGCACACCCCGAGGGCCGGCAGCGAGACCGACGGAGCGAGCGTCGGCACGAGCCCGGCGAGGCGGCACGACGCCGCGAGCACGGCGGCCCAGGCGCCCCCCTCCTCGCCGGCGTCGAGGGCCGCGACCCACGCGCCGTGCGCCACGGCGAGGACGTGCAGCGCCTCCCAGAGCGGCGCCCAGCGGGCGTGCACCGCGGCGTCCGCGGCGTGCATCGCCTCCGAAGTGGCGGGCGCCGCGTCGATGGCCGCCAGGGCCTCGCGGTGCTCGAGCTCGACGAGCGCGGGCGTGACCGCGTTGGTCGCGCGCGCGAGGGCGTCGGCTGCGCGGCGCTGGGCGCTGACGCACGCCGTGCTCCACAGCACGAGCGCGAGGCACACGGCGGCGGCGACGGTGAGGCGGACGGCGGCGAGCGCGCGCTTCACGACGCGCCCCCGAGGAGCTGCGCATCGCGCCGCGCGGCCGCAGCGCGGGTGAGCCCCTGCTGCACGGCCCACGCCCCGAAGGCGGCCCCGAGCTGCACGGAGAACGCCTGCGCGGCCTCGGCGAGCGACACCTCACCGCCCACGAGCCGGAGCGCCGCGGTCCCCGCGCACAGCAGCACCACGGCGGACATGTCGGCGAGCGGGCCCGCGAGCACGCGCTCGGCGAACCACGCCCAGCGCTTCAGCAGCTCGAGCGCGACGAAGATGAGCACGCCGACCAGCGACGCCAGCCACGGCTGCGCGTACCAGGGCACGGCCGCGACCGGGGCCGCCACCTCCTGCGCAGCGACCGACCACGGGAGCACCAGCAGCGCGAGCGCTGCGACCAGAGCAACGAGCCTACGTGCCACGACGCACCTCCGAGCCGCACACGGCGGCGATGAGTCTCCGAGGGTCACCCTTCGCGACCGCAGCGGCGGCGCCGACGTCGCGGCGCGCCTGCTCGAGGTCGACGTCGGGCCGGCCCGACCACAGCACCACGCGCGCGCCCGGCAGGCGGCGGCGCGCCGCGCGCGCGACGCTCAGCCCGGTGCAGCCGAGCCCGAGCCCGAGGTCGCACACGACGACGTCGGGCGCCTCGCCGAGCAGCGCGCAGGCCTGCGGCCCCGAGGCCGCGACGCGCACCGCGTGCCCGGCCTGCTCGAGCAGCCGCCGCGCGCCGAGGGCGGCCGCGACGTCGTCCTCGACGAGGAGCACCCGCAGCGCGCCTTCGGGCGCGGGCGCCGAGTCCGGCGGGGGCGGCGTCGAGCGCCGGATGAGCGCCAGCTCGGCGCGGAGGTCCGCGCGCGCGGGGCCAGCCTCGTGGCGCAGCTCGGCGACGGCCTGGCGGAAGACGGCCCAGTCGAGGACCGCGGCGGTCACGCCGACCTCCTGCCGAGGAGCGCACGGAGCAGCTCCGAGTTCTCGCGCGTCGCCGCGGCGCCCTCGTGCAGCGCCGCCAGGGTCTCCCGGTGCAGCTCCGTCAGCTCTCGGTGCCGCGCGTCCTGCAGCTCGTCGTGGCGCTCCTGCAGGCGGTCGAGGCGCGCGCGCAGCTGGTCGACCTCGGTCACGGGCTCGCCCGGGTCGCTCATCCGCGGGCCGGCCGGAGGCGCGGGCGCCGGGAGCGCGACCACGCGGTCGGCCCCAGCCGTCGCCGTCGCCGCGGCGCGCCGCGCCCACCACGCGAGCAGCGCCTTCGCGCCAGCGCCGAGCGCGACGCCCGCGCCGGCGCCGAGGGTGCCGAGGCCGGCCAGGACTTCAGGGGAGATGTCCACGATTCCTCCTGTCACGCCCCCGAGAAGAACGGCATGCGGTACCGCTCCGCGATGTACGTTTCGACCTTGTCGATCTCCGCGTCCGTGAGGTAGCGGCTCCAGATGATGATCTCCGCTACGAGCCCGACGAGCGTGTACGCCTTCGAGTTCGGGTTGCAGCCGACGTGCAGCGTGTAGCTCGGATTGCTGGCGCTCGCGGCGCCGCCGAAGGCCGAGAGGAAGTGGCGCCCGTTGTCGTAGTACGCGCACTCGTTGGGCGAGCCGCCCGTCTTGCTGCGGATGATCGCGAGGTGGTTCGCGATGTAGTGGAGCTGCTTGCCCGTGGCCGCCGTCGCAGGCGTCGCATTGCCGCGCGAGTTGGCGTAGTTGAGCGTCGTCCCGCCGGCGTACACGTAGAGCGAGATGCCGTGCGTCGTGGCGAGCCCGGTGATCTGGCTGTCCGACGTATCGAGCACCGGGCCGTGCGCCAGCGCCGGATCGTTGTAGCGCATGACCACCGCGATCGTGCTGCCGCTCCCGTTGTGCAAGCCGACCCAGTTGGCCGCGGCCTCGTCGCTCGCGAGCCAGTCGCCGCCGGCGAAGCTGAGCGCGGCTTGCCCGCGCAGCGTCGACACCGCGGGCTTGTAGCTGTTCGTCGATTGCGACAGCGTGCGCGACGAAATCGAATCGGTCCACACCGACACGCCGTTGACGTCGCTCGTCACGCCGCGGTCGGCGCGCCACCATGCGACGCAGTTGCTGATGGCTTCGAGCGCGTTCTGCGGCCCGGTCGCGGTCACGGTCGCAGCGGACACGCTCGCGAACGTGCCGTCGACGCCGTTTGCGTCGAGCGTGCTCCCGATGAGCTCCACGTCGCCGTCGACGGTCGTCGTCGACGCCCCGTTGCCGACGTTCACCGTGGTGGCCGTCGCGCCGACGAACAGGTCGCCGGCCGAGTCGATGCCCTTGCCGGTGGGGACGGTGACATCTCCGCCCGTCTCCACCTCGGCCGTGAGAGTGATCAGCGTCGCAGTCGCGCCGACCACAAGCTCACCAGACGGCGCGTCGATGCCCTGTCCGTCGACGACGTTGACCGTGCCGTCGTCGTCCGCGGTGACGGAGGTGGCCCTCATCTTCCGCCCGCCGCTCCCGACGAATCGGCAGAGCTGGTTGTCGGCGAACGTGTCGCCGGGCTGCGAGCGGAGTAGCTGCCCGAGGCCGTCGGCGTGCGACACCGTGTGGAGCTTGCCGCCGACGCTACCGAGCCACGCGCCGTCGGTGCTCGCGTCGGTGGGAGTCGTGCGCCCGTCGGCGACCCATACCCACTTCTCGGCGCCGTAGCCCGCGGCCGGCAGGTCGAAGATCGCGGCGTAGCCCTTCGTGGTGCCGTCGCCCGCGAGGATGAGCACGTGCCCGCCCGTCGCACCGGGCGCGTCTCCGCCAGCGAGCACGAGCGTTTCGCCGGCCGTCGTCGGGGCGAGCTGGCGCGCGCCGGCGAGAGGCACGCTCGCGGAGATGTACGTGCGCGCGAGCGCGGCGCCGCTCGTGTCGGCGTACGCGGCGAGCTCTCCCGCGGCGCTCGCGCCGGGACCCGTCGACACGGTCGCGTCCACCGTCACGTCGGTGCGGTCGCTGCCGCTGTTGTCGGTAGCGACCAGCGGCGCCGCGAAGTTGAGGCTAGTCCGCGTCGGCAGCGAGGTGCCGCGGGACGAGATGAGACGCGCCGCGCCGCGCAGGATGTCGTCGAGCCAAGTAGGCATGTCAGGGCGCCTCCAACGTCATGCGTGCGTGGCCGTGGATGAGCAGGCAGCCGTCTCGAGCGTCCGCCCCCGTCTCGCCGGAGATGATGAGCACGTAGGACTTCGTCGCGTTTCCGTCGACTACCGGAGAACTCGCAGGGATGATGTCGACGCGCTGCCGCGTCTCGTACGCCGCGAGGTTCGCGGGAGCGATCGTCGTGGTCTTGATGGCGGCGAACGTGCCAGTCAGAGCGTCGGACTCGTACAGGTAGAAGATCGGCAGCGTCGCGGGTAGCCCCGGGCCAACGTGCGAGATGCCGCTCCCGTTGCCGTCGAACCACACAGACACGGCGTAGAGCTTGCCCGCGCTAGGCGTCGGCAGCGTCCAGCCGATGCGGTGCGCCGTCGCCGTGTCTGCCTGGATCCATCCGTGCGAGCCGAGCGCCCCGTCGCTCGTCCAGCCGGCAGACTCGAGCCCGACGCATGGCGCGTTGAGCGGCACGATCTGGAACATCGAATCGGCGAGCCCCGGAAACTGCGCGCGCAGGTACTCGGTGCGGTCCGCGAGCGCCTCGAGCCCCGTGTTGACGCTCGCCGCGTCGCGCGTGTCGCCGTCGCTCGGCAGCGTGATGAGCGCCGGATAGGTGTTCGTGCCGCCGTATGTCGTGCTCATGAGATGCCGCTCCAGTATCGGGCCGTCGCGAGGCGCGTAGGCACGCGCGGGTCGCTATCGCTCCACGTGCCCCACGTGCCGTCAGGCTCGGGCGCCGACGGGTCGAAGGTCGCCGGGTTGAAGGCTTCGATGATCCATTCGCACTTCGCGTGCGCTGCCTTCCAGGTGCCGACGATGCCGCGAATCGCAGACACGTAGCCGGGGTCCGCGGTCGTGCCCCACGCGCCGCCGTCGCCCCACGTGCCCGAGCCCCACGTGTCCTCGGCAGCCCACGGCGAATAGATGATGAGCCAGAAGCGGAACCACGATGCGGTGTCGCCGTCCCAATCCCAATTGCTCGGCGTGGTGTGCGCCTCCCACGTGAAGGTGCCGTCGGCCGCGCGCGCGTACCACATGCCGCTGTTCGTCACGATGCGCAGGTCGACGCTCGCGGGCGCGAGGTAGCCCGCGACTTGGTCCATGATGCCGCGCGCCGTGCCCGCGCGAGCCCACGCCTGCAGGTAGCCCGCGAGGCGCCCGGCGTAGGCGGCGTCCGTCTCGGCATAGCCGCGCGTGATGCGTCGGTCGCGTCCGATGGCTGATAGCGCCGTCGGCGTCGCGACGAGCGGCATGCGCGCTTGAATGCCCTGCCAGAGCCAGTCCTGCGCGGAGTCGAGCGTCGCGCCGAGCGTGTAGAGCACGCGCGCTCCGTTGCCCGAGCGCAGCCACGGCGGCGCAATGCGCAGCGCGTGGTCCCGGAACTGGAAGGCTCGGCGCGTGGTCATAGCTGGTCGACCCGCGTGATGGTCGGCGTGATGGTGCCGAGCGTCGCAACCTCGTCGTCCGCGAGCGCCGTATCGGCCGCGGGCGTCGACAGGGTCACGTGGTAGATCGCCTCGTGCGCTCCGGCGATGACGCCGCGGAGCCGGTCGTGCCAGACGTAGCCCGTGCCGGGGCTCGTGATGCGCGAGCCGCCGATCGGCACCGTCGGCAGCCACGCCTCGAGCGCGTCCTGCACGGCGGTTTCGATTTCGCCGTCCGTGTCCGTCGTCGTCGTCGGCACGTACGCCGTGTAGACGATGGCGATGGGCACTCCCGTTGCGGCCGTGACGGTCGCCGTGACTCCGACTGGCACGACCTGCGTCTGGATCAGGTCGTCGACTCGCGTGACGTCTGCGCCGGCCGGCGCGCCTCCGTCGTCGGCGATGACGAGCGAGACGGTGCCCGTGCCGCCCGTCACGCGCGTGCGCGTGATGCCGATGGCGGTGCCGTCCACGCGCGTCGCCGAGCGCGCGACGTAGTCGTATGCAGCCGCCGCGCCGTCGGGCGAGATGGCCGCGAGCGACTCGCGGCAGCGCAGGCGCAGCGCCGCGTCGCTCTCTTCGTCGGTGCCGATGGCCGCGTCCGTGTTCGCGACCGTGACGCTCGTGCCGATGGCCGGGCTCGTGATGGTGTCGATGTCGCCAGGCGCAGCGCTGCCGCCCGTGCCAGCGACCTCGGCGAGCACGTCGAGCGAGAGCGTGCCGAGCGCGTTGAGCGTTCCGCCAGTGGTGTTTCGGTACGTCGCGCCGCTGCCGCTCGCCGACGCGACGAGGTCGCCGGCCGCGAAGGTGTAGACGCCGCCTCCCGCGTTCGTCAGCTCGATCGTGCACGTGGCGTACACCGCGGCCTCGCGCGTCACGCCGTACCCATTCTCCGCGAGCAGCGTGAGCCAGCCGCCCGTCGCGTAGTCGAGAAGTCCGCCGCCGATGGCGCGCACGGCGACCTCGGTCCACGGCGAGAGCAGCCGTGCGAGGATCTCGAGCGTCGTGCGCGTCGGGTCGCCGCTCTGCCACGTGGTGGTCGTGAGCCCCAGCGACGCGGCCGTGGTCAGCTCGGATGCGAGCACCTCGTCGGACGAGAGCGCCGTGACAAGCTCAGGAAGCGCGATCGTGGTCATGGGCGCAGCCTCTCCACCGACACGTCGTCGATGCGCAGCGTGAGCACGAACGGGCCGACGTCGGTTGTGCACTGCACGTCGAGCGTGAGCGCGTACGACGAGGAGCCGACCTGCGTCCGCTGCGCGCGAACCGTGCACGTGCGGATGCGCGGGTCTTTGAGCACCTCGCCGCGCACGACGATCGGCACGCGCGCCATGCCAGCGTCGGTCGACCCGACGCCGAGAAGCGCGCGCACGTCGTAGCCGTAGCTCGGGTCCGACACGAGCGCTCCGCGCGGCGCGATGAGGCGCCGGTACACGGCCTCTTGCACGAGCTCCACGCCCGATACCATGCGCCCCGGGTGCAGGTCGTCCGTGCACGACGTGTCGCGGCCGAAGTCGATGGTCATGCGAGCACCTTCGTCGGCGGCGCCAAGTCGACGCGCGTGACGCCCGTAACGACGACGCTGCCGGGCGCCCCCGCTACCACCGTGCCCGTGATGGTGTCGCCGACGCGCACCACAGCGGCGTGCGCTGCGCCGAGGTGCACGCTCGTCGCGTCGAGCGCGGCCGTCGTCGGCGTGCTGTCGTCGAAGCTCACGACGACGGGGCGCCCGGCGTCGCCGTTGACGAACGCGACGAGCACGAGCGAGCCGAGCGCTGGCGTCGTGGTCGAGCCACCGATGCCGGGGCGCACCTCGACGCGCGACAGGTCGGGCACGCCGACGTCGGCGTCGGTGGCCTGGAGCGACAGGTAGCCGCCCGCGTCGACCGTCACCACGCGGTACTCGTAGAGCCCGAGGTGCCGCACGTGCGGCAGCGCGGCCACGGCGAGCCCCTGCACGGCGTCGCGGATGCGCTCCGTGCTCATAGCCACACCTGCACGCGCAGCGTGTCCGCGAGCCTGTAGAGCACGCTCGTGATGCTTCGGCCGTCGAGCGTGTAGCCGGGGCGCACAGCCGCCGGATACTCGGTCGCCAGCACGCGGAGGCCGTGCTCGGGCTCCTCGTGCACGACCTGCCGCGGCGCCGCGACGGTGCCCGTAGGGCGCGCCCCGAGGCGCGTGGTGCCGTCGTCGTCGACGTACCACTCTGCCCCCCACGCCAGCGCCAAGGCCTCGCGCGCAGGCCGCGCCAGGCGCGTCCACGCGGTGCCTAGACTCACGTCGTCCGCTGGCAGCTCGAGCGTCTCGCCCGCGTCGCGCGCGATGTCGGCGAGCACCGTCGAGCGCTTGACCCCGGCGTCGTTGCGGTATGCCCTGGCGCCGAGCATGGCGCCCCATCGGCCGGCGCCGCCGACCATGCGCCACGCGCTCGTGCCCGCGTACGTCGCTCCGCGCACGACCGCGCCGACGAGCGACAGGTCGCCCACCGTGAGCGTCTGCGAGCCCGTGAGCGACGCCGACGAATCGAGCGTCAGATCGGCGACCCATGCGCCGCGCGACGGGCACCGCACGGTGCCGCTCACGACGCGGAGGCCGGCGAGCGTGGCGAAGCTCATGTTGGCTCCTCGGCGATGGCCTGCGCCTCGCCCGCCTGCGCCTCGCCTTCGGTCGTCGCGGGCGTCACCTTGCGGTAGTCGTTTCCGTCGGGGTTGGGCACCGTGGCCCACTCGTTCGGGTAGTCGCCGCCGCCGGACACAGCGCCGTCGACGGCGCCCGCGATGAAGCGCGACACGAGGTCGCCGCCACCTGTCGCGCCGCCGTTGGCCACGCTGCCGCTCGGCTTGCCGCCCGCGCTCTTCGGCTTCTCGTACTGGCGAAAGACGATCTCGACCTTCCAGAGCCCCGATCCGTCGCCCGTCAGTTGGCCGACCTTGTCGACGACGACAGAGTGAATCCCGGCCTGCGCGCAGAGCGGGTGCTCGATGTCGAGCGCCTGCGGCTCGCGCGTCTTCGTCGTGGCGCTCGCGGTCGTCGTCGTGCCCGTCGACGGATAGGCGTCGAAGCGCGGCCCGAGGTCGTTGCCCGTCGACGGCATCTCGCCCGTCGCGGCCGTGCCGCCGTCTGGCAGCACGAGGAGCTGCCGGAAGATCTCCCACGCGGCGAAGTGCGCCGGAGCCCACAGCGCGAGCGTCACCGTCACCGTCGCAGGCTTCCGCCCCTGGTACGTGATGTCGCTGCCGCTCGAGCCCTTGCTCTGCGGCTCGTCCCAGCGATACTGCACGTCGGCGCCCGACACCTCGGCCACGCCGGGCGAGATGCAGCCCGCGAGCACGATGTAGTCGTAGGCGCTCGGCATCGACACAGGGTCGATCGCGCCGACGGCGAGGCCGAGGTTGCTCATGCTGAGCCCCCTGCGCCTAGCAGCGCGGCCTCGAGCGCCGAGGCAATGCGCGCCTCGAGCAACTCGCCAGCGTCGCCCGCGTCCCTCACGCCGATGATGTCGCCGATGGTAATCGTGATGCTGCGCCCGGCACGTGCGGGAGAGAGTCGCGCGGGGTCGACCATGGCCCGCGCCGACGCTTGCGGCGCCGCGCTCGCATCCATGCCCATCGCGAATCCCTCGGCCGAGTATCGGCCCATACGGGCAAACACCTTCGACGGGCTCGCAATCTGGAGCTTCGCCTTGATGGTCGCTACGACGATGTCGCCCATCGTCGACGCGGCCGCGGCTGCGGTGCCCTGGCCGCTCGCGATGCCTTCGGCGAGGCCGAGGCCGAGCGCCTGCCCAGCGGCGACGGCCTTGGCGCGCGCCTCGTCGACGTTCGCGCCCGCGTTCATCGCGGTGTTGAATTCGCGCATGATCGCGTTGAACTGCTCGACGCTAGCGCCCGCCGCTCGCGAGTCCTTCGCGAGCTGTTCCATGGCGTCCTGGCGACTCTGCTTCGCCGCCGACTTCTGCGACGCGGGACCGCTATCGAAGGCGCGATCCTTCGTCGCCGCGCCCCCTCCCGACGTCTGCTCCGACGCGGCTCCGAGGAGCTTTGCTACGGAGCCTACGGCCTTGGCGATCCAGCCGAGCGCCGCGCCGATGCCGGTGATGACGCCGGCCACGGCCTTGAATCCGGCCTCCAGCGCTGGGATAGCGGAGGCCGCCGCGTCGATCCATCCGGGCATTCTTTCGAGCACGCCGCCAACGGTGTTCGTGAGCGACTCGGCGAAGTTCGCCGCGGCCGGCGACTGTAGGAAAGCCTCGATCTTGCCGAAGACCCCCTCGAAGCCCTTGGCCATCGCGGGCGAGGCGAGAAGCTCGCCCATGCGCCGCTTGATGCGGTCGATCCCGGCCTCGAAAGTCTTCCCGCGCTTCGCCGCGGCGCCGCCGAACGTCTGCTCTTGCTCCTTGGCGAAGAGCTTCGCGTTGATGGTGCCGGCCTTGTACTGCTCCACCACGCGGTCGAGCGCCTCGTCGCCGTCGCCGATCGCGGCCTGACGGATGGCGATTCCGCGCAGAATGTCGCTCAGGTCGCTGCCGCGCACGCCGGCCTTGACGAGCGTCGCGGCGTAGCCGCCTAGGTCCTTGGTCGCGACGCCGTACGTGTCGGCGAGCTGCGTCACGCGCTTGTCGAGCGCCATCGCAGCGGACTCCGAGTGGAGCAGACCCTCGTACGTGATGCGGTCAGCTTGCTGGCGTTCGAGCGTGGCGAGGCTCAGCTTCGAGATCGACTTGCCCGCGTTGATCGCCGCGCTGCCGATTGCGCGGATGGCGCCCACAACGATCTTGGCCGCGGCGAGCACGAGCAACAGTGTCTTTGCCTTGCCCCCCATCGCGGCCAACTTCTCGCCCGAGACGAGCGCCGACGAGCCGAGGCGCGCCATGGCTGTTTCCATGAGCACGCTTCCGATCGTCGATTCCTTTTGCTTCGCTACGAGGTTGTTTGCGCTGGCGGTGCCAGCCATGCTCGCGTTCGCGTAGGCCTCGGACAGCTTCGCGAGGCGATTCTTCGCGGCCTCGCTCGCCTCCGACAGCTTCGTGGTAGCGGCACCTTTGCCGAGGCGCTTCATGGCGGAGTCGAGGCGCGCGATCGTGCTCTCTTCCTTGCGCATCTGCGCCTCGAGCGCGCCGAGGCCGTCGGTGACCGCGTTGAGCCCGGGTGCTCGCGTTTGGATGTTGATCGCCGCGCCGATGTCAGCCACGTGGCATCCTCAGTGTGCGAATCGCGTCTGCGAGAAGCAGCGCGCCCGCGCGCGCCTCGACTGTGTCAGGCGCTCCGAGGAGCGCCGCTATCGCGTCTGCGGCCGGAAACAGGTCCGCGCCGGAGTGCATCGCCTCCGACGCTCGCCGCCACATGGTCAGGCTTTTCCCCGGTAGGCGACCTCGATGGCCCCGGCGAGCTCCACCGCGTTGTTCGCGATCAGCTCGGCGAGGCCTGGCAGCTCGTCGAGCCACTTGTCCAACGTGGGCTTGTCAGGGTGCAGCACGCACCCGGAGCGCGCGAGCGTGGCCATGGCTTCGACGCGCGCGCCCGACGTGTCGCTCATGCTCGCGGCGCGCCATCGGCGGTAGGCCGGGCCGTCGGGCGCGCGCATGAAAAGCCCGCCCTTCGAGGTGCGGACGCCGCGCACGGCATCGAAGCCGTGCACCTGCTCCAACTCGAAGAGCTTTGCCTGGTAGGCGTCTTCGAGCGCCTCGCGCTCGGCCTCGGCCTTCGTGCGCAGCGCCTCGCGCGCCGCGATGATCTCTTCGCGCGTCACAGGCCGGCCTCCAAGAGGCTCACGCCGTTGACCGTGATGAGCATCACGTTCAACTCGTAATCGGTCTTGCTCGGGTCGGTTCCGCCCGAGCTAGCGCCCGTGCCGGTGCGCTTCGTCACGCGGCAGCCCTTGATCTCGACCGTGCGGACGTTGCCGTCGCCGGTGTCCCACGACGCCGAGATGTCGAACGAGACGAGCCCGATCGACGTGCTCGCTTGCGCGAGGCTCGTCTCGAATGCGGCCGAGCCCGTCGGCGTGTCGTAGAGCGACAGCTTCGCGGTCGCGTTGTACTTGCCCTTCGTGCGCCCCAACTTCCCGGCGCCTTGGCCGTAGACGTCGCCTGGCTCGAGCGAGTCGTCCCAGTCGAGCGACGCGACGTCGGCCGTGCTGAAGCTGCCGCCGTCGTGGGAGAATGCGATCTTGAGCTCGGCCCACGAGGGCACGACGCCGTTGAACTGGGGGTAGGCCATGATTCCCTCTCACGCCGAAACGGCGAACTGCACGGTGGTATCGATCGACTCGACGTAGCCGAGCGGGCGGACGTAGACAGTGCCGGTGAGGACCGGGTCGGCCGCAGTGAGGTCGTCGTCGCGCGCCGCCTGGTACGTCGCCGACGTCACGCGCCCGCGAGCCGTGAGCGCATTCGCGAGCGCGCGGTTCACGAGCGCTTCGATGCGCCGCGCCTCGCTCTCGTCGATCGTGTTGCCCGTCGCGGTCGACAGGAGAACCGCCGACGACAGCACGCCCTCGAGCGACTGCTTCGCGACGGTGCACGCGAGGTCGATGACGGCACGCAGGTGCACGCGGTCGAAGTCCGAGCCCGTCGGCGCGAACACCATGGGCAGCGCGACGTATGCGCCCTGGCGGCCGTCGAAGGTGCGCAGGCACCCGAATCGGCCGTCGAGCAGGCCTGGCGTCGCGGCCTCGTCGTGGCCGATGGTGTCGCCGTGCTCGTCGACGAGCGACACTCCAGCGAGCGGACCCGCGTTGACCTCGGCGAGGCTCTTGCTCAGGTCGCGCGCGAGGTAGCGCGCCGCCGCGGCCCACGAGCTCGGGCGCTGCGGCGTGTTGCTCAGCACGCTCGACACCGTCGGCGCGTGCCCGGCCCACAGGCTCAGGCGCTTGCTCGACTTCGCGTCGAAGCTCGTGCGCAGCGCCGCGACCCACGTGGCGTCGCCCTCGACGGCCGACACCGTGCACGTCACGGGACCCTCGGCCACGAGGTCGTCGCTACCGAGCGTGATGACGGTGGCGCTCAGGTTCGCGATGACGGCGCCGATCAGGTTGTTCGCAGCGTTCGCCGCGCCCGTGATCGTGATGGCGTCGCCGACCGCGATCCCGTCCGTGACGAAGCTGCCGCTCGCGCGCGTGATGGTGTCGCCCGTGCCGCCGACCTCGGCGAAGGTGAGCGACAGCGGAGAGAGCGCGCGGCGCGTCGGGCGCGCGCGGCGGACGTTGCCGAAGGCGAACGTGAAGCGCCCGCGCGTCGTCGCGTAGCTCGCGAGCGCGGTGTCGATGGTGTCGACGTCGGCCGCGGCGAGATCGCCCGTGACGAGCATGCCGACGATCGCCGTCGTGTTGGCTTCCATCGCCGTCACGAGGTCGTCGAGGTCGCCCGAGTCCCAGCGCGGAGCCGTCGACAGCCACGTCGCGACGTCGGCGGCGACGAGCGTGCCGGCCGCGAAGTTGAGCGTGAGCCCGCTGTGTGGGATCGCGTAGGTCGTCGCGGTGCCGAGCGCGATGGTGGCGCTCGTCGTGCGACCTCCGTCGAGCGAGTACGTGAACTCGATCCCGGTCGTGCCGCGCGTGCCGCCGGTAACGACCGTGATCACGCCCTCGTAGTCGTCGTACGGCTCGCCCGTGAGCGTGATCACGCTCGTGCCGGCGACGTCCTCGGCGTCCACGGAGCTGTTCGTCCCGACGGTCGTGCCGGGCATGCGGGCGAAAAGCACGCGCTTCCCGCTGCGCTCGAGCACGTGCGCGGCTGCCTCGACCGCCGGGCCGTAGCCGTAGTCCGTGACGAGCGACGAGACGCGCGAGTAGAGCTGCAGCGTGTTGTACGGGCCCGCGGAGCAGCAGCCCGCGACGAGCAGCGTGTCGGCGCTTCCGGCGTAGCCGGTCGCGCGGACGCCATCGGCGACGGTGATCGTGGATGCAGGGAGCGTGGGCATGTCGTGGTCCTCTCAGCAACCGGGCTCGGTGCCCGCGGTTCCGTCCTGCGCGACGAGGAACGAGTCGCCGAATGGCGCGACGCCCTCGGCGTAGCTGTGCGCGGAGTCGTAGATCGCCTCCGTGAACTCGAGCGCGAGGCGATACTCGGCGTGCTGCTCCACCACCGTCGCCTCGTCGGGCAGCGTGAATGCTCCGCCCGAGCTGCCGAACGCGAGCATGCGCGACGAGCGGCCGAACAGGTACGCGGCGCGCATGACGGTGTGCACGAGCACGTGGGCCACTTCGTGGTGGTCTTGCGGCTTGGCGCCGGCGCCCGTCGACACCGCGAGCACGACAGCCTCGAGCCCGACCGTGCGCGACCAAAGCGCGCGCTTGCCGTCGGCGACGATACCGGCCGTTGGCGGTCCGGCGTACGTGTCGCGCGTCGGGACGAGCACGATGCGGCAGCCCGTGACGGCCTGGCGCTCCACGCGCTCGCGGCCTTCGACGACGACGCACGGAATGCGCTCGGCAGCGATGCGCGTCCGAAGGTGCGCCGCGAAGTCGCGTAGGACGCTCACGACGCGAGCCCCACCTTGCGGATCCACGACAGGAACGCGCGCTCAATTGCGTCGCGGTACGGCCCCGGAAGGCTGCGCGCGACGATGAAAAGTCGCGGATTCTGGTACTTGGCGTAGCGCGGGAAGCTGCGCGTGCGCACCCACGTCGATCCGTCCCACCGAAAGCCGATGCGCCCGCGCAGCGTGCCCGAGCGAATGAGCCCGTGCTTCTGCGCGTACGGCGGCCAGGCTTCGCCCGTGGGAGTGCGCCGCGCCATGAAGTCGGCTTGTGTCTGGAGCGAGAGCAGCGGAGCCGCGACCTGCGCTACCTCGCGCGCGCAGCCCTTCGTGCGCAGCAGCTTCTCGCGCAGTGCCCTGATTCGGTCGATGCCAGTGACGGCGCTCATGGGATGAGCCCGCTCCCGTCGTCGCGCTGCGACACCATCGGGAAGAAGCGCGCCAGGTTGCTGGGCGCCGTCGCGCGCGAGTCGCGCAGCGGGAGACCCCGCGCGAGGTTGGCGAGCATGGCCGCTGCGATGCGCGCCCGATCGGAGATGGCCGGGATCGACAGTCCGAGTCGCCCGATCAGATCCTCCGCAGCGAGCTTCGCGACGATGGCCACCACCACCGACGGGTATGGGGCCTCGAGCGGCACGGAGTGAGCTGGGAGGTGCATGTCCACGCGCCGGCTGGCCTCCTCGAGGCACGCGTCGATCTTCGGGCCGAGCGTCTCGACGATGGAGAATGGCGCCGCCCCAGCGGTCGTGAGGTTGATCGTCGCACCGCCGGGAGTCGCCGCGAGCTCGAGCAGGCTCTCCGAGCCCGACACCGGGCGCGCGTAGTAGACGGTGCTCTCCGACAGCGGCGCCGGAAGAGATCCGCCAGGGTCGGCGCGGAGCTGCACGGGCTTGTCGGCCGTGAACATGTGCGCCTCGATCGTGAGGCGGTTGGTCGTCGCGTCCGCCGCCGACACGACGCGCGCCGGCTCCACCAGCACGCCGGCCGGGAGGCCGTGCGCCAGCAGATCGTCGCGCGTCGCGTAGGTCGGGGCGGTCATGGGTCACGCCAGGATCAGGCGGTCTTCTTGAAGCGCACGATGCAGTGGGGCATCCCGAGCGCCGCGCCCGAGCGCAGGATGGCCGTCAGGCCGATCTTGCCCTCGAGCTTGTAGAGCGCGTCGCTCTCGTCGTGCGTGATGACCTCGAGACGTCCGCCGTCCACCTGCTTCACCAGCCACGGCCACATGCCGAAGCCGGACGCGATGCCGTACCAGTAGTCCGTGCTCGTGAGCCCCTTGGCCACGATGGGCGTCGCCACGCCGCGGTAGAGGTTGTCCACCGCGACGTCCGTCGTCGCGCCGGCCTGCGGGTACCAGCTCTGCACCAGCAGCTTCTTCGCCGCCCACTCGTCGTCCGGGTGGACGAGCACGTGGGTGAGCTCGAGGCCGAGCGGGTCACCCGCCGGGTCCTTGAGCTTCGCGAAGTGCTTCGTCGCGGTCTCGATCCCGGTCGAGTCGAGGGGGACCGACGTGTAGAGGTTCTTCCACTCGTTCTTCGACTTGTTGGGGTCGAAGGCCCTCGACGTGTCGAAAAAGTTCTTCCCGTCGAGCGGCGACACGGTCGACCCGCCGGCCTCGAGCAGCGCGGTGATGAGCTTCTGCGGATGCTGCTTCGCCTGGCGCGTCACGATCGCCGGCTGCTGCTGCCACCCGAGGAAGTTCGTCTTCCGCAGCTTCGTCAGGTTGTCCCCGACGCTGCGCTCGAAGTCCTCCGGCGTGACCTTGATGAACTTCGCGTCGGCGTCGGCGAACATGCGTCGGCCGGTCGACCGCGCGAAGCCCTCCGCGACGACGGTGATCGGGAAGAGCGTGTCGCCCACGTCGCCGTCGATGACGAGACCGAGCTGATTCGCCCAGCCCTCCGGCGCCGTGGCGAACGCGTTGAGGAGGTCGGCCCGGAACTCGGTGAGCGCGATCTGCGCGTTCTTGCTCTGGAGGTCTCGCTCGATGAACTTGCGCGTCATGGTGGTCTCCGGTCAGGCCGCGGTTCAGGCCTTCACGAGGTAGAAGAGGTCGATCGTGACGGTGCCCTGCGTCGCCGTGTTGAGGTCGACGGAGCTCGTCAGGATCGCGTTGGTGGTCTCCGCGTAGAGCGGAGCCATGGCGAACGCGCGAACGCCCGCGGTGCCCGCCTTCGGGAAGCCGGTCTGGCCGGCGGCGACGTTCACCGCCGAGATGATGCCGTCGTCGTCGCTCGCCGACCCGACCTTGATCGAGTAGGTCCCGTGGGTCGCGTCGTCGAACATGGTCGGCGACCCGCTCCCGACGACCACCCCGAGGAAGTGAGCGGACGCGGGCAGCGCCCCGCCGCCGAGCGCCTTGGTGAGCGTCTTGACGCCCGCGCCGAGCCCCGCGAGGTCGTCCGCCTGCGTGATGGTGACCGTGCGCTTCACGACGCCGATCGCGCCCGATGCGAGGTCGTACGACGCGGCGATCCTGGCCGGGATGACGCCGACGAAGACGACCACCTCGCCGCTGTCGAGCACGTCGACGATGATCCCGGCCGGCGCGCGCGTCGCGCTGCCGTCCGTCTTCGCGACCGTGCCTCCGTCGACGATGTAGGCAACGTTCCCGACGTCGGCCTTCGTGATCTCGTCACCCGCGGTGGAGTTGTCGAGCCGCGTGGCGCCCGCCTCGTAGAGCACCGCCTTGTCACCGGCGGAGCCGCCGGTGTTGTCCGCTTCGGCCTGCGAGATCCCGAGGCACACGAGGCTCGTGTCCTCGTCACCCACGACCGCATTGCCGGAGGCGTCCCGGCAAACGATGTTCCCGCTGGGGATCAGGGTATCCGCGGCCACCGGGCAAAGCCCCGTGACGAGTGCGGCACCGACGAATGCGCGACTGCGAGTTCCCATGATGATCTCCTGCTCAGCGCTCCGCGGCGCCCTTGCTGCGCGCGAGATCGCGCGCGAAGTCGGCCGGGTCGCGGCCATACCGCTTGCAGCTCTCGAGCTCCTCGGGCGTGAGCCCGACCGCCGCCGACTGCGGCTCGAACCGTCGGAAGGCGGTCGGCACGGCCTGCGCGCGCTGGACGCGCGCCCGCAGCTCCTCGACCGGCATGCTCGCGAAGAGCTTGCTCGCCGAGCGCTTCTCGGGGTCGCTCGCCGTCACCGGGTCCGCCCACGCATCGCTCGGGAGAGCGCCACCGGCCCGCACGAGCTCGGCCACGAGGTCCGCGCGCTCGCGGCGCGAGGTGTCGGCGTGCCGCGCCTTCCACTCGGCGACGGTCGCGAGGGCCGCCATCGGGGTCCGCTCGCCGGTGAGGGCGAGCAGGTTGCGCTCGAGCTCGAGCGCGGCCGCCGCCTCCTCGGTCGGCGGCGCCTGCTCGGGCATCGCCACCGGGAACGTCATCCCGCAGCCAGGACAGGTGACCTGGCCGTCCTCGACCGGCACCGGGGCCACCGCCTTCGGCTCCTCGCTGGGCTGCTTCGGGTCCTCGGCCTTGGTCGTCTGCTGCTGCATCATCTGCGCCCTCTGTTCGCGCGGCGCGACAGCGCCACGAATCGTGTCCTCGAGCGTGCCAACGCGGTCCGCGAGCCCGGCTGCGACTGCGTCCTGGCCGCGCAGCACGGCGCCATTCAGCGCCCACAGCACGGTGGCGGAGAGCCCGCGCCGAGCCGCGATCGCGTCGATGAAGCGCGCCGTCGCGTCCGCAACCTCGGCGCCGAGCCGCTCACGCGCGAGGTCGGCGATCGGGGCCGCAGGGTGCGCCTCGGCCTTGCCGTCCGGAGACCGCACGACCGTCACGCTCACGCCGTCGTCGGCGAGCTGCTTCGTGAGGTCGACGAGCACGCCGAACGAGCCGATGCTCCCGACCTTGCCCATGGGCGGCACCACGATCTCGTCGGCGACACCGGCGGCGATCCAGTACGCCGCGCTCGCGGCGA
Source organism: uncultured Myxococcales bacterium (assembly GCA_964593795.1). GTDB lineage: Bacteria > Myxococcota_A > Polyangia > JAHFDS01 > JAHFDS01 > JAHFDS01. The sequence goes on along the minus strand of CAZQJC010000257.1, from coordinate 3,783 downwards.
GCTCGTCGACGTACGCCACGACGGGCACGCCGGCCGCCTCGACGGCGGCGCGCATGCGGCGCACGCCCTCGGCGAGCCCGGCCACGTCGCCGCCGGGCGAGTCGATGCGGAGCACCACAGCGTCCGCGCCCTCGAGCGCTGCGCCGAGTCGCTCTCCGATCCAGTCGTAGCCGTCGACGAAGCCACAGACCTGCGCTTCGCCGCGCTGGGCGAGTGGGCCGATGATGTCGACCACGGCGACCTTGCGCGGGGCGCCTGCGGCCGCGCCCGCGCGGCGCTGCGCCTCTGCAGACGGGCGCTCGGAGCGCAGCGTCACGCTCGACCCCAGCGCGCGCTCGTCCAGCGCCAGCACGCGGCCCGCGCGGTGCGCCGACAGCGTCTTGTGGTCGAGCACGAAGGTCACGCGACGAGATTCGCTGACCGAATGGCTACGCGCAAAACACGTAATACGCCTTTTGCGCGTGCCGACATTGCGCGTGAGGATGGGCGCATGATCCTCGGGCCTGATGGCCGTCCGGCCACGATCGACCGCAAGTACCTCACCCACACGTTCGACACCTATCGGCCTGCCGGGCTCTATGGCTGGGACCTCGACCAAATCAAGGCGGCGCGGGACGCGCACATGTCCGGGTCATTCGCCCAGACCGATGGCATGTGCGCCGCGATGCAGAAGGACGCGGCCATCTTCGCGGCACGCCTGAATCGCATCGCGCCGGCTCTCGGGCTCCCGCGTCGCATCGTCGGAGGAGCCACCGAGGCGGCCCGCGCCGAGGCCGAGCGCACGTTCCTGCGAGGGCCATCCGGACTCTCGCGCGAGCTCATGGCCGACATCTTCGACACGCACGCCATGGCCGGCTTCGTCGTGTTGCAGAACATCTGGACTCCGCGCGACGACGACAGCCGCATCGACGTGCGCGCCGAGCTCTGGCCGCTCGCGTCGCTCCAGTGGCGCGACTACGAGAGGCGGCTCTACGCGCAGACGCGCGACGGCCTGGTCGAGGTGCAGCACGGCGACGGGAAGTGGGTGGTGATCGCTGCGCGATCCGAACGGCCGTGGCAGGCCGGGGCGCTCATCCCGCTCGCGCTCGCGTGGGGAGACCGCGCATACGGCATCCGCGACCGCAGCAGGAACGCGGAGGCCCACGGGGAGGCGAAGCCGATCGGCTATCTGCCCGAAGGCGTCGACGTCAACGGCCCCGAGGGGGCAGCGATGGCGGAAGCGCTGCAAAAGCTCCACGCCGCGCGCGGCCTCATGCTCGCGCCGGCCGGCTCGGAGGTGAAGTACCTCGAGAGCATGAACCAGGCCTGGCAGATCTTCCGCGAGATCATCGCCAGCGACACGAGCGACATCACGAAATCGCTGCTCGGCAGCGACGGGGCTGCGAGCGCTACGGGCGGCAACTACGTCAAGGACAGCATGCTATTTGGCGTGCGCAATGACATCGTCGAGGCAGACGTCGGCGGCGCAGCCCGCGGGCTTGGCGAAGGGATGCTCGGCGTGTGGGAGGGCGTGAACTTCGGCGGTGGCGGAGAGCTGCTCACGCTCGAGTGGCTCATGCCCGACGCCGACGAGGACGCGCGCCGCGAGTCGCTGGCGAAGCGCACGAAAGCCTTCAACGAGTCCGTGGCCGCGTATCGAGCCAACGGCTTCCTCGTCGATCAGGCCTACGCCGACGAGCTCGCGCAGAACTTCGGCGTGCGCGCCCCGCGCTTCGCCTAGATCGTCCAGCGACGCGGCGGCGCCGTTCTCCTCGCGAGCTCCGCCAGGCTGGACCACTGCCGGCCGGCGTCGGGCTTCTTCGGCGCCGGCTCTGCGCCGATCCCGGTGATCTCGATCACGGCGTGCACAAGGGCGTCAAGCCCGTTGGGCGACACGCCCGAGCGCGGATCCCACTCGGTCATCTCGTCCTCGAGCGACGCCGGGTCACCCTCCGCGACGTCGCGGCGCGTGAGGTGCCCGACGTGGTGGATCCTGCCCTTCTGGTAGAGCGTCGAGACGGGCGTGGCGCGCTCGCCCTTGTCGCCCATGGCGAGCACCTCGACGATCTTCGGGTGCGAGCGCCGCTTGCGCACGGCGGCCGCGCGCACGTTCATCGCGACGAGGTCGCCGGCCCGGTTGCGCTCGACCACGATCCCGTCCGCGTCGTGCTCTTCGCAGAGGTCGATCACGAGATCGCCCCACGCCTCGGGCTGGTAGCGGCCAGTCGCGTCGTGGAGCACGTACACCTCGCCATCGGCGTCGGCGCCGACGACGACGATCCCGGTGGCGTCGCTCTTCCGGTGCCGGCTCACGGCAGGGTCGACCGACACGAGCACGCGCACGAGCTCGGGCGCCTCGTTCACGCGGTGCGCGTCGATGACGGACGCCCAGAAGAGCGCGTCGGGGTTGTCTCCGAGAACCTCGGCCTCAAGCTCCTGCGCGCCCTGGCGCGTGCCGCCGAGCTTCCGTTGCTGCGTCGCGAGGGCCATCGGGTCGAGGTTCGCAGCGTTCTCCGTCGTCGCGCCGTGCGTCGTGTGCGTCTCGGGGTCGAGGATGAGCGCGCGCAGCCACTCGAGCGGGCGGGGCGTCGTCGTCACGCACACGCGGGGCCGCAGTCCGACCACGCTGCGCTTGCGCAGGGCGAGGATGATGTTGTCCCACAGCCGCTCGAGATGGCTCCACTTGATCGGCTCGTCGCACCACACCGTGTCGAGGTTCGGGCCGCGCAGCTCCGGGCGCTCGGCCGAGCACACGTAGGCGATCGCGCCGGTGTGGAAGTGCACCTCCTGCCGGTTCTGCAGCCACTCGGGCCGCTCGTGCGGCGGGAACACGTCGAGGATGCCGGAGCCGTTGGCGGCCTTGCCGTCCTCGCCGGCGACCATGTAGCGGACGATGTCCTGGTAGGTGGGCCCCACGAGCGCGATGCTGCGCGCCCCGGCGCGCACGCGCTTGCGCACCCACTCGGCCCCCGTGCGGGTCTTGCCCATGCCGCGCCCTCCGAGCAGCAGCCACACGAACCAGTCGCCGGACGGCTCGAGCTGCTTGGGGCGCGCCCACGCCTCCCAGTCGTAGAGCAGGTCCTCGGCATGAGCCGCTCCTACCATGGTCAGCAACTCGAGGCGCTGCGCCTCATCGGCGGCGCACATGCGCTCGATCCAGCTCGGGCCGCGCTCGGCCAAGCCGCGCGCCTTGATCTCCGCGAACCGCGCGACGAAGTCGGCGCTCACGCGGCACACCCCAGGATCGCCCGCAGGATGTCGAGCGCGCGCACCTTGTTCGGGTCGTCCTCGGGCTTCGGCAGCGGTGGCGGCGTCAGCCGCGCGATGCGGTCGGTCAGCTCCGCCTGCAGCTTCGCCATGGTCGCGAAGCCTGGCAGGTTCCCCACCACCGCCGCCTCGTCTGCCATGCGCTCGGTCTGCGCCAGGCGAGCGCGCAGGCGCCGTAGCTCTACCTGCACGCTCTCCCCCCTTGGCAGGTCGGAGGAGTCGACGTCAGCGGGATCTGGCCCGGGCTTGCTGCGCGGCAGCTTCGGGGCGGCGCTGCGCCGATCCACCTTCGTCCGCCTGCTCGTGGCGCCGGCGTCTGCGTCGGCCTGTCGGAGGATCGTGCTGATCGTCTGCTGCGCGATGCCCGGCGCGATGCCCTTCGCGTCGAGCTCGGCGGCGATCGCCTTCTGGGCCATCCCGGCCTTCGCCTTGGCGACGATCATCCGCCGCACGTCGGCACTCAAAGATGACTTCCTGCCTCGCTTCGCCATCGCTCACCCTGGTAACTGTGCGATTACTCGCAGAAAAAAGGGAAGG
>CAZQJC010000256.1:0-25461 GCA_964593795.1 uncultured Myxococcales bacterium | reverse complement strand
GCCCAGTTGAGCTTTGCTCAACTGGGGGAGGGGCGGCGCGCCCCTCCTGGTGGGCGCCTTCCGAGGCGCCCACTCGTAAATACGGCTCCGTGATGTCGCCGTCGCGGAGGGACTCCTCGGTCTCGTCCCAGTACTGACCCTCGGAGCCGCGCTCGGTCTGGCGCCAGAGCCGCAACTGGTTGACGCCGGCGCGCTCGGTGCGTTCGAGCGTGTAGCTCGACGGGACGCGGCCGCCGAAGCCGTTGTGCGTCACCACGTGAGCGCCAGGGGAGAGCTCGGTGAGGATCGCCTCGAGCCTGCGGATCTCGCGGTGGAAGCGCTCCCGGCTGACCTCCACCGTGTCGTCGAGGTGGTCCTTCGGCAGGAACAGGTTCTCGCCGAACGGGTTGTACAGATAGAGCGCGTCGAAGGCGTCGAGGCCCGGGAACGCGTCGAGGTCGCCGCGGATGAACCGCACCCGGTGCTGGACCCCGAAGGTGGTCGCGAGCTGACGCGCGGCGTCGACCAGGTGGGCGCGATGCTCGAGCCCGATGAACTGGAGCGGGGCGGTGAGGGCGCCGACGACGCACAGCTTGCCGGGGCCCGAGCCCACGTCGAGGACCCTCCTCACGCCCGCGCCCGAGAGCCACTCGCCGACGCGGGTCGCGACCTTGACGCTCGTCCAGTACTGGTACGAGGCCTTCCGCAAGGGCAGCGGGAGGAACCGGTCGAACGCACGATCGTCGACGCGCATGCCATGCCGCAGCGCCTGGGCGATCTCGTCGGCGGTCTCGAGCAGGTCGATGGGCACGTTTTTACCCCTTCCACGGGCCGCGGAGTGCTGCTCCGGCAACCCGGCGACCCCTGGCCGCGACGGACAGTGCCGGAACGGCACACGCGGCGACGATCCCGGGGCCACCCGGGTGCCGCTCTGGCACACGGGCGCCTCGTCGGCTCCTCAGGGGAGCACCCGGAGGATTCGCGCACCGGCCGCGGCGAGGCGCTCGCGGTCGCGCCGCGACAGGCCCCTCTCGCCGCAGAGCCAGCTACCGTCGCAGCGGTTCTCCCCGAGCCGCGCGCTCCGGAGGTCGATCCCGCGGAGATCGCAGTGGAGGAAGTGGACGCCGCGCAGGTCGGCGCCCGCGAAGCTGGCCCCACGGAGCCCGGCGTGCTCGAACCTGGCGTCCTGGAGGTCGGCGCCCGAGAAGTCCACGCCGTCGAGCGAGATCTGCCAGAACACGGCTCCGCGCAGATCGAGCTTCTCGAGCGGCGTGAGGATGCGATCGAGCTCCGACCCCTCCGGGCGCGCGCTCGAGATCACCGCTCCGAGGGGATCGGCCCCGCCGGCGTCTCCTCGTCGCCGTCCCCGCGAATGGGCACCGGAGACCAGGGTGCCGGTGAGGTCCGGCCGGACGGGGCCGGTCGTCGCGGGTCCTCGGGGGGCTCGGGGCCCGGCCGATGGCTCGGCATCGAACCGGCCTCGCCCGGCGCTTTCTTCGGCATCTGGATCTTCCTCTCGCATCTCGGGACCTCGGGCGCGCAACGACGCGCCGCCGCGGGCAGGATGCGACCTCCGTGCCACCCTGGTCAGCGATCTCGTCGCAGGCCATAGAGGCGGATCTTCGTGTGCAGCGTCCGGAGCCCGATCCCCAGCATACGGGCCGCGTCCTTGATCGTCGGCGAGGCCTCGAGCGTGCGCCGGATGATCTCGCGCTCGGCGTCCTCGAGCTTGACGCCCACGGGGAAGCGCAGCTCCCCGCCCTGGGTGTCCCGGATGTTGACCGGCAGGTCCGTCACGTCCAGCACCGGCTTCGGGACCATGAGCGTGAGGCTCTCCATGCAGTTCTTCAGCTCGCGCACGTTGCCCGGCCACGAGTAGCGTACGAGCTGCGCCTTGGCCTCGGCGGTCAGGCGCTTGGTCGTCATGCCCGCGTGCCGCGCCACCTCCTCGAGGAAGCGCTCGGCGAGGATCGGGATGGCGTCGGGCCGATCCCGGAGCGGCGGCACCACGAGCGTGACGACCTTGAGGCGGTAGTAGAGGTCCGCGCGGAACCGCCCCGCGGCGACGAGCTCGTCGAGGTTCGCGTTGCTGGCCGCCACCACGTCGAGGTCGACGTGCACCTTCTTGGTCCCGCCGACGCGGCGGAACTCCCGGCGCTCGAGCGCGCGCAGGAGCTTGGCCTGGCAGCCCGGCCCGATCTCGTTGACCTCGTCGAGGAAGAGCGTGCCGTGGTCGGCCACCTCCATCACGCCGGGCTTGGCGCGATCCGCGCTCGTGAACGCGCCCTTCTCGTGGCCGAACAGCTCGTTCTCGAGCATCTGCTCCGACAGCGTCGCGCAGTTGATCGGGACGAACGGCCCCTGGCTGCGCGAGCCGAGGGCGTGCAGCGCGCGCGCGATCAGCTCCTTGCCGGTGCCGCTCTCGCCGAGGAGCAGCACGGTCGACTGGTGGGGCGCGATCCGCTTGAGCGTCTCGAAGAGCTCTCGCATCGCGCGCGAGTGGCCGATGATCCCGAGCTGCTCCATCTCCGCCGTCGCCTCCGACGGCGGGATGGGGACCACGGGCGCGGCGCGCTGGATGCTGCGCTCGAGCAGCGCGAGCAAGCCGTCGACCTGGATGGGCTTGGTCAGGAACTCGGACGCGCCCCGCTTCATCGCGTCGACCGCGGTGTCGATCGAGCCGTATCCCGTGACGACGATCGCGGGCAGCCCCGGCGACGCCTGCAGCACGGCGTCGAGCACCGCCAGGCCCTCCATGTCCGGCAGCTTGAGGTCGAGGATCAGCGCCGAGAGCTTCTCGTGGCGCGCGAGGGCCAGCGCCGCGCGGCCGTTGGCGGCCTGGTGCACGCGGTAGCCGCCCTTCTCGAGCACGTACGCGAGTCCGGTCCGGCTCTCGGCGTGGTCTTCGACGAGCAGGATCTCGCGCATCGATCGTCAGGTTACTGCGGAGGACGGCCGCAGCGGCAGCCAGAGGATGGCCCGCGTCCCGCGACCGACCTCGCTGCGGAGCTCGAGGCGCCCGCCGTGATCCCGCACGATGCGCGCCGCGATGGGCAGCCCGAGCCCCGTGCCGCCCTCGCGCGTCGTGAAGAACAGGTCGAACACCTGAGCCTCGAGCGCCTCCGGGATGCCCTCGCCCGTGTCGCGCACCTCGATCGTCAGCTCCCCCGCGCGCTCGCCGCCCCCCGTCTCGATGACGATGTCGCCGCCTGACGGCGTGGCGTCCAGCGCGTTGAGGACGAGGTTGAGGATGGCGCGCTTGAGCTGGAAGCTGTCGGCGACCAGGCTCGACGCCCCTCGCTCGAGCGAGAGGTGCAGGGACACCTGCTTGCTCGCGCACTGCGGCGCGATGAAGCTGGCGAGGTCCGTCAAGAGCGGCCGCAGCGGCACGCGCTCGAGCTTGAGCCTGGGCGGCCGCGCGAAGCGCAGGAACTCCGCGACGAACTCGTCGAGGTGACGGATCTCGTCGGCGATGCTGCCGAGGACGGTGAACACGTGCGCGGCGCGATCGGGGATGCGCTCGTGCAGCTCCTGCTCGAGGATGCGCAGGCTGATCTGCAGGGCATTGAGGGGATTGCGGACCTCGTGCGCGATGCCCGCGGCCACCACCTCCATGAGGGGCTCATGTGCCTTGTCGAGGGACATCGAGGACGACTTGCTCACAGTGTAGCCCTCGAGCCTCGAGCAGCAAGCATCGTGCCTGACCCGCGCGGGGATCGCCGCCTGGCACGGCGGATGCTGACGATGGGCTGCGATGAAGTGCAGCCCTCCACCGCCGAGCTCGCCCCGCATCCTGATCCTGTTCGAGAGCGTGCTGCAGTTGACGGCGCTCAGCGCCATGCTGACCGCCAACGGGTTTCGCGTCTCCGCCGCGTCGGACCTCGCGCACGCGCTCGCGTTCGCGGAGCGCGGCCACTTCGAGCTCGCGATCGTCGACCTCGCAGACGGAGGGGCCGACCGCGCGCCGCTCCTGACCCTCGTGCGGCACAGGGGGGGCCGGGTCGTGGCCGTCACGGCGTCCCCGGCGCACGTCGACCTCGACCCCGGCGATCGCGTGGAGCCTCGTCCCGTCTCCGCCGCGCACCTGCTCCACACCGTGCAGACGCTCCTGTCGGAGCAGCGGCAGGGGCGATGACGAGGGTCCCACCGCCGGATCGGCACCGCGCGGTCGCGCCGTCACCGTCGCGGGTGCCACTTCGGCACGGGCACGGTGGGGCCGAGGCCCCTGTCCTGCCGAAACGGCACGAACCGGGGGCCCGCGCGTGCAATTGACTGTGCGCGACGCCGCTCTGCTCCTGCGGATGCTGGGGCGCCTCGAGGGCTGACGCTCAGCCGAGGCCGACGATCTCGCCCTCGTCGGTGAGATCGATGCCCATCGCCGCGGGAGCGGCCGGCAGCCCCGGCATGGTCACGATGTCGCCCGAGAGCGCGAGCAGGTAGCCGCCGCCCGCGGCCACCCGCAGCGAGCGGATCGCGAGATCGAAGCCCCTCGGGCGCCCCGGGACCGCGGGATCGTCGGACAGGGACAGGTGCGTCTTGGCGATGCAGACCGGCAGCCGCGCGTGGCCGAGGGATCTCACGCGCGCGAGCTCGCGCTTGGCCTCGGCGGACAGCGTCACGTCGCGCGCGCCGTAGATCGTGCGGGCGACCGCGCGCAGCTTGTCGACGGGGTCGTCCTCGAGCGCGTAGAGGAAGCGCGGCGAGGGCCGCGGCCCCGCGATCGCCTCGGCCACCCGCGCCGCGAGCGACTCGGCGCCCCGGCCACCCTCCGCGAACGCGGTGACGCGCGCCGACGGCAGGCTCCGCGCCGCGAGGGCCCGCTCGAGCGCGTCGAGCTCGCCCGCGTCGTCGCCTGCGAAGACGTTGATGGCCACGATGGGCGAGAGCCCGAACGCGTGCACGCTCGCGACGTGCTGGTCGAGGTTCTCGAGGCCCCGCTCGAGCGCCGCGACGGCCGAGGGGCCCGCGGCGTCGTGCCCGCCATCGCCGCCGTGGAAGCGCAGCGCGCGCGCGCTGACCACGAGGACCACGGCGCTCGGCCAGAGCCCCGAGCTGCGGCACTTGATGTCGAAGAACTTCTCGGCGCCGAGATCGAACCCGAAGCCCGCCTCGGTCACGACGACGTCGGCGAGGCTCGCGGCCGCGCGCGTCCCGAGCACGCTCGAGCAGCCGTGCGCGATGTTGCCGAACGGCCCGCCGTGCACGAACGCGGGGCAGCCCTCGGCGCTCGTGACGAGGTTCGGCAGGAGCGCGTCCGCGAGCAGGGCCGCCATGGCCCCGGTGGCGCGCAGGTCGGCGGCCGTGACGGGCTTGCCCTGCCGGTCGTAGCCGACGAGGAGTCGCCCGAGACGGGCCTTGAGGTCCGCGTAGCCGTCCGCGAGGCAGAGCACGGCCATGACCTCGGAGGCGGCGGTGATGTCGAAGCTCTCCTCGCGCGGCATCCCGTGCGCGCGCCCGCCGAGCCCGATCACCGCGTGGCGCAGGAAGCGGTCGTTCGAGTCGAGGACGCGACGCCACAGCACCCGCCGGTGCTCGAGCTCGAGCTCGCCTCGGAAGAAGATGGCGTTGTCGATGAGCGCCGCGAGCAGGTTGTGCGCCGCGGTGATGGCGTGCAGATCTCCGGTGAAGTGCAGGTTGATGCGCTCGGACGGCACGAGGCGCGCGCGCCCGCCGCCGGTGCCCCCGCCCTTGATCCCGAAGACGGGGCCGATGGACGGCTCGCGCAGCGCCAGGGCGGCGCGGTGCCCCAGGCGGCGCAAGCCGTCGCCGAGGCCGATCGACACGGTGGTCTTGCCCTCGCCGTGGGGCGTGGGGTTCATCGCGGAGACGAGCACGATGCGCCCGGGGGGATCGCGCAGGACGCGCGCGTGGAGCGCCTCGCGCGAGAGCTTCGCGACCCCGGGCCCGAACGGCACGAGCTCGTGGGGCGAGAGGCCGAGCGCGCGCGCGGCCGCGTCGAGGGGCGGGGTGTCCATGATCGACGAGGCCCATGCTACGCCCTTCCCATCGCGCGTTTCGTGGCCAAGTTGTGGGTATGCCAGCCGTGCAGGCGGACAGCATCCTCGAGGCGTGCGCTGCGTGCGGCGCACGGAACCGCATCCCGGCCCGGCGCCTCGGTGATCGGCCGAAGTGCGGGCGCTGCGGGGCCCCGCTCGGCGCGGGCAAGGTGATCGAGGTCGGCGACGCGACCTTCGCCGCCGAGGTCGAGCAGAGCCCGCTGCCGGTGCTGGTGGACCTCTGGGCGCCCTGGTGCGGGCCGTGCCGGGCCGTCGCGCCGATCCTCGAGGACCTCGCCCGAGCGCGCGCGGGGCGCCTGAAGGTGTGCAAGGTCAACGTCGACGAGAACCCGCGCACGGCGGCGCGGTTCCAGGTGCGATCGATCCCGATGCTGCTCCTGTTTCAGGCGAGCAGGCCGGTCGATCAGTTGCTGGGTGCGCAGTCGCGCGGTGCCCTCGAGGCCTGGCTGGACCGCCGCTGACCTGGTCCTGCAGCGATCACGCGGCTTCCAGGATCTCGGGCCCGGGAACCAGGAGGCGCTCCATCTCCTTCGGCTCGAACTTGGTCAGGCCGCCGGCGTAGGTGCGGCCCTCGGCGGTCGAGGTGTTCGCGGCGAGGTGGTCGCGCAGGCGGTCGAGGGCCGTGGCCGACATCCGTTCGCGCGGGTAGAGGCCGTGCGCGATGTTGAGGTGCCGCGCAGCGCACAGGTTCCGGACGAAGCCAGGCGCCCGCCGCGCCATGTACGTCGCCAGGATCGGCGCGGGGGAGCGCAGGCGCACGGACCACCAGGGCTTGCGGTGGCTCGCGACGTAGCCCTCGTGGACGCCGGCCGCCTTCGCCTTGCGGAGGAAGGCCTGGGCGGCCCTGCGCTCCTCGGGCGCCAGCTCGTCGAGGTCCACGGGGAGGTCCACCAGCCGCGCGAGGGGACATGCGTCCTTCAAGGCGCGTCCGGCGCGGTAGAGCTCCTGGGCGCGGGTGACGGCGCGGAAGAACACCCGCTCCGGCAGTCCCTCCGAGTGTGGGCCCGCGGTCCAGAAGGCGTTGTTCCCCGTGACCTGGCCCCGGTGCACCCGGCACAGCTCGCCGAGCTGGACGAAGCCGGCAGGCCCCTGGCGGCTCGGTGCGAAGAGCGGCGACCAGCGCGCGGCCCGCGACACCGCCTCGCGATCGCGAGCCAGGCCAGGGTCGGTCGCGCCGAGGTCGGACAGCTCCTCGACACGGCGGAAGTAGAGGGTGGCCTTTCGCGCGCCGACCTCGAAGCAGGTGATCGCAGCCGTCGTCATGGCGTCCGCGAACGCCGGCGCGGTCGGGGCCACGAGCGTGACCGACGATCCGCCGAGCCCACCGAGGAACAACGCACGCAGGAGCTTGCCGTAGTTGACGTCCAGCCACTCTGCGGCGGTGACGAACGCGCCGAAGTCGCCGGGCCGCGCGTGCTCGACCGTCGCGAGGAAGAAGTGCACGTGCAGGCCCGCGAGCTGGCTGGACGGCAGGCCGCGCCGCTCGGCGGTCTCCGTGAGCCATCGCTTCCACGCTGCGCCGAGCCGGTGGTGGCGCACGTAGGGCGGGTTCCCGATGAACAGCGTGGGGCCCGGCGCGCTCGGGAGCCGGACCTCCCGGTAGTCGCCGATCATCACCTCGGCCCGGCGGGCCAGCCCGTGCACTGCGAGGTTGGCGTCGAGGAGCTTCGCCGCGAGCGGATCGATCTCGATGCCCACCAGGCGAGCCTTCGGGAATCGCCTCGCGGCCTCGATCAGGAATCGACCCGATCCTGCCCCCGGGTCGACGACACGCGAAGGCATCACCCCGCGCTCGCAGGCCCGGTCGAGCATCGAGCGGACGAGCGTCGGCGGCGTGTAGGTCGCGCCCTGGCCGCGCCGCTCTCCGGCCGACCGCAGCGTGCACAGGAGATCACCGAGCGGGTCGCCGCCGTCGAGGATCGCCGTGCGGACCTCGGCGAGCAGGTCGGCCGAGGGGGACCGTTGCCGGGACGTCGGGGCGCGGCCACCCCTTGCCGTCAGGGCAAGCGCCAGCGCTGCCAGCGCCTGCTCGTCGGGAACCTCGATCGCCACGGCGCCGGCGAGGGTCACGGTGCGGCTATTCGTCCCAGGGCAGGCCGAGCATCCCGAGCATGTCTCTCCCCCTTTTCACGCCACGCAGGTGCCGATGCTAGCATGCGCCCTCCACGCCTCCACGCCGGCGGACTGTGGAGCGGGCTCGAGCAAGGGCAGGGCGCGTTGCGCGCGAGTGGCTCGCGCCTGTGATCACGGCGGCCGCCAGCGCGCTGTCGCGCTTCCGACGCGGCTCAGATGCCGAGGGTCACTTGATCTCGGAGATGGTGCACTCGCCCTCGCCGCGGAAGTGCCCGATCGTCCGTGCGAGCGACGTCATGAACGCCCCGAGGGAAGGCGCCGAGAGGCCCGACGGATCGTACGTTCGCACGTCGATCGGCGTGGCGTTCAGCTCGTCGAGCGTGATTTCTCCGTCGTTGTTCTTGTCGGCAGCCGCCTTCTCCTCGAAACGCAGCGAGGTCTTCACCGCCGGATCGGGAGAGGCCTTGAGCCGGTCGTAGTAGAGGTGATCGCCGTGCGTGGTCAGCTCGCTCGTGTCGGTGCCGCCCTTGGTGACCACGATGCCCTGGATCGGCATCCCACTCTCCTCGGGCTGCTGGCAGTCGTTGTACTGGGTGGCGGTCTTGAAGCCCCAGTGGAAGGTCTTCTTGACCTGGGTGCCGCTCATGTCCTTGGTTGCCGAGCCCTCGACGTAGAACGAGTAGCCGTTCTGCACCATCATGTCGCGATCGGCGGCCGAGCCCGAGACCACCTCCGAGTCGGCCAGCGCGGGCTTGATCTGGTAGCTGACACGATCGAAGTGCTTCGCGTCGAGGTTCGCGAAGGTGACGAGATCCTTGCGACCCATCTTCGTGTTGTCGACGAACTTCGAGCCCGGCATGGTCGCCACCACCTTGCCGCCGCTGTCGGCGACGGTGATGCCGTGGAAGACGACCAGGAACTTGTCGTACTTGAGCGACCAGCCATCGAGGAAGCCCGACTCGCCGTCGGCGTTCGCCGGGATCCCCTCCTCGATGAACTCCTCGCCCCAGGTGGTGAACTTCGCCGTCCCCTTGCCCACGTCATCGCTGCCGCACGACGACACCGAAATCAAAGCCAGTGCAATGAAGCGCTTCATGTCTCGATCGTCCTTTCTACTTGGTGTACTCGAAGTAATAGGCGCTGAGCTGCACGAGCCCGAGCGCGAACGCGAGCTGCGCGGTCTCTCCCGCCGCGATCTCCGTCGGCGCAGCTTCGGTGCCCGGCGCGACGGGACCGAAATCCACGAGGTCGAACCACTTGTGCGGCCGGATCGTCACGGTGACCGTGCCGTCGGCGTCCACCTGCGTCTCCTTGAACTCGCAGCCCTCGACCTGCCCATCCTTGACCGATCGGCTCACGTCCGCGAAGGTGGCCGAGAGCCTGAAATGGACCGTCTTGCCGTCCTTGGTCGCGGAGCCTTCGGTGACCGCGACCTTGTCGCCGAGCGCGCCCGTGGCCGGACCTGCGCTCGGCGCAGAGAGCGAGAACCGGGCGGAACGGAACAGCCCCGTGATGCCGTTTCCGTCGGGAAGCATCACCTGGCCGGCCAGGAGATCGGCCGAGTACGGCATCGTCATCTGGCCCTTCGCGTTGCCGGCGATGTAGTGGCCGGGGTGCGCGCGCGTCGCGCCCTCCGCGTGCGCTACACCTTCCTGGAACAGGCTCGCCAGGCGGCGGAAGATCGAGCGTCCGGGACGCCGGACGAACGCGGGCTCGCCGTCGAAGTAGTAGAGGGGCCCGGTCGCGAGCACCGCCTTGTCGAGCGTGATCGACCAGCCCGTGCCGGTCTGGAAAGCGCCCATGATCTCGGGATCCGCGGCGAGCCTCGTGTGGAGCACGATCTGCTTCCCGGTCGTGGTGTCCGATCCGCATCCCGCTGCGGCCGCGATCGCCATTGCCAATGCCAAACGTGACGACTTCACCTTCGACTCCTTTCAGAGGTAGAGCGCCAGGGACACCATGACGGTCCGAGGCGCGCCCACCGTGACGTGCCGCAGAGGCACCAGAGAGGCTCCCTGGCTGGGGTGCCAGTTGGAGGCGAACAGGAACTCTCCGTCGAACCATTGCGCGTCGAGCAGGTTGTAGACGTCGAGCCCGATCTGCCCCTCGCCGAAGCGGACCGCGGCCGTCAGGTCCACGAGGAAGATGTCGTGACCGAGCTCCGAGTACGGCAAGGGGCGCCGCGCGAGATACGAGATCCCGGTGCCGAGGCGCGCGTCCACGGCGCGGTCGAAGAAGCGACCCAGCTGCGGGGTCGCCGCAAGGTCACTGCGCACCACGAGCTGGGGCGCATAGGGCACGAGATCGCCCGCGGCGTGCCCGCGCGCCGTCGCCGCGAACTCCGCTCGCGTGTAGGTCGCATTGACGTCGAGGGTCGTCCATTCGAGCGGCGTCGCGACCACGTCGCCGGTCACGCCCGTGCGAACAGTGGCTGGCACGGTCTCGTTGCGCGCCGTCGCCTGGTCGAAGACCAGGTCGTCCGAGAGCGACGTCCGAAAGACCGCGGCCGTGGCGCGGACGAGCGGGTGACCGAAGCGCAGTCCGCCCTCGTACGAGATGACCTCGGTGAAGGGCGTGGTCTCTCCCTCGGCGAGGCTCCGGGCCTGGGGTGAGCGGAAGCCTTCGCCGTAGCTCGCGGTGGCGAACAGGCCAGGCAAGAGCTCGACCTCGGCCGTCGCCTTCTTGCCGATGTGCCTGCCCTGCGAGGAACGCGCTTGACCGGCGGCGCTGGCGCCGTGGTCCTCCGTCGCGTAGGCGAGCCCGTCGAGCCGCACGCCGCCGCGGAGCGCGACGCGCGAGTGCGGGTGCAGCGCGACGTCCAGGTACCCTGCAACGTCGAGGGCGCGCACCCGGGCGTCGACTTCGTTCGCGGTCACGCGCTGGTCCGTGATCGCCAGCCGCTTCTGCGATTGATCGATCCAGTCATTGCGCGCGAACAAGCCGAGCTCGATCTGGTCCCGCTGGGACAGGAGCCGGATGCGGCGCCGATAGGAACCGGTCGCGCCGAGCACCACGTCGTCATTGAGCTGCTGCTGCGAGTCCCCATTGGGATCCCGCAGGAAGCCCGTGTAGTTCTCGCGAAGGCGCAGCGATCTGAAGATCACGTACGAGGTGAGCGACAGCTCCGAGGCCTCGCGCCTCTGCGACAGCTCGGTCACGAGCTGTGCGCGGGTCGACGAGCCCCCCTGCGTGGGATCGTAGGTGCCGAACCGGCCGACGGTCTTCGGCTCGACCTCGTCGAGCCGCAGGACGCCCGCGGAGGCGAAGTGGCTCGAGTAGGCGCTGGCGAGGATCCGCAGATCGGTGCCCGGCCCGAGGGAGGCCTTGGTCTGTCCGATCACGCTCGCGCGGTCCGCCGCGCGCGAGGGACCGAAGCCGTCCGTCGCCCAGACCTCGGCCGCGGCGAACGTGTCGGGACCGGCGTCCTCCGGGTGATAGGCGAGGAAATAGCGCGAGGTGCCGAAGGAGCCGAAAGACGCCTTGCCCGTCATGCCGGGCTCGTCGTAGGCAAGCTCCAGCCGGACCGTGCCCGCGACCGCGAAATCCCCCTGCCGCGGGTCGTAGCTGCCCGGCGTCGCCTGGAGCGTGCGCACCACCTCCGGCATCACGAAGTGCAGGTCGGCATAGCCCTGGCCGTGCAGGTTCGACACGTCGTTGACGGGCGCGCCGCCGGCCCAGATCTCGAGGTCCTGGCCGTGCACGGCGTCGAAGCCGCGATAGAAGATCTGATAGGCCTTGCCCTGACCGCCGTGCTGGGTGACGAACACACCGGGCACGACGAGCAGCATGTCGCCCGCGGTCCGGTGCGGCGCAGCAGCCAGCGTCGCGCGATCGCGGGTGACCTCGGATGCGCTCCGCGGCGCGCGATCCGCGCTGTCCGTCACGTCGATCACGTCCTCGTCCCCGACCCGCCTTGCTCCATCGGCGGGCGCTGGCGGACCGACCTGTGCTGGAGGCGCGGGCGGTTTGGCCGGGACCGGCGCTGGCTCGACCGGTGGTGTGGACGGCGCGGGCTGTCCGACGAAGCGAACGGCGATCCGGATTCGCGCCTCGACGGCAACCCCACCATGCGTCGCCGGTCGGAACCTCCAGCGTTTCGCCGCCGCGATCGCTGCCGCGTCCAGGGCCGGGCCCAAGCTGACCTCGACCTGCGGATCCCGCGGCGCGCCTTGGGGCGTGACGGTGACCAGGACGAGCACCACGGCGTCGTGCCGCTGGGCGCCGTCTGGCCAAGCGCCCGCCTCCTCGTGCTCTGCGGTGGGCGGCACGACCACGGGATGCGCTGCGCGCGCGAGGGCCGCCCAGCTCAGGACGAGCCAGGTGAGAACGCCAACCTGTCGAGACGCGCGCGCACGCACGAATCCGTGTCTTCCCGGCCGGTGCGTGCTGCACCGGCGCCTTGGCCCCAACGGGACCCGCCAAACAGAGTGTGATCGGTGGCTGGGCTAGACGGTGGGAGGCCCGCGGGCCTGCGCGGGGACGGCATCGCGAGAAACGAGGGAGGCGGCGACGAAGATCGGAGACGGGGCCTGCCCGACGTCCACCAGGCTGGGGAGCAAGATCGGGGGCGGCGCGGGCAAGATCGCGCAGTCGAGATGCGCGATCGAATCGCCACCGTGATCAGGCGCGGGGCTGGTGGGGGGTGCGGCGTCTCGCGTGCCCAACTTGACCGTGCGCCCATCGCCGAGGTGAACGTGATCGTTTTCGTGGTGTTCGAGGTGGAGCGCCGGGGCGACGATCATCGCGAGCAGCGCAAGTGCGCACGCCCAGCGGCCGACCGATCGCGTCCCGTTCACGCGCGCCTTATACACCATGATGGCTACGTACGAGCGGGCCAGTGGTTTCGCGCGACCTCGCACCTCGCGGTTTTCTTTGACTTCGCCGAGGCGGTTGGATAGTGACCAGGGTCGTGCGCCGCGCCGTCGCGATCGTGCTCGGCCTCGTCGCGGTGGCCCAAGGTGGCCGCGCCGAGGCCCACCAGTCGAGCGTGGTCTACTCGCAGATCGCCGTCGAGGGCGCGCGGGTCGACTACAAGGTCTTCATCGCTGCGCCCGATCTCTTCGAGGCCATCCCCGGCGCCATCGCTGGCTCCGTCACGCGCGAGCAAGTGCGGGCCAACGCCGCCAGCATCGGCGCGTACGTCCTTCGCCGGATCCAGGTCCTCCAGGGCGAGGCGCCCTGCCCTGGTCGCTACGAGGGCCTCACCACGGAGGACAAGGACGGCGGCTTCGTCGTCGTCCTCGCGAACCGGTACGAGTGCGCGGGCCCCGAGGCTTCGCTCGCGATCCGGTACGATCTCTTCTTCGACCTCGATCCACGCCACCAGGGATTCGCGCGCCTGAAGCTGGGCGGCGGCGAGCCCATGCAGCACGTCTTCCGCGGGGACGAGCGGCGCTGGGGCATCCGCCGCAACCAGTCCCTCGGCGAGACGACCTCCGAGTACGTCCGGCTCGGCATCGAGCACATCGTCACCGGCGCCGACCACATCGCGTTCCTGCTGGGCCTGCTCCTCCTGGCCCCGCTCGCCGCGCGCGGCAAGGGACCGAAGGCCGGCGTCTACTACACCGTGAAGGTCGCGACGGCCTTCACGGTCGCGCACAGCCTGACGCTGGCGATCTCGGCGCTACACATCATCAGCGTGTCGTCGCGCCTGGTCGAGCCGCTCATCGCGGCCAGCATCGCCTACGTGGGCGCCGAGGACATGCGCTGGAAGATGCCGCGTCACCGCTACGCGCTGACGTTCTGCTTCGGCCTGGTCCACGGACTCGGGTTCGCCTCGGTACTTCAGGAGATCGGCCTGCCGCAGCGCGGGCTCGCGCTCGCGCTCGCGTCCTTCAACATCGGCGTGGAGATCGGTCAGGTGTGCATCATCGCGGCGACCGTGCCGATCCTGATGGTCGTCGCGCGGAGGAGCGAGCGCGCCTACGGCAAGGTTCTGCACGCCGGCTCGGCGCTGCTCGTCGTCGCGGGCGTCACATGGTTCTGCCTGCGCGTCTTCTAGACGCGGCTTCGGCGCCGGAATGCCAGCATCGTGAGGATCCCGATGAGGAGGGCCGCGCTGGTGGTCGAGGTTCGTGCAGGCGTGCTCGCGCAGCCTGACGAGGCCGTGGCGGCAGCGGGTGGGGCGAATCCTGTCGGCGTGCAGACCTTGTCCCCGCCGTCCCGGTAGAAGTCGCGACACTGGAGGCCGGAGCCGCACTCGGAAGATGCGGCGCAGGAACGCGAGCAGATACCGCCCTCGGCACCGATCACGCAGAAGCCGCGACAGTCGGTGTCACCCTCGCAAGGCGCGCCGAGATCCGTTGGGCCGGGAGCGTTGCCGCTCCCTGACGCGCCCGCGCCACCGGAGGTGCCTGCAGCTCCGTCCGCGCCCGCGGTGCCCGTGCCACCCGCGGCGCCGCCTCCGCCCGTGCCAGCTCCGCCCGTGCCAGCTCCGCCCGCGCCTGCTCCGCCCGCGCCCTCCGCGACGGTGATGTGCACGACGGCGCTCTGGCCGACCAGGTCGGAGCCATCCTTTGCCTCCACCAGAAGCGTATGCGCGCCGGGGGAGAGCTGGACGGGCCACTGATAAGGGGCGGCAGCATCCACGAGGCGCATCGCCGCCGGCATCCCTTGATCGATCACCAGCGTCACGTCGTGGATGCGGTCGAGCGGGTAATTGTCGGAGACCCCCGCTCGGACGGTCACTGGGCGATCGGGCCGAAATCCCGTCGTGCCGTCCTGCGGATAGCCGATCGTGACGGTCGGAGCAATCGAGTCAGGGGCGTTGGCGCCAAGCGCGGCGACCATGCGCGCGTGGGAGTTCTGCTGCATCGTCCCGTCGCAGTTCGAGGCCACGATCGTGACGGAGAAGTCCTGGTTCAGGCGGACCACGCCCATGACCTTGTCGAGGAACCCGAGGACGCCCACGCCGATGGCGGCGGGATACTCGACGTCCTTGGTGTCGTCGGTGTGCTCGAGCCCCCACGAGTGCGCGCCCTCGTGCGCGATCGTCTGCCCCATCACCTCGGGGCTCGCGTCGACCTCCGAGAACGCGAAGACGATGTCGGCCTCGTTCTGGTTTCCACAGTCGAGCGGCGCGACGCCCAGCACGCCCGAATCGGCCTCGGCGTAGCAGATGGTCGCCGGCGTTCCGCCGACCATGATCATGGTGTAGGGCCCGGTGGTGGGGCGCTCCGTGACGACCTCGACGTTGTAGGGGGCGAGGTGATTGCGCACGATCGCCAGGGTGGCGTCGCGCTGCTCGGCGGTGCCGAGGTAGCGCGGATAGTCGACCATCGATGGGCACCGGACGATCCAGGAGCAGTTGGACTCGGAGGCCGAGCAGCTTCCGTCGCCGCGAACCTGGCCGCCGGCAAAGTTCACGAACATCTTGTGCGCGGCGCCAGCCGCCAGGAGGTGCGCCGGCATGGGCTTTCGCGGCGTCTCGGCAGGCAGGGGGATGGCCTCGTAGTCGAAGACGAGAGGACGCTTCGGTGTCAGGGATGCCGAGGCCTTCTCGATCCGGGACCCTTCGCCGCACCCGAGAACGAGCGCCCCGGTAATCACCACGTGTGCGAGCCGCATGCTGCCTCCGTTTGCGTCTTGTCCTCATGCGCTCATCTCAGTGCGCGCACAATGCGGTCAAAGGTCGCAGGCCTTTCGCGTGGCCCGTTGACCTGATGTCCGTCAAGTCGGCGCCTCGGTCAATCGAGCGCCGCGAGCTCCTGATCGAGGCGGGCGTCGCCCTCCGGGTCCTTCAGGTCGTCCGTGGAGGCGGGTGCCCGCGAGGGGATGCGCCGCCGGAAGCGACGGATGACCAGGGCCAGCCCCAGGCTCGCAAGCCCGCCCGCGCCGCCGAGGCAGAGGCCGCCGATGACGTCGAAGGACACGCCCATGGGGACGGCCATCACCTTGCTCCCGTACCGGTGAACGAGATCCGCGTGGATTCGGGCTGCCGGCTCGCCCTTCGTCAGGCGCTCGCGGATCTCCTGCCGCAGGGCGCGTGCGGGCCCGGACTCGTGCGCTGCGAGCACCTGGGTGTAGCAGCACGGGGCGAAGAGGCGCTGCTCGAGGTCGCGCGCGCCGGCCTCGACCGCACCGTCTGCCGCCCGGGCCGGACCTGATCGCGCCAGGAGCCCTGCCAGGAGGAGCAGGCGCAATGCCCACCTCGTGCGGGATGAAGTGGGCATCGAATGCACGATCGAGTGGTAGGCGCCTGCGCGGGTCTGCGCAATGCGACGCTTCGTCGCAGTGGCCCTCCCTGGGGCTGCGACACCACGCCGCATTGCCAGGTGCCGTCGCGGCACGACATCATCCGGCCAGCTCGATCCTTCCACCCGATATTTCCTGGAGAACGACGTGAAGAAGCCATGTGAACGCCTTGTTGCACCGGTACTCCTGTTGCTTGCGCTCGGTGGCGCCTCCTGCGGTGATGACAGCCCAAGAGGCAGCGCGGGCGCGGGCGGTGCGGGAGCGACGGGCGGCGCGGGCGCGACGGGCGGCGCGGGCGCGACGGGGGGTGCGGGCGCGACGGGCGGTGCGGGCGCGACCGGGGGGGCGGGAGCGACGGGCGGTGCGGGCGCGACGGGCGGAGCCGGCGCGACGGGCGGAGCCGGCGCAACGGGCGGTACCGGCGGCGCAGCGGGCGCGGGGGGCAGGGAGGGCGCGGGCGGCCAGATGGGCACCATGCCCGTGACGATCCGGTTCCAGGCACGCGTCGGAGCCGAGGCGTTCGCCTGTGGACGGGCGTATCCCAACCAGGGCACCACGAACGAGGTGGTCGAGGTCCAGGACCTGCGATTCTTCGTCCAGGACCTGTCCCTCATCACCCGCGCGGGCCAGCGCGTGCCCGTGATCCTGGAGGATCGCTCGCCCTGGCAGGCGATGGGGGTTGCCTTGCTCGATTTCGAGAACGGCACAGGTGAGTGCACCAACGGAAACGCGGAGACGAACGACCGGATCACCGGTCAGGTCGCCGCGGGCGACTACGTGGGAGTCGTCTTCACGAACGGCGTCCCGGAGAGCCTGAACCACGGCGATCCGACGACTCTCCCGGCCCCGCTCCAGGCGGGCGGGATGACCTGGGGATGGCTCTACGGTTACAAGTTCATCAAGGCCGAGTTCGCCCAGCGCCTGGCAGCGGGCGGATCCGGAGGCACGGGTGGAGCTGGCGGAGCAGGCGGCACCCACGGCGCGGGCGGGTCTGGCGGAGCGGGCGGGTCCGGACCGGTCCGCGGACGAGGGGTCTTTCACCTGGGGAGCGTGGGCTGCACGAACGGTGCGATGCCCGACTTCATGATGCCCCCGACGACTGCCTGCACCCAGCCCAACCGCAACGAGATCGAGCTCCAGGGGTTCGTGCCCGGTACGAGCAGCATCGTGATCGACGCGGCCGTGCTCTTCCGTGGCGTCGATCTCCGGCAGGAGAACGACTGCCATTCGGAAGGAGACTCGTGCCAGGTCTATTTCCCGACGGTGGGCCTCGACTACGCGACGGGCGCACGTCGTCCTGGCCAGTCCGCATTCTCCGTCACGCAAGCCCCCTGACCCGCAGATGACAGGAAGAGCGCTCGTCGGATTCCTGCTGCTCGCCGGCTGTGACGAGCGCCCATCCAGGCCGGCCACGGATGGCCCGGTCGGTGGCTCCACGATCGACGCGGGGCCTCTGCCCGGGCCCGCCGACGCGGCCGCGCCCGATGCGAGCGCCGCCGATGCGGGTCCTCCCGACGCGGCGAGCGTCTTCACCTGGAACCTGCCGCGTGGCTTCCCGGAGCCGGTCGTGCCGGCGGACAATCCGATGTCCATCGAGAAGGTCGAGCTCGGCCGGCACCTCTTCTACGACAAGCGCCTGTCCAGAAACGAGACGCAGTCCTGCGCAAGCTGTCACGAGCAGGCGCGGGCCTTCACGGATGGACGCGCGACTGCGATCGGCTCGACGGGCAGCCCGCATCCCCGCAGCTCGATGAGCCTGGCCAACGTCGGCTACGCTTCGACGTTGACCTGGGCGAACCCGCTCGTGCTCGACCTCGAGCGGCAGGCGGTCGTGCCCATGTTCGGTGACGATCCCGTGGAGCTGGGGCTGACCTCGCAGACCGAGATCGAGCAGCGCCTCCGGGGGATCCCGCGCTACGTCGAGCTCTTCGCGAGGGCGTTTCCGGGCGACGGAGAGCCCGTGACGCTCAACCATCTCGTCAAGGGGCTCGCCGCGTTCGAGCGGACGCTCATCTCCGGGCGCTCGCCGCTCGATCGCTGGCTCCAGGAGGGCGACGATCGGGGCCTCAGCGCGGCGGCCAAGCGGGGATATCAGCTCTTCAACTCGGAGGAGCTCGAGTGCTTCCACTGTCACGTGGGCTTCAACCTGAGCGACCACACCAACTTCGCGGGCAAGGCGTTCTTCGACATGCCCTATCACAACACCGGCCTCTACAACATCGACGGCGCGGGCGCCTACCCGGAGCCCAACACCGGGGTCCACCACGTCACCAGGCGCGCCGCCGACATGGGGCGGTTCAAGGCCCCCACGCTGCGGAACATCGCGGTGACGGCTCCCTACATGCACGACGGCTCGATCGCGACGCTCTCCGAGGTGCTCGACCATTACGGCGCCGGGGGCCGCACGATCCATGACGGCCCCAATGCCGGCAACGGCAGCCAGAGCCCGCTGCGGAGCAATCTCCTCGCAGGGTTTTCACTGTCGGAGCAGGACCGCGCGGACGTGATCGCGTTCTTCGAGAGCCTCACCGATGAGGAGTTCCTCACCGACCCGGCCCTCTCGGACCCCTGGTAGCCTCGAGCCTCGCGGTCCGCGCCATCGCCACCAGCGCCACCTCCGCGAGCGAGTCTCGCCGCGTGATCGGCTCGGCCTGATCGAGGAACTCGCTCTCGCCGAGCACGATCTCGAGCACGGGCCGATCGGAGGCCTCGTCGAGGACCAGGGCAGGCGCAAGGGGGAGCTCGATCATCGCCGACCGCGCGGTGCTGCTCGACGCATCGAGGCCGCTCACGACGTCTCGCGCGACGACGTCGAGGGAGCGGCCGGCCCACGCCAGATCGGGCAACCCGGCGAAGGCCACGGACGCGGGGCCGATTTCGAGGACCAGCGAGCAGTAGGTCCCCCGGGGCGGGCGGATCGTCGCGATCTCGCGCGCACCGGGCATCAGGCTGAGGACCAGCGCGGGTTGCACGACGGTGGGCAACCCGGGGTCACCGAGGTCGTGCTCGCGCCGCGGCAGCGCCAGAACGGACCCTGCGGGCACCGGGCACGCCACCAGCGCGCCACGGGTCACGGAGAGGTGACCGCCGAGGAGCTCGACCGGGTCCGACACGGTCCGGAGCTGCAGCGCCGGCTGCATCCGCACGACCAGCGCGACCTCGATCCCCGGCGCGCGCTCTGCGCAGCCGACCAGGGCAAGGAGCAGGGCGCAGGCCCGCACGATCACAGGGTCACGTCGAAGATGACGCTGAGCGAGAGCGTCATACCCTCGCGGCGATCCGGCGTGCTCTCCCGGAAGGGCAGCTTGGCGCCGGCTTGCACGATCACGTCCTCCACGGGGGAGACGAGCGCGTCCACCGACATCGCCGCCATCCAGCCGCCGGAGTACGGCAGGGGCCGCTCGGCCACCGTCGCCGCCGATTCCCACCTCGTGTCGACGCCCCCACGCATCGCGAGGGCGCTCCACGGCTGCAACTGGATGGCGGCCGTGGTGCGCAGGCTGCTGCCGGGTCGCAACGCCGTGCGTCCCCACACGGGAGCGAGCCAGGTGGCGCTGAGGTACGCGGACCAGGGCTGCGCGAAGTGCGCGTAGGCGAGTGAGGGGGCGAGCGCGAGCACCTGGGCGCCCGGCTGCGCGTCGTCGGACAGCGGCACGTCGCCTGGGCCGCCCAGGCGCTGTGCCGTCGGCGTCGTCACGCCGAGACCGACCGTGACGAGGTGCCGCGGCGCCAGGGAACGGTCGCGCAAGAGCGTCGCCCGGGCGCGCAGCTCCACGTCTCCCAGGCCGCGTCCGCGCTCCTCCGCCAGGCTGACCGTCTGCAAGGTGCGCTGCACGAGGGGGACGCCGAGCGAGAGCGTGAGTCGATCCGCGGGCGAATATGCGGCGGAGAGCTCGCTGCGCCATTCACGAACGTCGATCTGGTCGCGGCCCGGGATGCCGCTACGTTCCGAGCGCGTCCGCAGGTCCAGCGAGGTGCGCAGGCGCTCGTCGAATGGCTGCTCGGCACCCATCGAAACCAGCGTCGCGTCGCCGCAGCTGCAGGTCGCGCACGCCGCGGCGGTGCGCTCGATGGCCAGGATGGCGAGCAAGCTCGCCCACAGACGGTGCCGCATGTCGCAGCAAGGTCATTAGCAGGCATCGTGGGCTCCGAGATGCGACGATTGGTCGCAGGACGCTCGGCCGTTTCGAGCGCGGCAACCAGACCGTGCGGGCCCGGATGGTGCGACATCGTGTCCGTTCTGCTTCTCGGCGCAATGCTCTAGCGTGACGAAGGATGCGAGCCACCGGCCTCCTGACAGTCGCACTGCTCACCGCCTGTGCGGGGAGCGAGCCTGCCTCGGGCGCCCAGGCGGTCCCGCCGGACGCAGATGCTGGCGCGGATGCCGGGGTGGCGGAGGCGCCGCCGGCCCCGACGGCCTTCTCCGGGGTCCTCTCGCTCTGGGGCAGCGGGCCAGACGACGTCTGGGCGGTCGGGGAGGGCGGCCTCGTCTTCCACCGAGGTCCTGGCGGGTGGCAGGCCGTTCCGAGCGGAACCACGAATGCGCTCAATGCCGTCCACGGCGCCGGCCCGAGCGACGTCTGGGCGGCTGGCGAGCAGGTCATATTGCACTTCGACGGAACGGCGTGGAGCACGGTCCTCGAGCAGCCCAGCGAGCTCTACCTCGGGGCCTGGTCGAATGGGCCCAGGGACGTCTGGATCGTCGGGACGGCGCTCGATGTGGTGGCAGGCGTGGTGCTCCATTGGGACGGGCAGACGTGGTCCTCGGGAGCGACCAGTCGGGCCACCAGCCTGTGGGAGGTCTGGTCGAGTGGAGGCGACGACGTCTGGACGGTCGGAACGGCGGCCGGCGGGACCGGCTACATGATCCACGGAAAGGCCATGAACTTCTCCCGCCTGCCCTTCGAGGGCGCGCCACTGCGTGGGATCTGGGGCCAGGCACCGGATGACCTCTGGGTGGTGCCCTACCACGCGCCCCTGCAGCGCTGGGACGGCGTTGCATTCAGCCAGCCGAGCGGGACCGCGGATCTGAGCCTGATGTCCGTCCACGGCACCGGACCGGCCGACGTGTGGTCGGTGGGCCTCCATGGCGCGATCCTCCACTGGGACGGCGCGGCCTGGTCGCGATCGGATTCGGGCACCACGGACCACTTGATCACCGTGTGGGCCGCCTCGCCCCAGGAGGCCTGGGCCGCCGGTGGCAGCACCGTCTTGCACTGGTCCGGCGGCCGCTGGCAGCGGGAGTAGCCGAGATCAGGCCGGACGGCGAAGCTTGCGCTGCAGCGAACGCCGGTGCAGGCCAAGGCGACGCGCCGCCTCGGAGATGTTGCCTCCGCAGTCCTCGAGCACCCGACGGATGTGCTCCTGCTGCGCAGCAGAGAGAGTGAGCCCATTCGAGCTCGCGTCGCCCTTCTCCTCGGTCACCACCAGCAGTCGAAGCGACGGCTCCAGGACGCGCAGGGCGCGCGCGAGCTCGAGCGCCGGGACGCTCCCCCGTCCCGTCTCCCTGTCGGCCCGCGCGATCCGAAAGGGAAGCCTTCGCTTCCGGACCACCTCCGCGACACGCTCGACCAGATCGTCCTGGGTGTCGATCAGCACCAGCACCGACTGATGGGGCATCGCTTCATCGTGGGAGGTCGTGCCCCTGACCACAACGCGACAGATTGCCGCAGGATCGCCGTTTCTGCGGCCAAACGCGCGGGCGCGACAACTAACCGCATGCGCGCTCCCACGCCCATCGATGGGCTGATCTGCGAGGTCCAGGTCGTGGCAAGATGCACGGCCTGATCACCTGGAGGGAACGAATGGATCTCGATCGCAGGAGCTTGATGCTGGGTCTCGGGGTGCTCGCCGTCTCGACAGCGAGCGCGACCGCGCGGGCCGACGAGGGGCATCATCACGGACCCTCCCCGGGGGCGCCTCTGGCGGCCGGAGTTGCGGAGTGCCTGCAGGCCGGTGAGCATTGCGTACAGCACTGCATCGACCTGCTGTCGAAGGGCGACAAGGCGATGGCGCCGTGCATCCAGGCCGCGCTGGACATGATCGCGGTGTGCACGGCGATGCAGCGGCTCGCCGCGTCTGGTGGCAAGCGGCTCAAGGAGCTCGCCGCCGTCTGCGCCAAGACCTGCCTGGATTGCGAGGCCGAGTGCAAGAAGCACCCGAAGCACGCCGTCTGCAAGGCCTGCGGAGACGCCTGCGCCAAGACGGCCGCGCTGGCGCTCAAGGTCTGAAACACCCGCTCGGGCGAGCTCTTGCTGCTCCGCCCGCGGGGCTCGGCCGACCTCTACCCTTCAGCGTGCCACGCTAGGTTTCGACGATCTACTCGGGGAAGCCGCACTGGATCCACGAGAGGATCTTCTCGCGCTCCGCCAGGGTCATCGGGATCATCTCCTCGGGTGGCGGCATCGAGCAGGTCAACATGGCGCCCTGGAGCTCGACGTTCCAGTCCGCGACGTGGCCGTAGGTGGTGAGCGGCCAGAACTCCCTCGTCCCATCGTGGCAGCTCAAGCAGCGTGCCGCGATGATCGGCGCGATGTCGCCGTAGCGCAGCGGGGGATCCGGGCACTGGGTGATCCCCGCCACCTCGCAGGCCGGCATCACGCCTCCGTCAACGCTGGCATCGGACCTCGACGTGGAGGCGTCCCGGATGCCCCCGTCGGCCGGCGCCGCTCCCTCGCCGACACAGACGTTGATCTGCGCCTGGTCGACGACACCCGACACGCGTGCCTCGACCAGGAAGGTCCAGGCGCCAGGCGTCGGCAGGGAGATCGGCCCGAATCGATATCGACCCTGCTCGGGGAGCGCCAGGCAGGTGTGCCAGGGGGCGTTGGCGCCGTCGCTGTCACCCGGCCTCCAGGCCTTGACGCGAAGCGCGTCGACGCGCATCGGCGCGGAGCTCTTGCTCACGAGTGCCAACGTCCACGCGTTGTGTCCGCGCGCGGGTGGCGCAGGGGTGGCAGCGGCGATGGACACCTTGAACATGGCAGCGGCGCTCTGCTTCGCGATCCCGCCGTCGACATAGTCGTCGGAGATGGTGTCTCCGCAAACGAACGGCCGTGACGCGGGCGGGGCAGCCGGGGTTCCGTCCCCGCAGCCGAGGAGCATCCCGGCCAGGACCAGGTGGCGAGTTCGAGCGACGCGCATGCTGCTCCTGTCCTCATACACGGGGCTCCCGGCCGCCGTCCTGCGACACATCGCCGCAGGAGCCTGCGGTGCTCAGCCTGCGACACCATGCCGCATCCAGGAGGGTGCGGCTCGCTGCTATAGGTCGGAGCCAGCGAAATGGCCAAGGAGACGAGGATGAAGAAGATCTGGAGCATCTTGTTCGCGAGCGCTGGATTGCTCGCCAGCACGGCCGCGTACGCCCACATCGAAGTGGGGTCCGGCGCCGCCGTCGCGAACGCCACCAACGAGGTCGTCTTCAAGGTCGGACACGGCTGCGCGGGGGCCGACACCTACAAGGTGACGATCGACATCCCGGCCGGCGTCACGTCGGTGCGACCCATGCGCAGCGACTTCGGCAAGCCCTCCGTGACGAAAGATGCGATGGGCGTCGTCACGTCGGTGACCTGGCAGAAGCCAGACACCGAGGCGCTCGACACGGACCTGGCCTTCTACAAGCTGACGATTCGTCTCAAGACGCCGAACACGCCGTTCACCTCGATCTACTTCGCCGCGCACCAGACCTGCCGCGCGATGGACGGCACGCTCACGACGGTCGACTGGGTCGGCCTCCCGACCACGCCGGTGCCGGACGGCGGCGCGGTGGAGCCCGCTGCGGCGCTCACGCTCATGCCGGCCCGGTTGCCGGGGTGGAACAAGTTCACGGTGGGGACCGCCATCGCCGATCTGAGCGTCTTCTTCAAGGACGCGCTCATCGTGTGGAAGGCGAGCGCTGCTTACAGCGCGAACCCCAACACCAAGACGCAGATCATGGGCACTGCCGGCGTGACGGAGCTCACCGCGATCGCGGCTGGCGACGAGATCTGGGTGAAGTACTGACCCATGCGACGGAAGCTGGCAGTCCTGATTCTCCTTGCCGCCTTTGACCTCGGCTGCGACGCCAAGCTCAAGGCGGGCGCCGATGGCCCGCGCGGCCCGGCGGATGGCCCCGCCGCGAGGCCTGATGCAGGCACGGGCGGCGGCGGTGCTGGTGCCGGTGGCGGGGGTGCCGGCGGTGCCGGTGGCGCGGGTGCTGGCGGTGCCGGCGCCGGTGGAATGGCGGCAACGTCCGGACTCGATCGCCCCGACGATGCTCTGCCACGCCCGCCCTCGGGCCAACTCCCCGGCGACCTTCTCCCGCCCGGATTCCGCGCGCCGTAGCAGCGGGTGATCGCGTACAGCCTCCGGACAGCAGCTCTCGTGCCGGGTGCTTCTCGTGCGCGGATGAGCCGCGGATCATCCGTTGCGCGCCGTGACGACCAAGAACATCGCGTAGAGCCCGAGCGCGATGGAGCCCTCGAGCCGTGAGATGCGGCGCTCGGTGCGGATGAAGGTGGCCGCGACCACGGTCATCATTCCCAGGGCCGCCAGATCGACCCAGCACGTCTCGAGGGCTACCCGCACGGGTGTCGCGGTCGCTGCTGCGCCCAGGCACAGCAGCACGTTGAAGATGTTCGAGCCGATGACGTTGCCGACGGCGATGTCGGAGTGTCCACGAGCTGCCGCGATCAGGCTCGTGACGAGCTCGGGAAGAGAGGTCCCCACCGCCACGATGGTGAGCCCGACGAGGCGGTCGCTCATGCCGAGCGCGCGGGCCACCGCCACGGCCCCTTCGATGAAGAGATGCCCGCCGACGAGCAGCACGGCGAGCCCGATGAGGGCGGTCGCCGCTGCCCCAACCACACTCCGGCTCCTCGGCGCCCCGGCGGCGTCGGCTGCCTCGACCGTGACGGCCGTGTCGGCGCGTGCCTCCCTCGCGGTCCGCGTGCCCCGCGCGGACAGGACCATGAGCGCCGTGTAGGCGACGGCGAGGAGGAGCAGGAGGGCCGCCTCCCACCTCGTCACGACGCCATCGAGCAGGAGCAGCGGCACGAGCGCGCTGCTGCCGAGGAGGACCGGCAGCTCGCGCCGTCGCAGCGACGGGTCGACCCTGGAGGGCCGGAGCAGGGCGGCCGCCCCGAGGATGAGCCCCACGTTGGCGATGTTCGAGCCGATCACGTTGCCGAGCGCCACGGCGCCCCGGTCCGCGAGCGCCGCC
>CAZQJC010000255.1:0-43915 GCA_964593795.1 uncultured Myxococcales bacterium | reverse complement strand
CTAGTGCCGCTCGTCAATAGTGTGACCGTATTCGGTTCGGGGCGAAGACCTGCGCCCATCGTGCACGCGGCACTCGCGAGCGCGGAGCGCGAGCAAACGAGATACCTAGTGCTGCCCGTGACCCAGCAGAATCCAGCGGGGCCGACGAGCGGCACCAGGTGTTTGTCTTGCGCCCGCTCCGCGGGCGCGAGTGCTGCTTTCTCCTGGCAAGCCGAGGAGCGCGTCATGCTTGAATGCCGTATAACTCTTGACGGGCAGCACTAGTATTCCTGTCATCCGCGCGCCGCCATCGGCGCGAAGGCCCCACCGACCATGGAACGCTTCTACATCACGACGCCCATCTACTACGTCAACGACGTGCCGCACCTCGGGCACGCGTACACGACCGTCGCCGTCGACGTGTTCGCGCGCTACCAGCGCGCGCGCCGCGGCGCCGAGAACGTGCGATTCCTGACCGGCACCGACGAGCACGGCCTCAAGATCCAGGAAGCCGCGGAGAAGCGCGGCGAGAGGCCCATCGAGCTCGCCGACCGCGTCGTGGAGCGCTTCCGTGCCGCCTGGCGCGCGCTCGATATCTCGAACGACGACTTCATCCGCACCACCGAGCCGCGCCACAAGTCCGTGGTGATAGACCTCTGGCGCAAGCTCGAGCAGCAGGGTGACATCTACCTCGGCGATTACGAGGGCTGGTACTGCATCTCCTGCGAGGAGTTCTATCCGGAGTCGCAGCTCGTCGGTGGCACCCTCTGCCCGGTGCACGAGCGCGAGGTCACGCGTGTCAAGGAGCAGTCGTACTTCTTCCGCCTCTCGAAGTACCAGGAGGCGCTCATCTCGTACATCGAGCAGCACCCGGGCTTCGTGCAGCCCACGATCCGCAAGAACGAGGTTCTGGGCTTCCTCCGCAGCGCGCCCCTGCGCGACCTCTCGATCTCGCGCACCACCTTCGACTGGGGCATCCCGGCGCCGGACCACCCCGGGCACGTGATCTACGTGTGGATCGATGCGCTGACGAACTACCTCAGCGCGCTCGGCGGGCCCGGAGCCGACGGCTACAAGTCGTTCTGGGAGGGCGCGCAGACCGTCCACCTCATCGGCAAGGACATCCTCCGCTTCCACTGCGTGTACTGGCCTGCGATGCTGCTCTCGGCCGGTCTGCCCCTGCCTCGCACGGTGTTCGCGCACGGCTGGTGGAGCGTGTCCGGCAAGAAGATCTCGAAGTCGCTGCCCGCGACACGCATCGACCCCGTACAGCTCAGCGAGGACCTCGGCGCCGACGCGCTGCGCTACTTCCTCATGCGCGAGGTCCCTCTCGGCGCCGACGGCGACTTCAGCTACGAGGGCCTCATCGCCCGCATCAACAGCGAGCTCGCCAACGACCTCGGCAACCTGCTCAACCGCTCGGCCGCGATGCTGCGCAAGTACGTCGGCGGCGCCATCCCCGCAAAGGCCGGCGGCAGCGAGCCACTCGACGTCGAG
Organism: uncultured Myxococcales bacterium; assembly: GCA_964593795.1. Lineage (GTDB taxonomy): Bacteria > Myxococcota_A > Polyangia > JAHFDS01 > JAHFDS01 > JAHFDS01. Next base: position 42,439 of record CAZQJC010000255.1, on the reverse strand, counting down.
CTCGCGGAGACCGCCGCGCGGGCCCGCGACGAAGCAGCCAGGGCGCTCGACGAGTTCGCGCCCTCGCGCGCGCTCGACACGATCTGGGAGCTCGTTCGCCTCGCCAACCGGTACGTCGACCAGACGCAACCGTGGACCCTCGCGAAGAGCCCCGAGAAGCAGGCGCGGCTCCGGGTGGTTCTCTCGAACTTCGCCGAATCCCTGCGGTGGATCGCTCTGCTCGTCGCCCCGTTCCTCCCGAAGGCCGCACGCGAGATCGAGCGCCAGCTCGGTCTCGCCACTACCGAACACTGGCCGAGCCAGTGGTACTACCCGGGCTCGCAGGTCGCCGAGACCGGCGCCGTGCTCTTCCAGCGCCTCGACGAGCCCACCGCGGCCGCCCTCATCGACAAGTGGCTGACCAAGGCCGGCGCGCCGAAGGCCGAGCCCGCTGCCGAAGGCCCAACTGCGCCCTCCACGGCGAAGCCGGCCGAGGTCTCCCCAACCGCGAAGCCCGCCGAGGCCGCCAAGGTCACCTACGACGACTTCGCGAAGCTCGACCTCCGCGTGGGCCGGATCCTCAAGGCCGAGCGCGTCCCCAAGGCCGACAAGCTCCTGCACCTGCAGGTCGACATCGGGGAGCCCGCGCCGCGCGAGGTCGTCGCCGGCATCGCCACCGCCTACGGCCCCGAGGCCCTGGTCGGCAAGCAGGTGGTCTTCCTGGCCAACCTCGAGCCCAAGAAAATCCGCGGCATCCTCTCGCACGGCATGGTCCTCGCCGCCGGCGAGGCGGAGGTGCTCGCCCTCTCGGGCCTCGATCGCGAGGTCGCCCCCGGCACGAAGGTGAAGTGATCGTGTCCGGTCCGGCCGGAGCCCGAGGCCCGGAGCCCGGAGCCAGCCTCCAGCTCTTCGACTCGCACTGCCACGTCTACGAGAAGACCTTCGACGTCGACCTCCCCGAGGTCCTCGCGCGCGCTCGCGCGACCGGCGTGGACGGCATGATCGCCATCGGCGCCAGCGGCGACCTCGAGTCGTGCGAGCGGGCCGTCGCGCTCGCCGCAGCGCACCCGGACATCTGGGCCACCGTGGGCATCCACCCCCACGACGTCGCCAAGATGACCGACGCCGCCTTCGCGACCGTCGCCGAGCTCGCCCGCTCGCCGCGGGTCGTCGGCCTCGGCGAGAGCGGCCTCGACTACTACTACGACCACTCTCCGCGCGAGCTCCAGCAGGCCGCGTTCCGGCGCTTCGCCCGCCTCGCCCTCGAGCGCGACCTGCCCCTCGTGGTGCACATCCGCGACGCGCACCCGGACGCCGCGCGCATCTTGAAGGAGGAAGGCGTCCGCCGCGCCGTCATCCACTGCTTCACCGGGACGGCCGCCGAGGCCGCGCCCTACCTGGAGCTCGGCCACCACGTGTCCTTCTCGGGCATCGTGACCTTCAAGACTGCCGACGCCCTGCGCGAGGCGGCGCGAATCGTCCCGGCAGACCGGCTGCTCATCGAGACCGACGCACCCTTCCTCGCCCCCGTCCCGAAGCGCGGGAAGCGCAACGAGCCCTCGTTCCTGGCCCACACCGCGACGCTCCTCGCGACCACGCGCGGCGAGGACCCCGCGGCACTCGCCGCGCGGACCAACGACAACGCACGGGCGATCTTCCGCCTGCCTGCGCGTGCTGGGGTCTCGCGAGCCGGCTAGGCGACTAGCCGTTGCGGAGTCCTCCCCCCACCCCCTACACAAGCTTCACCACACTTACATGCGCACACGCGTGGCACGGCGCTCGCAGAGGGCAGCGGCCATGCTGAACCCGAATCCATTCAAGAAGCTCGGCGCGCTCGCCCTCTTCGGTGCCGTCTCCATCGGCTGCGGCGCGGACCCCAGCCACCCCGCACCCGAGAGTGACGAGGACGACGCGCCGCTGTCGTCGTACGACTCGGTCTTCGCCGGCGCGCCGGACAACCGGACCCTGCCCACCGAGGGCAAGGCCGACGCTGTCTACCCGGCCAAGTTCACCGACCTGCTCGCCGAGCAGTCGCCCGTGCGCAACCAGGCGAGCCGCGGCGTGTGCTCGATCTTCTCCACGGTCGGCCTCATGGAGCACCTCTACATCAAGGCCGGCGTCGCGACGCCGGACTTCTCCGAGCAGTACCTGCAGTGGTCCGCCAAGGTGGAGGTGGGCTCGTTCCCGCATACGGGCGGCTCCTCCGCGGACGCCAACCTGCGCGCGATCTCCCGTTTCGGCATCCCCGAGGAGTCCGCGTGGCCGTACGAGAGCTACCCCTGGACCAGCGCCAACGACCCCGAGTGCAAGGACGACCACGACGCGGAGAACCTGCCGACCAAGTGCTACACGAACGGCGAGCCTCCGGCCGCCGCGCGCATGGCGCAGAAGTTCAAGCTCCCCGCGGGCCGCTACGTCTCGACGCGCGACCTCAAGGACCGCCTCTTCCGCAAGAAGACGGGCGTCATCGTCGGCCTCGACTTCTTCTATCAGGCCTGGAACCACCGCCTCTCGAAGCTCCCGGTGAACGCGGAGGCCTTCCGCCAGGGCATCGTGCTCGCGCCGAACGACGAGGACGTGACCGAGAGCCACAAGCAGCGGGCCGGCCACTCGATCCTCATCGTCGGCTGGGACGACACCGTCGAGTTCCCGATGGTGGACAAGGACGGCAAGCCGGTCCTCGACGCGGACGGCATGCCGCGGACCGAGAAGGGCTTCTGGATCTTCAAGAACAGCTGGGGCACGACGCGCTTCGGCGTGACCCACCCGAGCGGCGCCGGCTACGGCTACCTCTCGATGCGCTACGTGGACGACTACGGCTCGGCGTACACGAGCGACGTGCCCACGGTGACGCCGCCGACGCCGCCGCCCGCGACCGGCGACCGCTTCGAGGCGCGTCCCGCTGCCGGCATCCCGGACGGCAACCGCACCGGCATCACGAGCGACGTCACGGCGACCGGCACGGGCAAGTCCGGCCGCGTGACGGTGACGGTCGACATCACGCACCCGTACGCGGGCGACCTCGTCCTCAAGCTCACGCACGGCGGCAAGACCGTGACGCTCCAGGATCAGCAGGGGGGCGCCGACGACGACCTCAAGAAGACCTTCACGGTCACGGACTTCCAGGACGCGGACCGCGCGGGCCCCTGGACGCTGACGGTGGCCGACGTCGCCGCGCAGGACGTTGGGACGCTCAACCTCTGGTCCGTTCAGCTCGGCTCGTAGCCCGATTCCCCCCGCCCCCCAGCCGGGCTTCCCACGCACCCTCCGGTATCTCTTGACACTTCCGGCCCCGGGGTGTAGCTAACCCTCTCTTCTGGAGCACCGAAGGAGCGTTCGATCATGTCCACTCATCGTATGGGCGTCCTGGGCAAGAAGCTCGGCATGACCCAGATCTTCATCGACAACGGCATGCGCGTGCCTGTCACCGTCGTCCAGGCGGGCGGCGTGGTCCTCGGCAAGCGCACGCCTGACAAGGACGGCTACTCCGCGCTGATCCTCGGCTTCGACGAGAAGCCCTGGCGCGTGACGAACAAGCCTGACGAGGGGCGCTTCAAGAAGGCCGAGACCCCGGCGATGCGCTTCGTGCGCGAGCTGCGGGTGGCGGACGCCAAGGCGCTCGAGGGCCACGAGATCGGCCAGAAGGTCGACCTCACGAAGGCGTTCCGCGAGGGCGGATTCGTGGACGTCAGCGGCCGTACCAAGGGCAAGGGTTACCAGGGCGTCATGAAGCGCCACGGCATGCCCGGCTTCTCGCGCTCGCACGGTACGCACGAGTTCTTCCGTCACGGCGGCTCGATCGGCTGCCGCCTCACGCCGGGCCGCGTGCACAAGGGCAAGCGCATGTCGGGTCACATGGGTGACGCGAACATGACCATGCAGAGCGTCGCGCTCATGAAGATCATGGCGGAAGAGGGCCTGCTGCTCCTGCGCGGCGCCATCCCCGGCGGGAAGAACGGCTACCTCGTCGTCCGCGGCGCGGTGAAGAAGCCGACGCAGAGCTGGCGCGCCAAGGTCGAGATGCAGGAGACGGCCTCGAAGAACCCGATGAAGGCCTCGAAGGCCGCAGCGGGCGCCAAGAAGACGGCCAAGAAGTAGTCGCACCGTCCGCGCTCGGTCGCGGGCTCACCTCGAGGGTCGAAGGTTGAAGGTCCAAACGACAGCAGCACCGTCGGGCTCGGACCTTCGACCTTCGACCTTCGACTTTCGACGGCTCGCGTAGCGAGCCCATGTCCAAGCTCGGCGATCGCCGCCATCGCCACGACGCGTTCTTCCAGCGCGCCCAGAAGGGTGGCTTCGTCGCCCGAGCGGTCTTCAAGCTCGAACAGCTCGACAAGAAGCTGCACCTCTTCAAGCGAGACGCGCGTGTCCTGGACCTCGGCTGCAAGCCGGGCTCGTGGTTGCAGTACGCCCGCAAGGCGTGCGGCGACGCCGCACCGCTCGTTGGCCTCGACCGGACAGAACTGGAGGTCGCCATCCCGGGGGCTCGCCTGCTCGTGGGCGACGTGATGTCCGTCGCCCCGGCCACGCTGCTCGGTCAACTCGATCGCTTCGACGTCGTCCTCTCGGACATGGCCCCGGACACGAGCGGCATCCGCTCGCTCGATCAGGCGCGGTCCGAGGCGCTGTTCGAGCGCGCGCTCGAGATCGCGCTCGCCACGCTGGCTCCCGGGGGGAACTTCGTCGGCAAGCTCTTCCAGGGGCCGGACTTCCAGCGCCTCCAGAGGCTGCTGCGCGAGCACTTCGAGGAGGCCAAGGTGGTCAAGCCCGAGAGCTCCCGCAAGGAGAGCCTCGAGATTTACCTGGCTGGCTTGCGCCTCCGCGGGGGCGCTGCCAGCCTTCCGCGATGACGCGCGAGACGGTCGCGGTGGGCCTGTCGGGGGGCGTGGACAGCGCCACCGCCGCGGCCCTGCTCGTGGAGGCTGGCCATCGCGTGATCGGGCTGTCGATGCGCCTCTACGACGCGGGCGGCACCTCCGCTGCGGTAGGGCGCTGCTGCGGTCCCCGTGATCTCGAGGATGCGAGGAGCGTCGCGGCGCACCTCGGGATCCCCTTCTACGTCATCGACGACGCGGAGCGATTCCGCGCCCACGTCATCGACGACTTCATCAGCGAGTACCTCGCGGGGCGCACGCCGAATCCGTGCGTGCGATGCAACGAACACGTCAAGCTCGGGCCGCTGCTCCGCCACGCCCGTGCGCTCGGCGCGGACGCGCTCGCGACGGGCCACTACGCGCGGATCGGGCGCGATGCGGCCGGGCGGCCGACGCTCCATCGAGGCACGAGCGCCGCCAAGGACCAGTCCTACTTCCTGTTCGCGCTGCCGCCCGCCGCCCTGCCCCACCTGCGCTTCCCGCTCGGCGCGTTGCCCAAGGACGAGGTGCGCGTGCGCGCGCACGCGCTCGGCCTGCCGAACGCCGGCAAGGCGGAATCGCAGGAGATCTGCTTCGTCCCCGACGGCGATCACGCGGCGTTCGTCGCGCGCGAGGCGGTTCGCCGCGGCGCACCGGTGCGCCCCGGTCGGGTGGTCGACGAGCGCGGTCGCGTGCTCGGCGAGCACGACGGCGTGCACCGCTTCACGATCGGCCAGCGACGGGGGGTCGGCATCTCGGAGGCGTCCGGGCGTCGCTACGTCACGGCCATCGACGCAGCCAGCGGCCAGGTCACGCTGTCCGATGCGGCTGCCCTCCTGCGCGATCGAATCCGCGTCGACGATGTGCGCTGGCTCTGCGACGCGCTGCCGGCGCGTGCGAACGTGCAGCTCCGCCATCGCCACGCAGCGGTCGCGGCCTCCCTCGCCGAGGTGGGCGAGCGCGCGGTCGAGGTGACCTTCGACCAGCCCGAGCGCGCCGTCGCGGCGGGTCAGGCGGCCGTGTTCTTCGAGGGGGATCGGGTGCTGGGCGGAGGCTGGATCGCAGGCTGATCGAGCGCCGCTCAGGGGCGCGCGGCGCGCGTGCCGTCGAAGTGGTTCGCGGGCGCGCCGTCGAGCGTCGAGGTCTGGCCCGCGACGACGAAGCGGCCCTTCCAGGCGCCGTCGGTCAGGCGGTCGACCTTGTGGTCGCCATCCAGATCCTTGACCTTCGCCGTGCCCGCGAGGTGCAGCTCGGCGGCGGTCTGGTCGATGACCAGGATCTCGCCCTCGATCACGCCACCGACGGCCGTGATGGCGGTCGTGCAGGCCGAGGACCACATCGACTCGCTGCCGAGCCCGATGTGATCGAGCACCCAGCGCGCCACGCCGTCGCAGTGGATGAAGTGCGTGAGCACGCCGGCCACGTCGGTGGCACCCGGCACGAGCTCCGGGATGATGACCTGCTTGAGGCCGAACAGGACGATCCGCCCGTACGACATCGAGAAGCGGTGCTCCGCGAGCGTGAAGTCCTGGCTGGTGCCGCTGCCCTCCACGTGCTCGGCCGTGGGCTCGCCGAGGTCGAGCTGTGAGAGCGCGTAATCCGCGCGGGTGTTGCCGATCTCGAGGTGCACGGACTTGAGCACGTGCTTCGCCTCGAAGCCCGCCGGCGCTCCGTTCGGCCCGAACTTCGCCGCGAGCGTCAGCTCAGACCGGACCTTGAGGTGCCGGACGAGCATGTTCACGTAGGTGCCCACGTTTCGCAGCGTCGCGACGAGCTCGGGCGCCTCGGAGGTGATGAAGCCATTGAGGCCCTGGTCGATGCCGGGACGGAACGTCCCCACGGCCGACGTGAGGGTGCTGGAGCCGATCTGCGCGAGGGCCTGGTCGATGATGTAGGTCGCGGGATCGTTCGGTCCGTCCGTCAGATCGCCGAGCGTGCGCAGCGAGCCGCCGACGATGCCGGGCAGATTCGCGCCGAGGTCCAGCTCGTTGTCCACGGTGTAGGTCCCCGCGTACTCGAGGGGCTGCTCCGGCTGCTGCGCCGAGCGCACCGCGACGCGAAAGCGCACCGGCGTCGCGCGATCCGCGCTCGCGATCACCTCGAAGGCCGCGACGCGCCCGGCGCGCATCGTGGAGGCCGCGAGCCCATCTGCACCCGTCACCGCCTGGGCGTCGACGCTCGCTCCGGCCGCCGCTCCCTGGTCCGCGATCGCGAACGCGACGCGTCCCGCCAGCGGCTTGCCGGCGCCGTCGACGTACTTCACCGCGAGGCGCGCCGAGCCCCCTTCGTCGACGAAGACGTCGCGGTCGCTCACGATCACGAGCGCGCGGACGTCGCCGTCCGGATCACCCGGTGGGATCTGGGGGCCGCGGGCCGGCGGAGGCTCTTCTGGTGCCTGACCGGGAGCGTCGGCGCAGGCGCCGAGCAGGGTGGCCGGGAGGAGGAGCGTCAGTAGGATGCGGTGCGACATGACCCTCCATTAAGCGAGGGCCATGCCACAGCACGTCCATGTGATCTCAGAGTGTTAGGATGGGGACGCTCGTCCCCTGGCGTGTCGAGAGGTGGCCGGACCAGTGGCCACCCTTCCGTTGGGCTACTTCGAGAGGAACTTCTTCATCTCCTTGCCGAACTTGGTGACCGACTCCTTGCAGACCTTGGTCGCCGCGGTCGACACGGACGCGATGAAGTTCGACCGGTCGACCTTGCCGACCGTGTGCGTCCACGTGTGAAGGACCTTGTTGTTCTTCTTCACGTTGATGACCTGGAGGTTCATCTCGACGTTGACGAGCGCCGTGTTCGGACCCGCCTCGACGGGCTGGAACATCGCCTCGGCCGTGAGCTTGAGGTCCAGATCGTCGTCGTCGTCCTGGAACTCGAGCCCCATCTTGTGCATCTCTTCCTTGAGGCACGCTTCGATGCGGCTCGACTCCGCCTTGGCCTTGCCCTCGAGGTTCGCGATGTTGACCTTCGCGACCACGTCGATGCCGACCTTGAGGTTCTCCTTGGCTCCCTCGAACTTGGAGTTGATGTCCTCCCAGTCGACCGGCGGCTTCGCGCCACGACCGTTCTCGAGGACCATGATGTCCGAGTTGTAGACGGCCCAGATCTCCATCTTCTCGAGCGCCGCGCCGTACGACTTGAAGGCCTTCACCTTGTCGCTGGCGCCGTCGCCGGCCTTCATCTTGGCCTTGATCTCACCTTCGACCTTGGCCATGTCTTCGCGGATGCGCTCCGCGGCCGGGCCACGCTCGAGCACCGCGAGCGCGTAGAACGTGCCGCCCCCGGCCGCCGTCTCCGCGATCTTGAGCCCCTTGATGGCGCGCTCGGTGCCAACCTGGTTGCGCTTCTCCATGCCCATGCTCTTGGCTGAGCCCTGGGAGTTCTGGAAGTACTTCTGGACGACCGTGGTCTCGGCCTTGATCTTCGACTCGAAGATCTTGGAGACGCCGGCCTTGGCGTCGTTCTCCGCCGCCGCCTGGCTCGGGCCCTGACCGACCGCCGCCAGGTACGAGCTCTCCGAGTACTTGCCGGAATAGGGGTTACGCACCCACGCGGGCTTCGCCTGGTAGCTGGCGAACACGAAGCCGTGGTGGCGGACAGAGGCGCCGGGAGGCTGCTTCTCGGCCTCCCGCTTGTCCTTGTCCTCCATCTTCTTGTCCATGTCCTGCTGCGCCTTGTCGTGGTCCTGGCGCGTCTGCTCGACCTCTTGCTGAGAGGGCGGCGGCGGGTTCGAGGCGCACGCGATCACCGGCGACCCGACCAGGGTCAGCGTGAGCGCAAGGTTCGTGATCTTCATCAAAATCCCCCCTTCTGAGACTCTAGATACCAAGTGCTAGTCGATGGTTCGGTAGTTGATGAACGTCTTCTTCCCCGCTGCAACCTTCACGCCCTTCTTGACGTCATGCTTGAGGACGGCGCCGCTCGCGCTGTAGAAGGTGAGCTCGACGTCGTACTCGCCCGGCTCGGCCCAGTAGCGGGCGACGTTGTAGACCGCCGGCAGCGTGAACCACTGGCGCTTGTCGGCCTCGGCCGCGGCGTTCATCGCCGCCTGCGCACCGAACGAGAAGATCTTGCCGGCGGTGTCGCCGAAGATCTTGCCGATGATGCCGCCGCCCGCCTTCGACAGGAGCAGCTTCGTGACGGCCGACGCTGTCACCTTGACGAAGTTGCGGATCATCGAATCGGCGTGATCCTTGATGGCGATGGCCGCCACCGGCTCCGCCGGGACGGTCAGCGCCTCGTTGCCAGCGAGCGAAATCGGCGCCGACAGCATCGGGCCGAGGGCCTCCTCCGGCTTGTACCCGGTGGAATCCTTCTTGGCGTCCTTCTGGCGCGCCCGGATCGCGGCCGCATACGCGGTGCGGACCTCGTTGAGGCCCGCGTTGAGCTCGCGCGCGAGGTCATTGGCCATCATCGGATCGAGCCAGACGGCGCGGTTCGCAAGGTAGATCGCGAGGCGCAGGTACATCTGCATCTCCGCGAGGGCCCCCGGATCGCTCTGCAGGCGGCTCGCGGCTTCACGCGCCGAGGCCAGGGCGGCCAGCGACTGGGCCTTGAGCGCGTTCGGATCATATCGGTCCACGCCCGACGGCATGCCCTTGTAGGGCTGCTTGGAGGCCTTCGCGGCCTCCATCTCGCCCGGCTTCCACACGGACATCTTCGCCGCCGCGACCTTCCACGGCTTGAAGTCGAGCATGGGAATTGCGACGCGCACGGTATCCGCACCAGGCTTCGGGATGATCTTGGCGCTCGAGAAGCCCTGCTCGCCAGGACCCGCGTCACAGCTCGGCGCGAGCTTCTCGGCCGTGCAGGTGATGAAGAAGTCCTTCTTCTGGGGCACCTCGCCCGCGCCGTGCACGAGGATGATCTCGCCGTGCGTCCCCATGACCTTGTTGGTGGCCTCGATGTCGGGATCGTTGCGCGAGTACTTCTTGGCCTTCTCGACGTCGGCCTCGAAGCCCCCGAGCTTGGTGGCGACGCGCACGATGTCCTGGAAGAGGTAACGCGGCGTTGGGAACAGGAACGACTTCCCGTAGAGATCGCGATACGCGATGTAGGCGTTCTTGTACGAGATGAGGGCCTCGTTCGTCTCGCCGTTGCCCTCCTGGATCACTCCCGCCAACCAGCGCGAGAACGCGTCCTGGTTGAACGTCGGCCCCTTCTTCTCGCCGTACTTCGTCGCCAGCTTCTTGAGCCGCTCGTCCAGCGCGCGCGCCTGAACCAGGGCCTTGTCGCCCTCGTTCATCGTCGCGTAGTTCAGCATCGAGAGCGGGTACGCGAGCACGATCTCGAAGTCTGCCCCCTCGTAGTCCTGCACCGCATCGCTCGTCACGAGCGACGCCGCCGACTTCGAGATGGACGTCGTGTAGAGTTCGTCGTGTCGCTTGATGGCCTTGTCGAGGAGGTCGTTCGACTCCTTGTACTTGTCCGTCATGTGCAAGAACATGGCGAGGTTGAGCCAGTACGCGACGCGGTCGCGCTGCTCGAAGGCCTCGGGCTTGCCGTCCTTGTCCTTCTTGGAGTAGAGGTCCGCCGCCCCCTTCCAGTCGCCCCGGGCGTACGCCTCCCGGACCTTCTTCTGGACCTCCATCATCTTGCCTTGGCCGCACCCGAATGCCGAGATGGCAAACAGGACGGACGCGGCGCCTAGCACACGCGAGCCTCGGATCATGTCGACCTACTCCTTAGTCTGGTGGCCCGGCGGGCCCACCAGCATCGGTTCCCGACGCCACGCCTTCCGCCTGCACTGGCGAAAAGCGCTGCGCCCCCTGTTCGGTACACCGACCTGCTCCCCCTGCCGAATCGCATGAAGGCAGGGGCGCTCCTGCGCGGATAAGCCGAAGGCCGAAGGCCGTTCCAGCACCTTCGACCTTCGATGAGCGCAGCAGGGGCGCTCGCGCGCCCCCAGAGCGGACTAGAACGAAGCGCTCGGCTGGTTCACTTCCTTGCGGATCTTCTTCTGGTCCTGCCAGACCTTCTTGCGCGACGAGACGTCCGTGAGCTGCATGGTCGTCACGTACGCGCGGATCTCCTTGCCCTCGGCGGAGTCGTTCTGCACGTTGATGGCGCCGTTGAGGATGAAGTCCGCGCCCTCGGCGTTGCCGCGCGACTTCGCGCTCTCGTCGGACGCGTTCTTCTTCTGGTCCGCGAGCTCGGCATCGAGGTCCCCGCCCTCGTTCGCCGCGGCCACGACGTCCACGCTGCCGGAGTTCACGAGCGCGGTCTCGAACTGCTTGGTGAAGTACTCGTCGTTGATCTGCTCGGACGACTTGTTCTTCACGCGGTAGAGCTTCACGGTCGGGTTCTTGCCGCCGTGCGCGTCCTTGAACTTCTGCGCCCAGCCGCCATTCGCCTTGAGACAGTTGCCGATCATCTCCTTCGCGACGAGATCTGCATCGACGTCATTCCAGTTGCCGGACAGATCCTGTGACTGCGTCGAGGTGTCTCGGTTGACCTTCTTGCCGCCGCCGCATCCGAGCACCGCAAAAGTCGCCGCCGCCGCCAGAATAAGCATCTTGTTCGCGTTCATCTTCGTCTTCCTCCCTCGAGAACTGCTTGAGAAACCGTCGTAGTCCCGACCCCGACCTGGGGAATGATTCACCGGGCGTGCATCGTAAGGCATCGGAACAGGCTTGAGAAGCCCGAAATGCCGGACCAGCGGACACCCCGTCGGACAAAAGAAAACGGGGAGGGCCCGAAGACCCTCCCCGTTCGACGCATCAGGTGGCCGCGCGATCCTCTCGCCTCACGTCCCCGCATGCGGCGACGTGGGCGCGGTCACGCGCCGGGCGATCAGCCGCCGCCCTCGTTCTTCGCGCCGAGCGCGGCGTCCAGGTCGCCCTGGGCCTTCTCGGCGTTGTCGCGGATGTACTCCTTCGTGCCCTCGTCGACGTCCTTGGACTCGGCGACGACAGCCTTGAACTTGCCCACCTCGATGATGCAGAGGGAGTAGATCGTGCCGTCCTTGTTGTTCTTCCAGTGGTCCTCGATCATCGAGCCACGGAGCGTGCCCTCGGTCAGCGTGCGCGCGACCGACTTGACGTCGATCTCGGTCTTGCCCTTACCGCTCTGCATGGTGGCGCGCTTGTAGCTCTCGATCATCGCCGCCACGTACGTCTCGAACACGCGCTGGAGCTGGACGCGGGCGTCGTTGTCCGCCGCCTCGCGCGCGAGGCCCTCGTCATCCATGCCCTTGGGCGACAAGCCCACGGCGAAGATGACGCCGGTCTTGCCCGGGTAGTTGCCCGAGCCCTTGTTCACCCAGGCAGGACGATCGCGGTCGCCCATGTCGCCAGCGGGCTTCTGCATCGCGTCTTCCTTCTTGCCGCATCCTGCCGCGAGGCCGGTGAGCAGAAGGCCAGCTGCCATAACTACGCGTACGTGATTCATCATCGATCGTCCTCCCCTGAGAGTGCCTTGCATGCTCGGCGCCAAAGCCACCGGACCTTCCCCCCGCGAAGCTCGAGGCGCGCACAAGCGCTGGAAACCGCCCAGGAGCCTCGCAGAGCGCCAGCAGGGTGTCAAGCATGCGGACCGACTGTGGTGCGTGGAGTCCGTGAGCCAGGACGCACTCGCGGGGCGCGCGCCCCCCGCGCAGGCGGGTGTTGAAGCCCCCGCGGTGTCGAATCTCCGTCGGAAGTTGACCGTCGCCTGCTGGCGCAGCGCCCCGAGGGCGTAAACGGGCGGGCACAGGGGAGCTTGCTCCCCCGGCAGCAAGCGGTTTATATCCGCGCCCCGAAGTCCTCACCAACGGTCTCGTTGCGCAGAAGGAGAGCCCATGTCCCACCAGCCGAAGTCGCCTGCCCCGCAGATCCCCTCGGACGGCGTCCCGATCACCATGCGCGCCGACGGCACGCTCCAGGTGCCCGACCGGCCCATCATCCCGTTCATCGAGGGAGACGGCACGGGCCCTGACATCTGGCGCGCCTCCGTGCGAGTGCTCGACGCGGCGGTCGACAAGGCCTTCGGGGGCAAGAAGCGCATCGCCTGGGCCGAGGTCTACGCGGGTGAGAAGTCGAAGAACCTTTTCGACAACTGGCTTCCCGACGAGACCGTCGAGGCGTTCCGCAAGTACCTCGTCGGCATCAAGGGCCCGCTCACGACTCCGGTCGGCGGCGGCATCCGCTCGCTCAACGTCGCGCTGCGCCAGATGCTCGACCTCTACGTCTGCCTGCGGCCCGTGCGCTACTTCCGGGGCGTGCCCTCTCCGGTCAAGCACCCCGAGAAGGTCGACATGGTGATCTTCCGCGAGAACACCGAGGACATCTACGCCGGCATCGAGTGGGCGGCGGAGAGCCCCGAGGCGCAGAAGCTCATCTCGTTCCTGCAGACAGAGATGAAGGTCAAGGCCATCCGCTTCCCCAAGACGAGCGGAATCGGCATCAAGCCCGTCTCGCAGGAGGGCACCGAGCGGCTCGTCCGCGCGGCCGTCGAGTACGCCATCCGCCACAAGCGCAAGAGCGTCACGTTCGTGCACAAGGGCAACATCATGAAGTTCACCGAGGGCGCGTTCCGCGACTGGGGCTACGCCCTCGTCAAGCGCGACTTCGCGGGCAAGGCGATCGGCTGGGACGACTGCGGCGGCAAGCCGCCCGCCGGGCAGGTCCTCGTCAAGGACGCGATCGCGGACATCACGCTGCAGCAGGTGCTCACGCGGCCCGAGGACTTCGACGTCATCGCGACGCTGAACCTCAATGGCGACTACCTCTCTGACGCGCTCGCGGCGCAGGTGGGCGGCATCGGCATCGCGCCCGGCGGCAACATCAACTACGTCACGGGTCACGCCATCTTCGAGGCGACCCACGGCACGGCACCGAAGTACGCCAACCTCGACAAGGTCAACCCCGGCTCGGTGATCCTCTCGGGCGTCATGATGCTCGAGCACCTCGGGTGGCAGGACGCGGCCAACCGGATCATCAACGGCATCGACAAGTGCATCGCGGACAAGATCGTGACCTACGACTTCGCGCGCCTCATGGAGGGCGCGAAGGAGGTCAAGTGCTCGGAGTTCGCTGACGCCATCATCGCGCGGCTGTGAGGACAGGAGACGAAATGCCCAAGCGTAAGAAGATTGCACTCATCGGGGCGGGCAACATCGGCGGAGAGCTCGCGGCGCTGTGCGCGCGCAAGGAGCTCGGCGACGTCGTGCTGTTCGACATCCCGGACAAGGAAGGCCTCGCCAAGGGCAAGGCGCTCGACCTCGAGCAGAACGGCGCGCTGCTCGGCCACGACTGCTCGATCAAGGGCACGTCGAGCTGGGATGACTGCGCCGGCGCGGACGTCGTGATCGTGACCGCCGGCGTGCCGCGCAAGCCCGGCATGTCGCGCGACGACCTGCTCACGATCAACCTCAAGATCATCCGGAACGTCGCCGAGAACATCAAGGCGAAGTGCCCGAACGCGCTCGTCATCGTGATCTCGAACCCGCTCGACGCGATGGTCTACGAGATGAAGAAGGTCACGGGCTTCCCGCGGGCGCGCGTGCTCGGCATGGCGGGCGCGCTCGACTCGGCGCGCTTCGGCCTCTTCCTGGCGCGCGAGCTGGGCTGCTCGGTCAAGGACGTCCGCGCGATGGTGCTCGGCGGCCACGGCGACACGATGGTCCCCGTGACGAGCTACTGCACCGTCTACGGCGTGCCGGTGAAGACCAAGATCGCCAAGGATCGCCTCGACGCGATCGTGGCGCGCACGCGCGACGGCGGCGGCGAGATCGTCAAGCTCATGGGCACGAGCGCCTACTACGCGCCTGCGTCGGGGGCCGTCGTCATGGCCGAGGCGTTCCTGCACGACCAGAAGCGCATCCTGCCCTGCGCCGTGTTCCTCGACGGCGAGTACGGCTACAAGGACCTCTACATGGGCGTCCCGGCCGTCATCGGCGGCGAGGGCATGGAGAAGGTCATCGAGATCGAGCTCACCGCCGAGGAGAAGGCGATGCTCGAGAAGAGCGCGGCCGCGGTGCGCGAGCTCATCGAGGCCTCGAAGAAGCTATGAAGATCCACGAATACCAGGGCAAGGACATCATGCGGCGCTACGGCGTCGCGGTGCCGATCGGCAAGGCGGCGATGTCCGCCTCCGACGCCGAGGCCGCGGCGGCGTGGGTGCGCAAGGAGACCGGCTCGCAGGTGGTCGTCGTCAAGGCGCAGATCCACGCGGGAGGGCGCGGCAAGGGCGGCGGCGTCAAGGTGGCCAAGGACGAGGCGGCTGCCAAGGCCGCGATCGGGGCCATCTATGGCATGCAGCTCAAGACGCACCAGACCGGGCCTGAGGGCATGAAGGTGCGGCGCCTGCTGGTCGAGCAGGGGCTCGACATCGCCCGCGAGCTCTACCTCGGCATCGTGCTCGACCGCGCGGTCGGGCGCATCACCGTGATGGCCTCGACCGAGGGCGGCATGGACATCGAGGAGGTCGCCGCCAAGCACCCGGAGAAGATCCTCCGGGAGACGGTGGACCCGGCGGTCGGATTCCGCGGCTTCCAGGCGAGGAACCTCGCGTACGCGCTCGGGCTGTCGGGCGACGCGGCGAAGAACGCCACGGCGCTCCTGCAATCGCTCTATCGCATGTACGTCGAGATGGACTGCTCGATCGTCGAGGTGAACCCCCTCGTGGTGACCAAGAGCGGCAAGGTCCTCGCGCTCGACGCGAAGATCAACTTCGACGACAACGCGCTCTACCGGCACCCCGAGCTCGCCGAGCTCGTGGACCTCGACGAGGAGGATCCGGCGGAGACCGAGGCGAAGAAGTTCGACCTCTCGTACATCAACCTCGACGGCACGATCGGCTGCATGGTCAACGGCGCGGGCCTCGCGATGTCGACCATGGACATCATCAAGCTCCACGGCGGATCGCCTGCGAACTTCCTCGACGTCGGGGGCGGCGCCACCAAGGAGAAGGTCACCGCCGCGTTCAAGATCATCACGCGCGATCACGGCGTGCGCGGGATCTTCGTGAATATCTTTGGCGGCATCATGAAGTGCGACACCATCGCCGAGGGCATCATCGCGGCGGTCAAGGAGGTCGGGCTCAAGGTGCCGCTCGTCGTGCGGCTCGAGGGCACGAACGTGGAGATCGGCAAGAAGATGCTCGCGGAGAGCGGCCTCAACCTGGTCGCGTGCTCCGACATGGCCGACGGCGCCAAGCGCATCGTCGAGCTCTCGAAGGGAGCTGCCTGATGGCCATCCTCTGTGGCAAGGGTACCAAGCTCATCGTCCAGGGCCTGACGGGCTCGGCAGGGACGTTCCACGCCAAGCAGATGCGCGAGTACGGCACCGACGTCGTCGGTGGAGTGACGCCGGGCAAGGGCGGCTCGACGCACGAGGGCTTCCCGGTGTTCGACACGGTCGCCGACGCGCGCGCCAAGACGGGAGCGAACGCGACCGTCATCTACGTGCCGCCGCCGGGCGCGGCCGACGCGATCCTCGAGGCCGAGGCGGCGGGCATCGAGCTCATCGTCTGCATCACCGAGGGCATCCCGATCGTCGACATGCTCGCGGTCAAGCGCAAGCTGACGGGCTCGAGGAGCGTGCTCGTCGGCCCGAACTGCCCGGGGGTGATCACGCCAGGGCCAAAGGGCGTCGGGTGCAAGATCGGCATCATGCCGGGCTACATCCACAAGCCCGGCAACGTGGGCGTGGTGTCGCGCTCCGGCACGCTCACCTACGAGATCGTTCACCAGCTCACGCAGCTAGGTCTCGGTCAGTCGACCGCCGTAGGCATCGGCGGCGATCCGGTCAAGGGCTCCGACTTCATCGACGTGCTCGAACGCTTCGCGGCCGATCCGGAGACCAAGGCCGTCTTCATGATCGGCGAGATCGGCGGGAGTAGCGAGGAGTCGGCTGCGGGCTGGATCAAGGCCAACATGAAGGGCAAGCCGGTGGCCGCGTTCATCGCGGGCCAGACGGCGCCCCCCGGCAAGCGCATGGGACACGCCGGCGCGATCATCGCGGGCGGCAAGGGCGCAGCTTCGGACAAGATCGCGGCGCTCAAGGAGGCGGGGATCGCCGTCTCGGCGAGCCCCGCGGACATGGGGCGCACGCTCGCTGCGCTCATGAAGTAACCAGGAGAACTCAGAGATGGCACTCGAGAGAACGCTTTCCATCGTCAAGCCCGACGCCATGTCGGCCAACGCAACCGGCAAGATCCTCGCGATGTTCGAGGAGGCGGGCCTGCGGCCCATCGCGATCAGGACGCTGCGCCTGACCACGGAACAGGCCCAGGGCTTCTACGCGGTCCACAAGGCGCGCCCGTTCTTCGGCGACCTCGTCAAGTTCATGACGAGCGGCCCCGTGTGTGTGAGTGTGCTCGAGGGTGAGGGCGCGATCGCCCGCAACCGCGAGGTCATGGGTCCGACCGATTCGAAGAAGGCCGCCGCGAACACGATCCGGGGCAGGTTCGGCACGGACATCGAGAAGAACGCCGTGCACGGGTCGGACGCACCGGAGACGGCCGCCGTGGAGATCGGCTTCTTCTTCTCGGGCGCCGAGCTCGCCGCCCTCGCCCGCTGACCTCGGCCGACCGTTCCAGCTCTGCTTGAAAATTGGGGGTTCCAGCCCCCACTTTTCATTGCAGGCGGACGAGCGCCAAGGGTACGATTGCGCCTTGGTGGCGTCTTCCCCCGAGACGGACTCGGACGCCGCGGCTGACGACGAGCACACGCACGTCGACGCGCCGCCGGAGCGTTCCGACGTGGGCCAGGCGGCGCCGACAGGCGATGTCCTGGCCACGCTGGCGCCCGATCCCCTGCCTCCGGGCTTCCCCGTCGGTGACTATCAGATCGAGGTGCTGCTCGGACAGGGCGGCATGGGCGCCGTGTACCGCGCGGTGCAGCCGCTCATCGAGAAGCGCGTCGCCATCAAGGTGCTCTCGCGACAGCTCGCCGAGAGCCCGGAGGCGGTGTCGCGGTTCCAGAAGGAAGCGCGCGCGGTCAACCAGATCGGCCACAAGAACATCATCGACGTCTACAACTTCGGGCAGCTTCCGGATGGCCGTCACTACTACGTGATGGAGTTCGTGCGGGGCGAGACGCTCCGCGAGCGCATCGACCGGTCACACGGGCTCACGCTCGCAGAGGCGCTTCCGATCTTCCGCGACATCGTGCGGGCCCTGCAGGCGGCGCATGCGAAGGCGATCGTGCATCGCGATCTCAAACCAGAGAACGTGATGCTCTCACCGGACGAGGACGGGCTCGTCGTCAAGCTCCTCGACTTCGGCGTGGCAAAGCTCCTGTCGGGCGAGCGCGCGGGCGAGAACCAGACCGAGAAGGGCATCGCCCTCGGGACGCCGAAGTACATGTCGCCGGAGCAGTGCACGGGCGGAGTGGTAGATGCGCGGGCCGATCTCTATGCGCTCGGTGTGATGCTCTTCGAGGCGATCGTCGGGCGAGCGCCCTTCGACGCCCCGCACTACTTCCAGATCTTCGACATGCACCTGCGAGCAGCTCGGCCCGTACCCAGCCTCGAGGCACCGGACAAGGCCATCCCGCCGACTTTCGACACGCTCGTGACGACACTGATGGATCGCGAGCCGCAGAATCGCCTGCAGAGCGCGCAGGACCTCCTCGAGGCGCTCGATCGCATCCAGCAGGCGCTCTCTCGCGGCGGCGGCGTCCAGCCGCTGCGGCAGAGCCTGCCGCCGTCGGCCGCACCGGCGCAACCAGGGACGCCCAGCGGCCGCATGCCGCTGCCCGTCATCGAACCGGCGAGCCGTGTCGCCTCGATGTACCAATCCCTGCAGGCGCCGGTCCTGTCGACGGTGACGCTCGATGCGATCGGCGACGGGCCACCGCAGCCGGCGTCACCACCGGGCCAGGCGCGCGTCTCGGGCGTGATGGCTCCTGCGCCCCTCGCGCCGCTCCTGCCCGACCCCGGGCCCCTGCTGCCGATCGAGCCCCCCGCGGGCGTCGTCAGCCTGCGGTTCCGACCCGGCGCGGCGCCGGACGCGCCCCCCGAGATCAAGGACTCCAGTCCTGCGCAAGTGCGGCGGGTGGGCACGCCGACCGGTGACGCGAGGCCGCCGAGCGCCGTGCCGAACCGAGGCATTCCCGTGGCGGCACGCGAGCTGCCGTCGCTGCAGCGGCCGACCTCGAGCGGCCGAGTCTCGAGCGCGAGCGCTCCGTCGCCGAAGCCGGCCGCGAGCGCCCCGAGGACGACGACACCACCGCGATCGGCGGGGCGAGGCGTCCCGGTCGCAACGATCGTCGTCATTGCGGTCCTGACCGCTGCGCTTGCCAGCTTCCTGCTCCTCAGGTAGGAACCCGGGATGGCGGCTGCACCCACACCCGGCGACGCAGGGGCGCGTGCATCCCTGCGTCGACTGTCGCGACAGGAGCTGCTCGCCTTCGTGCGCGGGATCGGGGAGTCCGCGTTCCGCGCGGACCAGCTGTTCCGCTGGATCCACCTGCTCGGGGCGACCAGCTTCGACGGGATGACCGACCTGTCGAAGGGGCTTCGCGCGAAGCTCGAGGCCGTGGCGACGCTGGAGCCGCTGGCGGTCGACGTCGTGCAGGAGTCGACCGACGGCACGAAGAAGCTGCGCCTCCGCACGCGCGACGGACATGCGATCGAGAGCGTGCTCATCCCGGACGGCGAGAAGCTCACGCAGTGCATCTCCTCGCAGGTCGGATGCGCGCTCGACTGCAGCTTCTGTGCGACCGCGACGATGGGCTTCGGACGCAACCTGGACGCAGGCGAGATCGTGGATCAGGTCTACCGGGCGAAGGCGATCCTGCCTGCAGATCGCCGCCTCACGAACCTCGTCTACATGGGCATGGGAGAGCCGCTGCACAACTTCGCCGAGGTCGAGCGCTCACTCGCGATCCTGATGGACGACACCGGCGCGAACTTCTCTTGCCGCAAGATCACGGTGTCTACCGCCGGCCTCGTGCCAGGGATCGAGAAGCTCGGTCGCCTCGCGACCGGACCGAACCTGGCCATCTCGCTCAACGCGTCTGACGACGCCACGCGCGATGTGCTCATGCCCATCAACAAGAAGTGGCCCATCAAGGCGCTCCTCGACGCGGTGCGCGCCTATCCCCTCGACCGGCGGCGGCGCGTGACGTTCGAGTACGTGCTGCTCGACGGGATCACGGATCGCGACGAGGACGCGGTGCGCCTGGCCCGGCTCCTGCGGGGCCTCAAGTGCAAGGTCAACGTCATCCCGTGGAACCCGCACCCGCTCGCCCCCTACCGCCGTCCGCCCGCGGAGAGGATCGAGCGCTTCCAGAACCTGTTGCGTGATGCGGGCCTGCCGGTTTACCTGCGCCGCCCACGCGGTGACGACATCGACGCCGCGTGTGGCCAGCTCGCCAGCCGGGGAACGTCGCAGGTCGTCCCGCTGCGCGTCAGGTAGGCGCCAGTCCTCACACCTTCGGATCGCGGCCGAGCGCCCGGGAGAGCGCGTCCGGGGTCATGCCACCATCGTCGGCATCACCGTCCTCGAGCGCCCGCACCTCCGGCACCGTCGCGACCTCCGAAGGCCGCACGCGCCCTCCACGGGGCGAAGCCGGACGGGCCTGGATCTGGTCCTGGCGGAGAGCGGCGACGTCCTGAAGCGTCGGGACCTGAGAAGGCTTGGGCCGCGCCCCGGGTCAAACGCGCTCCACCACGCCCGCCGGCGACCGTGCGACCGTCCGCGGTTGCACCCGGGCCAGCGCTCGCGCGGGCGGATCCGGCACCGGCGGCCGCGCCTCCGGATTCGTGGCCTCGTCGCCGAACTCCTGGCCGTCGTCGTCCGGCGGCGGCGCGAGGGGCGGCGGCTCAGGCGGGTTCGACAGCTCCGAGACGTCCCCCTCGGGCGGCTCGTCCATCACGATGTCCAGGTCTGCGGCCGTGAGCTCGATCGTGCGAGACGGTTGCTGCGGCCCCGTGGGCGCCGCGGCCCTGGGAGGAGGCTGGATCCGACGTGCGAGCGGCGTCTGCTCGGGGGCGGGCTGAGCTGACCGCTCCGGCGGCGCCGCGGACTTCGTGGGAGTCAGCGCCTTGTGGACGGCGGTCGGAGAGCCCAGCCGCACGACTGCCCGGCCGACTCTCTCGTCGAGGATGCGTGACGAGAGAGGCCGCGGCTCGACCGAGGCCTTCGGGATCTGCCGCATGCCCGTGACCGTGGAGTGGCGGCCCTCGCGGAGCTCGATCATCTCGATGGCGTGGCTCACGGCGCCGACCACCGGCTCGAGCGCCGGCTGGCCCGCGGCGCGCTCGACGAGATCGGGGAGGATGGCCCGCAAGGCGTGGAGCCCCCGACGGCTGCCCACGAGGCCGAGCAACTCGGCGAGTGCCGCGAGCACGCGCTCTGTCGGCAGCGGCTCGCCCGGCTGGACCCACGCGATGAGGCGTTCCGAGAGGACGCGATCGAGATCGCCAGCGGCACGGCGTTCGGCCTCGGAGCTGTCACAGAGCAGGCGCA
Source organism: uncultured Myxococcales bacterium (assembly GCA_964593795.1). GTDB lineage: Bacteria > Myxococcota_A > Polyangia > JAHFDS01 > JAHFDS01 > JAHFDS01. The sequence continues at coordinate 21,212 of CAZQJC010000255.1, read as the reverse complement.
GCGTGGCGAACGCATGCGCCTCGCTCTTGCGCGCCTCCGGCGATGCGAGGAACTCCAGGAATCCGCGCAGCGCGCGCGGATCCGTGGAGCCGAAGACTGCGAGGTTGGCCGCCGCCCGGATCCGGACGGTCTGGGACTCGTCCTCGAGCGCCTCCAGCAAGGAGGGCTCCGCGTCCTGTCCGGTGGTGCGCACGAGGAACGACAGCGCCGCCTCGCGCACGCGGGGATGGCCGTGGGAGAGGTGGCGACGAGCGTCGGGCGCGGCCTCCTGCATGCCCAGCGTGGTCGCGAGTACGAGCATGTTGCGCGTCACGTACCAGGGCGCGTCGTGCTCCACGAGCGCGTGCAGGACCGGCATGCACGCCGCCTCCCCTTGCTCGACGAGGAGGCGAAGGGCCATCTCACGAACCGCCCGGTGCTCGCTGTTTCGCACGCACGAGAGGAGCGACGGGATGGCGCGTGCCCCCGCATAGCGCAGGAGCGCCGCCGCGGCGTCGCGCTCGGCCGGATCCGCCAGCCAGTCGGTGAGCTGCGACAGGACCTCGGGTAAGAAGATCCGCCCGAGGAGCCCATCGTAGAGCGCCTGCGCGGCCGGAGCGTCGAGCAGCGTGTCATCGAGCAGGCGAGCCGCCTCGCGCAGCCGCGAGGACGCCACGAGGAGTCGCACCGCCTTGCCGCGCACGCGCAGCGACGCCTCGGTCTCGCGGCCTCCACCTGTCGGAACCGACGGGATCGCCTCCTTCTTGCGCAAGCGCTCGTTGATCCGTTCGGCTGTCAGCCACTCGCCGAGGTCGACCGGAATCGCCTTGGGATCCAGGTGCTCGCGCAGCTTGGCGAGGGCCGCCGGTGCCTCCGGGGACTGGCCCTCGAGCAGGTGGATGCAGAGCTCCGTGAGCGCCCGGCGTGCGCCCTCGCTGGTGGCCATCGACACGGAGAGCTGACCCACGACCTCGGCCACGAAGCGCTCGGGAACGAGCCCGGCGATGACCCGCGTCAGCGACTGGCCCCGGAGCTCCTCGGTCTTGGCGGCCTCGATGAGATCTGCCTGCTCCAGCACGAGCGTGTAGGTGTCCGCGTCACCGATCGCCCGCATCGCATCGGTGATGGTCTGGATGCGCACCTCGGCGAGCTGGGCCGCGTCGGCGTCCCGCATGATCGGGATGGATCGCAGGTCCTTGCGCAGCCGCTCGACGAGCATGCGCACGCGCCACGGGAGCTGCCCTTCGCGCCCGACGGAGGCCTCGCTGAACGCGACGGCCACCCCGGCCACCCGCTTCTCGTGGAGGGCGCGGGCCATTCGCTTGGCACGCTCGTCGGAGCCGACCGTAGACGGCATCGCGCGGCCGAGCAGCTCCGTGAAGTTGACGAGGTCGTCCCGGCCGGCCGCGCCATCGATCTGCACTGCGACCACCTCGCTTCGCTCGAGCAGGTCGGTCAGCCGATGCGTGAGCTGAGCGGTGTCAGGCCCGCGCAGCGCCTCTCCGAGAGGCACGCGAAACGCAGCGGCCCCGGAGCACGCGAGCTCCCAGTCCGGATCACGCGCGATCAGCAGCTCGCCGGAGCCGTGGGTGACGTCTCGCAGGGCCTCGGTCAGCGCGCGTGCGTCCCCTTCTCGCCCGTCAGGGCGCGCACGCATGCTGGAGCGGATCAGCGCACGGACGAAGCCATCGACCGCCACGGCCACCTGCGGCGGGACGGCGCTCGAGAGCGGCAGGTCACGCGTCCGCGAGGGGCGGACGACGGCGCGGGCCATCGTGGGCTCGGGGGGCGGCAGTGGCGGCGGCCTTTGCGGCTCGGGCTCGGGGCTCTGATCGGCGATCATCCCGTGCACGGCGGCAGGCGCCGGGGGCGGCACGCTCGGCGCACCGATGATCGTGCTGCGCCGTTGCAGGGCGCGCTGGACGGCGCGGGTCAAGACGTCGGGCTCGAGGATGAGCAGGCGCGTGCCCGAGGGCGCGGTGATGGCGATCTCGGTCCGCAGGAGCACCCTGCCGACGACCGGGAGCTGCAGGATGAGGTTGCAGGGGTCGCCAGGGCCGAGGTCGGTGTCCACGTCGACGTCGATCCGCATCTCGTGGAGAGCGCGTTCGAGGTCGGCCCGCAACGCGTCGCGCGTCGCGTAGTCGACCTGGACGCGCCCTTCTCCCCCCGAGCAGGTCCGGCCCTCGAGCGGTGGATCGAGTTCGGACGGGCCCACTTTGCGCTAGGGTCGCCTGTCAGGAGTGGAGGGGCGTCGGATCGGGGACACTCAGGATCTCCGCGACAGGAGCATCCGGAGCGCGGGCGAACCGATCGGGACGAGCGCGGCGGCGAGCGCGCCCGCGGCGATCACTCGAGCCGAGCCCACCCACGCCAGCGAATCGACAGCCGCGCCCTGGAGCGCGTTGTCGTAGAAGAACCAATCGGGCCAGGCCGCGCTCGGAGCGAGCAGCAGGAGCGCGGGCGCCGCCGCCAGCGCGATCATCCCCCAGGTGCGACCGCGAACGAGGGCGCCAGCACCGACGCACGCCGCCACCGCGGCGCAGAGCGCCAGCGCCATGCCTTGTCCCTCGCGTGGAGCCAGCGCGAAGGCGATGAGCGACGGCAGCGCCGACGCGGCGCGGGTGACGGTCTTGCCGAGGCGGCGCTTGCCGTCCTCGTCGAGGCCAAGGCGCGCCGCCGCACCGGGGCGCAGCTCGTACAGCTCGGCCATGTCACGGCCGAGGAGCGAGACGACGACCAGCGCGTGGGCGATGCCATAGAAGACGAGAAACGGGTTGAGCCCGCCCGTCAGGCCGAACGCCGCGGTCACGAGGCCAGACCAGCCGATGCCGGTTGCGAACCAGCGCCCCCAGAACCACCCCGCCCCGAGCGAGAAGAACGCCGTCACATAACAAGCGCCGAGCCCCCAGAGCAGCGGGCGCAGCTCGTCGGGCACGAGGAACGACACACCCACGTAGAGCGTGCCGAAGAACCCGAGTGAAGCGAGCGCCAGGGCGCGTCGTTCTCCGACCAGCGAGGGCATGCGCATGACCTCATTATAACCTGCAATTCCCGCTCGTCGCGGAGGCGCGTCAGGGCTGGTCGTCCACCTGCACCGACACCGTCCCCACCTTGCCGGTGCCGGCCTCGGCACGCACTTCGAGGCGCTCGGTCGGGATGCCCGCGCGGAGCAGCTCGTCTCGCACGATCCGAGCGCGCGCCTCCGCGATCGCGTCCCCGGCTCTCCCCGCGCGAACCTGCACGCGCACCCGCCGCCACTCCGGATGCGCGAGCACGGCGTCGGCGATCTCGTCGAGGATGGCCACCGCACCCTTGCCCGCCTTCGCCTTCCTGCCCTGCCAGGGCACGGGGCGCGTCAGCAGGAGCCGTCCAGGAGCGACGCCCACGAGGGGCTCGCCCCGCCGAGGCACGCTCAGCTCGACGGGGGCGGGATCCGCGTCGACGACCTCGACGGTGCGCGCGCGGAGCAGGTGGCCATCCGCGCTTCCTCGGACCAGCCAGCGTCCGGGCGTGAGCGTCAGCTGAAAGGCGCCAGCCGCGTCGGTGGCAGCCGTGGCCGCCGCGCCCGAACCAGCGAGAGCCGCGGCGTCGATCCGGCCCGCCAGCGGGCCCGCAGCGTTCGCAAGGCGCCCGCGGAGGACGAACGTGCGAACACGGGCGGCCAGGCGCACCTCGACGGCGGTGGCTTGCCCGGCCTCGATGCGTGCTTCGGCGATCGCGGGCTCGAACGCGGGCGCGCGAACGCCCACGTGCACGACGCCGGCCGGCAGCGGGGGCGTGCGGAAGCGACCGTCGTCGTTCGTCGCGAGGCGTCCCACGCCCGGCACCTCGACGATGGCGTCCGCGAGCGGCGCCCCGGTGTCCGCACGAAGCACGAGCCCCGCCAGCCTTCCCTCGCGCGCTGGCGGGGGCGCGGGGGGCGTGGGGGCCGCGACCTTTTCGACCACGCGCACCGTGCGGATCACGCGCGCGGGCGGCGCGAGCGGATCGAACGCATAGGCGAGCCCGAGGAGCAGGTTCCAGGGCAGGAGCGGCGGGCCGAAGGCGAAGCCGGGGCTTCCAAGCCCCACCTCCACGCCAGCGTCGATCGAGAGCGATGGGGTCACATGTCCCCGGATCCCCAGCACCATCGTCTGGCCCACGCGCCCGTCGACGGCGGTGCGGAACGCGGGGTCGTCCGTGAACGCCCGCTCGGCCTCGCTCGTGGCGACCTCGAGGTGGTACTCGACGATGGGCGCAAGGCGCATCCGCGCGCCGAGGGACACCGGCGCGTCGATCCCGAGGCCGAGGTGGAAGCGGCTCGGGCGCAGTCGGTAGTGGAACGTCACGACCTGCCGCGCGACCGGCGTCTTGGTCCCGAGATCGATGAGCCCCCGGGAATTGTCGACGACCTGGCCGATGGCGACGTGCAGCCGCAGGGGCAGCGGCGATCCCAGGCGGGCCGCGGAGACGTCGAGCACGCCGGTCAGCGAGTAGCTCGTCGCGGAGCCGTCGACCGACAGGCCGCCAGGCGAGCCGAGGAGCGCCAGATCGCCCACGAGGCCGATGCTCGCGGCGCCCACGTCGGTGGCCACCTTGAGGCCGAGCACGGCGTCCGTGACGCTCGTCGTCAGCCGCGCGTCGGCCGACGTCTCCTGATCGATCGGCGTCCGCACGTTGTGGTTCGTCGTGCTCGCCACGAGCGCAAACGTCTCCAGCCACGGGAGGACGTTCGCGCCGATGGCCAGCCTCGCCGCCGTGCGATCGTGGCGATCCCCGACGACGAGAAAGCTCTGCCCCGCGAAGAGCTCCGCGCGCAGCGCGAGCCGCACCTGCCCCGTCGCTCCGAGCTCCGCGGTCGGCAGGCGGAACAGGCCGCTCGTCCCACCCCACGAGGGCTCGACGAGCACGCGCGGCGGCGCTTGCTCCAGCTCCTCGGAGATCACCTGGGGCGCGTCGGCGCGCGCGGGAGCAGCCACGAGGACGGAGGCGAGGATCAGCCAGCGCACGACGCGAAATGTACACGCATGCGCGCGGCGAGATGGCCCGCAAGCCCGCCTCGGGTGCGCTGACCCTTCGGCGCCAGGGTGCACGAGCCCCGGCTGGGAGGGCGCCAGCGACGCGCTTGCTCGCAACTCGCTGATTCCTGGCGCATCGATCGAGCGCGAGTCGACGCATGCGCCTTGGCACATCGATTGAAATGGCCTCCGTCGAAGCCTCGACAACTGAACCCGCGACTACGGAGGTCGGCGATGCGTGAGCTCACCCTCTGCACGATGATCGTGTGCCTGGCTGCCTGCGAGAGCGGCGGCCGCGCGCCCACGGATCGCGATCCCCTGACCCACATCGGGGGCGCGATCGTGGGCCTCGTCCGCGATCCGTCCGGTGCCCCGCTGGCCGATGTCGAGGTCCGGGGCCCCGGCGAGCTGCGCACGCGGACCGACGCTGGCGGCGCCTACGCCCTCGCGAACGTGCCGCCCTCGAAGGATGTCGTGCTGGCCTTCGAGAAGTCCTCGATGTCGTCGAGCTACCGTCGCGTGACGGTGATCCAGGCGGAGGTGGTGACCGCCAACGCGGTGCTCGGCCCGGCGATGGCCCGCAGGGTGGACGGCATCGAAGCTGGGACCACGCTCGAGCGCGGCAACGTCCGCGTGATCATCCCAGCGAACGCGATCGTGGATCCGAGCGGGGCGCCGGTCACGGGTGCCATCGACGTCACGATGGCGACGATCGACCCGACGACCTCCGAGATGGCGACCTCCCCCTCCGACTTCAAGGCCATCCGCACGGGAGGAGCGGTGGTCGGCCTGGAGACGTTCGGCATGGTCGAGGTGCGGCTGCGCAAGGGCGACGTGGAGCTCAACCTCGCGCCTGGCAAGGCCGCGCGCGTCGAGATGCGCATCCCGCGCGGTATGCCCGAGGCCCAGACGGCGAAGGGCGGCGACACGATCCCCCTCTGGTGGCTCAATCCGCGGACGGCGACCTGGGAGGAGCAAGGCGCAGGCACGGTGAGCGCGGGCGCCGACGGCTCCCTCGTGTGGACGACGACCGTCCCGCACTTCTCGTGGTGGAACTGCGATCAGGCGTTCGTGCTCACGTGCATCGAGGGCTACGTCGAGGACTGCTTCGGCAATCCCGTGCCGAACGCGCAGGTCGTGGCGCGTGGCGTCAGCTACCGCGGCGACACCTACGCCCAGACCGACGGCCAGGGCTTCTACCGCATCTGGCCGGTGCGCACGAGCGCCCGCGTCGAGGTCGCCGCGTCGGGCGTGGTCGCAGGCAAGGAGATGGCTGCGCCGCCGCTCTCGGTGCAGACGCCGGCCAACCCGCTGCCGGAGGGCGCGACCACGGGCTGCGGCGAGGCCGGCACGCTCGCGATGCCCGTCCCCGCGCTGTCCGCGCAGGTGACGATCTCCCAGTCGATGGGCCAGCGGAGCAGCGTGTTCGAGCAGGCCACGGCCGGCAGCGCGGTCTTCTTCGAGGCCCAGGAGGACGCCGCGACCTGCGCCGCCACCGGCACGGTGGTCGACACGTGCACCATCGAGCAGGCGCCCAAGAAGGACGACGCGGGTCCGGACACGCTCGACGGTGGCGAGCAGGTCGAGGTCGTCTGCGAGAACGGCGGCTCCCTCGAGCTCGACAAGAAGGAGCAGGACGGCGGCGAGGTGGTGTACGAGGGCGGCGATCTCGACATGTCGCTGCAGGAGATGAGCCTCGACGTGCGCGTGCAGGGCTCGGCCGAGGTCATGCCGCTCGAGGTCGTGGCCGGCGTGAAGATGCCCGAGCGCCTCGAGGCGCCGGACCTGATGCGCATGGCACCACGCGGCGGCCACGTCACGTGGATGGGGAGCAAGACCGGGCGCGGGCGTGTCCGGATCCGCATCACCGGCGAGGACGGCAGCGCCGTGACCTGCACCGCGCTCGACGACGGGTCCTTCGACCTGCCGCCCGACGCGGTGGCCGCCCTGCCGTCCGGCAGCGCGCTACTCGAGGTCCGCCGCGTCCGCGCGCGCTACTTCGCGGCGGGCTCGGGCATCGGCGTGGGGATCGGCGCCTCGAGCGTCACCGCCGCACTGACGCTCGACTGAGACGCCTGTCACCGGCCTGTCACCACGACGGGCCGCCTGGCTCGATTCCAGCGCGACAGGATTTGTCCACCCGCTCCCGCCGACCTAAGATGTCCGACCGATGGCGGTCTTCGTCGACGTCTACATCGAGGGCACCGACGACACGTCGCCGCCGGCGATCAAGCGTGCGGTCACCTCGCTGGCGCGGTGCCTCGCGATCCCCGAGTCGCGTGCCCATGCGCTCCTCGCTCAGGGGCGCGCCAAGGTGAGATCGAACCTGGCGCCGGAGCTGGCCAACGAGCTCGTCCGGCTGCTGGAAAAGGCCGGTGTCCGCGCGGTCGCGAGCCCCGTACGACAGACGTCGCCCGGGCTGACCCGCAAGGACTCCGGTGCGCGAGTGGTGCCGACGACGGGCGAGAGGTCGCTGGCCTCCGGACTCTCGACCAGCGGCGAGCGCCGCCTGGCGACGGGCGGACCCGCGACGCCCAAGCAGAGCGGCACCGAGGAAGAGGCGATCACCGGCGTCTTCGAGGCCTCCGGGCGCAATCCGACGCCCTTCCCGCCCGGCTTCACGCCGCAACCGACGCCCACTCCGTCCGAGGCCGACGAGCGTACCGACCCGCGCGTCAAGCCGCGCTGACAGGTCGAGCGCGCGCGCCGGCTGGCGGGGCTACTTGCCGATGAGGCCCGCGCTCGCGAGCTGCAGCGCAGGGCCGGGGAGCAGACCGAGCGCGAGCACCCCGATCACGGAGAGCGCGAGGGCCCACTGGAGCGTGCTGCTCTTGATCGGCTCGGGCGGACGGTGCGCCGGCCGGAAGTACATCGCCATGACCACGCGCAGGTAGTAGTAGACCGACACCACGCTCGACGCGACGCCGACGATGACGAGCGGGTAGAGCTCGCTCCGCTGCATCGCCGCCTTGAACAGGTAGAACTTGCCGAAGAAGCCGGCGGTGGGCGGGAAGCCGCCCAGCGAGAGCAGGAAGACCGTCATCGCGAGGGCCATCGCGGGGTGGCGCGACGCCAGCCCCGACCAGTCGTCGATGAGGAGCCGCTCGTTGCCGCGCGAGCCGATCCACGCCACCACTCCGAAGGCCCCGACGGTCGTGAACGTGTACGCGAGCAGGTAGTAGAGGAGCGCCGTGCGGGCTTCGGCGCCCACGACGCCAACTGCCACCACGCCGAGCAGCAGGTAGCCCGCGTGCGCGATGGACGAATACGCCAGCATGCGCTTGACGTTGTCCTGACGCAGCGCCACCAGGTTCGCGAAGATCATCGTGACCGCGGAGATCCCGGACAGCAGGTAGACCCAGCCGTTGCCGCCGCCCTTGTAGCTCGGAAACGAGGTCATCAGCACGCGCAGGACGGTCGCGAACGCCGCGGCCTTGACCGCCGCTGCCATGAAGGCCGTGATGGGCGTGGGCGCGCCCTGGTAGGCGTCCGGCGTCCACATGTGGAAGGGCACCGCGCCAACCTTGAACACGAACGCCACGACGATCATCACCATGCCGATGACGAAGATCGGGTCACCCTGCTGCATCCCCGGCGCCGACGCCGCGATGGCGCGATCGATCCCCGCGAGGTTCGTGGTGCCGACGGCGCCGTACACGAGGGCCATCCCGTACAGCAAGATGGCGCTGGCGAACGCGCCCATCAGGAAGTACTTCATGGCGCCCTCGGCGCTGCGCGCGGAGGTCCGCCACGACCCGGTGAGCACGTAGACCGACAGGGACATCGTCTCGAGGCCGAGGAACAGCGTCACCATGTCGCTCGCCGAGACCATGAGCGAGACGCCCGCGATGGCGAACAGCACGAGCGCATAGAGCTCGCCGTAGTCGAAGCGGTGCTCACGCAGGAAACCCGGCGCGAGCATCATGGAGAGCGCGCCGCCGAGGATGGCGGTGGCCGTCACGAACAGCGAGAACCTGTCCACGAGGACCATGCCGGCGAAGATCGACTTGCCCTGGTCTCCGACCTGGGGCCAGAGGTAGCCGACCGCACCGAGCGCGAGCACGCAGGACGCCACCGCGAGCGGGCAGAGGAACGCCCGGGAAGCCGCGCGCGCGAACGCGTCGAGGAGCAGGAGCGCGCAGGCCAGCACCGAGAGCAGCAGGAACGGGCTCGCGAAGACGAGGTCGTTCGGGTCGAACCTCATCGGATCCCCTCCGCCGTTACGACGGCTCTGCCGTCGAGCTCGGACACCGTCAGCATGCGGGCCGGTCCCGTCCCGAGCTGATCGGTCTCGTGTGCCTTGTTCCGGACCTGCTCGAGCAGGCGTCCGATCGCCGGGTTCATGCGCGCGATCAGCGGCTGCGGGTACACACCGAGGAGCACGATCATGACGATCACCGGGACGAACACGCCGAGCTCGCGCGCCGAGGCGTCCTTGAGCGCGCGGTTCTCCGCCTTGGTGAGCGGCCCGAAGATGACCTTCTGGTACATGGTCAGCATGTAGACGGCCCCGAGGATGACCGCCGTCGTGGCGATGCCGACCATCCAGTGCGGGTGCCAGGCCCACGCGTTCGGGACGCCCTCGGCGTACGCGCCGAAGGACCCTGCGAGCGTCAGGAACTCGCCCACGAAGCCGCACAGGCCCGGCAGGCCCACCGAGGCGAGGGTGAAGATCATGAAGATCGCGCTCAGCACGGGGATCTGCGCCCAGAGGCCCCCGAACTCGTCGATCCGGCGCGTGTGTCGTCGCTCGTAGATCGCGCCGATCCAGAGGAAGAGCCCGCCGGTGGACAGGCCGTGCGCGATCATCGTGTAGAGGCCACCGGCCACGCTGGTCTTGGTCGCGGCGAACGTGCCGAGGACGACGACGCCGAGGTGCGACACGGAGCTGTACGCGACGAGCTTCTTGACGTCGTTCTGCGCGTAGGCGACGAGCGCCCCGTAGACGATGCCGATGACGGCGAGGCCGATCATGACGGGCGCGAGCTGGTACGCCGCCGCAGGAAAGAGCGGCATCGCAAAGCGCAGGAAGCCGTAGGTGCCGACCTTGAGGAGCACGCCGGCCAGGATCACCGAGCCGGCCGTCGGGGCCTCCACGTGGGCGTCGGGCAGCCAGGTGTGCAGCGGGAACAGCGGGACCTTGATCGCGAACGCCAGGCCGAAGGCCAGGAAGCACCAGACCTGGACGTTCGCCGGCAGGAGCACGCGCTGGAGCTCGGCCAGCTCGAACGTCCACTTGCCCGCGATCTCCTGGTGCCGTGAGGCCAGGTAGAAGATCGCGACCAGCATCGCCAGCGAGCCCACCATCGTGTAGATGACGAACTTGATCGACGCGTAGATCCGGCGCTCCCCGCCCCAGATCCCGATGATCAGGTACATCGGGACGAGCATGACCTCGAAGAGCACGTAGAAGAGGAAGAGGTCGAGCGAGACGAACGTGCCGATGACACCGACCTCGAGGATCAGCATCGAGATCACGAACTCACGGACCTTGTGCTCGATCGACTTGAACGCCGACAGCATCACGATCGGCGTCAGGAAGGTCGTGAGGAGCACGAGGAAGAGCGAGATCCCATCGACACCGACGTGGTAGCTCGCGCCGATCGCCTCGATCCACGCGCGCTTCTCCACCATCTGGTAGGTGGCGACGCCCGGCTCGAACTTCACGAGCAGCGTCAGCGAAAGCACGAACGTGGCCAGCGTGGTCGTGAACCCGATGGCCCGGGCGAGCCCGTGCTCGCCGCGCGGGATCGCCAGGCAGGCCAGCGCGCCGAGGAACGGCAGGAGGAGCAGGAGCGACAGGATCATCGGGGAACCTCGCCCGCGGCCGGGAGTCGGATGGCAGCGGCGGTCTTGGGCGCGGTGACCGCCGGGGCCGGCGGCTCCGCGTCGCGAAGGGCCAGGCCGAGGACGATCGCGGTGCCGACGAGCAGCATCGCGACGTAGCGCTGGACCTCGCCGTTCTGGAGGGGGCGGAGGATCTGGGCCACCACGTCCACGACCTTCGCTGGGCCGTGCACGAGACCTCGATCGATCACCACCACGTCGAAGCCGCGATGGAGGACGGCCGCGATCGCGCGCAGCGGCCTGACGAACAGGAGCGCGTAGGCCTCGTCGACCCAGTACTTGCCCTTGACGGCCTCGTAGATGCCCGGGGACGACTTGACGAAGCGATCGACCGCGGGGCTCGGCCCTCCGCGGTACAGCGAGGTGGCCACCGCGATGCCGGTGATCCCCGCGAGGAGCCCGAGCCCCGCGAGGACGTAGTCCATGTGGGCCTCGATCTCGGGCTCGGAGCCCTTGCGGATCACCGGATCGAGCCAGTTGCCGACCCAGTCGTGGCCGGGCACGCCGAGCACGCCCGCGACGAGCGCTGCGCCGGCCAGGATGGCGAGCGGCCCCCACATGATCGGTGAGGGATCGTGCGCGTGGTCATAGGTCTCCGCGTCCGAGCGCGTCTCGCCCGAGAACACGAGGTAGTAGAGCCGGAACATGTAGAACGCCGTGACGCCGGCGGTCAGGAGCAGCATCCCGAAGACGAGCTTGGGCAGCCAGGGCGCGACGCCTGCCCAGTGCGCGTGGAAGACGCTGCTCAGGATCGCGTCCTTCGACCAGAAGCCCGCCAGCGGGAAGATGCCGGCGATGGCGACGCAGTAGACGAAGAACGTCCAGCGCAGGATCGGCGTCTTCCGGGCGAGGCCACCCATCGCCATGATCTCGGTGCGGTCGGCCATCGCGTGCATCACGGCGCCCGCGCCGAGGAAGAGGCCGGCCTTGAAGAAGGCGTGCGTGCCGAGGTGGAACACGCCGGATGCGGTGGCCTCTCCGGCGACACCGGCGAACATGAAGCCCAGCTGCGAGATGGTCGAGTACGCGAGGACCTTCTTGATGTCCGTCTGCGCGCAACCGATCGTGGCGGCGAACAGGGCGGTGAGCGCGCCCACGAAGGCCACGATCGCGAGCGCCTCGGGCGCCATCGCGTAGATGAACGAGAGCCGGGCGATCATGTAGACGCCGGCCGTCACCATCGTCGCCGCGTGGATGAGCGCCGAGACCGGGGTCGGTCCCGCCATCGCGTCGGGGAGCCAGACGTAGAGCGGGATCTGCGCGGACTTGCCGCACGCGCCGATGAAGAGGCAGAAGGCCACGGCGAAGGCCGCCGGCTTGCCCCACCACCAGTCGACGCGGAGGGCGCTGGCGTGCTCGCGGAGCTGGCCGTAGTCGAGCGTCTTGCAGAGCTCGACCAGGATGAAGATGCCGATGAGAAAGGCGAAGTCGCCGACGCGGTTCGTGATGAACGCCTTCTTGCCCGCGGTGGCGTTGGCTTCCTTGCCGTACCAGTACCCGATGAGCAGGTACGAGCAGACGCCGACGCCCTCCCAGCCCACGAACGTGAGCAGGAGGTTGTCACCGAGCACGAGGATGAGCATCGCCCCCGTGAACAGGTTCAGGTACCCGAAGAACCGCGCGGGCGTTTCGTCATGCGACATGTACTCCATCGAGTACACGTGGATGAGGAAGCCGACGCCGGTGACGATGAAGCACATCACCGCGGACAGCCGGTCGTAGAGGAAGCCGGCCGAGACGTCGATCCCGCCGGCGCTCATCCACTGAAACCAGGTCTCGTGGATCGCCTGGTCGGGGTGATGCCTCAGCGTGATGAAGGCGTCGAGCGCGATGCAGAACGCAGCTCCGACGGTGCCGTATGCGACGGCGTGGACGAGCCCGCGCGGCAGCTTCCGCCCGACGAGCAGGTTCCACACCGCGCCCAGGATGGGCAGGAGCGGGATCCAGTGGAGTTCGGCGCGCATGGTGGGCTCAGTGCTTCAGCAGGGAGATGTCGTCCAGGCTCGCGCTCCGCCTCGTGCGGAAGATGCCGACGACGATGGCCAGACCCACCGCGGCCTCGGCCGCGGCGGTCGCAATGACGAGGAAGACGAAGACGTGCGCGCGATCGTCGCCCCACTTCTGAGCGAACGCGAGGAACGCGAGGTTCGCGCTGTTGAGCATGAGCTCGATGCCCATCAGCACGATGAGCACGTTGCGCCGGAAGATCACGGCCGCTGCGCCGGTCAGGAGCAGGACCGCCGACAGGATGAGGTAATGGCTCGTCGGGACCATGCGCCCTACCCTTCCACTTCGTGGGCCATCGCGTGCGCCTCGCGGGCCTGCGCGTCGTGGCCGTCATGGCCGTGCTCCGGCTCGCGGCTCGGGGCCTTCGCGGGCTCATGGTGGTGGCTCGCGATCACGAGCGCTCCGACGATGGCGACGAGGAGCAGCACCGAGATGGCCTCGAAGGGGAACAGGTAGTCGGTCACGAGCAGCTTGCCGATGGAGGCGACCGTCCCGAACGCCGGGGCCGGCTCCGCCGCCTGATGCGGGTAGTGCATGAGCACGCCGACCAGGCGCGCGCCGATGTACGCGATGCCGCCGAGTCCGAGCACCTTGGTCGCGATGCCCCGCTGCTTCCACCAGGGCTCCGATTCCTCGCGTCCGAGCAGCATGACGACGAAGATGAAGAGCACCATGATCGCGCCCGCGTAGACGAGCACCTGGATGACGGCGATGAAGTGGGCGTACAGGGTCACGTACACGCCCGCGAGGGCGAAGAACGTCCCGACCAGGCACATGACCGCGACCACCGGATTGGTCCTGGTGACGGTCGCCACCGCGCCCACGACCGACAGCGCCGCGAACGCGTAGAAGAGGATCTGGGTGCCGCTCATCGAGGCTCCGCTGCCCTTCGGTCACGCCGAAGGGGCCGAAAGCGAGGAGCTCCTGTCGGCGACAGGAGCCAGAAGGTCTGCGTGATCATGCCGCCTTGCGCTCGCGGGCGACGAAGTCCTCGCGGAACTTGGTGAGGAAGCCGAGCATCGGCCAGGCCGCTGCCTCGCCGAGCGGACAGATCGTGTTGCCGGCGATGCCGTGGGAGATCTCGGCGAGCAGGTCCACATCGCCGGCCTTGCCCTCCCCCTTCGCCAGGCGCGTGCAGACACGCGCCAGCCAGCCCGTGCCTTCGCGGCAGGGCGTGCACTGCCCGCACGACTCGTGGTGATAGAAGCGCATGATACGCGCGCAGAGCGCGACCACGTCGGTCGTGTCGTCGAACACGACGACTCCGCCCGAGCCAGCCATCGTCTTGAGGCGCCGGCCGCCGCCCATGTCGAACGGCATGTCCGGCTTGACCATGACGTCCTTGATGCGCGAATCCGTCATGAGCGCGTCGAACTCGCACGGAACGTCGATCTCGCTCGCGTCGAGCGGGGGCATCGACGAGCCGCCCGGGATCACGCCGCGCAGCTTGCGCCCGTTCGGGATCCCGCCGGCGGCCTCGTAGATCATGTGGCGGAACGAGACACCCATCGGCAGCTCGTACACGCCCGGCTTGTTGACGTGGCCGGACACGCACACGACGCGCGTCCCGCCGGACTTGCCGATGCCGAGCTTGGCGAACCACTCACCGCCCTTGAGGATGATGTGCGGCAGGTTCCCGAGGGTCTCGACGTTGTTGACGATGGTCGGCTTGCCGAACAGGCCCTTGACCGCCGGGAACGGGGGCTTGAGGCGCGGCCAGCCGCGCTTGCCCTCGAGGGAGTTCAGGAGCGCCGTCTCCTCGCCGCAGATGTACGCGCCCGCGCCACGGTGGATGACGAGCTCGAGCGCATACGGCCCCTCGGCCGACGCCTGCTCCTTGCCGAGGATCCCGGCTGCGTACGCCTCCTCGACGGCACGCACGAGGGTCTTGGCCTCCTGCATCATCTCGCCGCGGATGTAGATGTACCCACGCTTGACCCCGAGCGCGTACGACGCGATCAGGAAGCCCTCGATGAGCTGGTGCGGGTCGTACTCGACGAGCTCCCGGTCCTTGCAGGTGCCCGGCTCGGACTCGTCGCAGTTGCAGACGAGGTAGATCTCCTTGGCGTCCTTCGGCAGGAAGGTCCACTTGAGGCCGGTCGCGAAGCCGGCGCCGCCGCGCCCGCGGAGGTTCGACTTCTTGACCTCGTCGACGATGGCCGCGCGCGGCATCGAGAGCGCCTTCTTGAGCGCCTCGTAGCCGCCGGTCTTCTTGTAGCCATCGAGCGTCCGCGCGATCGCCACGCCGCCGTGGAACTGCGGGAAGTTGCGCGTCACGAGGCGCGTCGTCCACGCCTCGGCCGGGATCAGCGGCGCCTGAACCGGGTCGCTCATACGATCTCCTTCGCGGGGAGCGTGCGCAGCCGGTCGATCACCTTGTCGACCGCGGCCGCATCCAACCGGAGGTAGTACTCGTCTCCGCAGATCATCATGGGGGCGTCGGCGCAGGCCGCGAGACACTCCTCCTCGATGAGGGTGAACATGCCGTCCGGCGTCGTCTGGCCGGCCTTGATCCCGAGCTTCTGCTCGAGGTGCGCCAGGATCTCGTAGCCTCCCTTCAACATGCAGGAGACGTTGGTGCACACGAGCAGCTCGTGCCGCCCGTGCTTCTCCTGATGGAACATCGTGTAGAAAGTGACCACGCCGTAGACGTGGGACTCAGGGAGCTCGAGCGTTCGCGACACGAGGTCGATGACCTCGGGCGACAGCTGGCCGAACTCCTTCTGAGCGATGTGCAATACAGGCAGCAGCGCGGCCTGGCGTTCCGGGTAGAGCTTCACCGTCGCCGAGACGCGCTTTTGCGTGCTCTCCGAAAACACGAGCGCCATGAGCGCGCGGCAAAGTATGTGAGAGGTCTGGGGATGTCAAGCCGCGGGGCTCGGACTGGGGGCTGTCCCGGGTTCGACGTGGCGCAAGGAGCGCGCGAGCGCAGCGAGCCCTGCCGCCCGCAGGCCGTGCCGAGGACGGCAGAGGGGCCCGGGCAGGCCAGAGGCCGGAGCGGGAGAGACACAGCTCAGCGACGCGTCGCTCGAGGTGCGCCTCGAAGCACCGGAGCGCGCGCGAATCGATGTGGGTTCGGACCTAGCCGGCCTGCGTGTCCCGGCGGGCCTCTTCGAGCCTGCGCACCGCCGCGCGTGCCGCGTCCGCGCGGCCACCAGCCTCGCCGGCCCAGGTGCGCAGGGTGTGCTCGGCCTCGACGCGGACGCGTTCGTCGTCGTCGTGCTGCGCCCGGTGCAGCAGGAGCGGCACCGCCTCCACCGCGCCGGTCCGCCGGAGCGCGACGAGCAGGTTCAACCTTCCGGCCACGCCGGCGCCATGGAGCGCGGTCTCGAGGTCGGGGACCGCCCGGGCCCCGCGCGAGGCGACGCGCGCGGCCACGCTCTCGGGCAGGCTGTCTTCCTTGGCGAGCCGCTGCACGTCGAGCTCGAGGCCCCGGTCCGTGGCGCCGGTGCAGGCGAGCAGCGCGACGAGCGCCAGCCCTCTCACCGCAGCCCGTCGAAGTACGTGTGTGCCGCGTCGAGCAGCACCGCGAGGTCCTTGGTCTTGAAGACCGCGTTCCGGAACGCCGATCCGCTGGCCTGGTTTCGCGAGTACCACGCACATGCCTTGCGGACCTCGACGACCTGCCGCTTCTTCGGGGCGAGCTCGAGGATGAGCGCCACGTGCCGTCTGAACGTCTGACGGCGCTCCTCGAGGGAGGGCGCCCCCGGATCGGATTCACCGGCGAGGAGCGCGCGCAGCGACCGGAAGAACCAGGGATTGCCGAGCGCGCCGCGGCCGATCATCACGCCGTCGCAGCCGGTGACGTCGCGCATCCGCTGGTAGCCATCCACGTCCACCACGTCACCATTGCCGATGACCGGGATGCGGGGCGGGAGCTCCTGGCGCACGCGCCGGATGACCTCCAGGTCCGCCTTGCCCGAGAAGCCCTGGGCGCGTGTGCGGCCGTGCACCGTGATCATCGCGGCGCCCGCCTCGACCAGCGCGGAGGCGAACTCGGGGGCGTTGAGATGACGCTCGTCCCAGCCCGCGCGGTGCTTGACCGTGATCGGGATGTGCGCCGGCACCACGGCCCGGACGCTGCGGACGATGTCCTGCGCGAGCGTCGGCTCCTTCATCAGCGCCGAGCCGCACCATCCCTGGACGACCTTCTTCGCCGGGCAGCCCATGTTGATGTCGATGACCGAGGCGCCGCGCTCGACGCCCATCATCGCCGCGCGGGCCATCGTGTCGCCGTCGCGGCCGAAGATCTGCACCCCGAAGGCGCGGCCCTCGAGGGAGGCCTCGAGCTTGGACACCATCGCCTGAGCGCCGGAGGTCAGGCCGTCCGCCGAGAGGAACTCGGTGATCGTGAAGCCCGCGCCGTGCTCCTCGCACACCGTCCGGAACGGCAGATCGGTGACCGCCGCCATCGGGGCGAGCAGCACGGGGACGTCCACACGAAGGTTCGCGATCTGCATGTTCGATCCAGCTCGCCGACCTGGGCGTCGGCGAAGCCGGCGATGCCTAGCATAGCCGGACCTCGATGCCCAGTCGGGCGACGCAGCGCGTCGGGCTCGCGCGCGACGCAGGAACGTTGTACAAGCGCGACCATCCGAGGAGGCACTCCAGATGAAGACCCCGCCAGGCGACGAGCACTTGCTGACCGTGCGCGAGCTCGCCGAGTACATGCAGCTACCCGAGCGAACCGTCCACAAGCTCGCGACCGAGGGGGAAGTCCCCGGGGTCAAGCTCGGTGACCAGTGGCGCTTCAAGCGCGCCGTGATCGACGCCTGGCTCGAGGAGCGCATGTCGCACAGCTCGGACGACGCGTCCGACATGGACGTCCAGACGATCCCCGACGGCGCCTCGCTGCCGCTGTCCGATCTCCTGGACGAGTCCTCGGTGATCCCGGACCTGCGGGGCCGTGATCGTGCTCAGGTGATCGAGGAGATGGCGCAGCGCGCCTTCGAGAAGGGCTTCGTCGCCGACAAGCCGTGGTTCGTGGGCGCGCTCGTCGAGCGCGAGAGCATGACGCCGACCGCGATCGAGGGCGGCGTGGCGTTCCTACACACCCGCCAGCGCAACTCGCGACGGATCTCCAAGCCCTTCATCCTGATGGGGCGGCACCACACCGGCGTCGACTTCGGTGCGGCCGACGGTCGGCCGACCAACCTGCTGTTCCTGCTCGGCCTCAAGTACGATCGCATCCATTTGCCGATCCTCGGCCGGCTCGCGCGCGTGCTGCGCGGCGGCGACCTGTCGACGAAGCTGCGGGCCGCTCCGACGGCGCAGCGCATGTCGGCGGTTCTGCTCGAAGCGGACGTGCGCCTGATGCGCGAGCGCGCCACGGCGAAGAAGGCAGGCAAGAAGTGATGCGGCTCGCCCGCTCGCTCGTGATCGTGCTCGTCGCCCTGCTCGCGCTGTCCGCGCCCGCGTCGGCCGGGCCGAGCAAGGGCAAGAAGGCGGCGGGCAGCAAGAAGAAGAAGAAGGCCGCGATCTCGAAGGCGGCCCCCGACGTCCAGCTCGAGGTGCGCGGAGTCCTGCTCGAGTACTCGAAGGCCCTGGCGGCGCACGACTGGCAGAAGGCGAGCGCCTTCTACACCGACGACGCGACGCTGTGGGGCAACCGCAAGCTGCGCGGCAAGGAGGCGATCGTCGCGTGGCTCAAGGACTTCACGAGCCTGAAGATGGTCGATATGACCCTCCGGGACACGCTCGTGCGCAACCTGGGCGACGGCGCCGTCACGGTGCTCGGCCACTGGGACTCGGCGGTGGCCTGGGAGGAGAAGGGCAAGCTCCAGACCACGAGCGCGAAGGACGGCTCGTTCCTGTACGTCATGGTCAAGCAGGGCACGACCTGGAGGGTCCAGACGGCGCTCGTCGCGCGCAAGTCGGGCATCGGGTCGGCGCCTGCGAGCACCGCGGCCGCCCCCACGGGCAAGGAGCCTCCGAAGGTGGAGCCCCCGAGCGAGCAGCCGAAGCCCGAGGACGACGAAGAGGGCGACGACGACGAGGAGGAGGACGGCAAGGCCAAGGGCGCCTCGGGCAAGGGCGCCAAGGCGGGGTCGGACAAGGGCGACGAGAAGTCCAACGCCAAACCCAAAAAGTGACTGTTTGCGGCACGCCCGTTCCGTGCGCTCACCTACCAGGCACAACTACCTGAACTTCCACGTTTCTGTGTGTCCGACAGTGTCCATTTCCAAGGTTTTCTAGTACGCCAGTAAAATTTCCCTTTACATGTAATCGATCGATTGCTAGCTTGGTGACACGGTCGCCGGGCGGAGCGGTGGGTTCCCCCCAGAAACCGGCGGGAAGGGAGAGAGTCGATGAGCTTCACTGGAGTCAAGGTCTTCTCTGCAACCAAGGCGCGGGAGCGGGACGAACTGGGAGAGCAGGTGACGCGCTGGCTGCGGGAGAACCCGGAGCGCCACGTGGTCGCCAAGAAGGTCACGCAGTCCTCGGATTCCGAGTTCCACTGCCTGACCATCACGCTCTTCTACCGCTAGGTCGCTCAAGCTACGCTGCCGGCGTGCTCGTCTACGCCGGCAGCTCTCATCCCGCCCTCGTCGAGGCCACCTGCACCGCGCTCGGCTGTTCGCCCGGGCGAGTGCGCCGCGTGCGCTTCTCGAACGACTGCATCAAGATCCAGGTCGAGGACACCGTCCGCGACGAGGACGTGTTCGTCGTCCAGACGAGCGCGGCCCCTCTGTCCGATCACCTGATCGAGCTGTTCATCCTCCTCGACGCGCTCCGCACCGCGTCCGCGCGGCGGATCACGGTCGCCCTGCCCTACTACCCGTACGTCCGGTCGGACAAGAAGGACGAGCCCGGCGTGTCGATCGCGGCGCGCCTGATGGCCGATCTCCTGGCGACCTCTGGCGCCGATCGCGTGCTGCTGCTCGACCTGCATGCGCCCCAGGTGCAGGGGTTCTTCCGCATCCCGGCCGATCACGGGACGTCGGTGCCCATGCTCGCCGAGGCCGTTCGCAAGGTGGTGCCGCTCGACAAGCTGACCGTGGTGGCGCCGGATGCCGGCGCGGCGAAGCTCGCCGAGCGCTACGCCAAGGTCCTCGGCGCGGAGATCGCGATCCTCGAGAAGGCGCGCAGCGGCGACGACGAGCGGGCGCGCGCGGTGCGGATGGTCGGGGACGTGTCGGGCCGCGACGCGCTGGTGGTCGACGACGAGGTCTCGACGGGAGGGACGCTCGTCGAGGCGGTGGAGCTCCTGCACGCGCGCGGTGCGCGCAAGGTGTATGCCTCGATCGTCCACGGATGCCTCGTAGGACCGGCGCTCGAGCGGCTCAGCGCCTCGCGCCTGGAGCGGCTCATCACGACCGACACGCTACCGCCGAAGCAGCACCCGAAGGTCCACACCGTGACCATCGCGCCGCTCCTCGCAGAGCTCATCGGACGCATCCACCGCGGTGCGTCGATCGATGACCTCTGGGCGTGATCGGCGAAACGCCCGCGGTGCCCCATCCCATCTGCCATAATCTCGTTTCGGTGCTGAAAACGCCCGAACAGGCTGGAGCATCCTGACGGTGCCAAGATCGAAGCCCACGCACGCGCGCAGGTCGATCGCACCGAACCGGGCCAAGCGGCCGCGGCGCGTGCGCCCGTATCACCACGGAGATCTGCGCGCTGGCCTCCTCGAGGCTGTCGCAGGCATCCTCCGCGACGAGGGCATCGCCGGCGTCTCACTGCGCGAGGCCGCCCGGCGCGCCAACGTCTCGCATGGCGCGCCCGCCCACCACTTCCAGAACAAGGCGGGGCTGCTCACGGCGTTCGCCGCCCAGGGGTACGAGCGACTCGGCGCGGCCGTCGAGGACACCATCCGCGCCAATCGACCGGCCGACGGCGCCGCCATGCTCGAGGCGATCGGCCAGGGCTACGTGCGGTTCGCGATCGAGCACCCGGAGCAGTTCGAGATCATGTTCCGGGTAGACATGCTCGACCCGAACGATGCGGCCTTTGCCGAGTGGAGCAATCGGGCGTTCGCGCTCCTGTCGGAGACGGTCGCGCGCTGCATCGAGGAGCGCCGGCTCGACCCGGCGACCGCGGAGCCGCTGGCCGTCGCCGCGTGGTCCCTCGTGCACGGGCTCGCGAAGCTCTGGATCAGCGGGCGCCTCGGCAAGCGGACCCGGACGCGCGACCCAAGAGTCCTCGCGGAGCAGGTGACGCGGCTGTTCGTGGATGGAATCGTGCGCGGCGGCCGGTAGCGCCGGGAGCGGATCCGTCTGCCGATGCGAGCGCAGCGAGCCGCAAGATACCGTGTTGGGCGTCAACGCCTTTCGGGCACCGCTCCGGATCGTCCACGTCCACGTCCACGTCCACGTCCACGTCCACGTCCACGATCCGGAGCGCGGGGGCGAGCTTGGCACCTCGAGTCCGCTCAGA
>CAZQJC010000254.1:0-27117 GCA_964593795.1 uncultured Myxococcales bacterium | reverse complement strand
TGCACACCTCGAGCAACTCGTGGTTGAGCTGTGTGTCCCCCCACTCCGGCCTCCGGCCTTCGTTGGGCCTCGTGTCGGTCGCGCCGAAGGCGCGCAACGGCAACATGCGGCACAGCCGGCGGCGACACCACGCTCGCGTCGCTCGCGTTGGGCGGGTGCTAGGTCGCTCTGGCGTTGAACGAGGGACGGCCCCTCGTCCGGACCCACATCGATTCGCGCGTGCTCCGGTGCTTCGGTGAGCGCCTCGAGCAACGCGCTGCTGAGCTGTGTCTCTCCCGCTCCGCGCTCTGCGCTCCGCGGGTCCCTGTGCCGTCCTCGGCAAAGCCTGCGGGCGGCACGCGCTCGCTGCCGCTCGCGGCTCAGTGTTCCCTGTTCCGAACCCGGGACAGCCCCTAGTCTGCGTGGGGCCGTCTCGGAAGCCGGCCACCGCCGACCCCCTACTGCATCGGTGCCGTGCGCACGCCGTGCCGTCGCAGACCCCTTGCCTGGAGGTCTGCGCAGCGGGCACGCTGCCCTTCCCCCGCCGCGGCGAAGCCGCGTCGGGCCCCCCAACCTGCGTCTTCGCTCGCTTCGCTCGCTTCGCTCGCTACGCCCTTGCGGCTCGCTGCGCTCGCGTCGGCAGACGGTTGCCAGGGCTCGCTCCGCTCGCGGCGCAGCGTTCCCTGTCCCGAACCAGGGGCAGCCGACGGCCCTGGTCCCAACAGGGAGCGTGACGCGGCGCGGCGCGAGACGCGGGTTGCGCGGTCCGCGCGTTTCGTTCTAATCCTGCCGCCGCATGGCGCTCCAGGGCAGGGTCGCGCTCGTGACCGGTGGCGGTCGCGGCATCGGACGTGCGGTCGCGAGGCGGCTCGCCGCCGAGGGCGCGCGGATCATCGTCAGCGGACGCCGCGTCGCGGAGCTCGAGGCGACGGCGGAGGAGATCCGGGGCATCGCGCTGCCGCTCGACGTCGCCGACCGGCAGGCGCTCGCGCCGTTCCTCGACGCGCTCGCGCGCGAGGCGGGGCCGGTGGACATCCTCGTCAACAACGCCGGCATCGCGGAGTCCTCGCCTTTCGACCGGACCGACGACGCGCGGTGGGACCGCATCATGGAGGTCAACGCCACGGCGCCGTTCCGGCTGTGTCGAGCGCTCGTGCCGGGAATGATCGCGCGCGGCTGGGGTCGCGTCGTCATGATGGCGTCGAACGCTGGCGTCTCCGGCTACGCGTACACCGCGGCGTATTGCGCGTCCAAGCACGCGATGGTGGGCCTCATGCGCGCGATGGCGGCGGAGATCGCGAAGACGGGCGTGACCGTCAACGCCGTGTGCCCAGGCTGGGTCGCGACCGACATGGTCGACCAGACGGTCGCGCGGATCGCGGACAAGACGGGGCGCTCGGCCGACCAGGCGCGCGGGGCGCTCGCGGCGATGACGCCCCAGGGACGCATCCTGGAGGCCGAGGAGGTCGCGCACGTGGTGGCGATGCTGTGTCACGAGGAAGCACGCGGCCTGCACGGACAGGCCGTCGTGATCGACGGCGGGGCGGTGATGAAGTGAGCGGGCCGCACGAGGTGGTGCAGCCGGCGCACTTCCCGCGCGCCAAGGGCTTCGCCAACGGGATGCTGGCCGAGGGGCGCACGCTGTACGTCGCCGGCCAGGTCGGCTGGGAGCTCGACGGGACGTTCGTGGCGCGCGACCTGCCCGGCCAGTTCGCGCGGGCGCTCGACCACGTGCTCGACGTGGTCAAGGCCGCGGGCGGCGAGACGGAGCACATCGTGCGGATGACCGTGTACGTCACCGACCTGCCGGCGTACCGCGCGGGGACGCGGAGCATCGGCGAGGCCTGGCGGGCTCGCCTCGGCAAGCACTTCCCGGCGATGGCGCTCGTCGGCGTCGCGGGTCTCGTCGAGGAGGGCGCGCTCGTCGAGATCGAGGCGACGGCCGTGATCCCGGACCGCGAGCGCTGAGGCGAGCGCGCTGAAAGCGAGCAAGACGGCGCCTCCGCCGCCAGGCCCGCCAGGGAGTGGGTGAGGCGGTGGTGAGGCGGTGGGGCGCTGCTACACGACTCTGACGGAGACGGAGAGGCCATGACACTTTCGCCGAAGTCGTTCGACCTGGAGATCACCCGCGGCGTCGCGGCGATCACGCTGCGTAGGCCGGATCGCCTGAACGCCCTGACGTTCGAGATCTACGAGGAGCTGGCCGAGACTTTCGGCGCGCTCGGGCAGAGCGACCGCTGCCGCGCGATCACGATCGCCGGCCAGGGCAAGGGGTTCTGCTCGGGCGGCGATGTGGACGACATCATCGCGCAGCTCTTCGGGCGCGACATGGATGGCCTGCTGCGCTTCACGCGCGTGACCGGGCGGCTCATCCAGCGCATCCGCGAGGTGCGGCGGCCGGTCATCGCCGCGATCCACGGCGTCGCGGTCGGGGCCGGGGCCGTCATCGCGACCGCGTGCGACCTGCGCGTCGCCTCCAAGGACGCGCGCTTCGGCTTCATCTTCCCGCGCGTGGGCCTGTGCGGCGCGGACATGGGCGCCGCGTACCTCCTGCCCCGCATCGTCGGCCTCGGGCACGCGTCCGAGCTGCTGTTCTTCGGCGACCTCGTGGACGCCGAGCACGCGGCGCGCATCGGCCTCGTCAACCGCGTCGAGCCGGACGCGGAGACGGCGCGGGCGACGGCGCGGAGCTGGGCGGAGCGCCTCGCGCGCGGGCCGGCGTTCGCGCACGCGATGACCAAGCAGATGCTCGAGAGCGAGCACACGATGGCGCTGCAGGCGGCCATCGAGGCCGAGGCGCAGGCGCAGGCGATCTGCATGGCGCACCCGGACTTCCGCACGGCGCACGACGCGTTCAAGACCAAGACGACGCCGCGCTTCGCGGGGGACGAGTAGTGGCCGCGAGCGGGGCCGTGCCGCTCTCGATCGACGACCTCGGGTGGTTCTTCGAGGACCGGCACCACGCGGTCGCGGACGTGGCACGGGCGGCCGCGACGGCCCTCGCGGGCGAGGAGGACGCAAGGCGCGTCGCGCGGCGCCTCGGCGAGCTCGGCCTCTACCGCTTCCTCGCGCCGGAGGGGCGGCCGGACGTGCGCGCGCTGTGCCTCGTGCGCGAGGCGCTCGGCCACGCGGCCCCGCTCGCCGACGCCATCTTCGCCGTGCAGGGGCTCGGCCTCCACCCGGTGCTGGCCGCCGCGCCTGCCGCGATCCGCGCCGCGCTCGTGCCGGCGGCGGTGGCCGGCGAGCGCATCCTCGGCTTCGCGCTCACCGAGCCCGAGGCCGGCAGCGACGTCGCGGCGATGCGCACCACGGCCAGGCGCGAGGGCGACGACTGGGTGCTCACGGGCGACAAGGCCTTCATCTCCAGCGTGGGCATCGCGCACGCGTTCGTCGTATTCGCCAATGCAAATCCATCGGCAGGGCGCAAGGGGATCACCGCGTTCCTCGTGCCGGCGGACGCGCCTGGCCTCGAGACCGAGCAGCAGCCGATGTCGATCGGCCACCCGATCGGCAAGCTCGTGATGCGCGACTGCCGGATCACGACGCTGAACCTCCTCGGAGAGGTCGGCCAGGGGCTCAAGCTCGCCCTCGGGACGCTCGACGCGTTCCGCGTGTCGGTGGGCGCGGCGGCGGTGGGCATGGCGCGGCGCGCGCTCGACGAGGCGCTCGCGCACGTGGGGCGGCGCGTTCAGTTCGGCAAGGTGCTCGCCGCGCAGCCGATGATCCAGGCGCAGCTCGCGGAGATGGCGACCGAGCTCGACGCGGCGCGCCTGCTCGTCCTGCGCGCGGCGCGGCTGCGCGACTCCGGCGAGGACCGCACGCCGGTCGAGACCGCGATGGCCAAGCTCTACGCGACCGAGGCGGCGCAGCGCATCATCGACCGCGCCGTGCAGCTCCACGGCGGCACGGGCGTGCTGTCGTCGAGCGTCGTCGAGCACCTCTACCGCGAGATCCGGCCGCTGCGGATCTACGAGGGAACGAGCGAGATCCAGCACCTCATCATCGGCCGCGCGCTGGCCGAGCGGGTCGCAGGCAAGGAGGCGCTGTCATGATTCCGGAGGTCATGATCCCGGAGGCGTTCAACCTCGCCGACTACTACCTGTTCGACCGGATCGCCGAGGGGCTCGGCGACAAGACCGCGGTGCGGTTCGGTGATCGCGCCTACTCCTATGGCGGCATCGCCGAGCGATCGCGCGCGCTCGTCCAGTGGATGCTGCGCCACGGCGTCGGGCCCGAGCAGCGCACGTACCTCGTCCTTCCGGACACGCCGGCCTTCGCGTGGACGTTCTTCGCGGTCCTGCGCGCGGGCGGAGTGGTGACGCTCGGCAACCCGGACGCGCCGCCGGAGGACCTCGCCTACGTGCTCGAGTACGTGCGCGCGGGGCTGCTCGTCACGACGCCGAGGACGGCGCTCTCGCTCGCCGCGGCCATCGGCGACGGCGCGCACCTCGGCCACGTGCTCCTCGTGCCCGACGTGCCGACGGGCGGCGACTGCGAGGAGATGCTCGAGGTGCCGGAGGAGCTCAAGGGCCTCGGCGCCAGCGTCGCGTCGCTGTCGGTGGTGGTCGAGGCGGGGCGTGCCTACGCGCCGGTGCCCCACCCCGCCACGAGCCGCGACGACCACGCGATCTGGCTCTTCACGTCGGGCTCGACGGGGCGGTCGAAGGCCGCGATGCACAGCCACCGCGACTTCGCCTTCAACACCGAGGTCTACGCCAAGCGCACGATGGGCTACCGCGCGGACGACGTCACCGTGAGCGTGCCGCGGCTCTACTTCGGCTACGCGACGGGCACGAACCTCATGTTCCCGTTCGCGGTGGGCGCGACGACGGCGCTGTTCTCGGAGCGGCCGACGCCGGAGGCGCTCGCCGGCGCGATCGAGCGCTATCGGCCGACCATCGTCACGAACGTCCCGACGATGATGGCCAAGCTCCTCGACCACGACGCGGCGCGCGCCGCGGAGGGCCGGCCCCTCGAGCTCGGCAGCGTGCGCTTCCACATGTCGGCGGGCGAGGCGCTGCCCCCTGCGCTGCTCGAGCGCTTCACCGCGCGGTGGTCGGCGCCCGTCTACGACGGCATCGGCTCGGCCGAGATGTTCCACATCTACTGCACGAACCGCCCCGGCGACGTCATGCCGGGCTCGCTCGGGCGCGCCGTCGAGGGCTACGCGCTCCGCGTCCTGCCGGAGGAGGCCGACGGCGCGGGAGCGGCGGAGGTGCCCCCGGGCGAGATCGGCGTCCTGTGGGTGCGCGGCGACAGCGTCGCGCATGGGTACTGGCTCGATCGCGAGAAGTCGTGGCGCACGTTCCACGGGCACTGGTGCCGCACGGGCGACCTCTTCCGCGTCGACGAGCGCGGGTACCTCTGGTTCGCGGGGCGCGCGGACGACCTGCTCAAGGTGAGCGGGCTGTGGGTGGCGCCGCTCGAGGTCGAGACGTGCCTCGGCGAGCACCCGGCGGTGGCGATGGCGGCCGTGATCGGCGCGGAGGACGAGGGCCTGCTCAAGCCCAAGGCGTTCGTGGTGCTGCGGCAGGGCGCGCGGCCAGCCGACGACGCGGGGCGCGCGGCGCTCGTCGAGGCGCTGCAGGCGCACGTCAAGGCGCGCCTGTCGAAGCACAAGTACCCTCGCTGGATCGTGCTGTGCGACGACCTGCCGAAGAACGATCGCGGCAAGGTCGACAAGAAGGCGCTCAGGGCCCTCGGCGGATGAGGCGGCTCGACGAGCTGACGACGGCGAGCCTGTCCGCGCTGCTCGGCGGTGCGCGGCCGGTGGTGGCGCTCGTGCCGGTCGGCTCGGTGGAGCCGCACGGCCCTCACCTGCCGCTCGGCACCGACACGCTCATCGGAGAGGGCGCCATCGCGCGCGCGGCAGCGCGGCTCGAGGACACGCTCGAGGTGGTGGTGGCGCCGGCGGTGCCCTACGGCGTCACGGACTTCGCGCGCGGGTTCGCCGGGGCCGTCTCGGTGCCGGCGGGCGTGGTCACCGGCCTGCTCCGCGCGATCGCGGAGAGCCTCGTCGAGCAGGGGTTCGCGAGCGTGTGCCTGGTCTCGAACCACCTCGAGCCGGCGCACGACGCGGCGGTGCGGGCGGCCGTGGAGGGCCTGCCGCGCGCGCGGGTCGCCTCGCCGCTCGAGCGGCGCTGGGCGCGGCTCTTGTCGGACGAGTTCAAGTCGGGCGAGTGCCACGCGGGACGCTACGAGACCTCGATCGTGCTCGCGTGCCGGCCGGAGCTCGTGGACGACGGCGCGCGTGCGGCCCTGCCCGACGTGCCGATCTCGCTGTCCCGGGGCATCCGGGAGGGCAAGGACGGCTTTTCCGCGATGGGCATGACGGCGGCGTACGCGGGCGCCCCGCGGCTGGCCACGGCGGCCGAGGGCGAGGCGCAGCTCGCGCGGCTCGCGGAGATGATCGAGGCCACCGTGCGCGAATCCCTCACGGGAGCGGCGGGCTGACGTGAACCGCGACGGCGTCTCCAGTCACGGTATGATGGAGGCGCGGCCTCGCCGTCGCGGGGACGCAGGGGAGCGGCAGCATGCGGCTGTGGCTGAAGGAGCTTCTCGAGGATCCGGTCTCCCTGGCGACCCTCTACACCGGGGTCATCCTGCTGGTGGTCCTGTGGGCGATGGCGCTCCTGTCGCGGCGGCTGCGCGCGACGCAGGCTCGCCTCGAGGCCCTGACCGCGGACGTCCAGGTGCTGAACGAAGCGCTCAAGACCGTGACGGGAGCGCTGCAGGACCAGGCGCACGTGCCGCGCATGCCGTCCGTGCCGCCGCCCGCTCCAGGGGGCCTGAGCGACGAGGAGCTCGCCGCGATGCCGCCGATTCGCTGAGCCGGGAGAGCCGATGAGCGGGGACGCGCGGTCCCTGCTGTTCGAGCCCCTGCCCATCGGGCGCGGCGGGCTCGTGCTGCCGAATCGCCTGTGGCTGCCGGCGATGGTGACGTGGCGCGGGACCGAGGACGGCTTCGTCACAGACTCGGTGCGCGACGTGTACCGCGCGTACGCCGCGGGCGGGGTGGGCATGCTGGTGCTCGAGGCGATGGGCGTGCGGGACGTGGCGTCGGGGCCGCTCCTGCGCATCGGCCACGAACGCTTCGTTCCGGGCCTGCGCGGGCTGGTGGACGAGATCCGCGCGGCCATGCCGTTTCGCCAGCTCGTGGTGCCCCAGATCATCGACTTCCTGAAGATCGCGACGCGCAAGCCCACGCGCGCGTTCATCGAGTCGGCGGTCAAGCGCGGGCAACTCCCGGCGGCGGCGCTGGCGGTGAGCGACGCCGACTTCGAGCGCGACCACCGGAGCTGGCTCGCCGACGAGCGGCTGCGGCGCGACTTCTTGCACGGCTACCGGCAGACGGTGATGGACCTTCCGCGCGACGAGCTCCGCCGCATCCCCGGCTGGTTCGCCGCGGCCGCGCGGAACGCCAGGGCCGCCGGCTTCGACGGCGTCGAGCTGCACTTCGCGCACGCCTACACGATGGCGTCGTTCCTGTCGCGGACGAATATTCGCCCAGACGAATATGGAGGCTCCCTCGAGAACCGGCTGCGGCTGCCGCTCGAGGTCGTGGCCGCCGTGCGCGAGGAGGTGGGCCCGGCGTTCCTGGTCGGCTGCCGCTACCTCGGCAGCGAGGACATCCTCGGCGAGGACGGGCGCATCGGCGGGAGCACGCTGGAGGACGCGCGCACGATCGGGGTCGCGCTCGCGCACGCCGGGCTCGACTTCCTGTCGATCTCGCGCGGCGGCAAGTTCGACGACGCGAAGCAGCCGGAGGTCGGGCACGCGGCGTACCCGTACACGGGACACTCGGGGCACGCGTGCATCCCGCGCACGAAGGGGGCCGTGCCGGGCGAGAACGTCTTCCTGGCCGATGGGATCCGGCGCGCCGTGCGCGACGCGGGCCTCTCCGTCCCCGTGGTCACGGCCGGCAAGATCTACCAGCGCGCGCAGGCGGAGGAGATCCTGCGGCGCGAGCGCGCCGACGTGATCGGCATGGCGCGGGCGCTGCTGGCCGACCCTGACCTGCCGCGCAAGTGGCTGGCCGGGCGCGAGGGCGACGTCACCGAGTGCGTGTTCTGCCCGTACTGCGAGCGCGAGGACCAGCACCACCGGGTCGTGACGTGCACGCTGTGGCCGCGCGCGCCCGGCACGAAGGCGCACGTGCTGCCGGCGCGCTGGACGCCCTGATCACAGCATCGGCCAGAGCACCTGGAAGAAGACGACGAGGAGGCCCCCGGCGGCGGCCGCGACGACGAGGCCCACGATGATGGACCTCGTGCGGTCGCGCCGGGCCACGAGCGCACCGATTGCGCCGAGCACGCCCGGCACGAGGCCCATCGAGCCGTCCATGAGCGCGGTCTCGCTCGTCCTCGAGAGGAAGCTCGTGGCGAAGAGGAAGTACAGCACCCCGAGGACGAAGAACGCCAGCGCCGGCAGCTTGCTCATGTGATCCCCCGCCCGGAGGATACGCCCTCGGTGGGCGCGGCGGATCTCGGTGCTAAGATGACTGCCGACCATGGGCGTCTTCGACGACGCGTCGACGATCGCGCAACCGCGCGTGGTGGCGCCAGCAACCGCGAGCTTCTCCGTCGTCGTCGTCGGTGGCGCCGGCGCCGGCGCGAGGCTCGACGTCGCCCCCGACCGCTCGGTCCGGGCGCTGGTCGGGCAGAGCCCGAGCTGTGACCTGCGGCTCGACGACCGGCGGGTGTCGCGGCGCCACCTGGCGCTCGAGGTCGTGGGCGACCGGCTGCGCGTGGTCGACCTCGCGTCCACGAACGGCACGCGCGTGGGAGGGCTCGCGATCGAGCGCGCGCTGCTCTCGGGCGGCGAACGCATCGAGCTCGGCGACAGCGTGCTCGCCGTCGAGCGGCTCGGTGCGAGCGGGGCCCCACCCCCGCCGGCCCACGGCTTCGGGCGGACCCTCGGCGGGAGCCCCGCCATGCGGCGGCTGTACCCGCTGGCGGAGCGGCTGGCGCAGTCGAACGTGGCGGTGGTGATCGAGGGCGAGACCGGCACCGGCAAGGAGGTGCTCGCGGAGTCGCTGCACGAGGAGGGGCCGCGCGCGGCGGGGCCGTTCGTGGTGTTCGACTGCACGGCCGTGGCGCCGACGCTGGTCGAGAGCGCGCTCTTCGGCCACGAACGCGGCGCGTTCACGGGCGCGACGGAGACGCGGCGCGGCGTGTTCGAGGAGGCGCACGGCGGCACGCTGCTCATCGACGAGATCGGCGACTTGCCCCTGCCGCTGCAGGCCAAGCTCCTGCGCGCGCTCGAGCGGTCGGAGGTGCGGCGCGTCGGCGGCAACAAGTGGATCAAGGTGGACGTGCGCGTGCTGTCGGCGACGCGGCGCGATCTCGACGCCGAGGTCGCGGCGGGGCGCTTCCGCGACGACCTCTACTTCCGCCTCGCGGTCGCGCGCATCGAGCTGCCGCCGCTCCGCCAGCGGCAAGGGGACGTGGCGATGCTCGCCGAGCACTTCTGGAGCCGACTCGGCGGGCGCGGCGCGCTGCCGGCCGACTGGCTCGAGCGGCTCGAGGCGTACGAGTGGCCGGGGAACATCCGCGAGCTGCACAACGCGGTCGCGCGGCGGGTCGCGCTCGGGGCGATCGATCTGCCCGAGGCGCCGGCCGACGACGCCTCTGCCGGGGCGGCGCCGGAGGGCGATGCCGTCGGGCGGATCCTCACGCTGGACCTGCCGCTGCCGCGCGCGCGAGAGCTCGCGGTGCAGGAGCTGGAGCGCCGGTACCTCACGCGCGTCCTCGAGCGTCACGGCGGCAACGTCGCCCGCGCGGCCGCGGCGTCGGGCATCGCCCGCCGCTACTTCCAGCTCCTCCGGGCCAGGCAGCGCAAGCGCGAGGAGCCCTGACGTCGGATGCGTGCCGAGCGCTACGAGCTCCACGCGGAGATCGCGCGCGGCGGCATGGCGACCGTCCACCTCGGGTGCCTGCGCGGCGCGGGCGGCTGGTCGCGCATCGTGGCGATCAAGCGGCTGCACCCGCAGTTCGCGCGGGACGTCACGTTCCGCACGATGCTCGAGGACGAGGCGCGGCTGTCGGCGCGCGTCCGCCACCCCAACGTCGTGCAGACGCTCGACGTCGTCGCCCACCAGGACGAGCTGTGGCTCGTGCTGGAGTACGTGCACGGCGTGTCGCTGGCGCGCCTGCTCGACGCGGCGCTGCGCGCGGGCGAGGCGGTGCCGCCGCCGGTGGCCGTCTCGATCGCGTGCGGCATGCTCGAGGGGCTCGCGGTCGCGCACGAGGCGACCGGCGTGAGGGGCGAGCCGCTCGGGCTCGTTCACCGGGACGTGTCGCCTCAGAACGTCCTCGTGGGCGCGGACGGCGTGGCGCGGCTCGCGGACTTCGGCGTGGCCAAGGCGCGCGGACGCGCGCAGACGACCACCGACGGACAGGTCAAGGGCAAGCTCGCGTACATGGCACCCGAGCAGGTGTCGGGCACGCGCATCGACCGGCGCGCGGACGTGTGGGCGACGGGCGTCGTGCTGTGGGAGGCGCTGGTGGGCCGGCGCCTCTTCCAGGGCACCGACGCCGAGATCGCCTCTCGCGTGCTCGCCGCGCCGATCGAGGCTCCGAGCAGGTGCCGCCCCGGGCTGCCCGAGGCGCTCGACGTGGTCGTCCTCGGGGCGCTGCAGCGGGAGCCGACGCGGCGACTCGGCGACGCGCGCGAGATGGTCCGGCGGCTCGCTGCGGCCGTCACCCCGGCGACGGCCGGAGAGGTCGCGGCGTGGGTGGACGAGCAGGCGAGCGTGGAGCTCGGGGCGCGCGGCGCCCTCGTCGAGCGGGTCGAGACGGGCGCGCCGACGCAGGAGGCGCCGGCGACGTCGGAGGTCGCGCTCGGAGCCGAGACGCTGGCGGGGGCGGCCGGCAGCGCCCCCCGACCGGTGTCGCTCGCCGGCGAGCGCTCGGTCACGCAGGCCACCGTGTCGCTGCGGCCGCCCCGGCGCTCGGCGACCTTCGGGATCGTGCTCGGCGCGGGCGGCGCGCTCGGCATCCTGCTCCTCGTGCTCTGGGCGCTCGAGCGTGATCGGGCGCCGAGGGCGGAGCCACGCCCCGCCCCGATCGTGGTGGCAGCCCCCGCCGACGCCACGAGCCCCGTGGCCGTCGATGCGGCGGCGCCCGCGCCGGCGGTGGCCGTGCCCGCGGCGCCCGCCGATACATCTGCTGAAGCGAATACATGGCGCGAGAGGGCGCGGCCGGCCAAGCGCGCGCGCGGCAAGGCCCACCGTCGCGCGGGGCCCGACTGCAACCCGCCCTACGTGATCGACGCCGAGGGCCACAAGCGCTACAAGCGGGAGTGCTTCTGATGCACGCGCTGCTCCTGCTCCTGCTGCTCGGCCCGCGCTCGGGCGCCGCGCGTCCCGAGGTGGAGCGCTGCATCGCAGACGCGCAGGACGGCCAGGCGGCGCGGGATCGCGGCGCGCTGATCGAGGCCCGGGGCCGCTTCCGGGCCTGCGCGCAGAAGGAGTGCCCACCGGCGATCCGGCGCGACTGCGCGAGCTGGCTCGACGCGGTCGAGCGCGCCCTGCCCTCCATCGTGGTGCGCGCGCGCGACGCGGACCGGCGCGACGTGCTCGAGGCGACGGTGCGCGTCGATGGGCGGGTCGCGGCATCGCGGCTCGACGGGCGGCCGATCGCCATGGATCCTGGCCCGCACGTGGTGCGGGTCGAGGCACCAGCGGGCGCCGCGGACGTGCGCGTCGTGGTGCGGCAGGGCGAGCAGAACCGGCCGGTCGACCTCCAGGTGGGCGGGCCGCGCGCGCCACTCGTGGTGGCCACGGCCCCGCCGCGCCCCCTGTCACCGCCCGTGCCCGAGCCACGACCGCCTGGCGGCCGCGCCACCGCCGGCTGGATCGCGCTCGGCGTGGGCGCCGCGGGGCTCGCGGGGTTCGCGGCGCTCGGCCTGCACGCGCGGAGCGAGGTCGAGGACATGCGAAAGACCTGCTTGGGTCACTGCGATCCCGGGCGGGTCGAGGCGGCCGAGCGCGCGGCGCTGCTCGCGAACCTCGCGCTCGGCGTGGGGATCGCCGCCGCGGGCACGGGGACGTGGCTGCTGTGGGTCACGCCCGGCCGCGACGGCGTCTCGGGCGGCGTCTCGATCCGCTACTGATCAGCGAGGGGGCGCCTTGCCCGCCTGCTCGAGCGCGGCCTCGATCGCGAGCGTGGGCTCGGCGAGCGGCCCGGGCACGAGCTCCGCGATCCGATCGAGCTCGCGGTACGCGTCCTCGTCAACGTCCTCGATCGTGGTCTGCTCGACCGGCACCGCGGCGCCGTCGTAGGTGACCGCGCACAGACAGCCGAGCGCACCGAAGCGCTCGAGCCGCACCCTGGCGCGCGGCTCGCCCGCCCCGCCGGGGGCCTCGACGACCATCAGCCCGCCCCCCGCGAGCTCGAGGACGTGCACGCGCAGGTGCTCGGGATCGAAGATCGCGCACACCCAGGCCCGCGCGACGTCCGCCTCGATGACCTCGACCGGCGCGTCGAGCTGGGCGCGCAGCCGCGCCACCATCTCGGGCCGATCGATGAGCCCCTGCCACGCGCGCCACCGGGCCGCGGAGCGACGCCACCAGAACGCCCACGCGAACGACCCGCCGATGAGGCCGAGGGCCGCGCCCGCCACCACGAGGTCCGCGCGGCTCACGCCGCCCTGCGCGAGCGCGATCGCCACGCCGAGCGCGAGCCCGCCGGCCGCCAGCCCCGACAGCCGCGCGAGCGCCTGGCCCCGCGTCCAGGGCTGCTCGGACTCGAGCCCGGCGAGCCAGCCCTCGAGGGACGCGCGCTCCGCGCTCGAGAGCGCCCGCGCGTGACGGCTCACGCGGTCGGCCCCGCGACCCGCCACCGCTTCGCGAGCTGCGCCACGCGCTTGGACGCGTCCTCGAGCGCCGTCGCCGCGGCCTCCGTCGAGCCGACGCGCGCGACCGTCTCGTCCATCATCCGCGTCTGGTCGGTCAGGGCCGCGAAGATCTGCGAGACGCCGACGTTCTGCTGGCCGACGGCGGCCGCGATCTGCCGCACCGCCGCGGCGTCGTCGCGCACGATCTGGGCGAGCTCCCGGAAGCTCTCTCCGAAGAGCTGCATCTCCTCGAGCCCGCTCTCCATGCGGCTGCCGCCGGTCTCGGCGATCGACACCGCCATCGTCACGGCGCCGGCGATGTCCTCGAGGATCTCGCGCACCCGCTTGGTGGCCTGGATCGACTGATCCGCGAGCGCGCGGATCTCGCGCGCGACCACGGCGAAGCTGCGACCGTGCTCACCCGAGCGCACGGCCTCGATGGCCGCGTTCAGGGCGAGGATGTTCGACTGATCGGCGAGGTCCTTGACCGACAGCGTGATGCCGCCGATCTGCTTGGAGCGCTCGTCGAGCGCGTGGATGGTCTCGCCGATGACGCCGACCTGGGCGCGCAGCTCGCGCAGCGTCTCGAGCGATCCGGCGATCG
This sequence comes from uncultured Myxococcales bacterium, assembly GCA_964593795.1. Lineage (GTDB taxonomy): Bacteria > Myxococcota_A > Polyangia > JAHFDS01 > JAHFDS01 > JAHFDS01. The sequence goes on along the minus strand of CAZQJC010000254.1, from coordinate 13,697 downwards.
TGGCCTCACCCGACTGCCCGAGCTCCTCCGCGCGGTCGGCGACCTGGAGCACGGCCTCGGCGCGCTGCGCCGCGAGCAGCGAGGTCTGCTTGATCTCCTGGGCGGTGACGGAGGTCTGCTGGAGCGTCGCCGCCTGCTGCGAGATCGTGCGTCCCTGGGCGGTGGTGGCCTGCTTGAGGGTGCGGATCGACTCGTCGAGCACGACCACGGTCTCCCCCATCTCGGTGACGAGGCCGCCGAGGCCGCGCTGCAGCGTGCTGAAGGCGCTGGCGAGCTCGCCGAGCTCGGTGGTCAGCCCCGGGTCGGGCGGCGGCTCGCCGAGGTCCCCGTCCGCGGCGTGCCGGAGCCGGTCCGCCAGCGCCCCGAGCGGACGCGCGAGCACCAGGAAGAAGACCAGCATGCCGAGGGGCGAGAGGACGCCGCCCAGCACGAGCGCACCCAGCACGTACCAGCCCACGCTGCGCTGCGCCGCGGCGTCGGCCTCCTCGGTGCGCGACTCGACGACGAGCGCCGCCACGATGCGCCCGTCGGCGGCTCGCACCGGCGCGCAGGCGCTCACCCACTCTCCGCGCTCGTCCATGTACCGCCCGCGGCTGCGCACCGCGCCGTCACCCAGCGTCGCCCCGACCTCGGCGGAGAGGCGCGCCCGCTCTCCAAGGAACGGCCGTGCGTTCGTCATCACCACGAAGCGCCCGGCGTCCCCGTCGCGCCGCAGCGTGTGGACGTCCTCGCGCACGCCCGCCGCATCCTTGGCCTGTCGGAGCCGCTCGCGGAGCAGACGGAACTCGACGTCGTCGACGCGCGCGACACGCTCGTGCTCCTCGCCGGCGATGCCCGCGGCGATGGTCGCGGCGATGACCTCGGCGCGCGCGCGCTCGGTGCGCTCGACCTCCACGCGGGCGGCGCGGCTCCACACCGCCCAGAGCAGGGCGGAGACGACCAGGGCGGCACCGACGGCGACCAGGGCCGCCAGGGTGGCCACCGATCTGCGCCTCGGCGCTTGTGGGCTCGACATGGATCGCCAGGATAGCGCAGGGACCCGGCAAGGGCAGCGGCCCGCAGCGCTGGCCTCCAGATGGCCCGCAAGCCAGCCTGTCCGCCTGTCGCCGAATGGATGGACCGAGGAGGCGAGCGGGAGCGAGCCAAAGGTAGCGAAGCGAACGTGGTGTCGTCCTCGGCACAGCCTGCGGCGACACCACGTTCGCTTCGCTCGCTTTGGCGGAAGCTCTCAGCCAAGGTGAACCAGGGACAGCCCCTAGAGCGCTCGGAGGAGCTCGACGAGGCGGCCGGCGCCCTCGACCACGCGATCGCGGGGCGCTGCGGTGAAGCAGACGCGCACGCGGCGGCCGAAGTCGCGGCCGAAGGAGCCTCCGGGGGCCACGGAGACGCCCCGCTCGAGGAGGCGCTCGAGCACGGGCAGGAGGGGCCTGTCGCCGAGCAGCGGCGCGAGATCGAGGAAGAAGTAGGAACCGCCCTCGGGTGTTCCGACCGGCACCGGGGCATCGCGCATCACGGCCGCCACGGCGTCGCGCGTTGCGCGGTACTCGGCGCGCGCGCCGGCGAGCCACTCGTCTCCTTCCTCGAGCGCCAGCAGCGCCAGCTTCTGTACGAGGAGCGGCACCGCGTAGAGCGTGTGGAAGTGCATCGCGCGCACGGCCGCGATCGCCGAGGGCGGCCCGAGCAGGTAGCCGATGCGCAGGCCGGCGAGGCCGTGGCTCTTCGAGAACGAGAAGCACGTGAGCGTGCGCTCCCCCATGCCGGGCAGCGACGCGACCGGCACGTGCGGCGCGTCCCACGCGTAGTGCTCGTAGACCTCGTCGGAGAGCACCCAGAGATCGCGCTGCACGGCGACCTCCGCGATGCCCTCGAGCTGCGCCCGCGAGAGCACCTTGCCGTCCGGGTTGTTCGGCGTGGTCAGGTAGAGCGCGCGGGTGCGCGGCGTGAGGTACGGCGCGAGGATCTCGCGGACGTCCCTGCCCGGGTGGCGGAGCAGCTCCTCGGTGAGCGGGACCTCGACGGGCGTCGCCCCGCACGCCGAGATCATGCCGGTCGTGAGCGGCCAGTACGGCGCGGCCACGAGGGCCTCGTCACCGGGCTCGAGCGTGACGCGCGCGGCCGAGCAGATCGCGTGCGTCGCCCCCGCGCTGAGCTGGATGCAGTCGCCTCCGGGGTAGCCGGGGCGGAGCGCGAGTCGCTCCGCGAGCGCGCGCACGAGCGGCTCGTGCCCCGCGATCTTGCCGTAGCGATAGAGCGCGGCGTCGTGGAGGTCGAGCCGGTCCGGGAACACGGGCGGCGCGAGGTACGTGTCGCCGATGTGAAGCGGGATGAGCTCCCCCTGGTGCTGGGCGATCCGCGCGGCGAGACCGGGCAGCACGGAGGTGGGCAGGCAGCCGGCCGCGCGCGACAGGAGCGGTGGAGACATCTGCCACGATGTTAGCGGCCTCCTCGGACAAGGCCACTTTCGCGCAAGGTTTCGTGGGATTCGCCACGTGCTACGGTCGCGGGATGCGACGCGCCTTCTCGCTGACGATCGGATCCCTCCTCCTCGGTATCGCCGGATGCGGCGACGACCCGAAGCCCGTGGGGGGAGCGGGCGCCGGCGGGGCTGGTTCGGGGGCCGCGGGCGCCGGGGCCGCCGGAACGGGGGGCGCCGCCACGGAGGAGACCTTCCCGGCGATGGGCTCGCTGTCGGCGGCCTCCGGCAAGGGCAGCTTCCGCTTCGGGGTCTCGACCGCGGCCACGCAGATCGAGGAGGTCGCGCCCGCGAGCGACTGGGCCCTGTGGTCGCGGCCGCTCGCGATGGGCGGGCTCGGCAAGGGCAAGGGCTACGTGGGCGAGGCGTCGCGCGGCTACTCGAAGGCCACCGAGGACATCGCGCTCCTCCAGGCGCTCCACGTGGACTCGTACCGCTTCAGCATCGAGTGGTCGCGCGTGGAGCCGAGGCGGAACGAGATCGACGAGGCGGCCCTGCAGCACTACTCGGACCTCCTCGACGCCTACAAGCGCGTCGGGATCCGGCCGATGATCACGCTGCACCACTTCTCGAACCCGGCCTGGATCCACGACCCGCGCGACCCCGACTGCAGGAACGGCCCGTCGGACGCCAACCTCTGCGGCCTCGGTCACCCGCAGGGCGGCCCGATGGTGGTGCAGGAGATGGCGGAGCTCGCCAGGCTCCTCGCCGGGCGCTTCGGCGACCGCGTCGACGAGTGGGGCACGCTCAACGAGCCCATCAACTACCTCGTCGGCGCGTACCTCGTGGGCTACTTCCCGCCCGGCCGCTTCACGCTCACCGCCATCAAGGACAAGTTCATCCCGATCGTGCGCGATTACCTGGCCGCGCACGCCGCCATGTACAAGGCGATCAAGGCCGCAGACACCACGGACGCGGACGGTGACGGCGTGGCCGCTGCGGTGGGCCTGCCGCACGCGGTGATCTCGTTCGTGCCGGCGCGGGACAACCTCGTCAGCATGGACCCCGAGGACGTCGCCGCGCGCGATCGGCTCGCGAGCTTCTACCTCTGGGCGTTCCCCGAGGCGCTGCGCTCCGGCGGCTTCGACACCGACCTCGACGGTCGGCCCGACGAGATGCACCCCGAGTGGGCGAACACGATCGACTGGCTGGGCCTGCAGTACTACTTCCGCGTGGGCGTGACGGCCAAGACGCCGCTCATCCCCGAACCTTTGAACGCGATCCTCTGCTTCAACGGCTACGACTTCGGCTCGTGCCTGACGCCCGAGGATCCGACGTGGTGGGTGCCCACGATGGGCTACGAGTTCTGGGCGCCGGGCCTGCACGAGCAGCTCAAGGCGTTCTCCGCGCGCTGGCCCGATCTACCGCTCGTGGTCACGGAGTCGGGCCTCGCGACCGAGGTCGGCCGCCGCCGCGCGGAGCACGTGGTGCGTTCGCTCGAGCAGATCGCGCGCGCGCGCGCCGAGGGTGTGGACGTGCGCGGCTACTACCACTGGAGCCTGTACGACAACTTCGAGTGGGCCGAGGCCTTCGGCCCCCGCTTCGGCCTCTACAAGGTCGACTACGCAGGCTCGTATGCGCGAACGGCCACCGAGGGCGCGACGGTGCTCGGCGACGTCGCGGCCGCGCGCAAGCTCACGGTGATGCAGCGCATGGTGTACGGCGGAAACGGCAAGATGACGCGGGAGTGACCTCCCTCGCGTTCGAGCCGCCGGGCCAGGGCAGTCGCCTCGCCGCGACCCTGCTGCTGTCGGTGACCACCGCCTCGTCGGCGTTCCTGCTCTTCATCGTCGAGCCGATGCTCGGGCGCATCACGCTGCCGTGGCTGGGGGGCACGCCCGCGGTGTGGACCGCGTGCATGCTGTTCTTCCAGCTCGCGCTCCTAGGCGGCTACCTCTACGCGCACCTCTTGCTCGCGCGCCTGCCCCTTCGCGCGGCCATGACGCTGCATGCCGGGCTGCTCTTCGCCTCCCTGGCCCTCCTGCCCGTCACCCCGGACACCACGGCGGTCAGCGCCGCGGGGCACCCGGCGCTCGCGGTGATCGCGCTCCTGACGCGCAGCGTGGGGGCCCCCTTCCTGCTCCTGTCCGCGACGGCCCCGCTCATCCAGGCGCTCGCCGCACGGGCGGACGCGGTCAAGCGCCCGTACGCCCTCTACGCCTGGTCCAACCTCGGCTCGCTGCTCGCCCTCGCGACCTACCCGATCCTGTTCGAGCCTCGCATCGGGCTCGGCGCGCAGACCCGCTCCTGGAGCTTCGGCTATGCTGCGGTCGCGGCGTCCATCGCGCTGTCGGGCGTGCTGGTGTGGCGGCGCATCGGGCCTTCGGCCGCCGCGGCGCCCGCGATGGCGCGCGGTCCCGCGCCGAGCGCGCTCGAGCGCGTGACGTGGGTGGGCCTGGCGGCGCTCGGCTCGGCCCTCCTGCTCTCGATCACCGAGTCGATGAGCGAGGACATCACGGCCGCGCCGTTCGTCTGGGTCCTGCCGCTCGCGCTCTACCTCGTCTCCTTCATCGTCGCGTTCGGCCGCCCCGCGTGGACCGACAGGCGCGTGTGGCTGCCGCTCCTCATCCCCGCCGCGGGCGTGGTCGCGTGGGGGTTGCAGAAGGACGAGGAGTCCCTGGTGGTCCAGCTCGCGACGTTCTCGGCGGCGGCGCTCGTGCTGTTCATGGTCGCGCACGGAGAGCTCGTGCGCCTGCGCCCAGGCACGCACCTCCTGACCTCGTACTACCTCGCGATCTCCGTCGGCGGCGCGGTCGGCGGCGCTGCCGTCAGCCTGCTCGCCCCGATACTCCTGCCCGTGCGCCTCGAGCTGCCGCTCGCGATCGTGTGCACGGGTGTGCTGGCTTGGGCGCTGTGGCTGCGCGAACGTCGCCGCGCCGGCCGCGCCCTGCGCCTGCCGCTCGCCCTCGCGGCGCTTGCCCTGCTGGCGGTCCCGGCCGAGGCCCTACGCCGCGCGAGCTTCGCATCCACCCACGGCTCGGCCTGGTCGGAGCGCAGTTTCTTTGGCCTGCTGACCGTGTGGCAGTCGGCCGGCGGCGACTGGCGCAGGCTCAACCACGGCCGCATCGTGCACGGTCGGCAGAACGTGGCGGACGATCCTCCGGTGGCGCTCTCCTACTTCTCGAAGCAGAGCGGCATCGGCCTTTTCTTCCGCTTCGGCGAGTCGCGTCCACCCCGCCGCGTGGCCGTGGTCGGGCTCGGCGTGGGCACGCTGGGCGCCTACGGGCGACCAGGCGATCTGTTCCGGTTCTTCGAGCTCGACCCCGGCGTCGAGAAGGCGGCGCGCCGCTGGTTCACCTTCCTGTCGAAGGGCCGTGCCCGCAACGAGGTCGTGCTCGGTGACGCGCGTCTGTCGCTCGCGCACGAGCGCGACGAGCCGCCGTACGACCTCATCGTCCTCGACGCGTTCACCGGCGACGCGATCCCCGCCCACCTGCTGACCCGCGAGGCGTTCGCCCTGTACGCACGCCGCCTCGGTCCGCGCGGCGTCGTCGCGGTGCACATCTCGAACCGCCACCTCGATCTCGGCCCGGTCCTGCGTGCGCACGCCACCGCGGGCGGGTACTCGTTCTCGACCGTCGTCAGCAAGGCCGACAGCGAGGCCGGCATCAATCGCGCCCGCTGGATCCTGCTCTCGCGCGACCCGGACCTGCCCCGCTGGCTTCGCGGCCTCGGTGTCTCCGCCGACAAGGAGAGCGACGAGGCGATCGACTGGACCGACGACCTCGCGCCGCTCCTGCCGACGCTGCGCGCCTTGCGTCGGTGACGAAAGGGCCTGTCCCTGAAGTCGCTCAGACGAGCGGCATCCGTCTTCGAGGCGAGCGGAGCGAGCCGCAAGGGCGTAGCGAAGCGCAGCGAAGCGAAGACGCAGGGAGGGGGGCCCAGTTGGGCTTTGCCCAACTGGGGGAGGGGCGGCGCGCCCGCTGCGCAGACCTCCAGGCAAGGGTTCTGCGACGGCACGACGTGAGCACGGATCGAAGCAGTAGGGGGTCGGTGGTGGCCGCCTTCCTGGGCGGCCACTCGTGAACTGTAGTCAGCGCTTGCGCAGGCGCTTCTTGTACTCGAGGAGGCGCGGGTAGTACTCCTCGCCCACGTCGCGGCGAAGCCCCTCGAAGACGCCGACGAGCCGCTCGGGCAGCTGCGCGGGCACCTCGACGGAGATGCGCACCCGGAGATCGCCCGTGCCCGAAGGCCCCGGCAGACCGCGGCCCTTCAAGCGAAACACCTTGCCCGTCTGCGTGCTCGGCGGGATGCGCATGCGCACGACGCCGTCGAGCGTCGGCACCTCGAGCTCCGTGCCGAGCGTCGCGTCCGTCATGGGGACTGGCACCTCGACGAGCAGGTCCGACCCCTCGCGCACGAACATCGGGTGCGCCTCGACGCGCAGGACGACGTGGAGATCGCCGGGCTTGCCGCCGCGACGGCCTGGCTCGCCCTCGTTGCGAACCACGCGCACGGTGCCGTTCTCGGCGCCCGCGGGGATGCGCACCTGGAACTCGCGCTGCCTCGGGACGAGGCCCGTCCCGGTGCACGCGGGGCATGGGTCGCTCACGATCTTGCCGTCGCCGCCGCAGGTGCCGCAGTCGCGCACCATCCAGCCGCGGCTCGTCTGCACGCGCACCTCGCCCTGGCCGCCGCACGCGGGGCACGGACGGAACGACACGCCGATGCGGGCGCCGGTGCCCTTGCAGGTCTGGCAGTGCACGGCCGAGGGGAACTCGATCATCTTGGCGCACCCGAAGGCCGCCTCCTCGAACGTGAGCTCGAGCGTGTAGCGGAGGTCGCGCCCCTCGGTCTTGCCGCGCTTCTTGCCGCCCAGGAACTCGGTGACGAAGTTGTCGAAGAACTCGGCGACGCCGCCCTGGCCGAAGCCCTCGAAGACCGGCTCCTCGCCGCCGAAGCCGACCTGATCGTACTGCGCGCGCTTCTCCTCGTCGGAGAGCACGGCGTAGGCCTCGGCCAGCTCCTTGAAGAGCGCCTCAGCGACCGCGTCGCCCGGGTTGCGATCCGGGTGGTACTTGAGCGCGAGCTCGCGGTAGCGGACCTTGAGCGCCCGCGCGTCGACGTCGCGCTCGACGCCCAGGATCTCGTAGTAATCGCGCTGATTCATGGGCCGCGGAGGCCCAGGCTACTGCAGACCGGAATACATGGCCTCGGCGATCTTGTGGGCGCTCTCCTCGAGGCGGCGGATGGCCTCGCGCAGGGCGTCGACGTCGGCGCTCTGCTCGAGCACCACCTTGCACTCGGAGATGTCCTGCTGGAGCGTCGCGAGGTCCTCCTCGGCCAGCACGCTGCCGTATTCCTTGGCCGCCTGCTCGGTCGTCGCGACCAGCGCCTCGCCGTTGTTCTTGAGCTCGGCGAGCTCCTTCTTGCGCGCGTCCTCCTCGGCGTGCGCGTCGGCGTCGTCGATGATGCGCTGGATCTCCGCCTCGGTCAGGCCGCTCGTCGGGACGACCTTGACCGACTGCTCCTTGCCGGTGCCGAGGTCCTTGGCGCTGACGTTGAGCATGCCGTTGGCGTCGATGTCGAAGGCGACCTGGATCTGCGGCACACCGCGCGGCGCGGGCGGGATGCCGACGAGCTGGAACTTCGCCAGGCTCTTGTTGTCGTCGGCCATCTCGCGCTCGCCCTGCAGGACATGCACCTCGACGAAGCTCTGGTTGTCCTGCGCGGTCGAGAAGATCTGCCCGACCTTGGCCGGAATGGTCGTGTTCTTCGGGACGAGCTTCGTGAAGACGCCGCCCGCCGTCTCGACGCCGATCGACAGCGGCGTGACGTCGAGCAGCAGCACGTCCTCGACCGCGCCCTTGAGCACCCCGCCCTGCACGGCGGCGCCCATCGCCACCACCTCGTCGGGGTTCACGAGCTTCGACGGCTTCTTGCCGAAGAACTCGCTCACCTTCTCCTGGACGAGCGGCATGCGCGTCTGGCCGCCCACGAGGAGCACCTGATCGATCTCGTCGCGGCCGACGCCCGCGTCTGCAAGCGCCTGCTCGCACGGCCCGAGGCTGCCGAGGATGTAGTCCTGCACCAGCGACTCGAGCTTGCCGCGCTGGAGCTTCATCGACAGGTGCTTCGGCCCACCCGCGTCCGCCGCGATGAAGGGCAGGTTGATGTCGGTCTCGAGCGACGAGCTGAGCTCGTGCTTGGCCTTCTCCGCCGCCTCCTTGAGCCGCTGCAGCGCCATCTTGTCCTGGCGCAGATCCACGCTGTGCTGCTTCTGGAAGTCGTCGGCGATCCAGTTGACGACCGTGCGATCGAAGTCCTCGCCGCCGAGGAACGTATCGCCGTTGGTCGCGCGCACCTCGAAGACGCCCGCGTTCAGCTCGAGGATCGAGATATCGAACGTGCCGCCGCCGAGGTCGTAGACCGCGATGCGCTCGTTCTTGTCGCCGCCGATGCCGTACGCGAGCGCGGCCGCCGTCGGCTCGTTGATGATGCGCAGGACCTCGAGGCCCGCGATCTTCCCGGCGTCCTTGGTCGCCGCGCGCTGCGTGTCGTCGAAGTAGGCGGGGACCGTGATCACGGCCTCCAGCACCTCCTCGCCGAGGTAGTCCTCGGCGATCTGCTTCATGCGCGAGAGCACCATCGCCGAGATCTCGCTCGGCGAGTAGTCCTTGCCGCGCACGCGCACCCACGCGTCGCCGTTCTTCGCCGCGACCACCTGGTACGGGCACGTCGAGCGGTGGCGCTGCACCTCGGCGTCGTCGTACTTGCGGCCGATGAGCCGCTTGACGGCGTAGATGGTGTTCTCGGGGTTCGTGATCGCCTGGCGCTTCGCGATCTGCCCGACCAGCCGATCCCCACCCTCGGTGAAGCCGATGATGGAGGGCGTGGTCCGCGCGCCCTCCGAGTTCGGGATGACGGTGGGCGCAGCCTGGGCTCCGGTGCCCTCGAGGACCGCCACGCAGGAGTTCGTCGTTCCGAGATCGATGCCGATGACGCGACCCACGCCCTACCCCTCCTTCCCCTCGCCCTTCTCCGCCGGCTTGCCCCGCGACACCGTCACCAGGGCCGGGCGCAAGAGCCGCTTGCCCATCGAGTAGCCACGCTGCAGCTCGTCGACGACGCTGCCTGCCGCGAGCTCGGGGTGATCGACCTGCTGGATCGCCTCGTGCTGCTGCGGATCGAACGGCTTGCCCTTGGCCTCGATCGGCTTGATGTCGAAGCGCTCGAGCGCCGCGTAGAGCTGGCGCAGCGTCATGCGCACCCCCTCGACGAGGACGTCGGAGCCCGTGCCGGCGTGCGCCACCGCGCGCTCGAGGTTGTCGAAGACCGGCAGGAGCTCCTTGAGCACCTGCGCGCGACCGTCCTCGCGCGCGTCGTCGATCTCGCGGCGCGTACGCTTGCGGTAGTTCTCGAAGTCCGCGGCGATGCGCAGCCGCGACTCCTTGAGCTCCTTGATCTCGGCCTCCACGTCCGCGGGGCGCGCGGATGCCGGGGTCGGTTCGACGGTCGCGGAGACGACCGGGGGTGTGGTGCTCTCGCTCGGGGACTCGGATTCGTTGCTCATACGGCTAACCGCAGCACGGTAACACGCACCGACGGCGACGAAGAACTACGTACTGTTCCGAATCGGCGTGCAAAAACTGCCGTCGCGGGCCGCGCTCACCGACGGGTGAGCAGACCCGACAGGTGCTGCGCCGTGAAGTCGACGAGGGGGATGACGCGCGAGTAGTTCATGCGCTGCGGGCCGATCACGCCGAGGAGCCCGAGGGGCCGCTCGCCCGAGCCGTAGGGCACCGCGACGACGGACATGTCCGCCAGGCCCGTCTCCGCCAGCTCGGCGCCGATGAAGACCTGGATGCCGCTCGCCTCCATCGTGCGGTCGAGCAGCTTGAGCAGGCGCGACTTCTCCTCGAGCGTGTGCAGGAGCGCCCGCATGGAGTCGAGGTCGACCGCCGACTCCACGAGCTTGGCCTGTCCCTCGACGATGACCTCGGGCTCGCCCGCGCTCGCGAGCGCCGCCGCCCCGATGGACAGGGCCCGCGAGGCGAGCTGGTCGTACTTGCTCTTGTCCGCGGCCAGCTCGACGAGCACGCGCTCGCGCACCTCCTCGAGGGTGAGCCCGACGAGGAGCTCGTTCAGGTAATTGCCCATGCGCTCGAGGTCGGCGGGCTCGAGCGGCGCGTCGAGGCGCACGATCTTGTTCTCGATCGCCCCCGCCTGGGTGACGAGGACGACGAGGATCTCGCCGTCGCGCAGGCGGAGCAGCTCGATGTGCTCGAAGCGATCGGCGTTCGGTTTCGGCGACACGACGATGGCCGCGTACGACGACAGGTCGGCGAGACCCCGCACCATCTCGCGGATCACGTCGTCGACGTCGAGCGTCGAGGGATCACCGAGGGGCCCGAGCTTGGCGGCGACCTCCTCGCGCTCGCGGGGCGAGAGCCCCCGCACGCGCAGCAGGGAGTCGACGAAGTAGCGCATGCCGCGCTCGGTGGGCACGCGGCCCGCGGACGTGTGCGGCTGCTTGAGCAGGCCCAGGTCCTCGAGATCGGCCATCACGTTGCGCACGGTCGTCGGCGACAGATCGATGCCGTGGCGCTTGGTGACCGTGCGCGATCCCACCGCCTCGCCCGTGTTCATGTACTCGGAAACGATGGCGTGGAGGATCTTGCGTGCGCGGTTGCCGATGTCACTCATGGTGCTGCGAGGACTTCCTCGTGATTCTAGCACGCGCCGGTGCTGCCCGTCAGAAGTGGACCGGCATTCAGTCACGTGAGCGCTGTGCAGGAAGCCTGGGGAATCCCGGACGGGCAGCACCAGGTGTCTCGTTGGCTCGCGCTCCGCGCTCGCGAGTGCCGCCTCCACCACGGTCCCATGTCGCCCTCCAGGTGCAAAAACCGGTCGAGCATTTGACGAGCGGCACTAGAGAAACCGGCGGCCGACCTCGTCCGCGAGCAGGAATCCCCGCTCGGTCAGGCGCAGCCCGCGGCCCCCTCGCTCGAGGAGGCCGAGCTCGAGGAGCTGGCGCGCGATGCCGGCGTCGGCGGCGCCCTCGGGGACCCCATCGACCAGGCGGCGGAGGCCGAGCCAGACGGCCTCCCGCGCGGCCTCGCTCGCCGTGAGGGTCTCGCGCGTCACGATCGCCGCGGCCGGACGCGCGAGGTAGCCGCTCGCGGTCGGCTCGTTGCGCCAGCGCTCCACGCCACCGTCGGGGACGCGGCGGCTCGACCAGCCGGAGGCGCCGAGCGCGAGCCACTCGCCCTCCGTCCAGTAGAGCTCGTTGTGCACCGAGCGCGCGCCCGGCCTGGCGTAGCTCGAGATCTCGTAGTGCTCGAACCCGGCCGCCTGCAGGCGGCGGCGCGTGGCGAGGAGGCGATCGGCGAGGTCATCGTCGGTAGCCGCGCCCAGCGTGCCTCGCGCGGCGCGCCGCGCGAAGACGGTGCCCGGCTCGACCGAGAGGCCGTAGGCGGAGAGGTGATCGGGCCCGAGCGCGAGGGCGCCGTCGACGTCGGCGAGCGCGTCGGCGGCGGACTGCCCGGGCACGCCCAGCATCAGGTCGAGCGAGATGCGCGAGACGCCGGCGGAGCGCGCCGCCGCCACGGTGGCGGCCGTGTCGGGCGCGCGGTGCAGGCGGCCCAGCTTGCGCAGGAGGCGCGGCTCCAGGGACTGCGCGCCCACCGACAGGCGCGTCACGCCCGCGGCCACGAGCGCGTCGAGGGGCCCGTGGTGGAGCGCCTCGTCCGCGGGGTTGACCTCGACGGTGACCTCCGGCAGAGCCGCCGCGGGGAACGCGCCGCGGATGGCGGTGAGGACCCGCGCGAGCTCCTCGGGTGCCCACAGGCCGGGCGTCCCGCCCCCGAAGTAGACCGAGCGGAGCGCGCGACCGGAGAAGTCGGGCGCGCGCGCCTCGAGCTCGGCCAGCACCGCGTCCGCGTACGCTGCATGCGGGATGCCGCGCCCGCGCACGGCGACCTCGAACGCGAAGTCGCAGTACGGGCACGCCGACAGGCACCACGGGAAGTGGACGTAGACGCCGAACATGGCCCGGTGGGCGCGTCAGTCGCCGATCACGAGCGGGACCTCCGCCGTGTACGTCTTGCCCTGGGCGGGGAACTCCCATCGGCGCATCTGCCCCGACAGGCACAGGCCCAGCTTGGACTGATCGAGCGGAGGCGGCAGGCTCAGGCGCCTGAGCGAGCCGTCGTCGGAGATCACGACCTTGAGCGTCACGCGGCCGCGCGTGATGCTGCCGTCGTCGTCGGCGAGCGCGCGCTCGATGCACTGCTTGACCGCGCCGTCGTGCTTGCGGAAGACCTCCTGGACGTCCTCGGCGCCGGCCTTGCTCGCGCGCTCCGGGCGCGCCGGGGGCTCCTTGGCCTTGGGCTCCGGTGGCGGCGCCTTCGGCTCGGCGGGCGCTCTCGGCTCGGGCGGGGCACTGGGCTCGGCGGGGGCCTTCGGCTCGGGGCGCTCGGGCTTCGCAGCCGGCTCGCGCGGGGCGGTCGCTGGACGCTCGGAGCGCGGACGCTCGGGGCGGGGCTCCTCGCGAGCGACCACCACCGCCTGGGTGGGCGCCCGCAGGCTGCCCGCGGGCTTGCGTTCGCTGTCCCAGGCCCCCTTGCCGAGCGCCGCGATGGCGGCCGGATCCATCTGGGGCGCGGCCCCGTCGGTGCCGGCGCCGCGGCTCCGCGCGATGCCAGCGTCGGGCGTGCTGGCAGCGGTCGGCGCGCCCACCACCGAAAGCCCCACCGCGATGAGGCCGAGCGCAGCGACACTGGCAGCGACGATGACGATGCGCCGGAGGCTCGAGGGCCGGATGGCGTCGAGGTCCTCGACGTCGGCGAGCTCGGGATCGGGCGTGGCGGGGGCGATCGGCTCGCGAGCCACGACCGCGCCGGGGTGGTCAACGGGCAGAGCGGGCTCGGGCTCGGCCACCGCCGCGGGCCCCGGCTCGGCCACGGGTTCGGCCGCCGCGACGGGTTCGACCGCCGCCACGGGTTCGGCCACGGCAGGCGCAACGGGCTCGGCCACGGCAGGCGCCGACGCCACCGCCGCTCTGACGCCGCTCGTCATGGCCGGCGAGACGCGCTCGACGATCTCCGTGGGTGCCACGGCGACGCGAACGGGCTGGATCCGCGCGAAGGACGCGGTCGTGCCGCTCGCCGGCGCGGGCGCAGGTGCCGGCTCTGCCGGGGCCTCCGAGACGCGCCGCGCTGGCGGCGGCGGGGGGGCGCCGGGGGCGGGCTTGGTGTTGCGGCGGAACTCGGCCGCCTCGTCG
>CAZQJC010000253.1:0-66519 GCA_964593795.1 uncultured Myxococcales bacterium | reverse complement strand
CGCCGCCCCTGCCCGCGCCGCCCATGCCCGCGCCGCCCATGCCCGCGCCGCCCATGCCCGCGCCGCCCATGCCCGCGCCGCCCATGCCCGCGCCGCCGCGGCCGGCACCACCGGTCCCGGCGCCTCCCGTCCCGGCGCCTCCCTTGCCGGCGCTGTCGCTGCCACAGCCGGCCCCGAGGAGCGCAGCCACCAAGAGCATTCCGTATTCCTTGCGCATCGCGATCCTCCGTCGTGTCCGTGTTGGCGAGCCGGATCGACGTCTGTTCAACCGGTGTGCCGCGCAGATTTGCCGGAAAACCGAGCGATTCTTGCGATCGCCAAGGCACGCGGTGGCACACGCGCTGCGACCGGTGCACCCGTGTCCTCGAAGCATCAGGGCGCGCCGGGCTGTGGATCACGCGCCTGACGCACGCTGCCGCGCTGCGTCAAGCCCCTTGCGCGCCGGCGCCGCGCACCGTACCGTCGCGGCTTCCTCATGGACGCGCTCACCGCGCCCGCTCGCGTGCCCGTCGAAGTGACCCGCCGGATCGGCGGATCCGACCGCTGCTTCCGGCTGTCCGCGCGCCTCGGCGCCGGCCGCATCGAGCTCGCGCTGCCGGTGCCGCTCGTGGACGGCGAGCCGGCGGGCGTGCGCTTCTCGCTGCCGGAGTCGAGCGAGCTCATCGAGGTGGAGGCGGAGGTTGCGGGGCAGGGGTGCGTGCTCGTCCTGCGCGGCGTCGGCTCGACCGAGCGCCTGTGGATCACCGAATACGTCAAGGAGCGACTGGAGCTACCCGATGTCTGATCGCAAGAGCAAGTACCCCGCCGCCGCCAAGCTGCCCGACGATCCGAACGAGCGCCTCGCGTTCCTCGAGGCGCGCGCCCTCGAAGGGGGCGGCGAGGAGCGCAGGAAGAAGCAGCACGCGGCCGGCAAGCTCACGGCGCGCGAGCGCATCGAGCTGCTCCTCGACCCGGGGACCTTCGTCGAGCTCGACAAGTTCGTGACGCACCGCTGCGCGGACTTCGGCATGGAGAAGCAGAAGATCCTCGGCGACGGCGTGGTCACGGGGTACGGCACGGTCGAGGGCCGCAAGACCTTCGTGTTCGCGCAGGACTTCACCGTGTTCGGCGGCTCGCTCTCGGGGGCGTACGCGCAGAAGATCTGCAAGGTGATGGACCTCGCGTCGCGCGTCGGCGCGCCGGTCATCGGCCTGAACGACTCGGGCGGTGCGCGCATCCAGGAGGGCGTGGAGTCGCTCGCGGGCTACGCGGACATCTTCACGCGCAACGTGCTGGCCTCGGGCGTGGTGCCGCAGATCTCGGCCATCCACGGGCCGTGCGCGGGCGGCGCCGTGTACTCGCCCGCCATGACCGACTTCATCTTCATGGTCGAGGGCTCGAGCTACATGTTCATCACCGGCCCGGACGTCATCAAGACGGTGACGCACGAGGAGGTGACCAAGGACGAGCTCGGCGGCGCGCACACGCACGCGGCGAAGTCGGGCGTGTGCCACCGCGCGTTCGAGAGCGAGCACGCATGCCTCGAGGGCATCCGCGAGCTGCTCGCGTTCCTGCCGCCGAACAACCTCGAGGAGCCGCCGCGGCAGAAGGGCAAGGACAAGCCCGACCGTGAGACGCCCGCGCTCGACACGCTCATCCCGGTCGATGCGTCCAAGCCCTACGACATCAAGACCCTCATCGGCCACGTCGTCGACGACGGCAAGTTCTTCGAGATCCACGGCGACTACGCGATGAACATCGTGGTCGGCTTCGCGCGCATCGACGGCCGGCCGGTCGGCGTCGTCGCGAACCAGCCGGCGCACCTCGCGGGCTGCCTCGACATCGCGGCCTCGCTCAAGGGCGCGCGGTTCGTGCGCTTCTGCGACTGCTTCAACGTGCCGATCGTGACGTTCGTGGACGTGCCGGGCTTCCTGCCGGGCACGCAGCAGGAGTTCGGCGGCATCATCTCGCACGGCGCCAAGCTGCTCTACGCGTACGTCGAGGCGACGGTCCCGAAGATCACGGTGATCACGCGCAAGGCGTATGGCGGCGCGTACGACGTGATGGCGTCCAAGCACGTGCGCGCCGACCTCAACTACGCGTACCCGACGGCCGAGATCGCGGTCATGGGCCCGGACGGCGCGGTCAACATCGTCTACCGCGACGAGATCTCGCGCGCCTCGGACCCGGTGGCGGCGAAGGCCGCGTACGTCAAGGAGTACCGCGAGAAGTTCGCGAACCCCTACAAGGCCGCGGAGCTCGGCTACATCGACGAGGTCATCCACCCGCGCGAGACGCGGCGCAAGCTCGCGAGCGCCCTCGAGCTCCTGCGCACCAAGCGCCAGGACACCCCGACGCGCAAGCACGGCAACATCCCTCTTTAGATCGGCGGCCTCGGAAGGCCGCCGCAGGAGGGGCGCGCCGCCCCTCCCCCAGTTGAGCAAAGCTCAACTGGGCCCCCCTCCCTGCGTCTTCGCTCGCTTCGCTCGCTACGCCCTTGCGGCTCGCTGCGCTCGCCTCGTCGGACGGCTGGGCGACGATCTGCCGCAGGAGCGGCCACTCCTCTGAGCGGACTCGAGGTGCCAAGCTCGCCCCTGCGCTCCGGATCGTGGACGTGGACGTGGACGATCCGGAGCGGTGCCCGAAAGGCGTTGACGCCACTCCTTCGTCGTTTGGCTACCGTCGCAGGACGCGCTGCAGGGTCTCGCCGAGCCTCGTCAGGTCGTAGGGCTTGGTCACGAGGTCGCAGAAGCCGTGGCGCTCGAACTCGCTCATCACGGGGTCGTTCGAGTAGCCGGAGGAGACGATCGCGCGCACCGCCGGGAACTCGGCGCGCAGCTTCTCGACCGCCTCGCGGCCGCCCATCCCGCCGCGGATCGTGAGGTCCACCAGCACCGCGTCGAAGGCGCGCCCGGCCGCCGCGGCCGCGCGGTAGGCCTCGATGGCCTGGCCGCCCTCGCGCACGCCGTGGGCCTCGTAGCCGAGCGCCTCGATCATCGCGATCGCGACGTCGCGCACGTCTTCGTCGTCGTCCACGACCAGCACCCGACCCGTGCCGATCGCCGGCGGTAGCTCCGTGGCCGCCGCGGGGGCCGCGCTGGCGGCGGCGGGCAGGTAGAGCGTCACCGTCGTGCCCTTGCCGAGCGCCGAGGCGATCGAGACGTGGCCCCCATGACGCCGGACCACGGAGTAGGTGATCGCGAGGCCGAGGCCGGTGCCGGTGGCCTTGGTGGTGAAGTACGGATCGAACACGCGCTCGAGGTCGGCCGGTGCGATGCCGACGCCCTGATCCGTCACCGTGATGCGCACGTAACGACCGGCCTCGAGCGGCAAGGCGGCGTCCCGCGTCACGACGGCGTTCTCCGCCGACAGCGTCACCACGCCTCCGCCGGGCATCGCCTGCGCGGCGTTCGACACGAGGTTCTGCAGCGCCTGGAAGGTCTGGCTGGGGTCGACGTCCGCGGCCCACAGGTCGGGCGCCAGGTGCGTCTCGCACCCGGCGTTCGAGCCCGACAGCGCGAAGCGGCTCATCTCCTCGAGCATGCTGGCCATCGACACCGTCTCGCGGATGGGCGTGCCGCCCTTGGCGAACGTGAGGAGCTGCTGCGTGAGATCGCGCGCGCGCCTCGCCGCCTCGTCCGCGGCCTCGAGGTGCCCGCTCGCGACGTGGCCGCTCGGCACGGCGCTCCGCGCGAGGGACAGCCGCCCGGCGACGACCTGGAGCAGGTTGTTGAAGTCGTGCGCGATGCCGCCCGAGAGCACGCCGAGCGACTCGAGCTTCTGGGCGAGCGCGCGCTCGCGCTCCTCGAGGGAGTGGCGGCGCTCGTGCTCGATCCGCCTGCGCTCGGTGATGTCGACGAAGGTCACGATGACGCCCGCGCACGCGCCCGTCGCCGGGTCGGGCAGCGGGATGGCGGTGAAGATGGCCCAGGAGGTCTCGCCGTCGGGCTTGCGCACGCCGATCGTGACGGGCGGCTGCGCGCGGTTCTCGACGATCGCGCGGGAGACGGGGTAGTCGGCGACTGCGCAGGGCGTGCCGTCCTCCCAGCAGGTCCCGGGCTCGAAGTCGGCCACGTAGCGCTCGGTGAGCTCGTCGTACGACAGGCCGAGGATGCGCTGCGCCTCGGCGTTGGCGCGCACGATCGCCCCCTCCGGCGTGACCTGTACGACGCCCCCGGGCATGGCCTCGATGAGCCGGCGCGTCAGATCCTCGCTCCGACGAAGCGCTTCCTCGGCGGTCACGTGCCGAGGATACCGGATCGGGGCGCGGCGGCCACCCGCCGGAGGCACGGACCGGGGCGCGCGAGCCGCGGGGGGGGCGGGAAAGCGCGCGAGATCGCGCTGGCAAGGCGCTTGCTCAGGCGTGGGGCATGCGACTCGTTCCGACTAGCCTCGTCCTCCTCACCGCCCTGTCCGTCGCCAGCCCCGCGCGCGCCGAGGTCGTCCTCGGCGCCGACAGCAGCGTCTCGAAGCCGCTCGATCAGGACGCCCTCCACACCGGCTTCGTCCTCCGCGGGACTGCCGGCTACGAGGTGGTCGCCGACGGCGGCCAGGTCCGCGTCACCCCCGGCGTCGCGTTCGAGTACGGGCGCTACGGGGTCGAGGGCCTGCCGGATTCCCCGACGACGAACACGCTCGTGCTCGCGGGCGTGCGCGCGGCGTACGGTGAGGTCGTTCAGCCCTCGCTTTCGCTCGAGCTCGGCTACGGCCAGCGTCGCGTCGACATCGACCGCTTTGCGCTCGGTCACTTCGAGGGCGTCAAGCGGGGCCTCGCCCTCGGGCTCGGCGCGGCGCTCGACGTCGCGCTCGGCCAGGCGGTCTCGATCGGCGTCCACGTGCGGTACCGGAGCCTGAACGGCAACGAGGAGATCCGCGGCGCGGGCAGGACCGAGGAGTGGGGATCGAGCCCGCTCGCCTGGATCGACGCGGGCGCGCACGTCGCGATGCGGTTCTGATCGCGGAGCGGTAGGATTCGCCGGCGTGACGATCCCCCCGCGCGCGAGAGACGCCGCGACGTGCCCCTGCGGCTCCGGTCGTGACGAGGCCGCCTGCTGCGGGCCGATCCTCGCGGGCGCGCCCGCTCCGACCGCGCTCGCGCTCATGCGCTCTCGCTACACCGCCTTCGTGCGCGGCGCGATCGAGCACCTGGTCGAGACGCACGCGCCGGAGACGCGCGGGCAGCTCGACGTCGCGGGGGCGACCCGCTGGTCCCGCGAGTCGCGCTGGCTCAGGCTCGAGATCCTGGCCACGGAGGCGGGCGGCTCCGGCGACGCCGAGGGCACCGTCGAGTTCATCGCGCGAGGCGTCACGCGCGGCGAGCCGTTCGCCCACCACGAGCGCTCCCGGTTCGCGCGCTCGGATGGGCGCTGGTACTACGTCGAGGCGGTGCCGGGGGTCACTCCGGCGCGCAGCGCGCCGACGCCGGGCCGCAACGATCCCTGTCCGTGCGGCAGCGGAAAGAAGTGGAAGCGCTGCCACGGGTGATCAGAGGCGGCCCTCCTTGCGCAGCCACGCCTCCGTCTCGCGCAGGCCCTCGGCGAGGGTCACCCGCGGCGCGTAGCCGAGCTCGCGGCGCGCGCGCGCGATCGAGTAGGCATGGGGCCGCAAGAGGAAGTCGATCGCGGAGGCGGACGCGAGCGGCTCGCGCCCGAGCCGGCGCGCGGCGCGCTCGGCCAGGCGGAAGGTCGGGCGCAGGAGCGCGCTCGGCAGGGTGCGCACGCCGCGCCGCCCTAGCATGCGCGCGAGCGCGCCGAAGTACTCGCGGCAGGTCGTGCCCACGCCGTCGGAGACGTTGAACGCGCGGCCGACGGCGTCGCGCTCGAGCGCGAGCAGCACGCCGTCGAGCAGGTTGTCGACGTGGACGTGGTTGATGAGCCCGGTGCCTCCGTCCGGCAGGACGAAGAGGTGGCGCTTGATGAGCTGGAGCGGGCGCACCACCCACGGGATCGAGCCAGGACCATAGACGTCGCCCGGTCGGATGACGGTGACGCCGAACCGCTCCGGCGCGTGCAGCGCGAGCACCGCGGTCTCGCTCTCGATCTTGGTCTGGCAGTAGGCGTTGTCCTCGCCCGCGAGCGGGCCGTCCTCCGCCACGTCGGGCGGGAAGTGGAACCCGTAGACCATCACGGACGACAGGTGGACGAAGCGCCGGGCACCGGCGTCGCGCGCCGCGGTCGCGACCGTGCGGCTGCCCTCCACGTTGACCCGCCGGTACAGCGCCCAGTCGCCGCCCTCTCCGACGATGGCGGCGGTGTGGAAGACGATCTCGGCGCCGCCGCACAGGCGGCGTGCGGCGGCGGGATCGCAGATGTCGCCGAGCGCGACCTCGGCGCCCGCTCCTCGCGCTCGCGCGGCCGCCGCCGGGGAGAGCTCGAGGCCCCGCACCTTCATCCCGAGCGCACGCGCGCGCGTGATCATGCGGAGGCCGATGAACCCGCCGGCGCCCGTGATGGCGAGCGTCTTGCCTGCTAGCTCCATGTCACTGACTTGACGTTGACGTGGACCTGAACGTCAACGTGAACATGAACGCCACCTTGGACATGAGCTAAAGAAGAGGCGTGGAGGCCCGCGGCGACCTGCCCGCGCAGATCGACGAGTTCCGGATCGTCCGGCCGCTCGGCGCGGGCGCGATGGGGGAGGTCTTCCTCGCGCACGACACGATCCTCGACCGGCCGGTGGCGCTCAAGCTCATCGCGCGCGGGCGCACGGGCGCGGCCGTGCACGAGCGCTTCCTCGTCGAGGCGCGCGCGATCGCGCGGCTGCAGCACCCGCACGTGGTGGCGGTGCACCGCGTGGGGCTCGCGCAGGGGCGGCCGTACCTGGTCTCGGAGTTCGTGCGCGGCACCTCGCTCGACCAGGTCGAGAAGCCCCTGCCGCCCGCGCGCGTCCTCGAGCTCGGCATCGCGCTGTGTCGCGGGCTCGGCGCGGCCCACCGCCGCGGCGTGCTGCACCGGGACATCAAGCCGGCGAACGCCATCCTCGGGATCGACGGCGTGCCCAAGCTGCTCGACTTCGGCCTGGCCAAGCTGTCCGAGCGCCAGGAGCCGATCGAGCCCGCGGGCGAGGCGCCGATCCCGCCGGCGCTCGTCGCCCTGGCCACCGTGCCCGTGCGCGCCTCGCCCGCGGACGCCGATGCGACGCGCAGCCTCATCGAGTCGCCGCGCGCGCCCGACGCGGTGCGGACCGTGACGTTCAGCCCGGTGCCGCTCGCGCGCACGCTGCCGGCGCCGCAGAGCCAGTCCCCCGCGCTGACCGAGGTCGGCACCCGCGTGGGCTCGCCGCTCTACATGGCGCCCGAGGTGTGGCGGGGCGAGCCGGCCAGCCGCGAGAGCGACGTCTACTCGATGGGCGTCTTGCTCTACGAGCTCGCGGCGGGTCGGCCTCCTCACGAGGCCCAGACCATCGAGGACCTCGAGCGCTCGATCGACTCGGTGCGTCCGCCGACGCTCGTGGAGCTCGTGCCCGGCATCGATCCGCGCCTCTCCGAGCTGGTCGCGCGGTGCCTGTCGCGGGAGCCCCAGGCGCGGCTGCCGTCGGGCGACGCGCTCGCCGAGGCGCTCGAGGCCCTGCGCGCGCCGGCCGCGCACGCGGGTCCCGCGCTCTCCGGCAACCCCTACCGCGGGCTCGGCGCGTTCGAGGCCGAGCACCGCGCGCTGTTCTTCGGGCGCGGCGCCGAGGTGCGCGAGCTCGTGGACCGCCTTCGCGATCAGCCGCTCGTCGTGGTGGTGGGCGACTCGGGCGTGGGCAAGTCGTCGCTGTGCCGCGCGGCGCTCCTGCCGGCGATCGCGGACGGAGCGCTGGATCTTCCGCGCGTCCGCACGGCCAGGCTCGTCCCCGGGCGCCGGCCGCTGCACGCCCTGGCGACCGCGCTCGCCGGTGCGCTCGGGCCGCACGTCGACGCCGCGGCGATCGAGGCGGATCCGGCGCTCCTCGCGCGCAGGCTGCGCGAGGGCGACGAGGCGCTCGTCCTGCTCGTGGACCAGCTCGAGGAGCTCGTGACGCTGGCGGAGCCGGCCGAGGCGCTGGCGTTCGATCGCGCCCTGTCGGCGATCGCCGAGGCCTTCCCGCGCACGCGCGTCGTCGGCACGGTGCGCGCGGACTTCCTGTCGCGCCTGGCCGGCCGCGGCTTCCTGGGCGAGGAGCTCCCGCGCTCGATGTTCCTCCTGCGTCCCCTCGGGCTCGACGCCGCGCGCGAGGCGGTCGTGGGGCCCGCGCGGGCGCGGGGCTTTGCCTTCGAGAGCGAGGCCATGATCGCCGCGTTCCAGCGCGCCGCGGCGGAGGGCGGGCTGCCGCTCGTGCAGTTCGCGCTCGCGGAGCTGTGGGAGGCGCGCGACGAGGCGCGCTCGTGCCTGCCCGCGGCGGCGCTCGACGCGATGGGCGGCGTGACGGGCGCGCTCGCGCGGCACGCGGACCGCGTGGTGGACGCGCTGCCCGCCGGGGCGCGCGCGGCGGCGCGGCGGATCCTCGTCCAGCTCGTCGCGCAAGGCGGCACACGCGAGCGCCGCGTCGAGTCGGCGCTCGTGGGCACCCGCGAGGCCGACGCCGACGGGCGCGCCGCGCTCGAGGCGCTCGTGCGCGGCCGGCTCGTGGTGGCGAGCGAGGACGAGGGGGGCGAGCCCGTGTTCACGCTGGTGCACGAGGCGCTCGTCGCCGGCTGGGGCACGCTCCGCGCGTGGCTCGATCGCAGCGCGGAGACGCGCGCGCTCGCCGTGCGCGTCGGCGCCGCGGCCGCCGAGTGGGAGCGCCAGGGCCGCCCCCGCGCCGCGCTCTGGACGCGCCGCGCGCTCGAGGAGGCCGCCGCGCTCGACGCGCTCGAGCTGCAGCCGCGTGAGCGCGAGTTCCTCGAGCGCTCCCGGTCCTCCGTCCGCCGCACGCGCTGGCTGCGCGTCGGCCTCCTCCTCGGCGTGCCGCTCGCGGCCGGCGCGGTCTTCGGCGCGGCGCGCCTCGAGGCGCGCTGGGACCGGCGTGCTCGCGTGGTCAGGCAGATCGCGAGCGCCGACGCTGCGCTCGGAGAGGGGAGGCGATTCCGTCTCGAGGCCGCGCGGTTGCGAGCCGACGCGCTCAGGCGCTTCGATCGCGCCGAGAGATCCGAGGGCGAGCGGGTCTGGCTCCGGGCTCGAGGTAGCCAGGGCGCGGTGGAACAGTCCGATGCTCGCGCGGAGGACGCGCTCGAGATCGCGCTCCAGCTCGATCCCAGCGATGCAGGGACGCGGCTCCGGCTCGCCGACCTGCTGCTGGCGCGCGCCCTCGATGCCGAGCGGGAGGGCCGTCATGCTGACGAGCAGGCGCTCCTGCGTCGCCTCGCGCGGGTCGATGACGACGGCTCGCGCCGGCTCCGGTGGGGTCAGCCGGCGACGCTGAGGCTGGCCGTCGAGCCCGTCGGGGCGCAGGTGCGCATCCACGCCGTCACCCAGGCAGCCGATGGTCGGCGGCCCCTCGGCCCCGGCCGGCCCCTGGCCGCACGGGCCTCGGAGGTCCTCGGCCCCGGTTCCTACCTCGTCGTCGCCGAGGCCCCGGGACGCGCGCGCGTGCGGTATCCGCTGATGCTCGAGCGTGGCGAGGATCGCGAGGTCGCGTTCTCGCTGCCCGCCGCCACGGACGTCCCGGAAGGGTGGATCTACGTTCCGCCGGGACGATTCCTGCTGGGAGCGCGCGGTGACGACGACCTGCGACGCGACTTCTACAACACCGTGCCGCTACATCCCGTGGAGACCCGCGGCTTCCGCATCGCGCGGCACGAGGTCACGTTCGGCGAGTGGATCACCTTCCTCGACACCCTGTCACCAGCAGAGCGGCAACGACGCCGTCCGCGCGGCGGCGACTACTCGGGCTACGGGGTGGAGCTCCGGAGCAACGGGCGCGGCTGGCAACTTCGACTCCGGCCGCGCAGCCGGGGGTTCCTGCTGGGCCAGGGCCAGCGCCTCGAGTACCCCGGGCGCGCCGATGGCAGCTCGATCGACTGGACCCGGCTGCCCGTGACGGGCATCGATCTCGACGACGTGCGCGCCTATGCGGCCTGGGTGTCACGAACGCGCCTCCCGGGTGCGCGCCTGTGCACGGAGATCGAGTGGGAGCGCGCCGTGCGCGGCGCCGACGATCGCGAGTTCCCGCACGGGGACCGGCTCGATCCCGCGGACGCCAACTTCGACCTGACGCATGCCCTCGATCCCGACGCGATCGGCCCCGATCCCGTCGGGGCCCATCCGGCGAGCGAGAGCCCTTTCGGCCTCCTCGACGGCGTCGGCAATGCCCTCGAGTGGACGCTGGCGTCGATGGGGGAGTCGGGCGCGAGCGTGCGCGGAGCGAGCTTCTACTACCAGCGCAACATGCTGCGCGTTTACAACCGGGAGATCGTGGAGCCGAGCCAGCGCTCCCAGATGACCGGCGCTCGCCTCTGCGCGGACCCGCCCGGGCGGCTCCTCGATTAGCCGCTGTGGCGGTTTGCGCGCAAGGCTTGCCTTGCGCAAGCGCTGCTCGACCTCGTTCTCGATACTTACATCGGGGACCGGGTGGCATCAGGCGTGCTAGGCAACGCCTCCGATGCGTCGCCTAGACCTGATCATCTGGACCGTCCTCCTGGGTGCCTGCGGTGCCGAGGGAGACCAGACTGCTGTCGATGAGCCCCTCTACGTTGATCCGGAGGGTCAGCTCGTCGTGGATGAGCCCGTCGATCCAGGCAAGGCCGACGTCGCAGGCGTCACCGGGCCCCGCGTCGGGCTGGTCTCGAACGGCAAGACGTCGAACGGCAAGACGTCGAACGGCGCGGATTTCGCCCTGGCCAAGGTCGACCTGCGCACGGTCCGCATGCCGAGCACGCCCCCCGCGGCGGGCGCGAACCCCGATCCGGCGGCGCCTTCGGTGGCCGTGCGGACGGTGGAGCTCGAAAAGGGCGTGATGGTGGAGCGTCCCCTGTCCCTGCGCGACCGCGCGCCGAAGCGCCGTGGGCGTGACTTCCAGGGGGCGCTCGTCAACGGCGTGATGACGGACGGGCAGGCGGTGCCGCTGTTCATCGAGCGCATCACGAACAGCGCCGATCCCGAGCTGCCGCGCTACGTCGTCAAGGCCTACTACGGCGACCGCTGGAGCAACCCGCAGCCGGGGGATGCCTGCAGCGAGTTCGGGATCTGCCCGAAGAAGTGGGGCTACGTGTGCGGCGTCCGTCCGGTGATGAGCGTGACGGAGCGCCGGCCGCGCTTCGAGCCCGTGCCCGTCGTGGCGATCCCGGGGCAATGGAGCTTCGAGCGAGGGTTCGCAGGCGCGGGCGGCAAGGTGATCGACTCGACCAACACGCGGTACAGGCGCGACGTCACGTTCGCCTGCGAGACGGGCGCGATCGGCAAGTGCGCCTTGCTCGGGTACAAGCCGTGGAGCACCGGCGCGAGCGGGCAGTCCCTCGAGCTACCGCACGAGGCGTGCGTGCGGATGATCCGCGCCGACTACTGCGGCGACGGTCAGGAGCACACGATGGACGGCATCCTGATCGACGTCTGGGACAACGCCGGGATGCAGCAGCAGCTCCCGTACTCGGTCGATCCGGCGGCGGTCGCCGCCAACCCGGCCACGGGGGCTCCTTTCGGCCTCGAGGCGGAGTGGACGCCGAACGGCGCGCGCTGCATCAGCCAGGTCCTCATGCCGCGGACTTCGCACGACGAGGTGCGCGGCCCGAACGGCTCGGCAGGCCTGACCGTGCAGCGTTACCTCGAGGACCCGTCCCTCAATCCCCACTGCGCCCGCAAGTGGCCCGCGCAGACGCCGCACCCGTGGGTCCAGCCCCCGCAGCAGGACTCCTACCTCTGGAGTCAGGACGGCTGCTTCGGCTGGAACTACCTGCGGCAGGACCAGAGCGGCGTCGTCACCGACTTCGCGGGTCAGGGGCCGGCCGCCAATCCGCGCGATCGGACCTACCTGCGCAACTCGTCGGTCTGCGTCGACGACGGGGGCATGCCCTACCACCAGCCGAACCCGATGAAGACCAGCGCGGAGTGGCGGCCCCGTTGCCTGCCGGGAACCTGATGCGACCCACAGTCGAAAGGGCGATCACCGTGGATGCAACGTTGGCCTCGCGAAGCGATAACATGGCCCCGATGTCCGAGCATGACCCGGGAACCACCCTGAGCCTCGTCCCGATGAGCGGGCGGCGTACGAGCGGCGATCGCTCGTACCTGCTCGTCCTGCAGGGCGGCTCGTCGCAGATGTTCTCGCTGCCGGCGCTGGGCTCGATGGTGGTGGGGCGCGCGACCGACGCCGACCTGCGCATCGAGGATCCCGCGGCGTCACGCAAGCACGCGCGCTTCATGGTCGTGGACGGCGTGGTGCAGGTGGTGGACCTCGAGAGCCACAACGGCACGCGCGTCAACGGCGAGCGCATCGAGCAGGTGCGGCCGCTCGCGTCGGGCGACGTGGTGGCCATCGGCGAGGTGTCGCTCGTGCTCCACACGGCAAGCCCGCGGCCGTCGCGGCGCAGCCCCCTCGACGCAGCGACGCTGCTCGCCCGCCTCGACGAGGAGGTCGAGCGGGCGGTGCGCTACGAGCGGCCGCTCGCGGTGGTCGTGCTGCACCTCGGCGCGCGCCCGGACACGAGCGCGGTCGCGCAGGCGGCGACGCCGGCCCTGCGGCTCATCGACGTGCTCGGCCTGCTGCCCGGCGGCCAGCTCGTGATCGTGCTGCCGGAGCTCGCCGAGGAGGCGGCCTCGGAGATCGCGCGCGACGTGCTCGCGCGCATCGCGACCGTGGCGCCCGGCGCCCGGGCGGGCCTGGCGACGTGCCCGGTGGACGGCTGCGAGGGCGCGACGATCCTGTCGGTGGCCCGCGCGGCGGTCGAGTCGGCGCCCGACCGCGCGATCGCGCGCGCGGTGGACGCGACGCGCACGCTCGAGCTCGGCGGGCGCAAGATCGTGCTGTCGGACCCGGCGATGCTGCGCCTGTACGAGCTCGTTCGCCGGCTCGCGCAGAGCGATCTGCCCGTCCTCGTGCGCGGCGAGACCGGCAGCGGTAAGGAGAACGCCGCCTTCGGCGTCCACGCGTTCTCGCGGCGCAGCAAGGGCCCGTTCGTCACGCTCAACTGCGCGGCGCTGCCGGAGAACCTCATCGAGAGCGAGCTCTTCGGTCACGAGCGCGGCGCGTTCTCGGGCGCGATCGCGACCAAGCAGGGCCTGTTCGAGGCCGCGAGCGGCGGCACGGTGTTCCTCGACGAGATCGGCGAGCTCGGCGCGAGCGCGCAGGCCAAGCTCCTGCGCGCCATCGAGACCAAGCGCATCACGCGCCTCGGCGACGTCAAGGAGCGCGAGGTGGACATCCGCGTGGTGGCGGCGACGCACCGCGACCTCGAGGCCGAGATCCGCGCGGGGCGCTTCCGCGAGGACCTGTTCTTCCGGCTCGGCGCGGCGCAGGTCGTGCTGCCGCCCCTGCGCGAGCGGCCGCGCGAGATCCCGCTCCTGGCGCGCGTGTTCCTCGAGGCCGCCACGAGCTCGCTCGGCAAGGAGCCGCCGGTGCTCTCGGCGGCGACGCTCGAGAAGCTCGGCCGCCACCCGTGGCCGGGCAACGTGCGCGAGCTCAAGAACGCGATGGACTTCGTCGGCGCGACGCTCGACGAGCTCGTGGTCGAGCCGTGGCACCTGCCCGAGCGCATGCAGGACGAGTCCGAGCCCACGGGCGTGCAGGCCGCGGCCGCGGCGCAGACCGCGGACATGCCGACCGTGCGACCGAAGACCTTCAAGCCGATCGCCGAGGAGCTGCGCTCGCTCGAGCAGCAGCGGATGCAGGAGGCCCTCATCGCGACGGGCGGCGTCCAGACCAAGGCGGCCGACCTCATCGGCATGCCGCTCCGCACCTTCGTCTTCAAGCTCAAGCAGTACGGGATGCAGAAGCGGTAGCTGCTATCGTTGTCGGAGCGCATGCTCGCGCTCCTCGCCGCGGCGGCGGTCCTGCTCCACAACGCGGACGTCCTGACGATGGACCCGGCGCGGCCGCGCGCGCGCGCCGTCGCGATCGTGGACGACCGCATCGTGGGCGTCGGCGAGGCGCGGGACCTCGAGCCCCTCCTGCCCACGGGGGCGCGACGCATCGACCTCGGCGGGCGCGCGCTCCTGCCGGGGTTCAACGACGCGCACGTCCACCTCGGCCTCGGCCTCTCGATCGCCGACGCGGTGGAGCTCCGCGGCACGACCAAGGCGGCGTTCCTGGCGGAGGTCCAGCGCGCGGTCGCGCGGCTCAAGCCCGGCGAGTGGCTGTTCGCGATCTCGCCGAACGCGCTGCCCGACGGGCTCGAGACGGGCGCCCCGCTCGACGCGATCACGAGGACGCCGGTCTTCATCGTCACGCCCTTCGGCGGCCTCATGAACGGCGCGGCCGTGTTCGCCGCGGAGCTGCGGGACGAGGTGCCGTGGGGCTTCGTGCGCGGGCGCCACGTCGCGGCGGCGCTCGACGCGATCGCCAGGCGACGCCCGATCGGCGAGCTGCGTCAGGTGGCGCGCGAGTTCCTCGCCGAGGCCGCGCGCCTCGGCGTCACGAGCGTGCAGGCGATGAGCGACCAGTTCGCCGACCTCTTCGAGGGGCTGCGTCGCGCGGGCGCGCTGTCGTGCCGCGTGCGCTTCGTGCCGCTCGGGCAGCTCTTCCGCGACGACTACCACGCGACGTTCTGGTCGGGGCCGGCGCCGCTCTGGGTGCGCGTGGACGGGTGGAAGTACTTCCACGATCAGGAGGCGCCGCTCGAGCGCCGGGTGCTCAAGCAGATGGTGCGGCGCGCGGTGGTGGCCCGCCGGCGGACCGTCGTGCACGTGCACGGCCAGGCGCCGCTCGTGCGCCTGCTCGACACGATCGAGGCGGAGGCCGGCAACGATCGCTCGCTCGCGTCGCTGTTCCGCGTCGAGCACGCCGACACGGTCTCGCGCGAGGAGGCCCGGCGCCTGGCGCGCCTCGGCATCACTGTGTGCTCGAATCCCACCCTGGCCGACGAGTGGAAGCGGCAGCGGCTCTACCCGCTGCGGACGCTCCTCGACGCGGGGGTCTCGCTCTGCCTCGGCTCGGACTGGCTCGGGAGAAAGGGGCACCGGCGCTCGCTCGATCCGCTCGCGGGCGTGCGCTTCGTCGCCACCCGGCCGGGGCCGGAGCGCATCACAGTCGGTGAGGCGCTGTCGGCCTACACGCTCGGCGCCGCGCGGGCCGAGGGCCTCGAGGCCGAGAAGGGCTCGATCACCCGCGGCAAGCTGGCCGACCTCGTCGTCCTGTCGCGGGACCCCACCCGGGGGCCGGCGGAGGCGATGGCCGACGTGCGCGTGATCGCGACGATGGTGGGGGGGCGCTGGGTCTTCGGAGGGCTCTGACGCGAGGGCGTGCTATCCTCGGGGGGCTGATGCGGTGGCTGCTTTGCGGGCTGGTCGCGCTCGGGTGCGCGGGGACCTTCGACGAGAGCGGCACCATCCGGGTGGTCGACGGCGAGCGCGTGCTCGGACGCTACGTCAGCCCGGCCGCCTACCAGCACTACCTGCAGGCGCGCCTGTTCGCGCTCGAGGGGTCGCACGCGGAGGCCGTGCGCGAGCTCCGGCAGGCGCTCGGCGCCGATCCGGACTCGCCGGAGCTGCACACGCTGCTCGCGCGGAGCCACCTCGAGCTCGGCCAGCTCGACGCGGCGTCGGCCGCGGTGAACGAGGCGCTGCGCTGCGACCACGACTCCGCGGATGCGCTCGTCGTGCGGGCGGAGGTCGAGGAGCGACGAGGTGATCTGGACGCGGCGCGCGCGTCGCTCGAGCACGCCGTGCGCGCGGAGCCCGCCCACGAGGAGGCGGGGCTGCGCATGGCGGAGCTGGCGGTGCGCAGGGGCGACCGCCCCGAGGCGCTGCGCTGGCTCGTGCGGACCGCGGCCGAGCGGCCTAACGATCGCGCGCTCCGCTACGAGATCGTCGGGCTCTACGAGGAGCTCGGTCGCAACGCGGACGCCGAGGCGGCGCTGCGTAGGCTCTGCGCCGACGACCCGGGTGACGTCGACGCGCGGCTGCGGCTCGGCCGCCTGTTCGAGCGCACGGGCCGCGTGGAGCTCGCGATCACGACGCTGCGCGGCGCGTTCGACATGTCCGACGAGGTCGTGGACACGGGCGAGGCGCTGGTCGAGGCGCTCCTCGACGCGGGGCAGCAGGCCGCGGCGCGCGACGTCGTCGACGTGGTCGAGGATCGCGCGTCGCACGCCGACGCGGACCAGCGCGCGCGGGTCGCCTCGCTCCTGCGGCGGGTCGGTCGCGCCGACCGGGCGCGCGCGGTGCTCGCCGAGGTCCTCGAGCGGCGGCCAGCCGCGCACACCGCGCGGGCGCGCCTCGGTGAGCTGCTCGCCGAGGGCGGCGAGCTCGCGCCGGCGATCGCGGAGTGGGACAAGGTGCCGCTCGACTCGCCCGAGGGGCCCGCGGCCGTGCGTGCGGCGGCGCTGTGGCTCGTCAAGCGCGGGCGCGGCGAGGAGGCCGGGGCGCGGGTGGAGCGGGCGCTCGCCGAGGCGAGGCGGCGCAGGCTCGGCAACGTCGAGCGGCTCGTGCTGGTGCTCGGCGAGGTCTACGAGCGGCGCGGGGAGGTGGGCCGCGCGACGGCGCACCTGCGGCAGGCGGTGACGCAGGCGCCCGAGAGCGAGGCGCTCCTGCTGTCGCTGGCGAGCTTGCTCGAGCGGCACGGCGAGCAGGCGGCGGCGGCCGAGCTCGTCCGGCGCGCGCTCCAGCGTCGTCCCGGGTCGGTCTCGCTCGTGAACTTCCACGCCTATTCCCTGGTGCAACGCGGGCAGCGCCTCGACGAGGCGGAGCGGCTGCTCCGGCAGGCGCTGGCCAAGGAGCCGCGAAACGGCGCCGTCACCGACAGCCTCGGCTGGTGCCTGTTCAAGCGGGGGGCGATCGACGAGGCGCAGCGCCTGCTCGAGCTGGCCGATCGGCTGGCGCCGGGCGAGCCCGAGATCCTGCGCCACCTCGGCGATCTGAGGGCCTTCCAGCGCGATCGCAAGCGCGCGCTCGAGCTGTACCGGCGCGCCCTGGCGGCGGGCGCCGAGGAGCCGCTGCGCGCAGAGCTCGAGGCGCTGGTGCGCGACCTCGAGGGCAACCGCAAAGCGTCGAAGTGAGCCGCGCGGTGATCCGGTGCGCGCTCCTGGCGGCCGCGGTCGTGCTCGCGAGCTGCGGGCACGCGCAGCCGAGGCCGTATGCGCCGCCCACGACGGAGGCGCTGCTCGCGCACCTCGGCAAGCGCAGCCAGGCCGTGCGCTCCATGCGCACGAGCTCGCCGCCCAAGATCGATCACATGTCGAAGGAGGGCCGCGTCAAGACACCGGTCGCGATGATGATCGAGCGCCCGGACAGGCTGCGGTTCGACGCCGAGAGCCCGATGGCGGGGCGCCTCCTGGCCTCGCTCGTCACCGACGGCGCGAGCTTCTGGCTGCTCGACTTCGAAAAGGGCGTGCTCTACGAGGGCTTGCCCGAGCCGTGCAACGTCGCGCGCCTCATCGAGATCGAGATGCCGCCGGCCGCGGTGGTCGACATGCTGCTCGGCGGCGCGCCGGTGCCCGCGGGCGTGGCCCCGGAGCTCGAGTGGGACGGCGAGCACCGCCGCGAGCGACTCCGCTTCAAGCTCCCGGACGGGCACGTCGAGGAGATCTCGCTCGACGGCGAGGGCTCGCCGCCGCGCTGGGACGTGGTGCTCGCGGAGCTCAAGACGGCGGGCGGCCAGGTGGTGTGGCGCCTCTCGCACGAGGGCTTCGACGACGTCGGCGGCGTGCGCCTGCCGAAGGTCACGCGCTTCGAGAAGCCCGCGGAAAAAGCCGACGTGATCGTGCGCTGGAAGTCGGGGCGCGAGGTCAACGCCGCGCTGCCGGCCGACGCGTTCCAGGTGCAGGTCCCTGCGGGCCTGCCGAAGAAGAAGCTCGTCTGTCCGTGAGCGTGCTCGGCGCGGAGGACCTGGCGGTCGAGCTGCCGGGCCCGCCGCCCGCGCGCGCGCTCGAGGGCGTGTCGCTGTCGCTCGAAGCCGGCGGCGCGCTCGGGGTGGTCGGCGAGTCGGGCGCGGGGAAGTCGACGCTGCTCCTCGCGATCGCGGCGCTCTTGCCGCCGGGCGCGCGGGTCTCGGGGCGGCTCGAGGTGTGCGGCACCGACGTCGCGCGCGGGGACGAGGGCGCGTGCGCGGCGCTGCGCGGGCGCAAGGTGGGCGTGGTGTTCCAGGATCCGCTGGGGGCGCTCGATCCAGTGTGCCGCATCGAGGGGCAGGTGGCGGACGCGATCCGCGCGCACCGGCCCGGCGTGGACGCGCGCGCCGTGGCGCGGCAGTGGCTCGCGCGCGTGGGGCTCGAGGGGCGGGGCCGCGCGTATCCGCACGAGCTCTCGGGCGGCGAGCGGCAGCGCGCGCACCTGGCCGCGGCGCTCGCCCCGGGGCCCGAGCTGCTCCTTTGCGACGAGCCCACGGCGGCGCTCGACACCCTCGCGGCGGCGGACGTGGTGGGGCTCATCGATCGCACGCGGCGGGAGCTCGGGTGCGCGCTCGTGCTCGTCACGCACGACCTCGCGCTCGCCGCGTCGATGTGCGAGCGGGTGATCGTGATGCTCGAGGGGCGCGTGGTGGAGGCGGGGCGCGCGGACGAGGTGCTGGTGCGTCCGGCGCACGCGTACACGGCCCGCCTCGCCGCGGCGGCCCGGCTCGGGCGCGCGTGGGGCGGGGCTTGAGCGCGCTCCTCGAGGCAGAGGGCCTCGTCGCCGAGCGGACGGGCCGCGCGGTCGTCCGGGACGTGTCGCTGTCCGTGGCTGCGGGGCAGGCGCTCGGCGTGGTGGGCGCGTCGGGCGCGGGGAAGTCCACGCTGCTCGCGCTCCTCGGCGGGCTCGAGCGGCCGCGCGCGGGGCGGGTGCTGCTCGAGGGGCGCGAGCTCGCGGGGCGGGCGCGCGGGGAGCGCCTCGCCCTGCGGCGCTCGATCGGCGTCGTGTTCCAGGACCCCGGCGCGTCGCTCGATCCGCGCCGCACCGTGCTGGCGTCACTGTCGGACCCGCTGGCCATCCACCGGCTGTGCCCGCGCGGCGAGCGTCGCGCGCGCGCGGCGGCGCTGCTGGGGCGCGTGGGCCTCGCGGAGGAGCTGCTCGATCGGCTGCCGGGCGCGCTCTCGGGCGGGCAGCGGCAGCGCGTGGCGCTCGCCCGCGTGCTCGCGACGGAGCCGCGCGTGCTGCTCCTCGACGAGCCGACGAGCGCGCTCGATCCGCAGGTCGCCGCCGAGGTCGTCGGCGTGCTCGCCGAGCTCGTGGCCGCCGGGCTCGCGCTCGTGATCGTCAGCCACGACCTCGGTCTTCAGCGGCGCCTGTGCGATCGCGTGCTCGTGATGCTCGCCGGGCGCGTGGTCGAGGTGCTCGCGGGGCGCGGCGCGGCGCGGCACCCCTACACGTCCGCCCTCGAGGCCGCGCGCCCAGCGCCGGGGCACCTGCCGGTGGCGCTCGCGATGGGGCCCCTGCCCGCCGGAGGCTGCCCTTTCCGGGGGCCGTGCCCCGTTCGCGCCGGCGTCGCCGATCCGGGCCGCTGCGAGCGGGAGGCGCCGCCGCTCCGTTCCGTGGGCGAGCCCGCCGAGATCGCCTGCCACTTCGTGTAGACTCAGGAGTCCCTTCGGGGACTGTCATGCCGCCGAGAATCCTGATCGTCGACGACGATCGGTACACGCGCCGGGTCGTCGAGACCCTGCTGTCGCGCGATCCGGACATCTCCGTGCACGCACCGCAGATCGTGACCGCCGACGCGCGCACCGCGCGGGAGCAGATCGAGCGCGCGCAGGCCCAGGTGGTGGTCGTCGACGTGCTGACCGGCGGCGGCCTGGCGGAGGCGATCGGGCTCGCCGAGCTGGCGCGCAAGGGGGGCGCGACGGTGCTCGCGACGAGCGCGCTCGCGCTCGACGAGGCCGGCGCGCGGGCCCTGGCCGAGGCGCACGTGACGCTCTACCGCAAGCCACTCCAGGTGCGCGACCTCGTGCGCGCGGTGCGCGAGGCGCTGGCCCGGCCGGCGGAGATCGTGGAGCCGGAGCCGGAGGCGCGGCCCTCGTCGGCGCTCGGCCTCGGCGCCGCGTCGGGTGCGCTCGCGGAGCGGCCGCTCTCCCTCCTGCTGTTCGATGCGCTCGAGGAGCGCGTGAGCGGCCAGATCACGGTGCAGCGCGGGCGCATGAAGAAGGAGATCCTGCTCGAGGAGGGGCTGCCGGTCGGCGTCCGCTCGAACATCCGGCGCGAGACCCTGTCGTCGTACCTGCTCATGCGGCGCGTCCTCGATCAGAAGCAGGTGGACGCCGCGAGCGAGGCCTCGCACCGCCAGCGCATCCGCTTCGGTCAGGCCGTGGTGCAGCTCGGGTACCTCAGCGAGGCGGAGGTCGTCGCGCATTTCGTGGCGCACGTGAAGCTCAAGCTCGTCAACTGCCTGCGCTGGCGCGACGGGATGTGGGACCTCGTCCCCGGTCCGGTGCCGCCCGACGTGGTGCGCACGCCCATCGACCTGCCGTCGGTCGTGTTCCGCGGGCTCGCCAAGAGCGCGCGCGCCGATGTGGTCGCGACCGAGCTCGAGACGCACGAGGCGCTGCGGCTCATCGCGACGCCGAGGGTGGACGATCACGGCGCCGCGTTTCGCAAGGAGTTCGGCTCGGCGGCGATCGACGCGATGTCGGGGCAGCCGCGCATCGGCGAGCTCCTGCGCACGGGCAACCCCGTGGAGCTGCTGCCCGCGCTCGACGCGCTCATCGCGTGCGGCCTCGCGGTGCTCGATCCGCCGCCCATGGCGGTGCCCTCGCCCGCGCCGGCGCGGGCCCGCCGCACGGCCTCGCCGGACGCCGATCCGCTGTCGCTGTCGCACCTGCGCGAGGCGACGCACGCGCGCGCCGATCGGTCGAAGACCCAGCCGCCGATGGAGGAGCTGTTCGAGGAGGAGCTCGTGCGCCCGACCGATCCGTCGGCGCTCGACCCGGTGGGCGAGGCCAGGACGGAGATCCTGCGGGCGGCGCTCGGGCTCGGCTCGAGCACGGCGTACGAGCTGCTCGGGCTGGCGCGCGGCGCGACCGAGGCCGAGGTGAGCGTGGCCTACGACGCGAGGCGCGCTCGCTTCGCGGCGATGGAGTCGCTGCCCATCGAGGAGGCCAGGCCGAAGCTCCTCGAGGTGATGATGGCGCTCCGGCGGGCCTACGAGACGCTGAGCGATCCGGGGGCGCGGGCGAGCTACGACCGCGGCCTCGAGGCGCCCCCTCCGTCGGACGTGTTCCAGGCGGAGGCCTCGTACAGCGAGGGCGAGGACCTCTTGCGCAAGGGCGAGCCGCGCGCGGCCGCGACGTGCTTCGCGCGGGCGGTCGCGCTGCGCGGCGATCAGGCGGAGTTCCACGCGTCGCTCGCGTGGGCGGAGTTCCTGGCCGACGGCCGGAGCGCCGTGGACACCGCGCTCGTGCACCTCGAGCAGGCGCTCGCGATCGATCCGGACGACGCTGCGGCGCACGAGTACCTCGGCCGCATCGCGCTCGAGGGCGGCGCGCCCGAGGATCTCGGCCAGGCCTCCGCGGAGCTCGGCCGGGCGCTCGATCTCGATCCGACGCGGCGCGAGGCCCTCTCCGCTCTCGAGCGGGCGCTCGGCGCGCGCGGGGCGTGGCCGGCCCTCGAGCGGCGGTACCGCAAGATCCTGCACGACCTCGGGGATCGCGAGCGGGCGCTGCAGGCGACGCTCTGGCGCAAGCTGGGCGCTCTCTACGAGGAGCGCCTCGGCGAGCCGCGGTCCGCGCTGTTCGCGCTCGACGTCGCGGCCTCGCTGGAGCCGGAGGACACGACGCTGCCCCTGCGGATCGCGGCGCTCGCGGAGCAGGTGCCGGCCGAGTGGGCCGTGGCGGCGCGCGCGCTGCGTGCGGCCTGGCGCGTCTCGGGCAGCGAGGAGGATCGCGAGGCGGGCCGTCGGCTCATGCGCTTTCACCTCGCGGGCGGGCGCGTGCAGGCGGCCGCGCGCGTCGCGCAGGCGCTGCGCGCTCTCGGCGCGTCGGACCCGGAGGTGCAGTCGTCGGCGGCGCTCCTGCCGTCGCGCGGGCTCTCGTCGCCCGAGCGCCTCGGCCGCGAGCCGCTCGAGGTCGGGCCCGAGCACCTCGCCCTCGGCAAGCTCCTCGCGGGGCTCGGTCCGGTGGCGCGCGCGCTGCGGCCGATCGCGCTCGAGGACCTCGGCATCCTGCCGCAGCACCGGCAGCCCGCAGGGGCGGTGCTCGCCGAGGCCATCGCCCGCGCCCGCGCGCTCGTCGGCATCACGCGCGCGCCCGAGATCTACGAGTGGCCGACCGGCGGCGGGGAGATCCGCGCGGCGCTGGTCGAGCCACCCGTCCTCGCCGTGGGGCCCGCGGCGCTCGGCAGCGCCGACGTGCCCGCGGTGAAGTTCCAGGCCGCGCGCGCGGCGTTCGCGCTGGCCCGGCCCGAGCGCATCTACGCGATCGCCTGGGCTCCGAAGCGCGTGCGCTCCCTCGTGCTCGGCGCGCTCTCGGCGCTCGGGCACGAGGCGCCGGGCCTCGAGGGGGACCGCGACGCCGCGCGCGTGCGCTCACGCGTGGCGCTCGAGCCCGACGGCGCGCGGAGGCGCCTGCGGGAGCTGGCGGATGCGTTCGTCGCCGCCCGGGCCGCCGCGCAGGGCGAGTCGGGCCGGGACCTCGGGGACTTCGACCCCGAGGACTGGTCGATCGCCGTGCACCGCGCGGCCGATCGCGTGGGCCTGCTCTCGTGCGACGACGTCGCCGCGGCCGTGCGCGTGCTGCGGCCCGACGCGGAGGCCACCGCGGCGCTCATCGACTGGGTCCTGACCGAGGACTACGCGCGGGTCCGCCTCGCCGTGTACCCGCCCGAGGCGCTGGTGGGGGACGTGCGCGACAGCTCGCTCAATGCCCTCTTCAACGAGGGGCCGACCGATCCGGGCGTCCCGCCGGCGCTCGCGGAGCTGTTCGACGCCGACGAGGGCTCGGGCTCCGGGCCGATGCCGCTCGGGTGACCGCGCGCGAGAAAGTCGGTCACGCCGGGCGTCCGACCGGCATCCAGGGAGCAGGAGGTGCGCACATGCGCCACGCTGCTGCTCTCGTCATCCTCTTCGGGCTTCTCCTGCCGGCGGCCGCGCGCGCGGCCGTGCCGCCGTTTCGCGTCGAGGTGCGCGGCAAGGGCCCGCCGGTCTTGCTGCTGCCCGGCCTGACGTGTGGCGCGCGCGTCTGGGACGACCTCGCGGCGGAGCTGTGCCGTGACCACGAGTGTCACCTCTTCACGCTGGCGGGGTTCGCCGGCGAGCCCGCGATCGGTGCGCCGTTCCTGCCGCGGGTGCGGGACGCCCTCGTCGCGTACGTGCGTGACCGCCGGCTCGTGCGGCCGGCCGTGATCGGCCACAGCCTGGGCGCGTTCCTGGCGCTGTGGATCTCGGCGACCGCGCCCGAGCGCTTCGGGCCGGTCGTGGCGCTCGACGGGCTGCCGTTCCTGCCCGCGGCGATGGACCCGGCCGCCACCGCGGTGAGCATGCGCCCGCAGGCCGAGGCGATGCGCGCGCAGCTCGGCAAGCAGGCCCAGGCGGCCTTCGCGGCGCAGACGCGGGCCACGCTCGCCACGATGATCCGACGGCCCGAGGACGTGGCACGCGTCGCCAGGGACGCGGAGCGCTCGAGCCCCGCGGCGGTCGGCGAGGCGTACTTCGAGCTCCTGACCACGGACCTGCGGCCGCTCCTGTCGCGCATCGAGAGCCCGGTGCTCCTCGTGGCGGCGGCGGCGTTCGCGCCGGACGAGGCGGCGCGCACGGTCGTACGCGACACGTACGAGGCGCAGGTCGCGCGCATCCGCCGGCACGAGGTGGTGGTCGCGCCCGGCGCGCGGCACTTCGTGATGCTCGACGAGCCGGCCTTCACGCGCGCGCAGATCGCGCGTCACCTCGCGGCGGGTGCCCTGTGACGCTCGACGTGGAGGGCGCCGTGCGCGCGGCGCAGGGCGGCGACGAGCGGGCCTTCGCGGCGCTCGTGAGCGCGTTCTCCGGTCCGGTGTGCGCGATCGCCATCGGCCACCTGCGGGACGTCGCGCGCAGCGAGGACGTGGCGCAGGACGTGTTCGTCAGCGCCTGGCAGCAGCTCGGCCGGCTGCGCGACCCGAAGAGCTTCTCGCCGTGGCTGCGTCAGCTCGCGCGCAACCGCTCGCTCGAGGTGCTGCGCGGCGAGCGGCGCTATCGCCGGCGCGTCGGCCACGCGGAGGACTTCGACGCGCTCGCGGCGAGCGCGATCGACCCGGCGCTCGGTCCGGCGGATCGCCTCCTTGCCGAGGAGGAGCGGCGCGTGGTGGCGGACGCGCTCGCGGCCGTGCCTGACGACGCGCGCGAGGTGCTCGTCCTCTACTACCGCGAGGGGCGCTCCGCCGCGCAGGTGGCGGCGCTGCTCGAGCTGCGCGAGGACGCCGTGCGAAAGCGCCTGTCGCGCGCGCGGGAGAGGCTCGAGGCCGCGCTCGCGGGGCGCCTCGAGGGGCTGCTCGCGCGCACCGCCCCCGGCGCGGCGTTCACGCTCGCGGTCACCGCGGCGCTGTCGGTCGCGGCGCCGCCCACGGCGGCGGCGGCGGGGCTCGCGGGCGCGCACGCCGGCGCCAAGGTCGCGGGCGGCGCGCTCGCCAAGCTCCTTCCCCTGTCGGGCGCTGCCCTCGGCGGGGCGCTCGGCCTCGCCGGCGTGTGGCTCGGGCTGCGTGGGCCGCTGCGACGGGCGGCGAGCGAGCCCGAGCGCGCGGCGCTCCGGCGCTTCGGCGTGGTGTCGGGCCTCGTGGTGGTCCTCGGCGCGGCCGGGCTCGGCCTCGGTGGCGCGATGGGGCCGAGCGCGCCGATCATGATCGTGGACTACCTGCTCATGGCCGCCGCGATGGCGTACTGCCACCTCCTGTGGCTGCCGCGCATCGTGGCCGAGCGGCAGGCCGCGGA
This sequence comes from uncultured Myxococcales bacterium, assembly GCA_964593795.1. GTDB lineage: Bacteria > Myxococcota_A > Polyangia > JAHFDS01 > JAHFDS01 > JAHFDS01. Next base: position 41,649 of record CAZQJC010000253.1, on the reverse strand, counting down.
GCGCGCGGCGGACCCGGGGGCCGCGAGGCGCCAGCGGCGGGAGCGCTGGATCGGCCGCGCGATGCTGCTCTTCGGCATCGGCTCGGGCGGCGCCGCGCTCGTCTGGGCGCTGCTGCACGCGAACTCGGGCTAGCATCGGCGCGTGAGCGAGATCGACGACATCGCCGCGCGGGTGCTGCCGCGCTACGGGATTTCCGGCGCGAGCGTGCGCCCGTTCGGCGGAGGCCTCATCAACCGCACCTACCTCGTCGAGGCCGGCCCCGTGCGCCGCGTCCTGCAGTGGGTGAACCCGATCTTCCCCGCGGAGATCCACCGGAACCTCGAGGCCGTCACCGCGCACCTCGAGGCCGCGGGCCTCGTGACGCCGCGCCTCGTGCCGACCACGGACGGGCTGAGCTGCCTGCCCCTCGGCGAGCGCGACGTGTGGCGCCTGCAGACGTTCGTCGAGGGCACGTCGTTCGACGTCGTCTCGTCGGCCGCGCAGGCCCGCGCCGGAGGCCGCCTTATCGGCCGCTTCCACGCGGCGCTGGCGTCCCTGCGGCACGCGTTCGTCGCGATGCGCGTCGGCGTGCACGACACGCCGCGCCACCTCGAGCGCCTCGGCGACGCGGCGCGCACGCTCACCACGCACCGCCTGCACGCCGAGGTCGCGCCGCTGGCCGACGAGGTCCTCGCCGCGGCCGACGCGCTGCCGCGCCTGCCCGACATCCCGGACCTCACCGGGCACGGCGACCTCAAGTTCAACAACCTCCTCTTCTCGGGCAGCGCCCCGCCGCTGTCGGAGCAGGCGCTCTGCCTCATCGATCTCGACACGGTGGGGCCGGTGTCGCTCGCGTTCGAGCTCGGCGACGCGTGGCGCTCGTGGTGCAACCGCTCGGGCGAGGACGTGACGGGTGCGCGGCTCGACCTCGACGTCATGCGCGCGTCGTTCGAGGGCTGGTGCGACGGGCTCGGGCGCGCGCCGTCGGCGGACGAGCGGCGGGCCCTCCTGCTCGGGCCCGACTGGGTCAGCCTCGAGCTGGCCGCGCGCTTCCTCGGCGATGCGCTGCGCGAGGCCTACTTCGGCTGGGATCCGAGGCGATTCTCGGGCCGCGGCGAGCACAACCTCGTGCGCGCGCGCGGGCAGTGGTCGCTCTACCAGGCGTTCGTGGCGTCCCGCGGCGAACGCGCGGAGCTGCTGGGGGCGAGCTGAGGCGGCGCTACCGCGTCCCGCGCGGGGCGCGCTGGAGCGTCCACCTGAGCTCGCGCACCTCGGCGGTGCGCAGCTTGATCCGCTCCTCGCGCGGCTTGTGGAAGCGCGCCTCGGCGCGCACGCGGTAGGTGCGGCCGGGCTCGAGGTCGGCCAGGCGGAGCTGCCCCGTGCCGTCGCCGACCGGGACGCCGTCGAGCGTGAAGCTCACGCGCGGCTGATCGGCGTGCACGACGAGCGTCGCCTTCTTCTCCGCGGGCCGCTCCTTCTCCTTTTCCTTCTCCCGGGCGGCAGGTTTCTTCTTGGCCGGCGGCGGCGCCTCGGCGCCGGCCGCACCGAGCGGGGTGACCTTGACGGGCGCGGCGTCGGGAGGGCGCACGACGGGGGCTGGCGCCCGTGGGCGGCCGAGGACGTACGGCGCGGCGACGTAGCCCGCGCCCCCGAGCACGCCGATCGCCAGCAGGCCGAGGAGCAGCCCCGACGAGCGCGGCTTCGCGGGCCGCGTGGGCTCGGTGACCGGCTCGTGGCCGCCGCCCGCCTGCGAGAGCATCCCCGCGAGCTCGATCTGCACGATGGTCGCGCTCTCGGGCCGGCGCGTGGGCTCGGCGTCGAGCAGGCGCTCCACGAGGCGCTCGAGCGCGGCCGGCACGGCGGGCACGTGGATGTGCATCGCCATCAGGCCCGCGGCGCGCGAGGCCGTGATCTCGTCGATGGTCTTGCCGGAGAAGGGCGGGTGCCCGCAGATGGTCTCGTAGAGCAGCACGCCGAGCGCGTAGAGATCTCCCCGCGCCTCGACGGGCAGGCCCCGGATCTGCTCGGGCGCCATGTAGCGCGGCGTCCCGAGCACGAGGCCCACGCGCGTGGGGCCCTTGCCGCTCGAGAGCTTGGCCACGCCGAAGTCGAGCAGCTTGATCACGCGCCCGCCCTCGCGCCCGCGCACGATCATCACGTTGTCGGGCTTGAGGTCCCGGTGGACGATGCCCGCCTTGTGCGCCGCCGCGAGCGCGCCGCACACCGGCACCAGGATCGACAGCGCCTCGACGAGCGGCACCTGCTTGTCGCGGTGCAGCCGCTGCCGCAGCGACTCGCCCTCGAGCAGCTCCATGACGAAGAAGGGGCGCCCGTCGGGCAGCTCGCCGAACGCGAAGATGTCGACGATGTTGGGGTGCCCGATCTCGTTGACCGCGCGCGCCTCGGAGACGAAGCGCTCGACCGCCTCGGGGTCGGCCGCGTAGTCGCCGCGCAGGACCTTGACCGCGACGCGCTTGCCGATGACAGGGTGGCGCGCACTGTACACGATGCCCATGCCGCCCTTGCCGAGCGGCCCCACGATCTCGTACTCGCCGACGCGGCTGCCGGCCTTGAGCGCGACGCCCTCGGGGCCCGCGCGCAGACGATCGACCAGGTTGTCGAGGGCATCGGGGACCGGGGGCGGCCCGGGGGGCGCGGGCGCAGGGGGGGCTGACGGCGCGGACGGGGACGCACCGGAGTCGGCGCCGGCGTTGGCGCGCCGCGGGCGCTGCACGGAGGTCTCGGCCGCCGTCACCTTGGGCGGGCAGTCCCCTTCGTGCTCGGACCCGCAACGCGGGCAGCGCGGCATCCGCGCATCGTAGCGCGAACGAGCCTCCCTTGGCCCCATGCGCACTTCCCGGGGGCGGGCTAGGCTGAGGGATGCAGCCGTTCGCGTTCCGGCGGTTCGCCAGCTGTGATGACGCGCAGTTCGCCGCTCACTACACCTGCGCGCTCGGTCCCGCGGCGGCACCTCCGTATCGAGGGCTGGTGCGCCTGAGGGAAGCGGGCGCGCCTGCGCTCCTCGTGGAGCTCGAGACCGGGGATGGAGTGCAGTACCTGGAGCTCGGCGGGAGCACGCTCGTCCGAGCAGGCGTCACGGGCTGGTATCCGACGCCCTGCCCGAGCAGCGTGTTCGTCGTGGCGAACGGGCGAGGCTACTGGATCGACACGCGAGCGAAGCGGGCGCCCGAGATCTGCCCGCTCGAGCCGATCTACGCGGTGCACGGGCTCGCCGGACCGGCGCTCCTGGTCGTGGCGAGCCCCTGGCAGGTCGCCGCTTACGATGAAGGGGGGCTTCGCTGGACCTCTGCGCGACTCGCGATCGAGGGCCTGCGCGTCGTGTGCGCCGATGCGGAGAGCATCGACATCGAGGAGGCGCTGGGGGATGGCACCTGGCGCCGCCGGCGGATCGACGTGCTCACCGGCAAGGTCACGTCCGCGTAGACGCGTGGGCTCGGACTACTCGTCGTCTCGGTCGTCGTCGCGCTCGCCTGAGTCGTGGCCGTCGTAGCCGCACGTCGCGTAGGCGCGGACGTGGTGGCCGGAGACCTGGTAGCGGCCGAGGACATCGACGTCGAGGAGCTCGACGTGGTGGCCGCTCACCGTGACGGGCCCGGTGACGGTCGAGCGGTCGTCGGGGTTGCACGAGCGCGCGGCGCCGACGACGCGGATGTGGTGGCCGCTGATGGTGATCGAGTCGTAGCGGCCGGCATCCAGGTAGACCTCCTGGTGGTGGCCGGAGATCACGACGGGCCCCGGCGGAGCCACGTGCATGCCGTCGTGGTGCGTGCGGTCGCGGCGCACGATCTTGATCGACAGGCGTCCGTCACCCGCCTCGAGCGAGATCTCGATCATCTCGCGCGAGCCGACGTCCTTGATCGTCACCGAGCCCTCGATGCCGCCGGCGTCGATCGTGATGGTCACGTCGCCCGTCGGCAGCTCCTGCACGGTGAACGACAGGTCGCGGCCGAGGCGCACGTCGCGCGGCTCGTCGTTGATGCGGATGCGCAGCCGGTCGGCGCTGCCGGCGGCCTGCGTGGTCTTGCCCGCGGTCGGCGAGACCGACTGCATGAGGGCCGCGGCGGACGGGCTCACGCGTCCGACGAGCACGGCGGGCTCACCGCCGCAGCCGGCGGCGGTGGCGGCGAGCGCGAACGCTGCGAGGAGGATGTTACGAGTACGTAGCGTCATGGGGATTCTCCTGGTTCGGCGCGAATCGGCGCGCACGCAAGCTCCCTAGAGCACCTCTCGTGCCGGCCCCGGCCGCGCGTGTTTCCGGGCGGTTGGAGCCGTCCTTCGGGCCCCGGGGAGCCGGGGGGCTCCGCGCGCGGGAACCGATCGGTTCCCCGGCGTGCGCGCACGCGGCAAGATGGCGCGGTGATCGTCATCCTCAAGCCAGACACGCCGCCCTACGGGCCCGAGGTCGCAGAGGTCCTGCGCGAGGTCGAGCGGTTCCCGGGCCTCTCCGCGCGCCTGTGCGAGGCGCCGCAGGGGACCTCGCGCCGCCTCGTCGAGATCTACCTCGTCGGCCCGACGCAGGGCATCCCCGAGGCCACGTTCTCCGAGCTGCCGTGCGTCGAGCGCGTCGTGCGCGTCTCACAGAAGTATCGCCTCCTCGGGCGGCACGCGTCGGACCTCGCGTCAGGCAGCTTCGAGGAGAGCGGCGTGCGCTTCGACCAGGACACGCTGCACGTCTTCGCGGGCCTGTGCGCGGTGGACACGCCCGCGCACGTCGAGCAGACGATGGCGGCGCTCGGCCGCCTCGGCCTGCGCACGACGCGCATGGGCGCGTACAAGCCGCGCACGAGCCCTTACGACTTCCAGGGCCTCGGCTTCGCTTGCCTGCCGTGGGTGCTCGACTCGGCGGCCAAGCACGGCGTGCGTGTCATCGCGATGGAGGTGACGCACGAGGCGCACCTCGACGAGATCCGCGCCGCGCGCGCGAAGTCCGGCGCGCCCGCGGGCGTGATGGTGCAGATCGGCACGCGCAACGCGCAGAACTTCGAGCTCCTCAAGGCCGTGGGCCAGCAGCGCGACTTCCCGGTCCTCTTCAAGCGCGGCATGGGCATCACGCTCGAGGAGTCGCTCAACGCGTGCGAGTACGTCGCCTCCGAGGGCAACCGCAACATCGTGTTCTGCCTGCGCGGCGTCAAGACGCACCTCGGCGACCCGCACCGCAACTTCGTCGACTTCTCGCACGTGCCGGTCGTGCACCGCCTGACGCGCATGCCTGTGTGCGTGGACCCGTCGCACTCGGTGGGGCGGCGCGATCGCGGCCCCGACGGCCTGCTCGAGATCTTCCACGCGACCGCGCAGGGCGTCGTCGCAGGCGCGAACATGATCCTCGTCGACGTGCACCCGGCGCCGGCGGCGGCCCTGTGCGACGGCCCGCAGGCGCTCACGCTCGACGAGCTGCCGCGCCTCCTCGACGACGTCGCCGTGGTGCGCGAGGCGTACGAGAAGCGCCGCGCGCTCGCGGGGCACCCGGTGCCGCCGGAGGCCGTGGGCGTGCAGCGGGTTTGATCAGAAGGTCGAGGCGGCACCGAGGAGAAACGTGCCCGGCGCCGCGACGACGACGGGCGTCACGCGCCCGGCCGCCTGCGTCGTGAGCTCGCCCGCGCGGTAGCGCTCGAGCGCACCGACGGACGCGGTGGGGCGCGTCAGGATGAGGAGCTCGCCGATCGCGCTGCCGCCGGCCATCTGCACCGCCGCCGGCCCCCAGCGGTCGTAGCCGAGGCCGAGGATGAGGCCCATGCCGACGTTGAAGGTGACGTTGACCGCGTGCATGTACCAGGCGGTGCGCATGCGATCGCCGTCGGCGAGACGCACGAACGTCTCCTCCATGCGCGCGAGCTCTGCGCAGGGCGTGGCGCGAGGCGCCTCCGCGAGCTCCCTGCGCGCGCGCAGCGCGCCGTGCCGGCCGAGCTGCGTGGTCAGCAGGCCCACGCCCGCCGCCGACGCGCCGACGATGTGATCGGGTCTCGCGGCGCGGTCGTCGAGCGGGATGAGCGCGAGGCTGCCGGCGACCAGCGCGCCGTGGCCGATGGCCCAGCCGAGGAGCCAGGTGCCCGCCGAATCGGCCTCCGCCGCGACGGTGCGCTCGATGAAGCCGCGGCGCACGCTGGCGTCGAGCCCGGCGAGCGCAGGCGCGGCGCGGTCGGGAACAGGGCAGACCTCGGCGGCCGCGAGGCGTGGCAGGAGGAGTGTGAGGGCGACGAGAAGATGGCGCAAGCAGCCAGGATACCGCCGGACCCGGTACGATCCAGACCGTGCGCGCCGCGAACCGATCTGCCCGCTCGCCGCGCCCGAGCTCGCCGCGCCTCTTCGGCCTCTTCGCCCTCTTCGCCTGCCAGCTCGGCTGCGAGTACTACGTGGCTTACAAGGTGCTTGGGGGTGGCCGGTCCATGCGCTGGCACCCGCCTGGACCGGCGGTCCCGTCGCAGGCTCCCGCGCAGCTCGCTCCGCCTCCGCCGGGGACGGAGGTCGCTGCTGATCTCCTGGAGAAGTCCGACGGCACTCGCTGGCTCCGGGTCAGCGCCAGCCGCGCGTCGTCGGTCCTGACGTTCCGGCGCGTCTGCGACGAGGCACCGATCGCGCTGTGGATCGGGCAGCCGCCGCGGGTCGTGCAGGGCGCGGAGCTCCTCCTGGCGGTTCCGCCGGCGGCGCCGCCCGCGCCGGGCGAGCCCACCTGCCTGCCCGCGCGCCAGCGGCTGTTCGTGTTCGCGGTGTCGCGGCCGCCGATGCTGGAGGGCATCCTTCTGCACTGCAAGTCGAACGAGGAGCTCCTCGCCGAGCTGCGGGCGCAGCGCGGGCCCGACGTGGGGGCGGTGGAGCTCGAGGAGCCACCGCGTCCCTGACGTTCACCGGCTCGAGGCGACGTTCCCTGCCGGGCTCGGCGGACCGGGATCCGTCTTGATGGCCCACAGGTACGTGTACTGCTTGCGCTCGTACTCGCGCTCGTAGCCGAAGCACCAGAAGAGCGCGCGCCACTTGAGGTGGTCGGGGTGGTTCTTCCACACCGACACGAGCGGCGCGACGTGGAAGGACCACGAGCCGAGCTTCGAGCCCTTGCCGCTGGACCAGCTCACCGGGCCGGCCAGGTACGTCGTCTCCTGCGGCCGGTCCCAGCGCATGAAGCCCGGCGCCACCTGCAGCCGCTTGTTCTCCTCGGGCCACTTGAAGTCCCAGTAGAGGCCGCTGACCACGGTGGCGTCGATGGTCGGCCGGCGGAAGTGCCAGTAGAACGGGAAGGCCACGGTGTCGGAGGTCGTCTTGTCCGACTGGTGGTAGACGAGCGGCGCGACCACGAGGCGCCGGTCGGCCTCGCGCGAGGCGTAGGTCAGCGCCGGGATGACGAGCGTGTGGTCGCTCCGGGAATCGCCCCATTGCCACGCGAGCGGCGTCATCATGCGCAGGTACTCGTCGTGCGTGCGCGACTCGTAATAGAGCGGCATCACGCCCCGCTTGAAGTCGCCGTTCTCCTTGGAGTGCGAAAAGCCCGTCAGGACCACGGTGGTCTTGCTCTCCGGGCTCTTCCAGGAGGCGTAGAACGGGGCGGCGATGTCGTAGCTCGAGGTCCCCGAGCGACCACCGAAGTAGAACGGCGCGAGGCCCGCGGACCAGCCGTCCGGGCGCGTGTGACGATAGAACGGCCCCGCGATCGTCGTGTCGTAACCCTTGTCGAACCAGTGCGCCGTCAATGCGAGCGGCACGGCGTCGTAGCCGCCACCGCTTGCGTTGCGGCCGCCGAAGTAGAAGGGCGCCACGCCGAAGTCGTGGCCGTCGCGATCGCGGTGGCTGTAATACGTGCCGGCGACGGTGGTGCTCGACTCCGTGTCGCCGAAGCGCAGGAAGAGCGGCGCAGCCACGTCATAGTAGGACGAGCGCGTGCGGCCGCCGAAGTAGAACGGGGCCAGGCCCGCGGACCAGCCGTCGGGGCGCGAATGCCGGTAGAACGGCCCCGCGATGACGGTGTCGCGCTCGGGCGTGAACCAGTGCGCCGTCAATGCGAGCGGGACCGTATCGTAGCCGGTGCCGCCCTTGCCACGTCCGCCGAAATAGAGCGGCGCGAGGCCGAAGTCGTGGCCGTCCTGGTCCTGGTGGTCGTAGTACGTCCCCGCGACGAGGTTCTGCGAGGCGGCGTCGCCCCAGCGCATGAAGAGCGGCGTCGCGATGTCGTAGTACGACGCGCCGTCGCGGCCGCCGAAATAGAGCGGGGCGAGGCCCGCGGACCAGCCGCCAGGGCGCGCATTGCGGTAGAACGGCCCCGCGACGAGCGTGTCCTCGCCCGGGCGGTACCAGTGGGCCGTGAGCGCGAGCGGCACCACGTCGTAGCCGGTGCCGCGTGCGTCGCGCTCGCCGAAGTAGAGCGGGGCGAGGCCCGCCGACCAGCCGCCCGGCCGCGAGTGGCGGTAGAACGGGCCGGCGAGGGTGGTGTCGTGCTCGCGGTCGAACCAGTGGGCCGTCAATGCGAGCGGCACGGCGTCGTAGCCGGTGCCGTCCTGGTTGCGCTCGCCGAAGTAGAGCGGGGCGAGGCCCGCGGACCAGCCGCCCGGCCGGGTGCGACGGTAGAACGGCCCGGCGAGCGTGGTGTCGTGCTCGCGATCGAACCAGTGGGCGGTGAGCGCGAGCGGGACCGCGTCGTAGCCGCGGCCGTCCGTGGTGCGATTGCCGAGGTAGAAGGGCGCCACGCCGAACGCGTGCCCGCCGGCGTCCTTGCGGTCGTAATACGTGCCGGCGACGGTGGTGCTGGAGCTGGCATCGCCGACGCGCACGAAGAGCGGCGCGACGTCGTAGTACGAGTCGCCGTGGCGGCCGCCGAAGTAGAAGGGCGCGAGGCCCGCGGACCAGCCGCCCGGGCCGGCGTGGCGATAGAACGGCCCCGCGATGAGCGTGTCGCGCTCGCGGTCGAACCAGTGGGCGGTGAGCGCGAGCGGCACGGCGTCGTAGCCGCTGCCTCCGGCGCTCCGGCCGCCGAAGTAGAAGGGCGCGAGGCCGGCGGCCCAGCCGGCGGCGTCGCTCCTGCGATAGAACGGCCCCGCGATGAGCGTGTCGCGGTCGCGATCGAACCAGTGGGCGGTCAAGGCGAGGGGCGCCACGTCGTAGCCGGCGCCGGCGGTGTCGCGCCCGCCGAAGTAGAGGGGCGCGACGCCGAAGCTGCGGCCGGGAGGATCGCGGTGCGCGTAGTAGGGGCCGGCGATCGTCGTGCTCGAGGCGGCGTCACCGTAGCGGAGGAAGAGCGCCGCGGGCACCGTGTCGTAATACGAGGGGCCGGTGCGCCCGCCGAAGTAGAGCGGGGCGAGGCCCGCGGACCAGCCGTCCGGGCGCGTGTGCCGGTAGAACGGCCCCGCGAGGGTGGTGTCGCGCTCGCGGTCGAACCAGTGCGCGGTCAATGCCAGCGGCACGAGGTCGTAGCCGGTGCCGTCGTCGTCGCGGGCGCCGAGGTAGAACGGCGCGACGCCGAAGCCATGCGCCCCGGGGCCCTTGCGATCGTAGTAGGGGCCGGCGATGGTGGTGCTCTTCTGGCCGTCGCCGAAGCGCAGGAAGAGCGCGGCGGGCACGGCGTCGTAGTAGGAGGCGCCGGTGCGGCCGCCGAAGTAGAAGGGCGCGAGGCCCGCGGACCAGCCGTCGGGCCGCGAATGCCGGTAGAAGGGCCCCGCGAGCACCGTGTCGTGGCCCTTGTCGAACCAGTGGGCGGTCAGCGCGAGCGGCACGACGTCGTAGCCGGTGCCGTCCGTGTTGCGCTCGCCGAAGTACAGCGGCGCGGCGCCGAACGTGTGGCCGCCAGAGTCACGCAGGTCGTAGTACGTGCCCGCGACGAGGCGCGAGCGGGACTCGTTGCCCCAGCGCATGAAGAGGGGCGGCACGACGAGGTCGTGGTAGGTGCCGCGGTCACGGCTGCCAAAATACAGCGGCGCGAGGCCCCCGGACCAGCCGCCCGGGTGCGCGTGCCGGTAGAACGGCCCGGCGACGAGCGTGTCGTGCTCCCGGTCGAAGACGTGGGCCACGAGCGCGAGCGGCACGAGGTCGTAGCCGGAGCCCGCGGCGTTGCGCCCACCGAGGTAGAAGGGCGCCACGCCGAAGCTGTGGGCGCGCTCGTCCTTGACGTCGTAGTAGGGGCCCGCGAGCGTCGTGCTCGACTGCGCGTCGCCGTAGCGCAGGAAGAGCGCCGCCGGCACCGTGTCGAAGTACGAGGACCCCGTGCGGGCGCCGAAGTAGAGCGGCGCGAGGCCCGCGGACCAGCCGTCGGGCCGCGTGTGCCGGTAGAACGGGCCGGCGAACATCGAGTCGTGGGCCCTGTCGTACCAGTGCGCCGTCAATGCGAGCGGCAGGACGTCGTAGCCGGTGCCGTCCTTCGAGCGGTCCCCGAAGTAGAGCGGCGCGAGGCCGAACGAGTGCCCGCGCGCGTCCGTGCGCGAGTAATACGGCCCCGCGACGGTCGTCTGCGTGGCCGCGTCGCCGACGCGCAGGAAGAGGCCCGCGGGCACGACGTCGTAATACGAGGCGCCGGTGCGGCCGCCGAAATAGAAGGGCGCGAGGCCTGCGGACCAGCCGTCGGGCCGGCTGTGGCGGTAGAACGTGCCCGCGAGGGTCGTGTCGTGTTCCCGGTCGAACCAGTGGGCCGTCAATGCGAGCGGCACGACGTCGTAGCCGGTGCCGTCCTTCTCGCGGCCGCCGAAGTAGAGCGGGGCCACGCCGAACGCATGGCCGCTGCCGTCCCGGCGGGAGTAATACGGTCCCGCGACCGTCGTCTGCGTGGCCGCGTCGCCGAAGCGCAGGAAGAGCGCCGCCGGCGCGAGGTCGTAATACGAGGCGCCCGCGCGCCCGCCGAAATAGAGCGGCGCGAGGCCCGCGGACCAGCCGTCCGAGCGCGTGTGGCGGTAGAAGGGGCCGGCGACGAGGCCCTGCTCGACGGGGGAGTACCAGCGCCCGGTCAGCGCGAGCGGGACGACGTCGTAGCCCGTGCCGTCGTCGTCGCGCGCGCCGAAGTAGAGCGGCGCCACGCCGAACGCATGCCCGAACCGGCTGCGCGAGTCGTAATACGGGCCCGCGACCGTGAGCTCCGAGCGCGCGTCGCCCCACCGCATGAAGAGCGGCGGAAGGACGAGGTCGTAATGCGCGTCGCCATTGCGGCCGCCGAAGTAGAAGGGCGCCAGGCCCCCCGACCAGCCGCCGGCCCGCGAATGGCGGTAGAAGGGGCCGACGACGAGCGTGTCGTGCTCGCGGCTGAACGTGTGCGCCGTCAAGGCGAGCGGCACGAGGTCGAAGCCGGAGCCGCTGGCCTTGCGCTCGCCGAAGTAGAAGGGCGCCACGCCGAAGTCGTGCTGGTCCTTGTCGCGGACGTCGTAGTAGGGCCCCGCGATGGTGCGGCTCCTCTCGGCGTCGCCCCAGCGCATGAACAGCGGCGGGATCGCGAGATCGTAGTAGCTGCCCGCGGTGTGCTTGCCGAAGTAGAAGGGCGCCAGGCCCGCGAACCAGCCATCCTGGCGCGTGTGACGGTAGAAGGGCCCCGCGATGAGCGTGTCCTCCTCGCGGTCGAACCAGCGGCCGGTCAAGAGGAGCGGCGCGAAGTCGTAGCCCGTGCCCGCCGCCGTGCGCGCGCCCATGTAGAGCGGCGCGACGCCGAACGCGTGCGCGTGGCGATCGCGCGTGTCGTAGTAGGGGCCGGCGATCGTGGTCCGCGAGGCCTCGTCGCCGAAGCGCAGGAAGAGCGCCGCCGGCGCCACGTCGTAGTAGCTCTTGCCGTCTCGGCCGCCGAAATAGAGCGGCGCGAGGCCCGCGGACCAGCCGCCCGGGTGCGAGTGCCGGTAGAACGGCCCCGCGATGAACGTGTCGCGCTGCTGGTCGAACCAGTGGCCCGTGAGCGCGAGCGGCGCGGCGTCGTAGCCCGAGCCGTCGGCGCGGCGGCCGCCGAAGTAGAGCGGCGCCACGCCGAAGTGGTGGCTGCCCTCGTCCTCGGTGTCGTAGTAGGGCCCGGCGATGGTCGTCTTCGCGTCGCCGTCGCGCCAGCGCGCGAAGAGCGCCGGCGGCACGAGGTCGTAGCGCGAGGTCGGCGTCGCGCCGCCGAAGTAGAGCGGCGCGAAGCCCCAGTGGCGCTCGGTCCCGCGGCGCACGTGGAACGTGTTGAGCGCGACGAGCGTGGAGCGCTCGCGCTCGCGCAGCGACCAGAAGAACGGGAAGACGACGTCGCTCTTGGTCTCTCCGTCGCGGCGGAAGTAGTAGTTGAGCGCCAGGCCCGCGGAGCCCGCGGCGTCCCGGCGATAGCCGCCGAGGGGCGTGACGAAGAGGTCCGCCTCGGCGCTGCAGTACTTCATGAAGAACGGGAAGAGCAGCGTCAGGCGCGAGTCGTCCTCGAGGTCGACGTAGTTCCAGTAGACCATCGCGGCCTGCATGAACGTCCGGTCGGCGCTGGCCCAGAAGAGCGGGCCGAGCGGGATCGAGGACGGCTTGAAGGCCGTCTGCGCGGCGATCGTGGCCGCGCGCTCGAGCTCCGCGGTGCGCACGCACTTGAAGGGCGTCTTGGAATCTCTCTTGCCGGCGGTGCCTTCGGCCGCGGGCGGCGCGTCGGCCTTCGGCGGCTCCTCCGGCTTCGTCGCCTCGGCCTTCGGCGCCTCCGGCTTCGTCGCCTCCGGCTTCGTCGCCGGTGCGCGCAGCGTGGTCGGCTCGCGCAGGCGCAGCGGCTCGTCGAGCCGCAGTGGCTCGCCCGGCGGCGCCGCGCGCGCGACCGCGCCGGACCCCAGCACCCCACCCAGCACCACCAGCCCGCGCATTGCAGCGGACACGGAGATGCGCCTCGCCTCTCTGGCGATTCGACCTTGCAGCACCATAGGCACTGCGAAGCGGGGAGTTGCAACCCCGGTACCGCGCACGTCTCGCGCGCAACTGCGCGAATGGACGCGTCGGCCCGTCAAGAGGCGGCGAGGCTCCGACGCCCCGCTGGCGCACCTTCGACGCGCCCGCGCAGTCGCTTGCGCGGTCGGACCACCGCGCGTGCGGAGGCGCACTGGGTCACGCGTCGGCGGTCAGGGTGTGGCGGGGGCGGGCGCGTCGAGGTGCCGGGCGAGATCGCGCAGCCAGGCGTCGAGCCGTCGCTCGAGGTGCTGCGGCCGGATGCTGAGGGTCGCGTGGGCGAGCACCCCGAGGTCCTCACCCACGAGCCGGTACGTCAGGTGGACGCGTCCGCTCACGGTCCGGAAGAGCGCGGCCTCGAGGAGCGGCAGCCCGCAGGCCACCCCCTGCGTGAAGATCGTCGGTGTCCCCTTCGAGGGTGGGCCGCCGTCCGGGATCAGCAGGGTGATCCGCGCGCCGGCCGCGGCCGCGAGGAGGGCCGCCCGCACCCGAGGCTCCTCCGGGACCGGCGCATCTCGCGAGCGCAAGAGGAGGTACAGCGTGGGCGCCCTGCCAGGGGTCTCGAGCGCGGCCAGCGCACGCTCGACCTCCGCGAGCTGGGCGCGGAGGGTCGCGCGACGGCGCACGAGCGCCTCGCGCTGCGCCTGGCTCGAGTCGGCGTCCGGCCCCTGGCCGCGCGCGTCCCCGCCGATCCACACGACGAGGAGCAGGGGCGCGACGAAGGCCGCGGGACGCACCGCGTCCAGCTTCGCCCAGGCAGCAGGCGGGTCAAGAAAGTGGCCTACTCCCCGCCGCGCACCGTGGGCAGGTACCTCGGCACCCACGCATGCGCGCGGACGAATGCGTCGAGCGCGGCGGGATCGGCCGGAAGGTCCACGGTGGAGACGCCGTCCGAGGCGGCGCGCGCGGCCACCTTCGTCGCGACGCGCATCGCGACCTCGCGCAGCTCGTCGACCGGCGGGTAGATGAGGCCCTCGGCGACGTGCTTCTCGGCGGTGTAGGCCGCGAGCGCGTCCGCCGCGTCGAGCACCATCGCGTCCGTGATCTCGCGGGCGCCCGCGACGATCGACCCGAGGCCGAGCCCCGGGAAGATGAACGCGTTGTTGCCCTGGCCGATCGGGTGCGCCTTGCCCTCCCACTCGACCGGCGCGAACGGGCTCCCGGTCGCGACGATCGCGCGCCCCCTGGTCCACTGGAAGACGTCGGTCGGCGTCGCCTCGGTGATGCTGGTCGGGTTCGACATGGGGAAGATGACCGGCCGCGCCACGCCCTCGGCCATCGCGCGCACGACCTTCTCGCCGAACGCGCCCTTCTGACCCGACAGGCCGATGAGCACCGTCGGGCGCGCGCGCATCACGACGTCGAGCAGGCCCGGCGAGCCGCCCACGCCCCAGTCGGCGAACGCCGCGCGAGGCTGCGCGAACGAGCGCTTGTAGGGCTCCATCTCGCGCCCGTCGTGCAAGAGGCCCTGCGAGTCGAGCACCCACATGCGCCGCGCCGCCTCGTCGCGCGACAGGCCCGCGCGCACGAGGCCCTCGCGGATCGCCCACGCCACGCCGATGCCGCCCGCGCCCGCGCCGTAGATGGCGATGCGCTGGTCGGTCATCGCCTCGCCCTTGACCTTGCACGCCGACTCGACGCCCGCGAGCGCCGTCGCGCCCGTGCCCTGGATGTCGTCGTTGAACGACGGGATGCGCTTGCGATAGCGCTCGAGCACCGTGAACGCCGCGTCCTTGGCGAGGTCCTCCCACTGCACGATCGCGTGGGGCATGCGCGCCGCGAGGCCGTCGACGAAGCGGTCCATGAACGCGAGGTACTCGTCCCCGCGCAGGCGCTTGTGGCGCACGCCGAGGTAGAAGGGGTCCTCGATGAGGTCCTGGCGATCCGTGCCCACGTCGAGCGACACCGGCAGGGTGTGGTACGGCGAGACGCCGCCCGCGACCACGTAGAGCGCCAGCTTTCCGATCGGGATCGCGAGGCCCCCGTAGCCCTGGTCGCCGAGGCCCAGGATCGCCGACGAGTCCGTCGCGACGATCATGCGCACGTCCTGCATCGGGTAGTTGTCGAGCAGCTCCGCCGTGCGCTCGACGTCGTGCGTGGAGAGCGAGAGGCCCCGCGGGTTCTGGTAGAGGCTCGAGAAGCGCAGCACCGCCTCGCCGACCGTGGGCGTGTAGACGATGGGCAGCATCTCCGGCAGGTGCTTCTCGAGGAGCGCGTAGTACAGGATCTCCTGGCGCTCCTGGAGGCTGCGCAGGAACTGGTACTTCGAAAGGGGCGACTCGGTGCGCTGGTACTCGCGGTACGTGCGGTCGAGCTGCATCTCGAGCGTGTTCACCGCCGGCGGGAGCAGGCCCTCGAGCTTGAGCGCGCGCCGCTCCTCGCGCGAGAACGCCGTGCCCTTGTTGGTGAGCACGAGGCGCAAGAGCGCGATGCCCTGGAGGAAGACCTCGAGCCGCTCCTCCCCGTCGGGGCCGCGGACGATGTCGAAATACGGGCTCAGACGACGCTTCTTGGACATGCTCCACCCTTTCGAAGGCTTCAGGCTTCAGGCTTCAGGCCTGATCCCGAGCCCGAAATCAGACAGCGATCGGTACCCTTGCAGCGCGGTCTCCCGCGCATGCTTTGCATCCCGCAAGCTCCTCAGCCCCCCGTCTTCCGGCCCTGGAGCCTGGAGCCTGAAGCCTCTATGCGGCCCAGACCGCCGCGGGCGCGGCCAGCCACGCGTCCACCGAGGTGGCGACCTTGCGCCCCTCCGCGATGGCCCACACCACGAGCGACTGGCCCCGCGCCACGTCCCCCGCCGCGAACACACCCGGGACGCTCGTCCTTCCCTCGCGCGCGGCCACGTTGCCGCGCCCGTCGAGCGCGCAGCCGAGCTGCTCGAAGATCGGCCCGCGCACGGGACCGAGAAAGCCCATCGCGAGCAGGACGAGCTCGGCGGGGATCTCGTGCTCCGTGCCCGGCTGCGGCGTGATGCGCCCGCCCTCGAGCGAGACGCCGACGCAGCGGAGCGCGCGCACGCGGCCGGCCGCGTCGCCGAGGACCTCCGTCGTCATGACCGCGAACTCGCGCTCGCCGCCCTCCTCGTGCGACGAGGACGAGCGATAGACGAGCGGCCACTCGGGCCAGGGGTTCGACCGGCGGCGCTCCTCGGGCGGCCGCGGCATGAGCTCGAGCGAGCGGACGCTCCTCGCGCCCTGGCGGTGCGACGTGCCGACGCAGTCGCTGCCGGTGTCGCCGCCGCCCAGCACCACCACGTGCTTGCCGGTCGCGAGGATCGCGCCCGCGTCGGGCACGAGGTCGCCCGCGACGCGCTTGTTCTGCTGCGTGAGGAACTCCATCGCGAAGTGCACGCCGCCGAGCTGGCGCCCCGGCACCTCGAGGTCCCGCGGCCGCTCGGCGCCCATCGCGAGCACGATCGCGTCGTGGTCCGCGCGCAGGGCCTGCCCCGTCAAGTCGACGCCGACGTGCACGCCGGTCTTGAACACCACGCCCTCCTCGCGCAACTGCGCGAGGCGCTGGTCGATGAGGGTCTTGTCGAGCTTGAAGTCGGGGATGCCGTAGCGGAGCAGGCCCCCCACGCGGTCGGCCTTCTCGTAGACGACGACGTCGTGCCCGCGCCTCGCGAGCTGCTGCGCCGCCGCGAGGCCCGCCGGGCCCGAGCCGATGACCGCCACGCGCTTGCCGGTGCGGATCTGCGGGCGCACGGGGCGGAAGAAGCCGCTCTCGGCCGCGTAGTCCGCGATGGCGCGCTCGATGGTCTTGATCGTGACCGGCTGGCCCGTCAGGTTCAGCACGCACGACGCCTCGCACGGCGCCGGGCACACGCGGCCCGTGACCTCGGGGAAGTTGTTGGTCGCGTGCAGGGCGGCGACCGCGTCGGTGGTGCGGCCGTGATAGATGTGGTCGTTCCAGTCGGGGATGTGATTGCCGAGCGGGCAGCCCTCGTGACAGAAGGGGATGCCGCAGTCCATGCACCGCGCGCCCTGGTCGCGCAGGTCCTGATCCGCGAGCGGGAGCACGAACTCCTTGTAGTCGTGCACGCGCTCGGCGATCGGGCGATCGCCCGGCTTCTTGCGCGAGATCTCGAGGAAGCCGCGAACCTTACCCACGGTGCACCTCTGCGGTCATCGGGAACATCAGGAGACCCTCCGGACGGGGGGCAGGTCATTGGCGGCCTCGTCGAGCCACGACACGTACGGCTGCGCGGGCGCGCTGTGGGTGACGAAGGGCCGTCCGCTGGTCTCGGGGAGCGTCGCCTGCTCCGAGAGCACGCGCCGGTACTCGCTCGGGAAGACCTTGACCAGCTTGCGCTGCACGGCGGCCCAGTTGGCGAGCAATGCGCCCGCCTTGGGGCTCCGCGTGCGCTCGCGGTGCTCCTCGACGAGCGCGCGGACGAGGTCCGCCTCCGCGCCCTCGACGGCGACGAGCTCGACCATCTCGAGGTTGCAGCGGCGCGTGAAGTGGCCGTCCTCGTCGAACACGTAGCCGATGCCGCCGGACATGCCGGCCGCGAAGTTGCGCCCCGTGGTCCCGAGCACGACCACCGTGCCGCCGGTCATGTACTCGCAGCCGTGATCGCCGACGCCCTCGACGACGACCGTGGCGCCGCTGTTGCGCACCGCGAAGCGCTCGCCCGCGCGGCCGTTGAAGAAGGCCTTGCCGCTCGTGGCGCCGTAGAGGACGGTGTTGCCGACGATGACCTGATCCTCGGGGCGGAACGGCGACTCGTGCGGCGGGCGCACCGCGAGGATGCCGCCCGACAGGCCCTTTCCGACGTAGTCGTTGGCGTCGCCCTCGAGCTCGAGCGTGACGCCGCTCGCGCAGAACGCGCCGAAGCTCTGGCCCGCGCTGCCCGTCGCGCGCACGACGATGGTGCCGTCGGGCAGGCCCTTGCCCCCGTGGCGCCTGGCGATCTCGCCCGAGAGCATCGCGCCGAACGCGCGGTCGCGGTTGCGGATGCGCGTGTCGAGCACGACCTTCTCGCCGCGCACGAGGGCGGGGCGCGCCTGGTCGATGAGCATGTGGTCGAGCACCGAGGACAGGTTGTGGTCCTGCGCCTCGACGCAGCGGCTCGCGTTCGTGCTCGCCTCCGCGGGCCGGTACAGCACCTCGGAGAAGTCGAGCCGCGAGAGCTTGCGGAACGCGCGTGCGTCGAGCCGCGTCGCGTCAGGCTTGCGCGGGCGCACACAGTCGGTGCGCCCCACCATCTCGTCGAGGCGGCGGAAGCCGAGCTCGGCCATGATGCGCCGCGCCTCCTCGGCCACGAAGAAGAGGTAGTTGATGACGTGCTCCGGCTGGCCGGAGAAGCGCTTGCGCAGCTCGGGATCCTGCGTGGCCACGCCCACCGGGCAGGTGTTGAGGTGGCACTTGCGCATCATGATGCAGCCGACCGAGACGAGCGGCGCGGTCGCGAAGCCGAACTCCTCCCCGCCGAGGAGCGCGCCGAAGACGACGTCGCGGCCGGTCTTGAGCTGCCCGTCGACCTGCAATCGCACGCGGCCGCGCAGGCCATTGAGCACGAGCACCTGCTGCGTCTCGGCGAGGCCGAGCTCCCACGGCGTCCCCGCGTAGTGGATGGACGTGAGCGGCGAGGCGCCCGTGCCGCCGTCGTGGCCGCTGACGAGGATGACGTCCGCGTGCGCCTTGGCGACGCCCGCGGCGATGGTGCCGACGCCCGCCTCGGACACGAGCTTGACGCTGATGCGCGCGCGCGGGTTGACGTTCTTGAGGTCGAAGATGAGCTGCGCCAGATCCTCGATGGAGTAGATGTCGTGGTGCGGCGGCGGCGAGATGAGCGTGACGCCCGGCATCGAGTGCCGCACGCGCGCGATGACCGCGTCCACCTTGTGGCCCGGGAGCTGGCCGCCCTCGCCGGGCTTGGCGCCCTGCGCCATCTTGATCTGCAGGTCGTCCGCGTTGATGAGGTACTCGGTCGTCACGCCGAAGCGGCCCGACGCGACCTGCTTGATGGCGCTCCGGCGCGAGTCGCCGTTCGGATCGGGGTGGTAGCGCGCGGGATCCTCGCCGCCCTCTCCCGTGTTCGACTTGCCGCCGATGCGGTTCATCGCGATGGCGAGCGTCTCGTGCGCCTCGCGCGAGATCGAGCCGAAGCTCATCGCGCCCGTGGTGAAGCGCTTGACGATCGCGGCCGCGGGCTCGACCTCGTCGAGCGGCACGGGCGGCCCCGCCGGCACGAGGTCCCACGTCCCGCGCAGCGTCATGGCCTGCGCGGTCTGATCGTTGACGAGGCGCGAGTACTCCTCGTAGCTCTTCGCGTCCTCGGTGCGGACGGCCTTCTGCAGCGCGGCGACGGTGCGCGGGTTCCACAGGTGCGCCTCGCCCTCGCGGCGCCACTGGTGGTAGCCGCCGGGCGCGAGCGCCGTCTCGGGGATGAGGCCGTACGCGCGCCGGTGCATGGCGAGCGTCTCCTCCGCGATCTCCTGCAGGCCCACGCCGCGGATGCGCGACGGCGTCCCCGTGAAGTACTGGTCGACGACGACCTGGTCGATGCCGACGGCCTCGAAGATCTGCGCGCCCTGGTAGCTCGAGACCGCGCTGATGCCCATCTTGGACATCGTCTTGAGCAGGCCCTTCTTGAGCGACTTCACGTAGCGGTAGCGCGCCTCGTCGTCGGTGGACTTCTGGCCGAGCGCGCCCGAGCGCGCGAGCTGCGCCACCGTCTCTAGCGCCAGGTACGGGTTCACCGCGCCGGCGCCGTAGCCGATGAGCAGGCACAGGTGCGCGACCTCGCGCGGCTCTGCGGACTCGACGACGAGGCCGCAGCGCGTGCGCTGGCCGGTGCGGACGAGGTGGCGGTGCACGGCGGACGTCGCGAGCAGGCTCGGGATCGGCGCCCACTCGCCGTTGACGTCGCGGTCGGACAGGATGAGCACGCGCGCGCCCTCGGACAGCGCCTTCGACGCGTCCTCGCACAGGCGCTCGAGCGCCTGGTAGAGCGCGCGGCCCGCGTCGTGATCGTCCTTCGGCACGGCAAACCGCATCTGCAGCGTGCGCGGGTGGAAGTCGCGCGCGGGGTTCCTGCGCAACTTCGCGAGGTCGTCGTCGACCAGGATGGGGTGCGGCAGCTCGAGCATGTGGCACTGCCCGGGCGTCTCCTCGAGGAGGTTGCCCTCGCCGCCGACGAAGCTCTCGAGCGACATCACGATCTCCTCGCGGATCGGGTCGATCGGCGGGTTCGTGACCTGCGCGAACTGCTGCTTGAAGTAGCGGAAGAGCTGCTGCGGCTGCGCGGACAGGCACGCGAGCGGCGCGTCGGTGCCCATCGAGCCGACGGGCTCCTCGCCGCCGGCCGCCATCGGCGCGAGGACCGTCTTGATGTCCTCCTGCGTGTAGCCGAACGCCTGCTGGAGCTTCGCCGTCTGCGCGGGCGAGAGCTGGTAGGTGCTGCGCACGGCCGGCAGGGACCCGAGGTCGATGCGGTTCTCCTCGAGCCACGCGCGGTAAGGCCGCTGCGTCGCGACCCTGTGCTTGATCTCCTCGTCGGAGACGAGGCGCCCCTGCAGCGTGTCGACGAGGAACATCTTGCCCGGCTGCACGCGGCCCTTCTGGCAGACGCGGCCCGGCTCGAGCGACAGCACGCCGAACTCGCTCGCGAGGACGACGAGGCCATCGGTCGTGACCACGTACTTCGCGGGGCGCAGGCCGTTGCGATCGAGCATGGCGCCGATGAGGTCGCCGTCGGTGAACGCCACGGCGGCGGGGCCGTCCCACGGCTCGACGAGGCAGCCCTGGTACGCGTAGAAGGCGCGCTCCTCGGCCGAGAGATCCGGGTCGTTCCCGAAGGCCTTCGGGATGAGCATCATCATCACGTGGGGCAGGCTGCGCCCCGACGCGACGAGGAAATCGACCACGTTGTCGAGCGACGCCGAGTCCGAGCCGCCCGGTCGGATGATCGGCTTGAAGTCCGCGATGGCATTGCCGAAGAACTCGCTCTTGAGCAAGGCCTCGCGCGCCTCCATCCACGCGCGATTGCCCGAGAGCGTGTTGATCTCGCCATTGTGGGCGATGAGGCGAAACGGGTGCGCGCGCTCCCACGTGGGGAAGGTGTTGGTCGAGAAGCGCGAGTGCACCATCGCGAGGCGCGACGCGGTGCGCTCGTCGCCGAGGTCGGGGTAGAACGCCGCGACCTGCTCGGCGAGCATGAGGCCCTTGTAGACGACCGTGCGCGAGGAGCACGACGCGAGGTAGAAGTCGTCGCCGCCGAGCTCGTCGTGCGCGCTCCGCCCCGCGCGCTTGCGCACGAGGTAGAGCATCTGCTCGAAGTGCTCCTTGGGGCTCTCGCGCCCGATGAAGAGCTGCCGCACGACCGGCATGCTCGAGCGCGCGACCGGGCCGATGGCGGACGGATCGACGGGCACGTCGCGCCAGCCGAGCAGGCGCTGACCGTGGTGGATGACCGCGGCCTCGAGGATCGCCTCCTGGCGGCGGCGGCGGCCCGGGTTCGGCGAGAAGAAGCACATCGCCACCGCGTAGTCGCCCGGCTCGGGCAGCGGGAAGGTCGTGCCGCGGTCGCAGCTCGCGAAGAGCGCGTGCGGCAGCTGCAGGAGCACGCCCGCGCCGTCGCCGGTGCAGGGGTCGCAGCCCGCCGCGCCTCGGTGCGTGAGGTTGACGAGGATCTCGAGCGCCTGCGCGACCACGCCGTGCGACGCGGTCCGGTCGAGCGTCGCGACGAACCCGAGCCCGCAGTTGTCGTGCTCGAAGCGCGGGTCGTACAGGCCCTGGGCCGGGGGAAGACCGTTGCCGGCACGGCCCCTGCGGGCCGCGCCTTCTTGCTGGTCTGGCGGGGGAGCAAGCTCCCCCGCGTCGGCCGTGCTCGGCACGGCCTCCCCCTCACCGCCGCCCGATCGGCGGCGGGCGCCTTCGGCGCCTCCTGGCACCGCCCGAGGATCTTCGCGCATCTCTGAACCAGCCACTGTCGAGGTGGGAATCACTGGGCGAATCATGGCAGATTGCACCTCTGACGCATAGCGTCACAGCGCACTGCGTCGGCGCGCCGGACGTCGCCCGTCGCCTGTCGCCTGTCGCCTGTCGCCTGTCGCCTGCTCGTCATCCGAGGTCTCCCAGTCGGTCCCGCACGGCCTGACCCATCTCGCGCGTGGTGGCCTTGCCGCCGAGGTCGGCGGACAGGACGCCGTCGTCGATCGTGCGTGACGCGGCGGCCTCGATCGCGGCGGCCTCCGCGGGCAGCTCGAGCGAGTGGCGGAGCAGCATCGCCGCCGACAGGATCGTGCCGAGCGGGTTGGCGATGCCCTTGCCGGCGAGGTCCGGCGCGGAGCCGTGGATGGGCTCGTACAGGCCACACCTGCCGTCGCCGAGCGAGGCGCTCGGAAGAAGGCCCAGCGAGCCCGCGAGCACCGCGGCCTCGTCGGTGAGGATGTCGCCGAAGAGGTTCTCGGTGACGATGACGTCGAACTCGCGCGCGTTCGTGACGAGGCGCATGGCGCAGGAGTCCACGAGCTGGTGCTCGAGCGCGATCGCCCCCAGCCCATTGCTTGCTGCCTCCTTGCCGACGGCCGTGGCGACCTGGCGCCAGAGGCGCGACGACTCGAGGACGTTGGCCTTGTCGACGCTCGTGACCTTCCTCTTGCGGCCGGCGGCGAGGCGGAAGGCGAGGGCGACCACGCGGCGGATCTCGACGTCGGTGTACTCGAGCGTGTCCACCGCGCGCACGACGCCGTCGGCGCGCGTCTCGCGCAGCCGCGGCTGACCGAAGTACAAGCCCCCCGTCAGCTCGCGCACGACGAGCAGGTCCACGCCCTCGAGCCGCTCGGGCCGGAGCGGCGAGGCCGCGAGCAGCTTCGGGTGGGGCTTGACCGGCCGCAGGTTCGCGTAGAGGCCCATCGCCTTGCGCAGCCCGAGCAGGCCCTGCTCCGGCCGCACCTCGGCGGCGGGGTCGTCCCACTTCGGCCCGCCGACCGCGCCGAGCAGGATCGCGTCGGCGCGCTTGCACGCCTCGAGCGTGGCGTCCGGCATCGCCGTGCCGTGCGCGTCGATGGCGCAGCCGCCGAGGAGGTGCGTCTCGTAGGAGAAGGAATGCCCGAAGCGCGCCGCGACCGCGTCGAGCACCGCGCGCGCCTCCGCGACGATCTCCGGCCCGATCCCGTCTCCCGGCAATAGAACGATCGATGCCCTCACGCTGCCGTCTCCGTTCTGGACGCCTTGGCGCCGAGGGCGAACTCGAACGAGTCCGCGAGCGCCTGCCACGACGCCTCGAGGATGTTCGCCGACGCGCCCGCCGTGCACCACGTGGTGCGGCCGTCGGTCGATTCGATCATGACGCGCGTGATCGCGCCGGTGCCGTCGCGGCCATCGAGGATGCGCACCTTGTAATCGATGAGCTGGATGTCGAGCGCGTGCGGGTACGCGGGCGCGAGCGCCTTGCGCAATGCAGCGTCGAGCGCGCTGACGGGCCCATTGCCTTCGGCCGCGGTGTGCAGCACGTCGCTTCCGATGGCGATCTTGATCGTCGCCTCGCTCGAGCACTGCCCGCCCTGGTGGCCGACCATCACCTTGAAGTCGAGCAGCGAGAACGGCGGCGTGTAGCCGGGGGCGCGGCGGCGAAGGAGCAGCGCCGCGGTCGCCTCGGCCGCCTCGAACGACTGCCCTGCGGCCTCGCGCTGCTTGATCTCCTCGAGGATCTCGCGCTCCGCGCCGTCGGCGGACAGGCCCAGCTCCTCGAGCTTGGTGCGGATGTTGCCCACGCCCGAAAGCTCCGAGAGCACGGTGCGCGAGACGTTCCCGACGACCTCGGGCTCGACGTGCTGGTAGCTGCGCGGGTCGCGGCGCATGGCCGCGACGTGCACGCCGCCCTTGTGCGCGAACGCGCTCCGCCCCACGTACGGCAGGTGCTCGTCGAGCGCGAGGTTCGACACCTCCGCCACGAAGCGCGCCACGTCCGACAGGTGCGCGAGGTGCCCCGCCGGCAGGCACCGCGCGCCGAGCTTGAGCTCGAGGTCGGGCAAGATGGAGCAGAGGTTGGCGTTTCCGCAGCGCTCGCCGTAGCCGTTGATGGTGCCCTGCACGTGCCGCGCGCCCGCGCGCACGGCCGCGAGGGCGTTCGCGACCGCGCACTCGCCGTCATTGTGCGTGTGCACGCCGATCGCGGCGTCGGGCAATGCGGCGCGCACCTCGGCGATCGCGGCCGCCACGTCCCAGGGCATCGAGCCGCCGTTGGTGTCGCAAAGGACGAGGGCCTCGGCCCCGCCGCGGAAGGCCGCGCGCAGGGACTCGAGCGCGTACGGGCCGTCGGCCGCAAACCCGTCGAAGAAGTGCTCGGCGTCGTAGATGACGCGCCGGCCGGAGGAGCGCAGGAACGCCACGCTGTCCTCGATGAGGCGCAGGTTCTCGTCGAGCGTCGTGCGCAGCACCTCCGTGACGTGCAGCGTCCAGCTCTTGCCGAAGAGCGTGCAGACCGGCGTCTCGGCCTCGAGGAGCGCGCGCATGGACGGATCGTCCTCGGGCGCGAGGCCCGCGCGGCGCGTCGCGCCGAACGCGCAGAGGAGCGCCGTCTGCCACGCCTCGTCCTTCGCGCGCTTGAAGAACTCGACGTCCTTGGGGTTCGAGCCCGGCCAGCCGCCCTCGATGAAGGCGACGCCGAGCTCGTCGAGCCGTCGCGCGATGCGCAGCTTGTCCCCGCAGGTCAGCGAGATCCCCTCGCGCTGCGTGCCGTCGCGCAGCGTGGTGTCGTAGATGTCGACGTGGACGCCCGAGAGCGCCGGCCGGCTAGCTTCTGGCGGACTCATACTTCGCGATCGCCTCCGAGTGCGAGAGCAGGTAAGCGAGCTCGTCCTGGCCCGAGAGCAGGCATCGCCGCGCGAACTCGTCCACCGCGAACGAGATCACGCGCCCGTCCGGCAGCGTGAGCGCCCTCGACTCGAGGTCCACCGCGACCTCCACCGCCGGGTTTGCCTGCCGCGCGGCCACGAGCGCGGCCTGGACGTCCGCCTCGACCTGGATGGGCAGTAGGCCGTTCTTGAGGGCGTTGCCGCGGAAGATGTCCGCGAACGACCTGGCGATGACCGCGCGGAAGCCGAAGCCGCAGAGCGCCCACGGCGCGTGCTCGCGCGACGACCCGCACCCGAAGTTGCTGCCCGCGACCAGCACCTGGCACCCCGCCGCGTCCGGCCGGTTGAGCGGGAAGTCCGGCCGCGGCGCGCCGCCCTCGTCGTAGCGCCAGTCCGAGAACAGCTTCTCCCCGAGCCCGAGCTTGTCGGTCACCTTGAGGAACCGCGCCGGGATGATCTGGTCCGTGTCGACGTCGTCCTTCGGAAGGACGACCATCCTCGAGCGGAGGGAATTGAATTGAGCGGCCATCAGATGCTCCTCGGAAAATGACGTGAACAGGGAATAGAACAACAGGGCAACAGAGCAACAAGGAACCCAGGAATGCTCGGAGTGCACCGCCTCCGGCATTCCGTGTTGCGTGTTGCCTGTTGTTCTATTGCTCTGTTCCTTGTTCCTCCGGTCGGGTTCACAGGAACTCCCGCGGATCTGTCACGCATCCCGTCACCGCGGACGCGGCCGCCGTCAGCGGCGACGCCAGGAACGTCCGCCCTCCGCGCCCTTGCCGCCCCTCGAAGTTGCGATTCGAGGTCGAGACCGCGTATTGCCCGGGCGAGAGCTGGTCGCCGTTCATCGCGATGCACATCGAGCAGCCCGGCTCGCGCCACTCGGCGCCGGCCGAACGGAAGATGTGGTGCAGGCCCTCGGCCTCGGCCTGGCGCTTGACCGCCTGCGAGCCCGGCACGACGAGGACGCGCACGCCCGCCGCCACCTTGCGCCCGTCCAGGATGCGCGCCGCCTGGCGCAGGTCCGTGATGCGCGAGTTCGTGCACGAGCCCACGAACACCACGTCGATCTTCTGTCCGAGGAGCGGCCTTCCGGCCGCGAGGCCCATGTACGCCAGGGCCCGCTCGAGCGCGCCGCGCTCGTCGGCGTCCACGATCGCCTCGGGTCTCGGCAACGCCGCGGTGATCGGCACGCCCATGCCCGGGTGCGTCCCGAAGGTGATCATCGGCTCGAGCTTGCTGACGTCCACCGTCACGGTGCGGTCGAACGTCGCGCCCTCGTCGGTGACGAGCTCGCGCCAGCGCTTGACCGCCGCGTCCCACGCCGCGCCCTGGGGCACGCCGGGCCGGCCCGCGAGCCACTGGAACGTCACGTCGTCCGGCGCGACGAGCCCCGCGCGCGCTCCCGCCTCGATCGTCATGTTGCAGAGAGTCATGCAGCCCTCCATGTCGAGCGCGCGCACGGCCGGCCCCGTGTACTCGATGACGTAGCCCGTGCCTCCGCCGACGCCGATCTGCGCGATCATCGCGAGGACGAGATCCTTGGCCGTCACGCCCCTCTTGGCCGCGCCCTCGAACCGCACCTCGAGCGTCCTCGGCCGCCGCTGCAGGAGGCACTGTGTCGCGAGCACGTGCTCGACCTCGCTCGTGCCGATGCCGAACGCGAGCGCGCCGAACGCCCCGTGGGTGGACGTATGCGAGTCCCCGCATACGATGGTCATGCCCGGCTGCGACAGGCCCAGCTCCGGCCCCATCACGTGCACGATGCCCTGCGCGGCGTCGCCGACCGCGTGGAGCTGCACGCCGTGCGCCTTGCAGTTCGAGGACAGCCGGTCGAGCTGCGCCCGCGCCTGATCGTCGATGACCGCGAGCCCGCCCGGCACGGTCGGGATCGAGTGATCCATCGTCGCCACCGTGCGCTCGGGCCGCCGCACCTTGAGGCCTCGCGCCTCGAGCCCCGCGAACGCCTGCGGCGAGGTCACCTCGTGCACGAGGTGCAGGTCCACGTAGAGGATGGCCGGGCAGCCCGGCTCCTCCGCGACCAC
The DNA here is from genome assembly GCA_964593795.1 of uncultured Myxococcales bacterium. Lineage (GTDB taxonomy): Bacteria > Myxococcota_A > Polyangia > JAHFDS01 > JAHFDS01 > JAHFDS01. The sequence goes on along the minus strand of CAZQJC010000253.1, from coordinate 14,965 downwards.
GTGGCCCTGCCAGATCTTCTCAAACAGCGTGCGCGGCATCGTCGCCCTCCGAGCCCGGCGCCGCTGCGCAGAGGCCATTCAGTGCCTGCAAGTACGCCTTGACGCTCGCGACCACGATGTCCGTGTCGGCGCCGTGGCCGTGGAAGCTGCGCGGGAGGCCATCGCGCTGCGGGTGCAGCGCGGCGCCGTTGCCCGCGCGCACGCGCACGGCGACCTCGCCGACCGCGTCGATGCCGGCCGTCACGGCCTGCACGCGGTACTCGACGAGCGTCGCCGAGACGCCCACCAGCTGATCGACCGCCTTGAACGCGGCGTCCACCGGGCCCGCGCCCTGGGCCTCGGCCACCTTCGCGCCGCCCGGCCCGACGAGCTCGAGCCGCGCCTGCGACGGCCCGCCCGTCCCGCACCGCACCTCCAGGGCGACGAACGAGTACGCCGGCGCCGACACGCCGAGCTCGTCCTGCACGAGGGCCTCGAGGTCGAAGTCGGTGACGTGCTTCTTCTTGTCCGCGAGGTCCTTGAAGCGCGCGAACGTGCGGTCCACGGCCTCGGGCGCGAGCCGCCGGCCGAGCGTCTCGAGCCGCGCGAGCAGCGCCGCGCGCCCCGAGTGCTTGCCGAGGACGAGGTTCGTGTGCGAAGCGCCCACGTCCTCGGGGCGCATGATCTCGTAGGTCTCGGCGTGCTTGAGCATGCCGTCCTGGTGGATGCCGCTCTCGTGCGCGAACGCGTTGGCGCCCACGATCGCCTTGTTCGGCTGCACCACGATGCCGGTGCACGCGGAGACGAGGCGGCTCGTCGGCACGAGCTGCGTGGCGTCGATCCCGGTCCGCAGGCCGATCATGCGCGCCCGCGTGCGGAGCGCCATCACGAGCTCCTCGAGCGAGGAGTTTCCCGCGCGCTCGCCGATGCCGTTGATGGTCACCTCCGCCTGCCGCGCTCCATTGCGCAGCCCCGCCAGCGAATTGGCCACGGCGAGGCCGAGGTCGTCGTGGCAATGCACCGAGATCACGACCCGCTCGACGCCGGGCACGTTGGCGCGGATGCCGGCGATGAGCGCCCCGAACTCCTCCGGCGTCGTGTAGCCCACCGTGTCGGGGATGTTGAGCGTCGTCGCGCCCGCCCGCACGGCGAGGTCGAGCACGCGCCAGAGGAACTCCGGCTCGCTTCGCCCGGCGTCCTCGGGCGAGAACTCCACGTCCGCGCAGTGCGCCCGCGCGAACGCGACCATCTCCGCCACGCGCTCGAGCACCTGCTCCCGCGACATGCGCAGCTTGGCCCGCATGTGCAGGTCGCTCGTGGCGAGGAACGTGTGGATGCGCGGGTGCTTCGCGGGGCGCAGGGCCTCGAAGGCCCGCTCGATGTCGGCCGTGGTGGCCCGCGCGAGCGCGCAGATCACCGGGGGCTCGGCGGCCGGCCGCCCCGCCGGCACCTCGGTCCCCACGGACTCCGCGATCGCCCGCACCGCCGCGAAGTCGTCCGGTGACGCCGCCGGAAAGCCCGCCTCGATGACGTCCACCCCGAGCCGCGACAGCGCCCACGCCACCTCGAGCTTTTGCGGCGTCGTCATCGACGCCCCGGGCGACTGCTCGCCGTCCCGCAGCGTCGTGTCGAAGATCCTTACGTAATCGTCGGTGCTCATTGCGCTCTCCGCGCGCCCGGCTTCAGGCTTCGGGCTCCAGGCTTCAGGCCCGGAGTCGGAGCGCAGACCGATTCGTCTCGCTCGATCCCGAGCCCGTGGTGCGCGCCAATCTCGCCGACCCTGCGTTCGCAATCGCTCATGAACGTCTCCGCATCTCAGAATCCGGCTGAAGCCTGAAGCCTGAAGCCTGAAGCCTCTGGCCGGTCAATCCCCTGGCTTGATCGTCACCGGATTGAGGAACGGCATCATCTTGCGCAGCTGCGCGCCGACCCGCTCGATCGGCTGCTCGCGCTCCGCCTGACGCTTGGCCTCGAAGCGCGGCCGTCCCTGCTCGTTCTCCGCGATCCAGTCCTTGGCGAAGGACCCGTCGCGGATCGCCGCGAGCAGCTTCTGCATCGCCGCGCGCGACTCCGCCCCGACGACCTTCGGCCCCGCCACGTAGTCGCCCCACTCGGCCGTGTCGCTGACCGAATACCGCATGTAGTTGAGGCCGCCCCGGTACATGAGGTCCACGATGAGCTTGAGCTCGTGCATGCACTCGAAGTACGCGACCTCCGGCTGGTAGCCCGCGTCGCACAGCGTCTGGAAGCCCGCCTTGACGAGCTCGCTGACGCCGCCGCAGAGGACGGCCTGCTCGCCGAAGAGGTCGGTCTCCGTCTCCTCCGCGAACGTCGTCTCGAGGACGCCGGCGCGCGTGCAGCCGAGCCCGCACGCATACGCCAGGGCGAATGCTTTCGCCTTGCCGCTCGCGTCCTGGTGCACCGCGAGCAAGGCCGGCGTGCCGCCGCCCTCCTGGTACGTCTCGCGCACGCGGTGGCCCGGGCTCTTGGGCGCGATGAGGCTCACGTCCACGTCCTTGGGCGGCGCGATCGTGCCGTAGCGGATGTTGAAGCCGTGCGCGAACATGAGCGTCTTGCCGGCCGACAGGTGCGGCGCGATCTCCTCACGGTAGATCTTCGGCTGCGACGTGTCCGGCGCCAGGATCATGATGACGTCGGCCCACGCGGCCGCGTCGGCCACGCTCGCGACGTCGAGGCCCGCGGCGGTCGCCTTGGCGCGGCTCTTCGACCCGGCGTGCAGGCCCACCTTCACGGCCACGCCCGACTCCTTGAGGTTCAGCGCATGGGCGTGCCCCTGCGAGCCGTAGCCGACGATCGCGACCTTCTTGCCGCGGATCAGGCCGAGGTCTGCGTCGCGATCGTAGTAGATGGTAGCCATTGATCTTCCTCCTTCGTGGCGGGGGTCGCCCCGCGGGTCATTGCGATGGCGCCGGTGCGCACCATCTCCTGGATGCCGAACGGACGCAGCACGGCGACGAGCCCTGCGATCTTGTCCTGGGAGCCGCTGATCTCGATGACGATGGCTTCGGGCGAGATGTCCACCGGCCGCGCGCGGAACACGTCGCAGAGCTGCAGCACCTGCCCGCGCTCCGCCGGGCCGACGCCCACCTTGATGAGCGCGAGCTCGCGCACGACGGCCGCCTCGTGGAGCTCGTCCACGCGCAGGACGTTGACGAGCTTGTAGAGGTTGGCGACCATGCGCTTGGCCGTGTCGTCGTCCGCGCGCAGCACGACCGTCACGCGCGAGACGCCCTCGCGCTCCGTCTGCCCCACCGTGAGCGAGTCGATGTTGTAGCCGCGCCGCCGGAACAGCGACACGACGCGATTGAGCACGCCGACCTTGTCCTCGACGTAAGCGACGAACGTCCTCCTGCCGGTCATTGCCATCCTCCGTATCGGTGCAAGTCGCCTGTCGCCTGTCGCCTGTTCTCGCGGCGCATCATGGGTCTTTCCCTGTTTCGTACAGATGTCCGGGCGACGGGATGGGCCTTCGGATCATGTCGTGCAGGTCCGCGCCCGCTGGCACCATCGGATACACGCTGTCTTCCTGCTCCACCCGGAAGTCGATGAGCACGGTGCCCGCCTCGCCCTGCGCGCGCTTGACCGCGGCCTCGACGTCCTCGCGCTTCTCCACGCGGATGCCGCAAAGACCGTGCGCCTCGGCGAGCTTGACGAAGTCGGGGCTCCGCATCGGCGTAGCCGCGTAGCGACCGCCGTAGAAGAACTCCTGCCATTGCCGCACCATCCCGAGGAATCCGTTGTTGATGATGCAGATGTTGACCTTGAGCCCCTCCTGCGCCGCGGTGGACAGCTCGCACGCCGTCATCTGGAATCCGCCGTCTCCGGCGATGACCCAGATCTCGTCGTGCTTGCGCGCAAATCGCGCGCCGATGGCGGCCGGCAATGCGAAGCCCATCGTGCCGAGGCCGCCCGAGGTGATGAGCCGCCGCGGCTTGTCGTGCTTGTAGTACTGCGCCTCCCACATCTGGTGCTGGCCGACGTCCGTGACGACGAGCGCGTCGCCGCCGGTCAATCGCCAGAGGTCATTGATGACGTGCGCCGCGAAGAGCTTGTTCGACGGCGGCAGGTACTGGATGTCGCGCACCGCCGAGTCGCCCTTGAGCTCGTCGATGCGGCCGCGCCAGGGCTCGTGGCGCTTGGGCTTGACGCTCGGCAGGAGCGCCTGCAGCGTCTCGCGCACGTCTCCGACGAGCGCCACGTCCACCTTGACGTTCTTGCCGACCTCCGACGGATCGACCTCGCAGTGGATCTTGCGCGCCTTCTGGGCGTACGTGCGCAGGTTGCCCGTCACGCGGTCGTCGAAGCGCATGCCGAGCGCGATGAGCAGGTCCGCCTCCTGGATGGCGGTGTTGACCCACGCCTCGCCGTGCATGCCCATCATGCCGAGCGACAGCGGGTGCGTCGCCGGAAACCCGCCGATGCCGAGCAGCGTCGAGGCCACCGGGATGTCCGCCCGCTCCGCGAGCGCCATGAGGAGCGGCGTCGCGCCCGACTTCACGATGCCGTGGCCCGCCAGTATGATCGGCCGCTCCGCGCGCGAGATCAGATCGAGGGCCTTTTCGAGCTCGATGTTCGTCGGCCGGTGCTCCGGCCGGTAACCCGGCAGCTTGACCGGCGTGTCGTCCGGCGCCCAGTCGATCGTCTGCTGCTGCGCGTCCTTGCAGATGTCGACCAGCACGGGCCCCGGCCGCCCGGAGCGCGCGACGTAGAACGCCTCGCGGATCGTGGGACCGATCTCCTCGGCCCGGGTCACGAGGTAATTGTGCTTGGTGATGGGGAGCGTGACGCCCGTGATGTCGGTCTCCTGGAAGGCGTCGGAGCCCAGCAAGGGCGACGACACCTGCCCGGTGATGCAGACGATCGGCACCGAGTCGAGCATCGCCGTCGCGATGCCCGTCACGAGGTTCGTCGCCCCCGGGCCGCTCGTCGCGACGCAGACGCCGACGCCCCCCGACGCCCGCGCGTAGCCGTCCGCCATGTGCGCGGCGCCCTGCTCGTGGCGCACGAGCACGTGGTGGATCGGGTACTGCAACATCGCGTCGTACGCGGGCATGATGGCGCCGCCCGGGTAGCCGAAGACGACCTCGACGCCCTCCTTGACCAGCGTCTCCCACAGGATCTGCGAACCGGTGCGCTTTAGCGTCATTTGGTCTCCATTGCGTCACGCGTGGTCATGGGTCCGGTGGTGACCGCGCCGGCGGACGCGGAGGACACGAGCAGCGCGTACTTGCCGAGCACGCCCCGGTGAGCCTTGCCGGGAGGCCGCGTGTGCGGCTGGCGCGTCTCGAGGTGCGCGAGCACGTCGAGACGGCGCGCCTCCACGTCGAACACGATGCGGTCGCCCTCCTCGACGAGCGCGATCGGCCCGCCGCGCGCGGCCTCGGGCGAGACGTGGCCGACCATGAAGCCGTGCGTCGCGCCCGAGAAGCGCCCGTCGGTCAGGAGCGCCACCGAGTCGCCGAGCCCCTGGCCCGTCAATGCGGCCGTGACCGCGAGCATCTCCCGCATGCCGGGGCCGCCCGCGGGCCCCTCGTAGCGGATGACGACCACGTCGCCCGCCACGATCTGCCGGCGCTGCACCGCGAGGAACGCCGCCTCCTCGCCGTCGAACACGCGCGCCGGGCCCTCGTGGCGCATGCGGTCGTGGCCCGCGAGCTTGACCACGCAGCCCTCGGGCGCGAGCGACCCGCGAAGGATCGCGAAGCCGCCGCGCGGCTTGAGCGCGCGCGCCACCGGCCACACGACCTCCTGCCCCGGCGCCTCCACCGCGCGCCTGGCCTCCTCCGCGAGCGAGCGGCCCGTCACCGTGGGCGTGTCCTGCAGCAGGCCCGCCTCGAAGAGCCGCCGGGCCACGAGGCCCGCGCCGCCTGCGCGGTGCATGTCCACGGCGGTGAAGCGCCCGCCCGGCTTGAGGTCGGTGATGACCGGCGTCCGCGCGCTGACCGGATCGAAGTCGTCGATCTGGAGCGGCACCTCGGCCTCGTGCGCGATGGCCAGCAGGTGCAGGACCGCATTGGTCGAGCCCGCCGTCGCCGCCGCGCCGGCAATGGCGTTTTCGATCGACGCGCGCGTGAGGAACTTCCGCGCCGTGTCGCCTCGCTTGAGGAGCTCCATCACGAGCGCGCCGCAATCGCGCGCCACGCGCGCCTTGTCGGGGTGCGTCGCGGGCACGTCATTGGCGCCCATCGGCGAGAGGCCGAGGAGCGTCATGACGAGGGACATCGTGTTGGCGGTGAACTGCCCGCCGCACGCGCCCGCGCCCGGGCACGCCTTGTCCTCGAGCTCGCAGAGCTCCGCGTCCGTCATCTTGCCCGCCGCGGCCGCGCCCACGCCCTCGAAGACGTCCTGGATGGTCACGTCGCGTCCCTGGAAGCGCCCCGGCGCGATCGGCCCGCCGTAGAGGATCACGGTCGGCACGTCGAGCCGCGCCGCCGCCATCGCCGCGGCCGGGATCGTCTTGTCGCACCCGACGAGCACCACCATCGCGTCGAACAGGTGCCCCGCCACCGCGAGCTCGATCGAGTCCGCGATCACCTCGCGCGACACCAGCGACGCCTTCATGCCGTCGGTGCCCATCGAGATGCCGTCCGAGACCGCGATGGTGTTGAACTCGATCGGCGTGCCGCCCGCGTCGCGCACGCCGGCCTTGGCGTCGGCCGCGAGCGTGCGCAGGTGCATGTTGCACGGCATCACGTCGGTGAAGGTGCTGACCACGGCGACGAGCGGCCGCTCGAGGTCCGCGTCCGACAGCCCCGTGCCCTTGAGCATCGCGCGCGCCGGCGCGCGATCGCGCCCCTTCTTGAGCAGGTCACTCTTCACGATGTCTGTCTCCGTTCACGCGTCCTCCAGGGCTCTGTCGAATGTCCGGGCTCCGAAAACGAAAAAGCCCCGCGACCGTCTTTCCGGTGCGGGGCTTCGCGCTGCGTTCGCTCGTGGGCGACTAGGCAGGCGGTCCGCACCTGGACCCAATAAGGCTAATAAGCCCGATCAGGCCGAGGACCGGCGCTACGCCTACGACGACGAGGACGGCCTTGACCGCCGCGCGCTCGATCGGGAGCAGGTCGCGGAGGAGCGCCGCGATGCTCGAACCGACCTGCTGCACAGGGTCTTGCACCATCGGAGGAGTTCTTAGCGCGACGTCACGCGATGCGTCAAGGACTTTTCTTACGCGCCGCGGCAGGTATGGGGTCGGGGCCCCGGTGAGCGTGACTCTGCCATGAGCGCCGCATCGCCTGCCGCAAGCCATCGAAATCAGAGCCCAGCGTGGTGATACGCTGGCCATGTGCTGGGCGTGTGGCGCGTGGCCCTGTTCGGATCTCTGACCGGCTGTCAGCTCCTCGCGGGCTCGATGGATGCCCCGCTCGACGCCGGCCGGCCGTCCCCCGGCGACGGTCCGCGCTCCGACGCACGGGGCACGGGCGGCGCCGGCCCGCGCGACGGGGGCACCGCGGGCAGTGGCGGCGTGGGGGCCGCCGACGCGGGCCCGTCGGGCGCGACGTGGCGGCTCGGCTGGGCGCATGGCTTCGGCACCGGCGAGGCCGAGTGGACGGCGAGCGTGTTCGACGACTACGACGGCGACCTCCTCGCGGGCGGGGCCTACTCGAACGGCACGCGCTTCATCGGTGACGCGCGCTCGGCGATCGGCACCAGCGACGCGTGGGTGGCCAAGCTCTCGCAGCAGGGCGCGCTCAGGTGGCTCTGGACGTTCGGCTACGCGGACGGCATCAACGTGATCACGAGCGTCGCCGAGGCGCCGCAGCGGGGCGTCGTGGCCGGGGGCCGCGTCGAGGGCCACTTCGTCGCCGCCGGCATCGCGGACTTCACCACGCGTGGCGCCGACGGCCTCGTCCTCCGCTTCGATCCCGACGGGCACCTCGTGTGGGCCTCGCCCATCGGCGGTGATGGCAAGGACTCGGTGCGTGCGGTCGCCGTGACGTCCGCGGGCGACGTCTACGCGGTCGGCGTGTTCCAGGGCGACCTCGCGTTCGGGCCCGCGACGATCTCCTCGGGGAGCCCCGTCGTCACGAGCGGCTTTCTCGCCAAGCTCGGCCGCGCGGGTGCTCCGCAGTGGGCCAGGGTGCTCGGCGGCGGCCGCGGCAACGACGTGCCCTGGTCGGTCGCGTGGGACCCGCAGTCGGGCGCCGTGTTCGTGACCGGCGTGGCGGAGGGAGATCCCGTGCGCTTCGGCGACCTCCCGATCATGGGCACCACGTACGGCTACCTCGCGCGCTTCGAGCCCGACGGCACCGCCACGTGGGCCGCGCGCTTCGGCACCGGGGCCGGCACCGTCCCACGGAGCGTCCACGTGCGCTTCGGCGACGACGTCATCGTGGCGGGGCAGCTCGAGGGCGAGCTCCGCGTGCCGGGCCGCGCAGCCGTCACCGCGGACGGAATGGACGGCTTTCTCCTGTCGATGTCGCCGGTCGGGCCCGTGGCGGCCTGGGTGCAGCTCTACGGCGGGCCGGGCGAGCAGTTCCTGTCGAGCGCGTCGGGCCTCGGCGCGAGCACGCTCTCGCTCGGTGGCTGCTTCACCGACGGCTTCGTCCTCGGCGCGACCATGCTCTCGCCGGCGGGGGGCCGCGATTGCTTCGTCGCGAGCGCGCGCGCGGCCGACGGCGTGCCGCTCGATGCGTTCCACTTCGGCGGCGACGGCGACGAGGGGGACGTCACGACGCCCATCCACGTGTCCGGCCGTGAGGGCCACGTCTTCGCGGGCGGCGCGTTCGGCGGAGACGTGCACACGGGCGGCCTGGATCTCGCGTGGTCGCAGACGCCGCGCGAGCCCGACGGCACCGCGCGCCCGCGCGAGCTCGACGCGTTCGTGCTGCGCCTCGAGCGCCCCTCGCCCTAGTTCGCACCCACATCGATCCGCGCGTGCTCCGGTGCTTCGATGCACACCTCGGGCAACTCGCGGCTGAGCTGTGTTGCCCCCCACTCCGCGCTCCGCGCTGCGTGGGGCCCCGTGCCGTCCTCGGCAAAGCCTGCGGCGGCACCACGCTCGCTTCGCTCGCTTTGGCGGACGCTCTCAGGCCCACCGAACCAGGGACGCGACCGATCCCGGATGCCGGGTGCCGGCGACCGATCCCGGATGCCGGCGACCGATCCCGGATGCCGGGTGCCGCTCCCGAGGCGGAACCGGAACCGGAACCGGTCCCGTCACGGTTTCCGTACCCGTCTCGCAGCACTGCGCTTGTTTCGATCAACCCTCTCAGGCTTCAGGCTTCAGCCGGATCTGGGCTCGGCGTAGCCCGTAGCCCGTAGGCCGACCCGCCTGGCCGACGCGCGGCGGCTTGCTAGGCTTACAGCAGGAGGGGGCGGTTGGAGACCAGAGCGCCCGAGGGGTTTTCCGGGGTCGAGCTCATCGGACGGGGCGCCACGAGCCACGTCTACCGCGCCACGGAGCTCGCGAGCGGCCGTGAGGTCGCGCTCAAGCGCCTGCACCGGCACCTCGTGCGCAGCGCCGAGGCGCTCGCGCGGCTGCGGCGCGAGCTCGACGCGCTCGGCCGGCTGCGCCACCGCGCGCTCGTGCCCGTCTATGACGTCTTCCGCTGGGACGGCGATCCGACGCTCGTCCTCGAGCTCGTGCCCGGTGAGGACCTCAAGGAGCGCGTGACGCGCCTCGGCCGGCTGCCCCCGGGCGAGGTCCTCGCCATCGCGCGCGCGCTCCTCGACGTGCTCGCGCTCGTGCACGGCTCGGGCATCGTGCACCGCGACCTCAAGCCGCAGAACGTCCGCCTCGCGCCCGAGGGGCGCGTCGTGCTGCTCGACTTCGGCTCCGCGCGCCTCGACGCGGCCTCCGCGCTGACGGTCACCGGCACCACCGTGGGCACGCCCGAGTACATGGCGCCCGAGCTCTTCGCCGGTCCCGTCTACGACCCGCGCGTCGACCTCTATGGCCTCGGGGCGACGCTCTTCGAGGCGCTCACCGGGCGGCCGCCGCAGCAGGCCGACAGCCTCGCGGAGCTCGCCGGCCTGCGCACCCGCGAGGACGCGCCGCCCGTGCGCTCGCTCGCGCCCGACACGCCGCTCGGCCTCGCGACGCTCGTCGATCGCTGCCTTGCGCGCTCGCCCGACGATCGCCCCGCGAGCACCGCCGCCGCGCTCGTCGCGCTCGATCACCCGGAGGTCGCGCAAGCGTGGGCGGCGCGTCGCTCCTGCCGGCCGCCGTGCCTGGCGTGCCTGGCGCCGATCCCGCCGGAGAGCACGACGTGCCCCGCGTGCGGCGCCGTGCCGTTCTCCTACGAGCCGGGGCCGTGGCACGTGAACCTGCGCGGGGTCGCCGACGCCGCGCCGTTCGTCGAGCACGTGGCGACGCTGTTCCCGGAGCACGCGGGGCCCGACGCGCGCCTCGCGCTCGCAGAGCGCTGCGCGGCGCTCTCCGACGGTCCCGAGCGCTACGTGTCCTTCGTCTCGCGCACGGCCGCCGACCGCGTGGTGGGGCAGCTCGCCCAGGTGGGCGCGCGCACGGAGGTGGTGACGGACCCGGGCGCGTGGTTCCGGCTCCTCGCCCTGATAGGTGGCCTGTTCGGCGTGCTCGCCTTCTTCGCCGGCAGCCCCTCGGGCGTCCTGCTCGCGGCGCCGTTCCTCCTCGAGCGGGCGCTCAGGATGCGCCAGGCCGCCGCGGGCGTCCTCGGCCCGGGCGAGCGCAAGCCCCTCGCGCCGGCGCTCGACCTCCTCGCGATGGGCGGGCTCGCGCTCGCAGGCCTGTGGCTGTCGTCCGCGATCCTCGGCTGCGGCAGCGCGCCCATCCCGATGACCTTCGGCCGCAACGGAGCGCTCGGGCCGATCTCCATGGGCGGCGCGATGCTGGTCGCGCTCGTGCTCCTCGCCCGGTGCGCCTACCAGCGCGCGCCGGGCCTCTCGTCGCCCGAGGCCTCCTTCTGGGTCAAGGTCCGCCAGGCCGGCGAGGCGTCGTCGCCGCGCGACCTGGGAGAAGGGCGAGGCAGGCCCGCCGAGATCGACGGCATCTACATCTTCGTCACGCTGTGGGTCCTCGGGATCTTCGAGCTCATGGCGATCGGCCACGCGTTCGACTGGTTCGGCCTCGGCGGGAGCCGCGCGACGGCGGACCTGACGCTCGTCGCTCCCTTCTTCGGCTCGGACCTCCTGGCGCCGGTGTCGCGCGCGTGGGCCTCGGGCGAGATCGTGGTCGCGTTCCCCGGCGTCGCGATCCTCGCCGCGTCCCTCGTCGTCCTCCGGCGCCACCGGCGCATCCGGCGCGAGGCCGCGCGCACCTTCGCCGAGCTCGATCCGGCGCTCTTCGGGCGGCTCGGCGCGCGCACCGTGCCCGCCCGCACGCGCGGGGCCGTCGCGGCCGCGCTGCCTCGGCCGCCGCACACCGACGCCTTCGTCGCCGCGGGCGCGCGCCGCGCCGCGGAGCTCGCGCCGCTGCTTCCCGAGGGCGCCCTCGCCGCGCTCGAGGCCCAGCTCGAGGAGCTCGATCGCCGATCGGGCGAGCGCCGCGCGGACGCCTCGCTGCTTGCGCGGTGCCTGCTCGAGACCGATCCCGATCAGCAGGCACGCTTCGACTTCCTCGCGCTCGAGGGCCGCCTCGAGGCGCAGGCGGCGCTCGCGTGGGCGAGCCGGGCGCGCGGCCGATGACCCCGCGGCTGGCCTCCGACCTGCCCGCCGGCACGCGGCTCGCCGATCGCTTCACCGTGGTGGAACGGCTCGGCGAGGGCGCGAGCGCCACCGTGTACCGCGCGCACGACGACGTGCTCGGCGTCGACGTCGCGCTCAAGGTGCTCGATCCCCTGCGCGGCGCGGACCCCGTGGGGCGCCTGCGCTTCGAGCGCGAGCTCGAGGTCCTCGCGCGCATCGATCACCCGGGCGTCGCACGCGCCTTCGGCCTGCACACCGACGGCGAGCTCGAGCTCCTGGCCCTCGAGCTCGTCGAGGGGGAGTCGCTCGGCCAGCGCCTCGCGCAGGGCCGCCTGCCCGCCGCCGAGGCCGTCGAGATCGCGCGCGGCCTCGCGCTGGCGCTCGGCGCCTGCCACGACGCGGGCGTCCTGCACCGCGATCTCAAGCCCGACAACGTGGTGCTGCACCCGGTGCGCGGGCCCGTCATCCTCGACTTCGGCGTGGCGTGGTTCGGCGCGGCCGCGAACCTCACGCACACCGGCGCGGTGATGGGCTCGCCGCAGTACCTCGCGCCCGAGGCGTTCGCGTCGTCGCTCCACGACGCGCGCGCCGACCTCTACTCGCTCGGCGTCGTGCTGTTCGAGATGCTGACCGGCCGGCCGCCGCGGCTGCAGGCCACCGTCGCCGAGCTCGCGCTCGCCACCGACGAGGAGCCACCGCGCGCGTCGTCGCTCCGCCCCGGCCTTCCGCCGGCCCTCGACGAGCTCGTGGCGCGCGCCGTCGCGCCGCGCCCGGAGGACCGCTTCGCGACCGCGGGCGAGCTCGCGCGATCGCTCTCGCAGCGCACGACGACGCGCGCCGGCGTGCGGACGCGCCTGCCCTGCGCGCGTTGCCACAGCCTGCTTGTCAGCGATCTGCCGTTCTGCCCCGGCTGCGGGCAGGACGCCTCGTGGGAGCTCGAGCGCGGCCCGTTCTCGATCGAGCTCTCGAGCGTGCCCGACGCGGAGCGTTGCGCGCGCTGGCTGCTGGGGCGGCACCGCCTCGCCCTCCTCGTCCCCCCGGGCCGCCTGCGGCGGCGGCTCGCGCAGCCGAATGCCGTCCTCGCGGTGGGCGTCTCGCGCGCGGCGGCCGAGCTCCTCGCCGCCGGCGCGAAGCAAGCGGGCTGCACGGCGCACGTGTCGCGGGCGCATCGCCTCGTGGACGCCGGCCTCCGCGTCTCCGAGGAGCCCTGGCCCCGGGTGGTCAAGGCCGGCGCGGTGCACGTCGTCGCGGTGGGCCTGTGCGCGCAGCTGCTCGCGGCGACGCACGCCAGCGGCTGGCTCTCGGCGGCGATCCTCGGCGCGCTCGCGATCGGCCTTTGCGCCTCCTACCGACGGCCGGCGCTGCTCGGGACGCGCGTCCGCTCGGCGCAGCGCGCGCTGGCGAGGCAGCACGCGGGGATCCGGGCGCGCCTCGGGGCCTTGCGCGGCGAGCGTGCGCGGGGGCTCGCGGCCGAGGCGATCCGGCGGGCGGCGCCGGGGCTGTCCGCCCCCGACGAGCGGGGCGATGTGGGGCTCGAGATCTTGCCCCTGCTCGATCGCGCCCTGACCGCGGCCGCCGACCTCGACACGCACGCCGCGTTCCTGGCGGGGCGCTCGCGGTCGCGCCTCGCGGCCGAGGTGGACCAGGCGCGGACGCAGGCGGCGCTCGGCGATGGCGACGCGCCCGAGCGGCTGCGCGCCCTGGAGGCGGAGCGCGACCAGCTCGCCGGCGCCGCAGTGGCGCACGACCTCGCGGCGCGCACCGCCCTCGAGGCCACGAGCGCGATCACCGCGGCGCTCGCGGGTCGCGCCACCGCCTGATCAGAAGTACGCGCTGATGCCCCAGCTCGCGCCGACGACGTGGGTCACGTCGCCGCTGCCCTTGATGAGCTCGTACTTCGGGCCCACGCGGATCGACCAGTGCGGCGTCACGAACGCCTCGAGGCCGAGGCCGACGTTGAGATCGAGCGCGCTCTGGCCGCTGCCGCCGCTGCCCGACACGTGCGCGAGGCCCGGTGCGACGTGGAAGTAGAAGCCGAGCCGTTCCTTGACGAACAGCGCCTTGAGGAAGGGCGCGAAGCCGAACATCGTCTGGCTCGAGCCGTCGTCGATGTACCCGAGGTCGAGCTGCAGGCCGAGCTCGATCTGGTCGCTCACGAAGTAGCCGAACCCGGTGTTGATGCCGAAGAGCGTCAGAGAGCTGCCGCTCGAGGGCCGGACGCTCTCGAGGCCGCTCGGGCTCAGCGTGCCGAGGAGGCCCGAGCTGGTGTTGCCGAGGCGGAGCTCGAAGTCTCCTTGTTTGGGCTCGGAATGCGCGACGCGCGTGCCCCCGAGGAGGAGCGCGACAAGGAACGTGGCGGCCGTGGCGAATCGTCGAGGGGAGGACATGCCCCCGGAGCCATGCAGCCCCGGTGCCAGGCCCGCTCCTTCACCCGAGGGCCGTGCGGAAGCGCACGAGCTCCTCCACGACCCAGTCGCCGGCGTCGGTGGTGAGGTCGTGGCCGGCGCTCGGGTGCTCCGAGAGCGGCGCGCCGTAGCGGGCGGCGAGCGCGCGCGAGCAGTCCGGGTGCACGAGCCTGTCGCCGAGGCCCACCAGGAACAGCGCCGGCACGCCGAGCTGCGCCGGGGCGCGGTACCGGGCCCCCGCGAGGATCTGGCCGCGCGCGGTCGCGGCCGCCATCGGGCGCGCGCGCTGGATCTCCGCCCAGCGGCGGGTGGTCTCCTCCCAGCGGTCCTCGCGGTTCGTCACGACGCGCACGACGGCGCCCTCGCGCGCGGCGACGTCGCGCTTCATCGCACCGAGCGCGAGCCTGGCCAGCGCCCGCGGCCGCATCCGCCGCCACACCGGAGCGACATCGCGCGCGCTCGAGGCGCCGACGACCACGCCGCCGAGCTCGCCCGGGTGCCGCGCCGCCCACTCCATCGTGATCATGCCGCCGAGCGAGACGCCGAAGACGAAGCGCCGCGCCCCGGTCGCACGCCGGTTCGCCTCCGCGCGCACGAGCTCCATCGCCTCCGCGATGGTCGGCGGCCACGCCTCGGCCGACCGCCCCGCGCCCGGCAGATCGACAGTGACGAGCTCCGCGCCCGGCATCGCGTCTGCGAGCGCCGGCACGAAGTCTCCCCAGTGCGCCGCCTCGCGCGTGAGCCCGCGCAGGAGGATCCAGCTGTCACCCATCACCGCAGTATAGGAGCCGCTCATGATTCTACACATCCGCTAAGGCGCATGGATAGGGCGGGAGCGATGCCCAAGCGATCGATTCTTCTGGCCCCTAACACCACGCCCGGCCTCACCCCGTCGTGGCGTCCACCGCGGTCAGTCGCCCCTCTCCCGTCGGGTGAGGAAACCCTTAGGACCCGCCGAT
>CAZQJC010000252.1:0-55371 GCA_964593795.1 uncultured Myxococcales bacterium | reverse complement strand
GGAAGCCGGCCACCGCCGACCCCCTACAGCTCCGTGCCGTGCACACTTGGGTGCCGTCGCAAGCCCCTTGCCTGGAGGTCTGCGCAGCGGGCACGCTGCCCTTCCCCCGCCCGGGCAAAGCCCGGTCGGGCCCCCTAACCTACGTCTTCGCTCGCTGCGCTCGCTACGCCCTTGCGCCTCGCTGCGCTCGGCTCGAACGCGCCGGCGCGAATCACTACGCCCCGGTCGAGGCACTAAACCCAAGGCTCACCTCGGTCGATACCGTCCCGAGCCCGAGCCCGAGCCCGATCGGATCCGGAACGGGCTCGGGCTCCGCTTGCTTCCCAAGCTGGGCTCGGGCTCCGCTTGGTTCGCAAGCTAGGCTCGTGGGATCAACTCACGCGAGCGCTGGGCTTAGTCTACGAGTGGCCGGCTAGAAGCCGGCCACCAGGAGGGGCGCGCCGCCCCTCCCCCAGTTGAGCAAAGCTCAACTGGGCCCCCCTCCCTGCGTCTTCGCTCGCGGCCCCTTGCGGCTCGCTGACGCTCGCCTCGCAGACGGCGGACTTCAGGGACAGGCTCCTGGTCCGAACCCACATCGAATCGCGGGAGCTCCGGGACTTCGATGGGCACCTCGAGCAACTCGCGGCTGAGCTGTGTTTCCCCCCACTTCGGCCTCCGGCCTTCGTGTGGCCCGTGTCGGTCGCGCCGAAGGCGCGCAACGTCAACATGCGGCACGGCCTGCGGCGACACCACGCTCGCTACGCTCGCTTTGGCGGACGCGCTCAGGCCAAGGGAACCAGGGACAGCCCGACAGCCTGGTCCGAGCCCAATCGAATCGCGGAAGGTCCGGTGCTTCGATGGGCTCCTCGAGCAACACCCGAACGCGGGCGGGATCCGCGTCAGGGCTCGGGGCGCGGCTCGTCCGCCGGCGCAGCAGCGGACCTCCGGAACTTGGCGACGAACTCGCGCGCCTTCTCGTGCAGGAACACGGCATCGAGGTCGAAGCTCGCCAGGCCGCGCGCGATCACCACCGCGCGCTCGTTCGCCGGCGCCCGCCGATCGACCAGGAGGCGCCAGGTCCCCTTGACCTTGCACAGGCCGCCCTGGCCGGACTCCGGACCCAGCGTCTCGTACGTGACCTTGACCCCCACCTTCTCCGCCGCGTTCTCGAGCTCCTCGAGCAGCTGCTCGGCCTTCACGACATCCTCCTAGCGAACGAGCAGGTTAGCGCGACGCCCTGACAGCACGATCAGAGCCCGTCTCGGTGCTCGATGGGGAACAGGAGCACGAACTCGCTGCCCTGCCCCGGCTCGCTCGACGCGGTCACGCGTCCGCCGTGGCCCTCGACGATGCGCCGCACGATGGAGAGGCCGAGGCCCGTACCGCGCCCCGGCTCCTTGGTCGTGAAGAACGGCTCGAACACGTGCGGCAGGTCGCGCGGCGAGATCCCCTTGCCCTGGTCGCCGACGGTGACCCGCACCGTGTCGTGCTCTCGGCGCGTCTCGATGCGGACCTCGCCGCCCTTCTTCGGCAGCGCCTGCGCCGCGTTCGTGAAAAGGTTGATGAAGACCTGCTGGAGCTGCGCGCGGTTGGCGAGGATGGGCGGCGTGCTGCCGAGAGTGATGGAGACGTGCGCGGCCGCGCGATCCAGCACGTGCTCGCAGAACGAGAGGGACTCGCGCACGACGTCGTCGAGCGAGACGGCCCCGCGCTCCTCGCCGCTCGGCCGCGCGTAGGTCACGAGGTCACGCGTGAAGCGCAGCATGCGGTTCGACGCCTCGACGATGCGCCCGAGCTTCTCCACGTCGCCGCTCTCCGCCCCGCCCCGCTCCGCCTTCTTGAGCAGGAAGTCCGCGTACACGGTGATCGACGTCAATGGGTTGTTGAGCTCGTGCACGACGCCCGCCGCGATCTGCCCGAGGGTCGCGAGCTTCTCGGCCTGGATCACCTGCCGCTCGAGCGCCTTGAGCTGCGTGAGGTCCTGCCCGATCGCGATGACGGACTCGATCGCCCCTCCCGCGCGCACCGGCGCGAGGTTCCATGCCGCGCGCACCTGCCCGCCCGAGCGCGTGGACAGCGCGATCTCGACCGTGGCCGGCGGCCGCCCGTCGAGCGCATCGTCGAGCGCCAGCACGAGCTCGTGCCGCGCGTCGCCGAGCCAGCGCGCCACGTCCTTCTCCACGACCTCGCGCGCGGAGAACCCGCACAGGCGCGCGAGCGTGCGGTTCCAGACGGTCACGCGGCGGCGCCGGTCCACGGCCAGCACGAGCGCGCCCGCCTCGTCGAGGAGCGCCGACTGGTAGTCGCGCAGGTACAGCGTCTCCTCGGCGAGCTTGACGTTGCGCAGGGCCACGCCGAGCTGGTTCGCGAGCGGCAGGATCGTCGCCTCGTCGGCGCCGGGGAGATCGACCTTCGTCCCGAGCGGGTACTCGACGTGCAGCGCGCCGAGCAGCTCGCCGCTGACGACGAGCGGCACCGAGAAGCCGAGCACGGTGTCGTGGAAGATCGGCCGGTAGACCGCCTCGGAGGCGATGCGCCCCGACCGCATGATCTCGGGCGAGACGCGCATCTTGGCGAGCGCGCTCGGCTTGAACGACAGCGGCGCCGTCCGCGCCTCGGGCGAGATCTCGCGCGTCGTGTGCTCGCTCGTCGGCTCGAGGTGGCGCGGGTCCACCACGCGCAGCGCCAGCGCGCGCCCCGGCAAGAGGCGCGTGAGCGCCGCGCCGTACCGCCCGACGAGCGTGCTCTCGCTCATCTCGAACGAGATCTCCTTCGACAGCTCGAGCAGCGCCGCGATGACGTCGGCGGCCTCGGGCGGACGCATGGACTTGGCCGCGACGCGGCGCGGCGGCTTCGACTGGCGTCCGGGAGCGGGGGCGCGACGCGTCACGTGCTCGACTTCTCCAGGTCGAGGATGCGCGTCTCCCCGACGTACGGCTTGGTCTCGTATCGCGTGATCTGGCCGATCTTCCGCACGATCTCGGCCATGCGATCGGCCTCGCGCAGGATCACGTCGATGGCCGCGTGCGCGGGCTTCTTCTCCTCGTCGGTCACGAGCGGCCCCCGCGCGAACCGCCGCTTGAGCAGCTCCGCGTAGCCCATGATCGACGTCAGCGGTTGGTTGAGCTCGTGCGCGGTGGTGCCCGCGAGCTCGGCGACCAGGGCCTGGCGCTCGGTGATCTGCAGCTTCTCGCGCACCTCGACGAGGCTCGCCTCCATCGACAGGCGCTCGCGCAGATCGCTGAACACCCCGACGGACGCGATCTCGCGCCCCTCCTCGTACACGATGGCCGCCGAGAGCATGACCGGCACCGGTCGCCCGGACGCCGTGCTGACGAGCTGCCGCGTGGCCTCCAGCCGGCCGACGCCCCCGCGGTCCTCGGCGCGCATCATGCGCATGATCTCGCGCGCCGCGCCCGGCGGGTAGAGGCCCTCGACGCTCATGCGGCCGACCACGTCCTCGGCGCGCCAGCCCGTGATGCGCTCCGCGCCGTTGTTGAAGAGGATGATGGTGCCGAGGATGTCGGCCGCGACGATGGCGTCGATCGTCGAATCGATGATGCGCTCGAGGAACTCCTTGGTGTGCCGCAGCTCGTCCTCGAGCGAGCGCTCCATCGTCACGTCGCGAAAGGACAGCACCGCGGCGCCCGTGTCCGAAAAGAGCGTGCTCGCGGCCATCGACACGACCACGGGATCGCCGCTCGTGGTCTCGAGCTCGACGTCGAAGGGCGCGAACGTGGTGCCCGACGCGGCCTGCTGCACGAGCTGGCGCACCGGCGTGCGATACGGCTCCGCGACCAGCTCGAGGAGCGACCGGCCCGCGAGGCCCGAGCGCGCCCAGCCGGTCACGTGCTCGCCGGCGCGGTTGACGAAGAGGAGACGGCCGTCGCCGCCGACCACGAAGATGCCCTCGGAGGCGGCGTCGAAGAACTCGGCGTAGGTCTCGAGGAGCGCGCTGCGCGAAGGACGCTCCGCGACGGCCACGCGCGGGTTCGTCTGCTCGCGGATCTCCTCGACGAGGCGCGAGCCCGCGAGGGCGGCCGCGAGCATGGCGGCGCACGCGATGGCGCGGAGCTCGGTCACCTCGTCGGGCTGCCCCGCGTCGACGACGAGGACGCCCCGGACGCCCCCCGGCGGCAGCGTCACGAACGTCAGCGGCCGCGCGGCTTCCCCGGAGACCTCGGAGAACAGGGAGTCCGGCGCGGGATCCACCGCCGTGGCCACGAGGTCCGGCGCGTCGGCCGTGAGGAGCTCACGCAGGCGCGGGTGGCGCGCCAGGTCGATCGGGACGCGTAGCGGCATCGTCTCCTCGCTCGAGGCGACGAGGAGCACCGAGCGCCCGCTCGGCGTGGACAGCAGCAGGGAGGCGCGCCCTAGGCCCACCGTCTCCGCGATCACGGAGAGCGCCTCCACGAGCGCCTCCGCCGCGTCCTCCGCAGCCCGTAGCGCCGCTAGCAGGCGCTGCAAGGTCGCCCCGGCGAGAGCGTCACTTCTTGCCCTTCGCCTCTTCCTCGCTGAAGTCGACCTTGCCCGAGAACTTGGCCCCTTCGCCGCGCAGGATGAGCGTGGAGGACGCGAGGCGCTGCCGCTTGTTCTCGATGGTCATGAGGTACTTCTTGTTGACCTCGAACTCGTTGGTCTCCTCCAGCGTGACGCTCGAGGAGAAGATGCGCTCGTTCCTGCCGCGCAGGAACTGCTCGAAGACGCCGTTCGGCATCAAGCGCTGCGCGCCGCCGTCGACCTGGTAGATCTTCACGGTGATCTCGCGGTCCTCGAGGGGCCGCCGGAAGAAGGCGATGTACTCGAAGGACCACTTCTTGTCCTTGGCCGCCTTGTCGTCGGGCCACACCACATGGTTCTCCGAGCGCTTGACCATGGCCGCGAACTCGGTCGGGCTCTTCCAGGTGAGCGGCAGGCGCTTCTTGCCGGTGATGATGATGCGTCCGCCGAGCAAGTCGGCGGGCTCCTTGGCGGAGGCGACCGCGGGCAGGAGCATGGACAGGGCGACGAGCGTGGCCGAGACGAGCCGCATGGACCTTGATCATCGGATCTGGCGCGGGGCTCGGCAACCCCAAAAAGGGCTTTGAGCTTCAGGCTTCAGGCTTCGGCCTGAGCGGACCCGCAGATTGGGTGTGCCTCAGGAGCATTTCCAGACCCTCGGCTCCGGATCCGGCCGAAGCCCGTGGCCCGTAGCCCTTCGGCCCATTTCCGCGGTTTTCTTGCTCTCACTGCCCCGGGTGTTAGCCTCGGGCGGTGAAGCGCGGTCGAGATCTCGACGCGACGCTCGCGCTCGCCTCGGAGATCGCCTCCCAGCGCGGCGCGGCGCGGCCCGCGAGCGGCGACTTCCTCGCCGCGTGCGGCCATGCCGACTCCGCCCTTCGCCTGCTGGGCGACGATCGCGTCCGCGCGCAGGCCGCGCGCACGGCGCTGATGCTGGGGGATGACGCCGAGGCGCTGATCGGCGCCGAGGATGACGCGCTGCGGGTCGCCGAGGAGCTGGGCGCCCCCGAGGCCCACGCGGGGCACCTGCTCGCCGCGCTCGTGAAGAACCCCGAGGCGCACACCAGGGCCGCGCTGCGCGACGCGGGGTGCGACGTGCCCGCGATCCAGGCGCGGCTCGTGCGCGAGACGGTGCTGCCAAGGCGCCGCTCCACCGGCGCCTTCGCCGCCACCGCCGATCCGGCCCGCCGCCCCAGCCAGGCGCCCCCCGTGGGGCGCCTGCGCACGCCGGATCCCACCGCGACCGCGGACACGCCGAACCCGGCGGCGCGGCGCGTGCGCCAGGGCCTCGTCGCCGAGCCCACCACGGTGCGGCCTCGCCGTCCGACCCGGCCGCCGGTGGAGGACGCCCCGTCGCCGACGAGCGCGGCAGGGGTCGCCCCGGCCATCGAGCCGCGGAGCGCGATCTCGCCGCTGCGGGCCGTGGCGCCGCGCTCCACCCGCGAGGCCCCGCGCGATCTGCTGGTCGGCAGGGCGCGCGAGGTCGAGCGCGTGCTCGACGCCCTCGGCAAGCGCGAGACCCCCCTGCCCTGCCTGGTCGGCGAGCCCGGCGTCGGCAAGACCACGCTCGGCCTCGGCGTCGCGGCCTCCCTCGGCAAGCCCCTCGTGCGCGTGGACCTGCGCGCGGAGCGACCGGCCACGCTGGCCGAGGACGTGGCCGCGCGGGCGAGCGAGGTCGTCTACTTCCTCGACGGCATCGAGGCGGCCGCGGGCGACGCGGCGCTGCTCGCGCTCCTCGCGCGCGCCGACGTGCCTTGCCTGCTGTCGGCCACGCCGGCAGGGCTACGGGCGCTGTTCGAGGCGCAGCCCGCGCTCGAGCGGCGGCTCGAGGTCATCGTGGTGCCCGAGCCCGACGAGGCGCTGCTCGCGCAGATCCTCGCCAAGCACGCGGCGCTGCTCGCGCAGCACCACGGCGTGCGCTTCGACCCGGGATCCGTCGCGGCGGCCACGCGCCTCGGCCCCCGCCACCTCGCGCAGCGCGTGCTGCCCGACAAGGCCATCGCGCTCCTCGACCTCGCGGGCGCGCGGGCGCACCGCCGCGGAGATCGCACGTGCACCGCCGAGCACGTGGTCGCGCTCATCGCCGACGCGACGGGCGTGCCGTCGCCGCGCCTGCTCATGGACGACGGCGAGCGGCTCTTGCGGCTCGAGGCCGACCTCGGCGAGCACGTGGTCGGGCACGACGACGCGCACCGCCGCATCGCGGAGATCGTGCGGCGCAACTACGCCGGCTTCCGCGGCCGCCGCCCCATCGGCACGTTCCTCTTCCTCGGGCCTATGGGCGTCGGCAAGACCGAGATGGCCAAGGCGCTGGCGAAGACGCTCATGGGCGACGAGCGGGCGCTCGTGCGCCTCGACATGAGCGAGTACGCCGAGTCGCACGCGGTGGCGCGCCTGGTGGGCGCGCCGCCGGGCTACGTCGGCCACGAGGAGGGTGGGCAGCTCACCGACGCGCTGCGCGCCAGGCCCTATCGCGTCGTGCTGCTCGACGAGATCGAGCGCGCCCACCGCGACGTGCAGGAGCTCCTGCTCCAGGTGCTCGACGAAGCGCGCCTGACCGACGGCCGCGGACGCACCGTGGACTTCTCGAACGCGGTCGTCGTCATGACGTCGAACCTCGGCGCCGAGGAGCCGGATCCCGCGTGCGCCATCGACGTCGCGAAGCGCGCGATGCCGATCGAGCTGTGGAACCGCATCGACGAACCGCTCGCGTTCGCGCCGCTCGAGCGCGCGCAGGTGGCAGAGGTGGCGCGCCGCCTCGCCCGCCGCGCGTCGGCACAGCTCGAGGCCGAGCGCGGCATCGCGTTCTCGCTCACCGAGGACGCGATCACGTTCCTCCTCGGCGCGGGCGGCTACGACCGCGAGCTCGGCGCGCGGCCCATGCGCGGCGCGCTCGCGCGCCTGGTCGAGGCGGAGATCGCGGATCGCATCCTGCGCGGCGAGCTCGTGCGCGGCGCGCGCGTGACCGTCGGCGCGCGCGCAGGCGAGCTCGTCTTCGACGCGATCACCGCGCGCCCGCCGGCCCGCGCCGCCCGCTGATCCACTCGCCCTCGCATTCCGTCGTGGACCTGAACGTGGACGTGGCCGACTCCGGATAGGTTCCTGCACACCCCCACCCACGTCGTCTGCGGCCCCACTCGCGCGCCTTTCGCGCAGCGGCTCCCGCAAGGCAGCTCACGAGCCCCACGCGCACTGCTCGTGCGAGCGCCGTGAACGCGAGGACTTGCGGGAAAGCACGCGATCACGGCCCGCACCTTGCCTCCCTCGACCGGATGCACGCGGTCACGCGATGGATCACGCGCTGCGCCATGCTCGGGCTCGGAGCGTCACCCGTACCTGCCCGCGCGGGCGGCTGGACACATCCGGTGGCGGGCACGACCGAGCCGAATCCACCTCGCGACACGAGCTCGTTCGGCGCCGCGCGCGGCGACGGGGATCGTCCCGAGGAGTGCGGGCAAGGCCACTGCGGCATCGATCTCTACGGCCCGCGCGGCCTGCCGATCGTGTCCTTCGCCGACGGCTGGATCGTCGTCCTCGCCCCCGAGAACAAGGGCGCGAGTGGACGCCGCGTGGTGGTCGCGCATCCGGGCGGCGCGATGACCCACTACCTGCACCTCGACTCGATCCGCCCCGACCTCGACCTCGGCCGCTGGGTCGAGTCCGGCGAGTGGCTCGGCACGCTCGGCATCACCGGCATCCACCACTCCCCGCCGCACCTGCACTTCGGCCTCAGCATCCAGAGCGGCGGCGCGCGCCTCTTCATCGATCCGCGCCCGTTCCTCGACTTCGCGCGAACGATCGACGGCCCGCCCCGCGTCTCGTGCGCCGTGGTCACCGACGAGCCGCGCCCAGCGCCTCCCGGCCTGACCGCCGTGGGCCCGCCGCCTGCCGCAAAGCAGAGGAAGCGCTCCGCCCGACGCCGCGCGATCGCAGCGGAGGAGTGACGCTGGCGCATTCTGCAACCAAGGGCGCGCCGGGCGTCAGCGCACCGCGCCCTCGAGGAACGTGAGCGTGCGCGCGTCCGCGTCCACGCGCACGCGCGCTCCGTGGGGGAAGGCGTGGTTCTCCGCCTCGTGACCGACGGGCACGCCGGCGACGACGGGCACCCCGAGCGAGGCGAAGCACTCGGCGAGGACCTCGCGGCCCTTGACGCGCTGATCGTCGCACTCGGTGAGATGGCCGATGACCGCGGCCGCGAGGCCCGCGAGCGCGCCCGACAGGCGGAGCGACTGGAAGCAGCGATCGAGGCGGTACGGCGTCTCGCGCACGTCCTCGACGAGGAGCACCGCCCCGCGCAGGGACGGCAGGTAGCGCGTCCCGGCGAGGTGCGCGAGCAGCGTGAGGTTGCCGCCGAAGAGGTGGCCGTCGGCGCAGCCTGGAGAGATGCGCACGAGCCGCTTCATGGGCGGCGGCGGCGCAGGGGACTCGAGCAGGCGGAAGAAGGCGGAGAGCGCCGGGCGCGTGACGCGCCCGAGCTGGGTGACCACCGGGCCGTGCACGCTGACGAGGCCCCTTCGCGCGAGCAGGCCGTGGAGCGCAGTCAGATCCGAGAACCCGATGACGATCTTGGGAGCGCGCAGGAGCGGCGCGAGCTCGAGGCGATCGAGGATGCGCATCGTCCCGAAGCCGCCGCGGGCGGCGATGATGGCGCGCGCGTCCGGATCGCGCACCGCCTCGTCCCACTCGGCCACGCGGCGGTCGTCGCTGCCCGCGAGGTAGCGCGCCCGCGCGAACAGGCCCCTGCCGTGCCGCGGGACGTAGCCGCGGCGCGACAGCACCGCGAGCCCTCGCGCGAAGGCCTCTGGCTCGAAAGGCCCGGCGGGCGCGATGACGCGCACCACGTCCCCCTTGCGCAGCGCCGGCGCGCGCTTCACGGCTGACCTCCGGTCATGGTCCGATCGTAGCCACCCGCGCGACCCCGCGCGAGATCCTGCTGCTACCCCGCTGGCCACGCGGGAGCGGCCAGCGCGCTCACGAGGAACGCCACCTCCGCCACCACGATGGCCGCGCCGCAGACGTCCCCGGTGATGCCGCCGAGGCGCCTGGCCGCGAGGGCCGCCACGCCGAGCGACACCGCGAGCGCGGCCGCGCACGGCACCGCGCAGGCCCCGAGGGCCCCGAGCGCGCCGACCGGCGCGAGCGCGATGATCGCGTGCGGCGCCCCCACGCCCGAGAACGCGCGCCCGAGGCCGCCGCTCGTCGCGGGCTTGAAGCACGCGAGCACGAGGACCCCCGCCGCGCGCGCGGCCGCCAGCCACGCGCACCACCACGCGACCGGCCGATCGAGCGCCGGCGCGAGGGCCTGTTGCGCGAGGAGGAGCGCGAGCACCAGCGCCACCGCGCCGTGCGCGCCGATGCGCGGATCCCGCATGATCTCCAGCATGCGAGCGCGATCGCCGCGCGCGCCCCCGAGGCCGTCGGCGAGATCCCCGAGGCCATCGAGGTGCAGCGCCCCGGTCACGAGCGCGAGGAGCGCGAGGACGAGCGCGGCCACGAGGCCCGGCGGCAGCCGCCCCGCGAGCGCGAGCGCGAGCCCGAACGCGAGCGCGCCGAGCCCCGCGCCCACCAGGGGAAACAGGGCCGCGGCGCGCGCCAGGGCCGCAGCGTCCGCCTCGGCCGGCGGCACCGGCACCCGCGTCAGGAAGCCGATGGCGAGCCAGAGCGGCCGCAGCACCTCGTCAACCCTCCACGACGAGCGCGCTCGGCTTGATGCGCAGGACGAGCCCCATCGCCGCCAGGTACACCTCGTCGGCGCGCGCCGCGAGGCGGCGATGAAGCGCGCCCGCGAGGTCGCGGAACCGCCGCGCCAGCGCCGACTCGGGCACGATCCCGAGCCCAACCTCGTTGCTGACGAGGATCGCCGGCGCCGCGCGCAGCGCGAGCGCGTCCTCGAGCGCGTCGAACGCCGCGAGCACCGCCTCGTCCGTGTCACCGCGGCAGAGCAGGTTCGAGAGCCAGAGCGTCAGGCAATCGACCAGGACGACGCCGGTCTCCCGCCGCAGCACGGCGCCGAGCTCGAGCGGCTCCTCCACGGTGCGGAAGGCCGCGTCCCGCTCCTCCCTGTGGCGGGCGATCCGCGCCGCCATCTCGTCGTCGAACGCCTGCGCGGTCGCGACGAACGTCACCTCGGCCGCACGCGCCCTGGCGAGCCGGAGCGCGAGCGCGCTCTTGCCGCTCCGCGCTCCTCCGCCGATCAGCACGAGCTCGCCGCTCACCCGCGCGCCTCTGCGAGCACTCCTCCGAGCCAGCCGAGCGACTCCGCGAGGTGCTCCGGGCGGAACACCTCGAGCGTGAGCACGCCGTCCCAGCGCGCCTCGAGCAGCCGCCGCACGAGGCGCACGCCGGACGGGCGCGGCCAGTGCGCGAGGGAGCGGTGATCGCGCTCGGCGGGATCGGTGCCGTGCCACTGCACGATGCGCGTCCTCGGCAGCCAGCGTTCGAGGGCGGCGTCGACGTCGCGCCCGTCACGCCCGAGGTGCCCGACGTCGAGCGCGACCGACAGACCGAGCGCCTCGATCACCGGGGCGAGCAGCGCGAGATCGTAGTCCAGGCACTCGACGCAGAGCAGCGCCGGCGCGATCCCCGTCCGTTCACATATCTGCTCGAACGAATGAGTCAGGCGGCGCCGCCACGCGGCGAGGTCCGCGGGCGGCGGGGCCCCCTCGTGCTCACCGAGGTAGGCGTGCACGGGGAACCCTCTGGGCTCGAGCGGGGCCCCGAGCGCGATCGCGCGGGCCACGCGAGCCACGCCGCCGGCGCGCCGCCGCTCGTCCTCGCTGCCGAGCGCCGCGTCGAGCGGCGTGTGCACGGTGAACGACAGGCCCGACCTGCGCGCGAGCGCCGACAGCGCCGCGATCTCGCCGGCCACGGGCAGCCCCCGCGGATCGTCGACGTCGAAGAGCAGGAGCTCCACGTCCTCGACGGCGCCGGCCAGGCGCTGCACGTTCACGAGCGCGCGCTCCGGCCACACCCACGACGTCGCCCCCACGCGGAAGGCGCGCCCCTCGCCGGACACCCGCGCGAGGTCGGTCATCGCGGGCCGAGGATCGCGGGCAGCTCCTGCAGCACGCGGGTGGCGTCGCCGTCGTACTTGACGACCAGGCTCAGCGTCTCGCGCACGACGTCCTCGCCGAGGGCCTCGGCGTGCAGGACCACGAGCGCGCGCATCCAGTCGATCGTCTCCGCCACCGACGGGCGCTTCTTGAGGTCGAGCGCGCGCAGGGCCTGCACCACCCGCACCACCTCCGCGAGGAGCGCCGGGGCGGCCTCGGGGACACGAGCGGCGACGATCTCTCGCTCGCGCGCGGCATCCGGGTAGTCGATCCAGAGGTGGAGGCAGCGGCGCCGCAAGGCGTCCGACATCTCGCGCACGTTGTTCGACGTCAGGAGCACGAAGGGAGGCTCGGCCGCCGTCAACGTCCCGAGCTCGGGCACGCTGACCTGGAAGTCCGAGAGGACCTCGAGGAGGAAGGCCTCGAACTCCTGCTCGCTGCGGTCCACCTCGTCGATGAGCAGGACCACGCGGCGCGGGGCCCGGAGCGCGCGCAGGAGCGGCCGCTCGAGCAGGAAGCGCTCGGAGAAGAAGGCGCTGTCCTCGGCGGCGATGCGGTCCACGGCGTCGGCGAGCGAGGCCGAGTCGCCCACGATCTCGCCGATTTTTTCCCGGAGGATCTGCGTGTAGAGGAGCTGCTTGGGGTAGGCCCACTCGTACAGGGCCTTGCCCTCGTCGAGGCCCTCGTAGCACTGCAGCCGGAGGAGCTCGGTGCCGAGCGCGCGCGCGAGGGTCTTGGCCAGCTCCGTCTTGCCGACCCCGGCGGGGCCCTCGACGAGGACCGGCTTGCCGAGCCGGTCGGCCAGGAAGATCGAGGTCGCGATGCGCCGGTCCGTGACGTAGCCCAGGGCGCGAAAGCGCGTCTCGACGTCGGCCGGGGAGGCGAAGGCGGCGGGGGCGGTCATCGCGCGGTCCCCGGAGGGCCCTGGGTCTTCGTTGCTGCGCCGCGTGACCCCGAGGAGCCGGCCGCGCCAGCGGCCCCTGCGACGCCCGCCGCACCCGAGGAGCCGGCGGCGCCCGCCGTGCCCGCCGCGCCCGAGGAGCCGGCGGCGCCCGAGGAGCCGGCGGCGCCCGCCGTACCCGCCGCGCCGGCGCCTGGCGGCGGGGCGTCGTCGTCGGGCCGGATCTCGAGCTTGCGCAGCGTCATCTCGTAGGCGAGGCGGTAGCGCTCGAGATCGCCCGACTTGGCCGAGAGCGTGAGCACGTACCCGAACTCGCTGACGCGCACGTAGTACTGGACGAGGCGGAACTTCCCGTCCTTCGAGGTCACGAGGACCTCGAGGCCGGGGCCGCGCGGCGTGGGCAGCTCGACCTTCATGCCGAGCCGCCGCATCGCCTTGCGGTTGTCCTCGACGAAGGCCTCCTGGGTGACGCCGGCCGCCGGCTGCACGGCCAGCGTGAGGCGCCCGCCGTCGGGGTGGGTGATCGTACAGATGATGCGCGCGTAGGGGCTGCGCCGCTCGAGCGCCCAGCCGAACGGCAGCGTGACCTTCACGCCGAGCCCGTCATCCGAGCACACCCTCGACTGCGCCTCCGCGCGCGGCGCCCCGAGCGCTCCCGCGAGGAGGAACACGAGGGCAACCAGGATCCGGCGGGCGACGGCGCGCGAGGTCACGGCGAGTCCGGCGTTTATATCACCGCGCCCATCCCCCGCCCCTGCCCGATCGCGCGCGTGCTCGTGCACGTCGAGCCGATTCGCAGGCGGCCCTCTCCAACCGAAGCATCTCTCTCCGCACACTGCACAGCCGAGCAGATTGCACAGCCTCTGGTGGTTCGATCCCGCGAACCCCCAACCGCCTGCATCACTGCTTTGATCTCAAAGCAATTTCGCGATGGCCCTGGATCCTGTCGCTCGGATCGCAAGACCAAAAGGAAGGCGCCGCGCAACTTTTCTCTTGTCAGATTCTATTGAGTGGATTACGGTCGCTGTCAGCTATTCAATAGATTCTCTGTCAAATAGAGTGGGCACGCAGAGCGGCCGAACGGCTTCTCTTCAGAAGCAGCAATCGCATCGCAGGAGCACGACGGAGGGGATGCAGGTTCGAGGAGGGTCGACCTGCACACCGAGGAACACGCCTCGACGAGCAGCGGCGCGCGTGCCATCAGCAGGAACGCGGTCGTTACTGGCAGTCGAGGAGCACCGCCTAGAGGCGGAACACGCGAGGGGGGCGGCGCAGGCTCGTCCCTCTGCACGCGTCGGGAGGGGCAAGTGATCGAGCTTTCGCTGGCGGCTCGCTGCGGGAGGACGACGGGGGCGCGCGGGATCGCGCGTCGTCGCGCGACCTCCCGGGCATCGGCGCCTGCGATCGCGACGGCAGAACGTGCGAGGCAGGATCAGGAGCTCGGGTGCCCAGGCCCGCGCTGACCCCGGCTCGCGGGCGGACGCCCGACGAACCCACCGAGCGGATCGAGCGCGATCCGACCGGGGCGCTGTTCGACGAGCGCGAGCTGCGCGAGCTCGAGCACACGCACGGGGAGGGAGTGACCTCGAAGCAGATCATCGATCTGTTCGAGGGCCGGGGGCTGCACCTGTCGGAGGCCACGCTGCGCAAGTACGTGCAGCAGGGCCTCTTGCCTCGCAGCTACCGGGTGGGACGCAAGGGCAAGCACAGCGGTTCGTGCGGGATCTATCCGGCGGTGACGATCCGCCGCATCAACGCCATCAAGCGGTTGATGTCGGAGAGCTTCACCATCGAGGAGATCCAGCGGCAGTTCGTCCGCTTCAAGGACGACGTGGCCGCCGTGGAGCGAGGGATGCACGCGCTCCTGCAGGGATTCGGACGAGAGCTCGAGGCGCGCAAGCTGGGCGCCGCGGCGAAGAAGGCGGTGGAGCGGGACATCGAGGAGCTACGGCGCCTCGCGACCGAGCTCATCCGCCGCATCGAGGGGATCGAGCGGGCGCTGGTGGAGCCGGTGAAGTCCGGCGCGGACGAGCGCAAGAGCGCCGTCGAGGGAGCAGGAGAGAGCTGGTGACGTGGCCACGGGGGAGCGGGGCCTCCTGGTCGCGCGAGACAAGGTCATCGAAGAAACGGGCAGAGCAGCAAGGAGGGGATGCATGAGTCAAGGTATCGATCCGGGCGATCCGGGCGTGGGCTGGGAAGGCCACGACGCGGCGCCGACCGAGCAGGGGACGGGCGAGCCGGCGGTGCAGAAGCTGCCGCTCGACGAGCTCCTCGACGGCGAGGGAACGCCGGTGCGGCGCAAGGTGCGCCGCCACCAGCGCCGCACGCGGATGCGCGCCAAGACCATCGCGATGAAGCGCCTGACGAAGGAGGAGCTTCGCCTGGGCGCCGAGCTGCAGATCCCCGACGACGTCGCGCGCCCCGTGACGCGCGCCGAGTGCAAGGAGGGCATGCGGCCCTGCCCCTTCGTGAGCTGCAAGCATCACCTCTTCCTCGACGTCAACCCGGAGACCGGCTCGTTCAAGCTGAACTTTCCGGACCTCGAGATCGAGGAGATGAAGGAGACCTGCGCGCTCGACGTGGCCGACCGCGGCGGCATCACGCTCGAGGAGGTGGGTGAGATCCTGAACCTCACCCGCGAGCGCATCCGCCAGGTGGAAGTGCGCGGCCTGTACAAGCTGCGCGTCCTCGGCGACGGCCTCGATCTCCCTCCGCTCCCGCCCGAACGCTCGTAGCTCCCCGCCCCGCAGCTCCAGCCTGCCCAGACATTCCCGCTTGCGCGGACACCGTCTCGATCGAGGCGCCCTCTCCCCCGAAGGTGATCCAGCTCTTCCTGCGCCTCGGTCCGGAGCAGCGCGAGCAGCTCGGCGAGGCATGAGCCGGCACGAGTTTCCAGAGGCAGGATCCGCCAGCTCTGGGGCCTCGGACCCCGGGGGCAAGCCACCACACATTTCCATCGTTGAACGTCCAATCACGCGGGTGCTATAACCGGCCCACTTTGCAGCGGTTTCCGCAATTTTTGAGCGGACTTACGGCCCGGCGGCGGGCGCGTGAGCAGCACCGAGCACAGAACCTTCATCCCCGACACCACCGGATCCGTCGTGCGTCCAGCGGCGCAGGCACGACCGGTGCAACCAGAAACGGCGGCGGAGACCCATGATCAGCGAGACCTTCGACGAGAAGACCCAGAGCCTGGTCGACCAGGCGCGCGCCCTGACCGAGGGCGGCGAGGCCAACATCGACAAGGCGATCGAAGCCTGGCGCAAGGTGGTCCAGGCCGCGCCGGACAAGCGCGGTCCCCGCCGCCAGCTCGCGCAGCTCTACCGCCGCGCCGCGCGCTGGAACGCGCTCGTGGAGGTGCTCAAGGAAGAGCACGAGAAGCTGGGCACCGCCGAGGACGTGCGCGCCGATCGTCTCTCGGTGCTGCACGAGATGGTCGACGTCTACCGCGATCAGCTCCACCTCGACGCGATGGTGATCAGCACGTACAACCAGATCCTCGCGCTGGATCCCGGCAACGAGGCCGCGGTCGACGCGCTCTGCGCGCAGTACGAGCGCATGAAGCGGTGGCCGGATCTCATCGGTCTCCTCCAGAAGCGCGCGCAGGCGCCGGGCACACCGCCGGACCAGCGCATCGCGCTCGGCCTGCGCGTCGCCGGCCTGTTCATCGAGCGCTTCTCGAACCAGTCCGAGGCCATCAAGGCCTACGAGGGTGTGCTCGAGCTCGATCCGTCGAACGAGGCCGCGCTCGGGGCCCTAAAGGGCATGTACGAGAAGCGCCGCGACTGGGAGAAGCTGATCGCGGTCCTCAAGCGCGAGGCCGAGCGGCTGCCCGAGGCCGACGCCGCGGGGCGCCTCGCGCGCGCGGTCGAGATCGCCAAGCTCGCGGGCGACAAGCTCCGCAAGCCGGCCGTGTCGATGCAGCTCTGGGGAGAGGTGCTCGAGCTCGACGCCAAGGCTGGCCCCACCGCCGCGGGTGCCGAGGCGCTCGCCGAGCTGGAGAAGCTCTTCGAGCGCGAGAAGGACTGGAGCAAGCTCGCCGAGGTCCTCGAGCAGCAGGCCGCGCGCACCGACGGCGCGGCGCAGGCGGCCGTCCTCGGCAAGCTGGGCCTGCTCTACACGGAGAAGGTCAAGGAGCCCGCGAAGGCGGCGGCGGCGTGGAAGAAGCTCCTCGAGAGCGACGCCAGCAACCGACGCGCGCAGGACGCGCTCAAGAAGCTCTACCTCGAGTCGAAGTCGTGGGACGACCTCGAGGCCTACTACGCGCAGTACGGCAAGTTCGACGAGCTCGTGCGCACGCTCGAGCGCCAGGCCGAGAGCGAGGAAAAAGACACGCAGATCGACCTGCAGTTCCGCATCGCGGTGCTCTACCAGGAGAAGCTCGGCAAGGCGGACCGCGCGATGCGCGCCTACGAGCGCGTGCTGTCGGTGGACGCCGCGAACGAGCGCGCCGCGCGCGCGCTGATCCCCCTGTACGAGGGCGCCAGCGACGCCAAGAAGCTGGCCGGCGTGCTCGAGATCGAGCTCGGCGGCGTGACCGACGCGGGCGAGCGCAGGCCCCGCCTCGAGCGCCTCGCCACCCTGGCCGAGCAGCAGCTCAAGGACAAGGGCGCGGCGTTCGGCTTCTGGCTGCGCGCCTTCAAGGAAGGCGACGACGGCGACGCGGTGCGCGCGCCGCTCGAGCGCCTCGGCGGCGAGACGGGTCTTTGGGCCGACCTCGTCGAGGCCTACGAGGCGACCGCCGGCTCCGCCAGCGGCAGCGTGCTCGTGGCCCTCCTGCGCACCATCGCCAAGGCCTACGAGGAGGAGCTCGGCGACGCGGAGAAGGCGCTCGCCGCCAACCTCCGCATCACCAGGGAGCTCGAGCGCGATCCCCAGGCCCTCGCGGCGATGGAGCGGCTCTACCTCAAGCTCGGCCAGTTCGCCGAGCTGCTCTCGACGTACGAGAAGCGCCTCGCGATCGTCGACGACGCCACCGAGCGGCGCGACATCCGCTACAAGGTCGCGCAGCTCTACGAGGAGGAGATGGGCGACTCTGCCCGCGCGATCGAGGCCTATCAGGCGATCCTCGACGGCGCCGAGGGCCCCGAGCTCGCCGCGCTGCGCGCGCTCGACCGCATCTACTCGGCGGCCGGCCGCCACGCCGAGCTGGCGAAGATCCTCGAGAGCGAGCTCGCGGCGCTCGACCCCGCCGCGGTCGACGAGAAGATCGAGCTCAAGCTGCGCCTGGGCCTCCTGCGCAAGAAGGAGCTCGCGGACGCGACCGGCGCGATCGCGGTGCTCTCGGAGATCCTGACGATCGAGCCCGCGCACGACGGCGCGCGCGAGGCGCTGCGCGATTTCCTGGCGGACGCGGCGCACCAGCTCGAGGTGGCCGTCACGCTCGAGCCCATCTTCGAGCGGCTCGAGCAGTGGAGCCGCCTCGTCGAGACCCTCGAGATCCAGCTCGGGCACGAGACCGCCAAGGAGCGGCGCGTCGAGCTGCTCTTGCGCATCGGCGAGGTGAACGCCCAGCGCATCGGTGACGGCACGCTCGCCTTTTCGGCGTATTCCCGCGCGTTCCGCGAGGATCCGGAGAACGAGCGCGCCCGCGCGGAGCTCGAGCGGCTGGCGGCGATGCAGGAGACGTGGCGCGAGCTGGTGCACCTGTACGAGCGCGCGGTGGACGGCGCGGACAAGGCTGGGCCGCTGCCCGCCGCGCTCGAGCGCAGCCTGCTCATGCAGATCGCGACGCTCTACGACGAGCGGCTCGAGAACACGGATCGCGCGGTCGCGGCGCTGCGGCGCGCGCAGGCCCTCGAGCCCGACGACAAGGCCGCCCTCGACGCGCTCGAGCGGATGTTCCTGCACAACGAGCAGTGGTCGGATCTGCTCGAGGTCTACCGCAAGAAGGTGGAGCTCGTGCGCGACCCCGCGGAGCGCGAGACGCTGCGCTTCAAGATCGCCACCCTGCAGGAGGAGATCCTCAGCCAGCCCGAGGACGCGATCGTCACGTTCAACGAGATCCTGGCCGAGGCGCTCGGTCACGCGGGCGACGTCCCGATGGACGCGGAGCGCCGGGCGTCGTCGGGCCTCGTCAAGTCCCTGCGCGCGCTCGATCGGCTGTACGAGGCGCAGCAGCAGTGGCACGAGCTCGCCGACGTGCTGACCAAGCAGCTCGAGGTGTTCGAGAAGGCGGCCGACGGCGACGACGAGCGCGTGGTGCTGCTCGATCGCCTGGGCGGCCTGCGCGAGAGCCAGCTCGGCGAGGTCGCCGCGGCGGTCGATACCTACCAGCGCGTGCTGGCGATCCGCCCGGAGGACCCGACCGCGCGGGAGGCGCTCGAGCGCCTGGTGCGCCGCGCCGATCAGGAGCTGCAGGTCGCGCAGATCCTCGAGCCGCTCTACAAGGGCGATGCCGAGCGAAACCCCGACGCGCTGCCGAAGCTGGTAGGCGTCTACGAGATCCTCGCGAAGCACGCGCTCGATCCGGCGCGGCGCATCGAGCTGCTCCTCGAGATCGGCAGGCTGCACGAGCTCGGCGGCGACGACACGAGCGTCGCGTTCGACGCGTACGCGCGCGCGCTGCGCGTCGATGCCTCGAACGGCGAGACGCAGGGGCGGATCGACCGCCTCGCGCGCATCCTCGATCGCTGGAGCGACCTCGTCGGCACGTACGAGGCCCTCGCGAACGAGACCCCGCCGGCCGAGGAAGACCAGGCCATCGCGCTCTGGACCAAGGCCGCGCGGCTGTGGGTCGACGAGCTGCGCGAGGACGAGCGCGCCGTGGCGGCGTATCGCAACGTCCTCGCCATCCAGGCCAAGAACCTCGACGCCATCACCGCGCTCGAGGCCATCTTCACGCGCACCGGCGACTACGAGCGCCTCGTCGAGATCACGCTGACCAAGGCGGACGTGGTCGGTGAGGCCGACGATCGCAAGCACCTCTTCGCGCGCGCGGCGCAGATGCTCGAGGAGGTCCTCGATCAGCCGGAGCGCGCGGTGAGCGCCTACCAGCAGATCCTCGCGCTCGACGAGGGCGACGCGCACGCCCTCGAGGCGCTCGTGCGGCTCTTCTTGCGGCTCGAGCGGTGGCAGGACCTGCGCGGCATCTACCGCAAGCAGGCGGAGCTGGCGAACGAGCTCGCGGACAAGAAGCGCATCTACCACATGCTCGGCCGCCTGCACGTCGAGGCGCTCGGCGACTCGGAGCGCGCGATCGAGACGTACACGACGCTGCTCGACCTGGATCCAGACGACCAGGAGGCGATCGGCGCGCTCGACCGCCTGTACGGCGAGGCCGGGCGCCACTACGAGCAGCTCCAGGTGCTCGAGCGGGCGCAGGCGCTGTCCCGCGCGACGTCGGACGCGGTGGCGCTGCGCCACCGCATCGGCGCCCTGTGGGAGCAGAAGCTGCACGACCTCGCGAAGGCCGTCGAGGCCTACCGCGACGTGCTCTCGATGGACGCCATGCACGAGCCCACCTTGGCTGCGCTCGATCGCGTCCTGCGCGGCGAGGGTGAGCCGGTCGCGGCAGCCAACGTGCTCGCGCCGATCTACCAGGCCGCCGGCGAGTGGGAGAAGCTCGTGGAGGTCTTCGAGGTGCTGGTGCAGCACGAGCCCGAGCGCACCCGGCGCATCGAGCTCGACCACGAGATCGCGCGCATCTGCGAGCGCAGGCTCGAGAACTCGCGCGCGGCGTTCGACGCCGAGGCGCGCGCGTTGCGCGAGGATCCGGCGGACGGGCGCACCGTCGCCGACCTCGAGCGGCTCGCCGAGGCGACCCACGCCTGGGAGGATCTCGCGCGCCTGTACGAGCAGGTCGCCGAGCCGCAGCAGGATCCGGCGACCAAGGTCGAGCTCCTCATGCGCGCCGCGCGCATCCAGGAGGAGGAGCTCTCCGACGTCGATCGCGCGATCTCCACGCTGCGACGCGTCCTCGAGACCGACCCTGATCAACGCGCCGCGGTCGTGTCGCTCGATCGCCTCTACGAGACCCAGCAGCGCTGGAGCGAGCTCGCGGGCATCCTGCAGCACGCGGTGCGGCTGGCGACCGACGAGCGTCAGATCGTCGAGCTGACGTTCCGGCTCGGTCAGACCTTCGAGCGCAACCTCGGGGACCTCGACCAGGCGATCGCCTGCTATCGCCAGATCCTGGCGGCGGACGCGACGCACCAGGCCACGGTGGCCGCGCTCGAGTTCCTCTTCGCCGAGGGGCAGCGCCAGCTCGAGATCGCCGAGATCCTCGAGCCCCTGTACCGCGCGGGCGAGCAGTGGGAGCGCCTCGTCCGCATCTACGAGGTGCACCTCCAGCAGTCCACGGACCCCGCGACGCGCCTCGGCCTCATCGAGCGCCTCGCGGAGCTGACGGAGCACCGGCTGGTCGATCAGATCGCGGCCTTCCACTGGTGGGGGCAGGCGGTCCGCGAGCAGCCGGACAGCGAGCGCGCCGGCGACGAGCTCGAGCGCCTGGCCCGCACCACGCACTCGTGGGAGGAGCTCGAGAAGGTCTACGGCGACGTGCTCGAGAAGGCGACGACGGACGACGTCCGCCGCACCGCCCTGCTCAAGCTCGGCCGCGTGTTCGAGGAGGAGCTGCGCGATCCCGATCGCGCGGAGCAGGCGTACCTCGGCGTCCTCGAGATCACGGAGCTCGATCCCGACGCGCTGCGCGCGCTCGATCGGCTCTACACGTCGCGCGGGGCGTTCGCGGAGCTCGCGGCGATCCTGAGAAGGCGCCTCGCGGTCGAGGCGTCCACGGCCGACGTGGTCGCCCTGCACTTCCGGCTCGGCGCGCTCTTCGAGGAGGCCCTCGAGGAGCCCGAGCAGGCGATCGAGAGCTACCAGGCGATCCTCCAGGAGGAGTCGCGCAACTCGCGGGCGCTCGAGGCGCTCGAGCGCGTCTACTTCAAGCGCGAGCAGTGGGGGGACCTCTACAAGATCTACGAGCAGATGGTGGACATCGCCGTCGGCGACGAGCAGATGGCCGAGTGCTACGCGCGCATGGCGAAGATCGCCGGGGACGCGCTCGACCAGCAGGACAAGGCGATCGAGCTCTGGGGCCGCGTGACCGACCTGCGCGGCGAGGACCCGACCGCGCTCGACGCGCTCGCGGACCTCTACGAGCGCAGCGAGATGTGGCGCGAGCTCGTCGACGTGCTCGACCGCCACGCGCGCATCGTGTCGACGGACGGCAACGCCGAGGCCGAGATCGCGGTCAGAAAGCGCATGGGCCGCATCTGGGGCGACCAGCT
The DNA here is from genome assembly GCA_964593795.1 of uncultured Myxococcales bacterium. Classification (GTDB taxonomy): domain Bacteria; phylum Myxococcota_A; class Polyangia; order JAHFDS01; family JAHFDS01; genus JAHFDS01. The sequence goes on along the minus strand of CAZQJC010000252.1, from coordinate 33,706 downwards.
CGCGCGCGAGCGGAACGCGCTCGAGGCGTGGCAGCGCGTCCTCGAGCTCGACCCGAACGACCTCGATGGCCTGCAGGCGATGCTCGGCATCTACCGCGCGACGCAGGCGTACCAGGACCTGTCCGACACGCTCAAGCGCACCATCGAGGTGGCGCTCCTCGGCTTCGGCCAGGGCGAGGGCAAGCCGGGGCTCTCCGACGGTGAGATCGCCGACCTCTACTGCGAGCTCGGCGCGCTCGAGAGCGACGTGCTCCTGCGCCTCGACGAGGCGATCGCGGCGTACCGCAAGGTGCTCGAGATCGAGCCGCACGACGCGCGGGCGCTCGGCGCGCTCGAGACGCTGTACCGCCGCGAGATGCGCTTCGAGGACGTGATCTGGGTGCTCGAGCGCAAGGCCGAGGCGACGGGCGAGCAGGCCGAGCGCATCGACCTGCTCCTGCAGGCCGCGGGCCTCTGGAGCGATCCCCTCGCCGAGTCGGGGCGCGCCGCGCGCGTCTACGAGAAGGTGCTCGGGATGGACGCGGGGAACCTCACCGCGTCCCTCGCGCTCGAGCAGATCTACCGCGACGACGGGCAGTGGGAGCGCGTCATCGAGCTCCTGCTCTCGCGCGTCGAGCACGCCGACAGCGCCGACGGACGCATCGAGATCCTGCAGGCGATCGCCAAGATCTACGAGACCAAGATGGGCTCGACGGAGGAGGCGTTCGTCATCCTCCAGGCCGCGTTCCGCGAGGACTACGCCAACGACTCGACCGCCCGCGAGCTCGAGCGGCTCGCGTCGCAGACGGGCAAGTGGAGCGAGCTCCTGACCGAGTACACGGGCATGGTGCGGACCATCCCGGAGCCGCGCACGGCGGCGGACCTGTGGGTCAAGATCGGCGGCTGGTACGGCGACGAGCTCGGCCACCTCGACTACGCCATCCAGAGCGCGCAGCAGGCGCTGGCGCTCGTGCCCGATCACGCGGGCGCGCTGCGGGCGCTGGGCGGCTTCTTCCGCCGCGCGAACCGCTGGCCGGAGCTGGCCGCGGTGCTCGCGCGCCACGCCGAGGTCGAGGAGGACCTCGACAAGAAGGTCGAGACGTTGCTCTCGCTGGCGGAGCTGTGGGAGAGCCAGCTCGGCGACGAGCGCAACGCCATCACCTGCTACCAGCAGGCGGTCGCTGCCGAGCCGCGCTGCCTTCCCGCCATGAGCGCGCTCGAGCGCCTGTTCCGCCGCCGCGAGGCCTGGGACCAGCTCGTCGACGTGCTCGGCCAGCGGGCTGCGGTGGTCGAGGACGTCGAGGACGCCAACAAGATCCGCCAGACCATCGGCGACCTCTACGAGAGCCGCCTCGGCGACGACCAGCGCGCGATCGACACGTACCGCGACATCCTGACGACCGACCCGCACCACCTGCCGACGCTGCGCGCGCTCGAGAAGCTGTACGAGCGGACGCAGGCCTGGGCGCAGCTCCTCGAGATCCTCGAGCAGCAGCTCGAGGCGGCGCGCGAGGACGCCTCGCGCATCTCGCTCTACGAGCGCATGGCGGAGGTGTGGGAGCAGCAGTTCGCCAAGAGCGACCGCGCGGCCGAGTGCTTCGAGAAGGTGCTCGAGCTCGATCCGCGCCGCGACTCGGCGTACCGCTCCCTCGAGCGGCTCTACGCGACCGAGCGGCGGTGGGACCTGCTCGTGGACATCTACCGGCGCCACCTGACCGAGACCACCGATCCGATGACGCGCGTCGAGCTCCTGCGCTACATCGGCCGCGTCTACGAGGGGGAGCTGCGCTCGCCCGAGAACGCGATCGAGGCCTACCAGGACGCGCTCGGCGTGGACCCCGACGACTCCGAGGCGCTGGCCGCGCTCGGGCGCCTGTTCGAGCAGGTCGAGGAGTGGCACCGCGCGATCGACGTCATGGATCGCCTGGTGCGCATCACCGACGACGCGACCGCCCGCGTCGACATGCACTACCGCATCGGGCGCATCATGTACGAGCGGCTCGGCGGCGAGCAGCAGGACCTCGCCGAGGCGCGCTTCGCCGAGGCGCTCAGCCTCGACCCGGCGCACATGCCGACGATGCTCGCGCTCATCAAGATCTACGACAAGCGCGGCGACTACATGAAGAGCGCGCAGATGCGCGTCCGCGCCGAGGCGCACACGCAGAACACGATCGAGAAGGCGCGCCTGCTCAAGGAGGCGGCCGACCTCTACCGCACGCGGCTCGAGGACGAGAACCAGGCGGCCGAGCTCTACGCGCGCACGCTCGAGATCGATCCGGAGCTGGCGGACGCGGGCGAGCCGCTCGCCGAGATCTACTTCCGCGAGGAGCGCTGGCCGGAGCTCGAGCCCATCCTCGACATGCTCGTGCGCAAGGCCGACAAGCGCGACCACCGCGAGCTCAATCGCCTGTACTTCCGGCTCGCGCGCACGGCGGACGCGCTATCGCTCGACGCGGTCGAGAAGCGCGAAAAGGCCCTCAAGTACTACAAGCTCGCGTACGACCTCGACTCGACGCACCTGCCGACCCTGATCGGCCGCGCGTCGCTGCTCTACCGGATCGAGGACTGGGACGGCGCGTTCAAGATCTACCAGACCATCCTCGTCCACCACCGCGAGAGCCAGAAGAAGGACGAGATCGTCGACATCTTCTACCGGCTCGGCACCATCAAGCTCAAGCTCGGCGAGCGCAAGAAGGCGCTCAACATGTACGAGAAGGCGCTCGAGGAGAGCGCGCACCACCGGCCGACGCTCGAGGCCGTCATCGCCCTGCAGACCCAGCAGAACGACTGGGAGGCGGTCATCGCGGCCAAGCGCGCCATCGCCGAGATCGCGGAGGAGCAGGAGAAGTTCCGCCTGCTCGACGAGATCGGCGACATGTACAAGGAGAAGCTGCAGAACGCGCAGAAGGCGATCGCGTCCTACACCGAGGCGCTGGCGCTGCAGCCGAAGAACTTCCCGATGCTCCACAAGACGCTGGAGCTCTACACCGAGACCAAGCAGTGGAAGCGCGCGATCGAGGTGCTGCTCCGCGTGACCGAGCTCGAGAAGGACTCGGCGCGCCGGTCGAAGTACCTGTACACCGCGGCGGTCATCTCGCGTGACGAGATGAAGGCGCTCGACGAGGCCATCGACTTCTTCAACCAGGCGCTCGACGAGAACATGGAGCTCCTCAAGAGCTTCGAGGCCATCGACCGCATCTGCACGCAGAAGAAGGACTGGAAGCTCCAGGAGCGCAACTACCGCAAGATGATCAAGCGCCTGACGCCCGAGTCGGGGCTGCAGGACCTCCAGCCGGAGAAGCGCCAGACGCTCATCGCGCTCTGGCACGCGCTCGGCGAGATCTACCGGTCGCGCCTGCGCAACTTCCAGTCGGCGTCGCAGGCGTTCGAGGTCGCGGCGCAGCTCGATCCGGACAACCTCACGCGCCACGAGATCCTCGCGGAGCTGTACCTGGCGCCTGGGGTCGAGCAGTACGACAAGGCGATCGCGTCGCACCACACGCTCATCAAGCACAAGTGGGACAACATCGAGTCCTACAAGGCGCTGCGCCGCATCTACATGGACACGCGCCAGTACGACAAGGCGTGGTGCGTGTGCCAGGCGCTGACGTTCCTGCGGCGCGCCGACCAGGAGGAGGCCGCGTTCTACGAGCAGTACAAGCCGCGCGGGTTCGCGCGGGCGCGGCAGCGGCTCACCGACGAGCTGTGGTGGAAGTGCATCTTCCACCCGGACGAGGACCGCTTCATCGGTGCGATCCTCGGGGCGCTCTGGCACCCGGTCGGCACGATGATCGCGCAGCCGCACAAGATGTTCGACCTCAAGCGCAAGGACAAGGTCGACCTCGCGACGAGCCAGCTCCTGTTCGGCAAGGTCTTCTACTACGCCCAGCAGGTGCTCAACGTGATGCCGCAGCTCGAGCTCTTCCTCAAGCCGGACCGGCCGGGCGGGCTCCTGCTCGCGAACACGCAGGAAAAGGGCGTGTTCGTGCCGTCGTTCGTGGCGTGCCAGGACCTCCTGCAGGGGCGGCCCGAGAAGGAGCTCGCCTACGTCATCGGCAACATGCTCTCGTTCATGCGGTCGGAGCACTACCTCAAGCTCGCGATCCCCACGATCTCGGAGCTCAAGGTGCTGTTCCTCGCGGGCCTCAAGCTCGTGAACAAGAACTTCCCGGTCAAGGGGGACGCGGTCGTCATCGAGCAGACCGCGGAGCGCATGGCGCGCGAGATGGACACGCGCGTGCTCGAGCAGCTCGCGATGGTGGTGCAGCGCTTCGTTTCGGTGCGCGCGGAGGCGGACCTGCACAAGTTCGCGCGCTGCGTGGACCTGACGGGCATGCGCGCCGGGTTCGTGCTGTGCAACGACCTCGAGACGGCGGCGCGCATGGTGAGCGCGGAGCCGGTGCCGGTCGGCGGGCTCCAGCCCAAGGACAAGATCCGCGAGCTCGTGCTGTACTCGATCAGCGAGGAGTACTACGCGGTCCGGGAGCACCTCGGGTTCCTGGTCGCGCAGTAGTCCCAACGGACAGCGCTGGACGCGGTGCGGGCACATCTTCGATCCGCACCGGCCCACGCGGCTGCAGCTCGCGCCGAAGCGCACGCTCGCGACTTGCCCGCGCTGTCTCGTGGCGGCTCGCCACCGCGGCGGCTGATCGGGGCACGGGTGGCGCGGGGGGCGCGGGTGTGGCCCAATGCGGTCTCCATGCGGACCTGGGCGCGCCTGCTGTGGCTGAGTCTCGGCGCGCTCGGCGTCGGGTGCGGCGATTCGGGGGGCGCACGCGCACCAGCGCCGGCCGATGCGGGACCCGGGGCGCCGTCCACGGTCCTCGCGCCGACGCAGGCACCCGAGTACTACGTCGAGCAGGGGCGGAGGTACTTCGACACGTTCGACACCTCCGCGGATCGCGCGAGCATTCCGAATTACGCGCCGGAGGTCGCGCGCTGGGAGTGGCCGCCGTGGCTCAAGCTCACGGGCTACGGGCGCGATCTCATCCTCGCGACGGATCCCGCTGCGCTGCAGCACGATCCCTCGACGGTGCCGGTGCGCGACTGTCGCGCGTTCCCCGTGCAGCCGTTCGCGCGCTGCCACGTGTCCTTCCAGTACGCGCAGGGCGCGTGCCCGATCTACGAGGAGTTCACGTTCAACGACGCGGGCGAGATCACCTTCATCGAGGCGTGGTCGGATCGCGCGGGGTTCCTGCCGACCGGGGACCCGATGGATCGCTGGGCCGAGGGTCCGAGGGTGCACCGACTCTCGACGCGCGTGCCGGGGCTAGGCCACGGCTCGGGCCGCGTGGACCTCGATGCCGCGTCCACCACGGCGGCGGCCGCGGCCGACCCGGAGATCGCGGACTTCGTCGCCCGAGCGCGCGAGTTCTGGAGGTACTGGTTCGAGGAGTACGGCGCGGCCGGCGACACGCTGTACGCGCGCGGCTGCGGCTGGTGAGCGCGGTCGGCGGCCTCAGGCCTTCGGGAGCGAGAAGGTCAGGCGCAATCCGTACGTGATCCCCACCTTGCAGCCCTTGCGCGCGGGCGCGCAGGTCGCCTTCGGGCGGACGAGCACGTCGCCGATGAGCGTGAGGGGCTTTTCGCATCGGAGCCTGGTCGGGTCGAGCGCGAGGCGGAGGCGATTGCCCTCGAGGGCCTGCTGCTCGGCCTCGACACCCTCCTTCGCGCCCTCGCACCAGACCGCGAAGTAGGGCGTGCTGCGCGCGTCGCGGAGCTCGCCCTCGAGGCCGACGAGCTCGACGACGAGCTCCTTGCCGTCCGGTCGGACGTGCAGCGTGGGCCGGCCCGGCGAGAACGTCACCGTCAGCGCGTCGCCACCTACCGCCGCGCGGAAGACGTCCGGCCCCTTCGCCGCGCCGCCGAGGAGCTCGGCCGCCGCGAGCTCGCCGCGCAGCGAGTGGCACGTCGTGGTCTCCGCGGATCGGCTGATCCAGGTGTTCGTGCCCCCACCGCGCCGCACGATCGGGACCGCCGCGCCGTTCCACTGCAGCGCGGTGCCCTCGGACACGCTCCGGCACGCCTGCCCCTCGGGCGTCTCGAGGCCGATCGAGAAGGACAACGTCTCGTAGGGGTACTCGGGAAAGTCGGGCCAGTTGCCCGGCTGGGGCTGGCGCTTCGCGTGATGCACGCTGAGGAAGATCGGATCGAGGCTCGACGGCGCGACCTCGGGGCTGCGCCCGACGCACGCGCTGAACGTGCGCCCGGAGCACGCGAAGAGCAGCAGGCAGAGCAGCCACGCGGGCGACCTCACGCGGCTCCAAGCGTGGGCGGTCGACCGGCGCCGTGCGCCGCCGCGCGCTCGCGCGTCACGAGGGCGGCCCCGGCTCGACAGGCGGCACGATCTCGAGCCGCGCGGAGGCCCGCGGGGGCCCGTGGCACAGCGCTCGCTCCGGCAGGGGCGGCCAAGCCGCTCGATCATGCCTGAAGCGCGACACGCGGTGAAGCTGGGTCAGCGCGAGCTCAGCGCGAGACGGTGCCGGCGACGACGATGGGGCCGGTGAGGGAGGGCGGCTGGACCGTGAAGTTGTTGAACAGCGTGTCCCAGCAGACCTTGACGTTGTAGGGGTGCGACGGGTCCGCCGGGATCTCGATCTGCGAGGTCAGCGAGTCGGACAGCGTCGTGGTGTTCGTCGTCGTCTGCGTCGTCTTCATGGTCGTCGTCTCTGCCGACGAGTTGATGCCGAAGAGCACGTTCGCCCAGCCGGGCTTGTAGTCGCGCGCGGTCGACTTGAACTCGGTGCGCGAGACCTTGTCGCTCTGCTTGACGGTGTGGCTGTGCAGCCGCGAGTAGTTCGAGTCCCCGAAGATCGGCTCGCACTCGACGAAGCGCGGCGAGGCCAGGCTGGCGGTCGCGCCACCGGCCACGAAGGGATCGAGCGCCAGGAGGCCCTGCAGCGACGTCGCGTCGAGGCCCGTGCGGTTCGTCAGACCCGCGAGATCGCTCTTGAGCGTCTCGACCGTGATGCCCGGCGAGCGCGACTCCGCGGACATGAGGAAGAAGGACACCTGCCCCTCGACCATCACCCAGGCGATCTCTGCGTTCTTGAGGAACGAGACGAAGTCGCCGCGGCCTGGCCCGAGGCCGGCGCTGGTCTGCACGGTCTCGCTGTCCGTGAACGTGGTCTCGAGCGTGCCCTCGGTGCCCACGGTGACCCCCGCGATCGTGGTGATCGTGGTGGTGCCGAAGGCCGCCAGGGCGTTGTCGACCCAGCCAGAGAGCGACGGGTTGAGCGCCGCGCCGACGTTCCGGAGCGCGCCCTTGAGGGCGTTGAGCTTCTGCTGGTACGCGGCCAGGCCGACGAACTTCGGCCGGTTGGTGGACTTCTCGCTGGTCGAGCCGGCGGTGGTGCTCGTGCCGACCGTCTTCGAGCGCGTCACCGTCTGCCGCGCGCGGCCGGTGCCGGTCTGGGGCGGCTCGTACACGACGCCGATCGGCAGCGCCGCGACGGTGAACACGCCCGCGCCGAGGACGCGCGGCCGGGAGAGCGAGATGCTGTCGCTGTAGGCCTTCGTGCCGACGCGGATCGTCCAGCTCACGCCGCGCGCGCGCCCGACGTCGACCGCCAGCGAGGTGACGCCGGCACCAGCGGTGAACGTCTGCCCGTTCGCCGTCACGGAGAACGCCTGCGAGCCGCGGTTGACGACGCGGAACACGAGGCGTGCGTTGACGCCCGCGACCTCGGCCGTCGCCTCGATCGGCTCGCGCACGAGGCGCCGCAGCTCGATGTCGTAGTGGCTCTCGTAGGTCGTCACGAGGCCCGTCATCACGCCCGTGCTCGCGTCGAACTGGCCCATCGTCACGTCGGCCGACGTCGCCGGGATGGGCGAGTTGGCCTCGAGCAGGTTGAGGGCGGTCTTGATGTCCGCGAGCAGCGCGGACTGCTGCGTGCCGATCGGCACGTCCGGCAGATCGGCCGCGGCCGCGGCGGCGAGATCGAGGTCCGTCTCGGCACCGCAGGCGCCGAGCAGCAACGTGGACGACAGCGCGAGGCCGCCGAGGCGACGGCACAGGCGGCTGGGCGAGGAGAGAAGCGTCGAGAAGAACATGTCGTGGCTCCTTGGTGGTCGCGCCGCCGGAACGCCGCGCGTGTCCAGGCTCATCGCAACGGCCATGCCACGCGCCGGCGCCGACGATCCGCGCACTTGCGCGGCCCCCCCAGGGCAACCCTTGCCCAGAAGGCAGGGATTGCGCCCGCGCAAGCAACGCCTGCTCGCGAGCCTCGGAGCACCTTCAGCGGCAGATCAGAACGAGTAGCCGGCGGAGAAATGCGCCGAGATCCCGGGCTGCACGAAGTGGACGATCGGATCCGTCTGCTCCGCGAGCACCGGGTCTACGACCCTGGCGTCGAACAGGTTCACGATCCTGGCGGAGAGGCGCAGCCCCTCGACCGGCAGGTCGCGCGCGACCAGCGCGAGGTTGACGATCGCGTACGCGTCGGCGGTCGTGGGCGTCCCGGCGGGAGCGGTGCCGGCCGGAGGATCAGCCTCGTACAGCTCCCGGCTGCCCACGACCCGCAGCTCCGGGCTGATGAACAGGCGCCGGCGGAAGAGCGGCACCGAGGCGCCGGCGTGGAACAGGTGGCGCGGCGACGCGGTCGGACGAACCCCGTCGTCCCGTTCGGCGATGGCGTAGGTGTAGTTTCCGTACAGGCGCAGCGCGGAGAGGTTCGCCTCGGCCATGAGCTCGAAGCCGTACGACGAGAACGACAGCACGTTCTGGAACTGCTCGCGCTGGCTCGCGAGCGGACAGGCCGCGGCGGGCGCGGCGGGATCGGTGCAGATGGTCCGCTGCTCGAGCAGGTCGGTGTAGCGCGAGTAGAACGCGGAGCCAGACAGGGCGCCGACGCGACCGAGCGCGTGCTGGTAGATCGCCTCGTAGTTGTCCGCCCGCTCGGGCCGCAGATCGGGGTTCGAGGCGATCGAGATGCCGTCGTCGTAGAACGCGTTGTAGATGGACGGGTTGATGAAGCCGTGGCTGTACACGAGCTTGTACGTCCCGGCCGCGTACGGCTGCGCGATCAACGCCGCGCGCGGAGAGACCTCGCTGCGGAACGCGTCGTTGAAGTCGCCCCGCACGCCGACGAGGACGAGCACCTGGCGCTCGCCGAGCGTCAGCTCGTTCTGCAGGTAGACGCTGCCGAGCGCCACGTTCTTGTCGATGCTGGCGTCCGGATCTGCGCCCGCGTAGCCCGCGCGGCTGAACGTCAGGACGCGCGTGATCTCGCCGCCGATCGTGAGCTCGTCGACCAGGCCCGTCTGCCGCGTCACGGTGACGCTGCCTTGGAGCTCGCCGCCGAACCAGTCGGCGTCACCGTCGTCGTGGAACGTCTGGCGATTGGCCGCGAGCCCCCCTTCGGCATAGACGAGGTCGTCCTCGTAGCGGGACTGGTCGTAGTACGCGCGGGCCGTGATCGACAGGGTCTCGGGGATCACCACCTTGTCGAACCGCCCCTCCACGAAGCCGCGAGACAGGAGGTACTGGCTCTTCGGCTCGGCGTGCTCGGCGTCGTCGAACACGGCCAGGTACGGCGCGCCTGGCAGCTTCTTCTCCCAGGCGCCGTACTGGCCGTGGAGCGTGAAGGCGCCGTGAGAGACGCGCGCGAACGTGGCCGCGCCGCGGGAGGCGTCCGCCCTCGCCGAGGCGCGCCCGCTCGAGTTGCACGTCCCCGGGAGGTCGGGCGGCGCCACGCCCGGCCCCGGACTGCACACGCCCGGGACGAGGCCCGGGTTGAGCGCGGCGTCCCGCTCGGGGTAGTAGCGCTCGCGTCCGGGGTTTTCGAAGCCCGTCAAGGACAGCAGGACCTCCGTGCCGTCGCCGAAGCGGTGGCTGACGTTCACGCTGCCGCGCAGCTCGCGGACGTCGCGGTAGTCGACCCTGGCCTGCACCCAGCGGTCGCCGTTGCCGCGCCTCGTGACGATGTTGACGATGCCGAGGAACCCGAGCGAGCCGTAGAGCGCGCTCGTGGGGCCGCGCAGGATCTCGACGCGATCGATGAGCGTGGTGTCCGGGCTGAAGGCCTCGGCGTAGAACGCGTTCGACCACATCTCGTTCATCGCGTGCCCGTCGACCAGCACGAGGAGCCGGCCGTTGACGTCACCGCGGAGCGACAGGCCGCGCACGCCGAGGTACGCCGTGTCGTGGTTCTGGGTCGAGTAGAAGCCCGCCTGTTGCTCGAGGATGTCGGGCAGGGAGCGGAGGTCGTACCGATCGATCGCCTCGGACCCGACGAGCGAGACGGACGCGGCGACCTCGCGCAGCGCCTGAGGTCGCTTGGCCGCGACGAGCACGATCTGCGAGAGCGGCAGCGGGCGCGCGCCGGAGCGCTGCTCGTCGGGGACCTCGAGCTCCGGTAGCTCGACCTCCGGGGGCGCCGCGACGGGCGCGGGCGCCGGGGCCCGCGTGCCCGCCGAGGGGGGCACGCCGCCCGCCTGCAGCAGCAGCGTCACCGGCAAGAGCGCCACGCCCAGCATCACTGGTGCACCACCGCGAGACGTGGCCCGCCCGTATGCCGCATCCGGCCAAGATCCTAGCCGAGCGCGGAGCGTCTCGTCGACGCGCCAGCGCCTCGCCAGCGGCTAGCGCCTAGCGCCGCTTAGCGCCGCCTAGCGCACGCCTAGCGCCGCCTAGCGCGTGCCGCCGTGGGGCATGCCCTCGGTGAAGCCACCAGCGGTCTGCACGCCGACGAGGGCCCGCTCGCAGAGCTCGGCGCAGCTACGCGCGCCCGAGTACGTCAGCGCCGACTGCAGCCCCGTGATGAACTCGAGCAGGATGTCGCCCACGCTCTCGCGACCCTCGCGCATGTACACGCGGGACGCCGACACGCCCTCGCGGAAGAAGCCCTTCTTCGCGCGATCGAACGGATCGAGCCCGCTCGTGCGATCGGCGACGGCGCGCGCGCTCGCCATGCCGAAGCTCACCTTGTACGGTCGGCCGTCCTTGTCCTCGCGCACGTCGCCCGGGCTCTCGTGCGTGCCGGCGAGCAGGGTCCCGATCATCACGCGCGACGCGCCGGCGGCGAGGTAGAGCGCGACGTCCCGGGGATCGCGCACGCCGCCGTCGGCCCACACGCGCTTGCCGAGGGCGCGCGCCGCGGTCGCGCACGCGAGCACCGAGCTGAAGGTCGGCCGCCCGACCCCCGTCTGCATGCGCGTCGTGCACATGGCGCCCGGCCCGACGTTCACCTTGACCACGTCGGCGCCGGCCTCGAGCAGCGCCCGCGTGCCATCGGCCGTGCACACGTTGCCCGCCACGAGCGGGACGCGCGGGCCCACCGCGGCGCGGACCTCGGCGATCGCCTCGAGCATGCGGCGCTGATGGCCATGCGCCGTGTCGAGGACCACGGCGGACACGCCCATCGCGACGAGCGCGCGGGCGATCTCCGCCGCCTGGGCGGAGATGCCGACGGCGCACGCGACCTGCAAGCGGCCCTGGCCGTCGAGCGAGGGCGAGAGGAGCTCGAGCCTGACCGCGTCGTCGCGCGTGAGCACGCCCGCGAGCCGCCCCTCGTCGTCGAGCACCGGCACCGCCTTGACGCGCGCGTCCTCCATCGCGAGGAACGCGGCGCGGTTCGGCGTCCCGGCGCGGACCGACACCATGCGCGTCGACATGATCCGCTCGACCGGCGTGTACTGGTCGCGTTCGCGCAGGTCCGACGGCGTCACGATGCCGATGGGCCGGCGCTCCTCGTCCACCACGACGACGAGGTTGTGCGAGCGCTTGCGCATGATCCCCGCCACGTCGCGCAGCGTCTCGCGCGGCGAGACCGTGAGCGCGGTGTCGTAGCGCGGATCGGCCTTCTGGATGTGGCGGACGATGCGCTCGACGGTCGCGAGCTCCATGTCCTGCGGCAGCACGCCGAGCCCGCCGAAGCGCGCCATCGTCTCCGCCATGCGCTTGCCGGTGACCGCGTTCATGTTGGCCGAGACGATCGGGTGCGAGCCGCCGGGGAAGTCGTCCGGCGTGAGCTCGACGTCGAGCCGCGAGCTGCCGTCGAAGTAGCCAGGGGTGAGGAACACGTCCTCGAGCGCGAGCTCGAGGTGCTGGTCACGCTCGGGGTGCAGGAAGCGCATGCCTGGATGCTACCTGGCTTGCGCCGGCGGGAGTGGCCGCGCGTGAGCAACGCTTGCGCGGGCAGGCTTGCGCGATGAACGGTCGACGAGGATCTGACGATGCGCGAGGTAGGGCTGAGGGGGGTGGGCGGCTACTGGCAGCGGTACGCGGTGCGGCTCCTCGTCAGAGCAAGTCCCGCGCCGCGCCGGAGCCTGCTAGCCTCCGCGCCATGCGCCTCCATCCCCTGGCACCCCGCGCCCTCGCCGCCGCGGCCTTGCTCCTCGTCGCCCGCCCCGTCCACGCGGCCGACTCACCCGGCGTGCAGCTCGCAAAGAAGATCGTCGCGGCCTACGGCGGCGAGACCAAGCTACGCGCGATCAAGACCATGCAGTCCCGGCACTCGATGACGCTCCTCTTCGGCGACAAGAAGGTCGAGATGAACGGCGTCGGTTACTTCCAGACGCCGCGTTCGCACCGGCAGGAGATGACCGTCGGCGGCCAGATGCAGATCGCCGTCCTCACGGAGAAGGTCGCGTTCATGCAGTTCGGCGACAAGGTGCAGGAGCTCAGCCAGGACGACGCCAAGGTCGCCCGCAAGGCCTCCGAGCACGACATCATCCCGGGCCTGCGCGTCCTGCGCGCGCTCGACGAGAAGCGCGCCCTCGCGGCGAAGACCGGCTCGCTCGGCGGCACCAAGGCCGACGTCCTCGAGATCAAGGACACGGACGGCGACGTCGAGAAGCTCTACGCCGACAAGGCCACGCACCTGCTCGTCGGCCACGAGACCGCGCGCCAGCGCGGCACCATCCGCGAGCACAAGACGTTCGAGGGCATTCCGGTGCCATCGGCGCTCCGCATGGACGCCGGCGAGCAGGCCTACGAATCGCGCCTGCTCGACCTCAAGCTCAACGTCCCCCTGAGCGCCGACCTCTTCGACAAGCCGAAGAAGAAGTAGGTCTCACCAGCCCGAGTTCCAGCAGCGCACGTCGACGCGCGTCTGCCAGATGTTGCGCATGTTCGCCTTGGCGTCGGCCTCGACGCCGGCGAAGCGCGACCGGTACTGGTGCGAGTAGGTCGCCGACCGCGGCTCGAACTCGCACGCGAGGCCGGCGCGCAGCACCTCCTCCTGCACGATGACCGGGTTGCGATCGGTCGTGAAGACGAACGCGAGCAGGCGCCCGAAGTCGTCGTTGGTCGGCTTTCCGGGCAGCGTGTTGTACTCGAGGCGCACGTTCTTGCCGGCGAAGCTCGACACGAACTGCTTGGCTTGCTGCGCGAACGCCTCGTCGACCTCGCCGCTCATGTGCGCGATCTCGGGCGAGTCGATGCCGAGCATGCGCACGTGGCGGCCGTCGAGCGGCATGCCCGTGGGATCCATGAGGCCGCTGTCGTCGTAGAGGATGAGCGTGTCGCCGTCGAGGGCGACGCCGACGCGCAGACCGCGCAGGCCCGCGCCGCCGGTGCCGCCGCCGCCCGTCGCGCCCGCGCCGCCGCCCCCGGGATCCCCGCCTGCGCCCGCGCCGCCCGCGCCGGCACCACCCGCGCCGCCCCCGGTTCCGGCGCCGCCGCCACCAGAGCCGCCCGAGTCGTCGGGCCTGGTCTTGTCGACCGTACACGCCGCCAGCGCGGCAACCAGGATCACGACGAGGGGGGTCTTCACGGTGGTCTTCGAAGGGTGCTTCGGACGTCGATGCGCGGAAAGGGCGCAGGTCACATCGGGCGGGTGAACTCGCGGTGCCACTCCTGGCCCTTCATGCCGATGACGTTGAAGATCCGGAGCTCGTTCTCCTTGCCCTTGACCTTCACGGGCGGCAGCGCCACCGCGTCCACGTAGTCCTTGACGCGCATCATCGTGTTCTCGGAGATGATGATCTCGCCGGCCTTGGCCAGGCCGCACAGGCGCGCGCCGGTGTTCACCGGGTCGCCGATGACCGTGTACTGGAGCGCGCGGGAGGACCCGAGGGCGCCCGCGACCACGCTGCCCGTGTTGATGCCGATGCCGATGCGCAGCGGCTCCTGGTTCCCCGCGAGGCGCGTGCGGTTGAAGTCGCGCAGGGCCTTTTGCATCTCGACCGCGCACTGGACCGCCTGGCGCGTGGCGTCCTTGAGCGCGAGTGGCGCGCCGAAGAGCGCCATGATCTCGTCGCCGACGAACTTGTCGAGCGTGCCCTCGTGGCGGAACAGCACCTCGACCATGACCTCGAAGTAGTCGTTGAGGAGCGCGACGATCTCCTGCGCGCGCTCGGGGCCCGCGCGCTCGGTCATCGAGGTGAAGCCGCGGATGTCCGAGAAGAGTACGGTCACCTCGCGCAGCTCGCCGCCCTTCTCGAGCTGGAGCTGACCGGAGACGACCTGCTCGGCGAGCACCGGCGACAGCAGGCGCTGGAACTGCGCGCGCGTGCGCGCCTCGGTCTCGATCTTCTTCGCGAGGCGCGCGTTCTGGATCGACACGGCCGCCTGCTGCGCGATGCCGGTGAAGATCTGCAGGTCCTTCTCCGTGAAGGCGTTCGTCGCGATCTGCGAGTCAAGGTGCATGATCCCGAGCATCTCCTCGCCGTGGAGGAGCGGCACGCACATCGTCGAGCGGATGCCCTGCATGATGATCGAGTGCGCGCCCGAGAAGCGCGAATCCATCGTCGCGTCGCTCGAGAGCACCGCGGCGCGCTCCTTGCGCACCTCGTTGATGATCGCGTTCGAGAGGACGATCTCCTCGTTCCTGCCGTCCTTGGTCTTGACGTAGCGCGGCACGGGCGTCCCGCCCTCGTCCATGAGCAGGATGACGCCGCGGTCGGCCGGCAGGAGCTCGAAGGCCTTGTCGAGGATCTTCTGCAGCAGCTTGTCGAGGTCGATCTCGAGGCCGACCGAGCGGTTGAGCTCGTTGGCGATGCGCAGCTTCTCGTAGTCGCGGCGCAGGGCCTCGATGTCGTGCAGCTCCCGCTCCGGCAGGAAGTCGCGCGTCGGCTGCGCGGCGATGCGCTGCCGGATGTGGCTCTCCGTGATGCCGGGCGCGATGGTGACGCGCTGCAGCGCCTGGTCGGTGGTCGTGCCCTCGACGTACAGGAGGCGCGTCGCGCCGAGCGTGATCTCGTCGCCGTCGAGGAGGACGTGGTCGCCCACGCGCTCGCCGCGGATGTAGGTGCCGTTCAGGCTGCCGAGGTCTCGGAGCAGGAACTTCCCGTCCGCGGTGCGCAGGATCTGGGCGTGTTCCTTCGAGATGATGCGGTCGAGGACCTGGATCGTGTTGTCCGGGTGGCGCCCGATGGTGTTCACGGCGCCGAGCTCGAACTCTCGCCTCTCCGGGCCGGACACGAGGAGGAGCTTAGCCATGCGAGCTGGACGGACCCATGGTACGGGCGGCGTCCTTCCATTTGCAAGCCTTCGTACAGCATTCACGCTCGGCGGCCGGCCGAGGGCGCTCGGTCATGGTGCCGGGAGCCCAAGGGCGATATGCTGGGTGCAGGTTCGCTGTTCGTGGCGGAGCGCTCGGAGAAACAGACCGTCATCCTGGCGGCACAGTCGATCACCGGAGCACCCACCGAGCTGGTGGATGCGTGCATGGTGGTCCTCTATCCGCCGGGGCCGCTCATGGGTCGTCGCCTGGCCCTCGAGAAGGACGTCTACGTCATCGGCCGCAGCGCCGAGACCGACGTGCAGATCGAGCGCGACGCCATCTCGCGCAAGCACGCGCGCGTCATCCGGGCCGAGCGCGGGTGGCGCGTCGAGGACCTCGGCTCGACCAACGGCGTGTACGTCAACGACCAGCGCCTCGACGGGGGTCGCGGCCACACGCTGCAGGACGGCGACATCGTCAAGATCGGCGACGCCATCCTCAAGTTCCTCTCGGGCGAGAACGTCGAGGCCGCGTACCACGAGGAGATCTACCAGCTCACCATCGTCGATGGCCTGACGGGCCTGGCGAACAAGCGCCACTTCCTCGAGTTCCTCGATCGCGAGGTCGCCGCGGCGGCGCGCTATGGCCACCCGATCTCGCTCATCATGATGGACCTCGACCACTTCAAGAACGTCAACGACAGCCACGGACACCTGGTCGGCGACCTCGTGCTCAAGGAGCTGGCGGCGCGCGTGAAGTCGCGCGTGCGGCGCGAGGACCTGGCGGCGCGCTACGGCGGCGAGGAGTTCGCGATCATCCTCACGCACACCGAGGAAGCGGGGGCCCGCGCCTTCGCGGAGGCCGTGCGCCGCCTCGTGCGCGCGACGCCGTTCTCGTTCGATGGCACCTCCATCACCTGCACTGTGAGCCTCGGCGTCGCGTCGCTCGCGTCGCTCGAGCAGCCGACGTCCCCGACCGAGCTGCGCTCGGTGCGCATCACCGACCTCATCAAGATCGCCGACGAGCGGCTCTACCAGGCCAAGGAATCCGGGCGCGACAAGGTCGTCTAGCGGGGCCCTAGCCCTTCGGCGCGGCGGGCTGCGCCAGCATGCGGCGGCCGCCGAGGCGGAGACACACGGCGCCGGTGAGCGCCTGCAGCGACATGCCACAGGCGGTCCAGAACAGGCTCGCGGCGACGATGAGCGCCTCCTGCGCGCGCGGCTCGCCGGGCGCCCAGCGCGCGAAGAAGTAGAGCTGCACCGCCTGCTGCGTGCCGAGGCCCTGCACCGTGATCGGCAGCACCGCGACGAAGAAGACGGCGGGCATGTCGCGCAGGTAGTCGAGGAGCGGGACCTCCACGCCGAAGAGGAGCATCACGACGTAGTTCGAGACCATGAGCGAGAAGATGTGTGGCAGGCGCACGAGGACGAGGCGCAGGTGGCCGACGAGCCCCGCCTCGAAGAGCGGCGCGAGCAGGGCCCGCTCCGCGAGGAAGCGCGGTCGCAGCGCCACGAGCGCGAGGTAGGCGGGCAGGCCCGCGGAGAGCACGAGCAGGATGGTGCGCAGCAGGCGCGCCTTCTCGCCCGGATCGCGCGAGAGCAGCGCGCCGGCGTCGGCGAGCAGTACGAGCGCCACGAGGTTGATGCCCATGATGAGGAGCGTGATGCCGACCGCGCGGGCGAGCGGCACCGCGCGCTCGCGGTGCACGAAGTAAACGATGCCGCCCTGCCCCACCGAGTAGTTGACGAGGGCGAGCAGGTACGTGGAGCCGCGGATGACGAGGGCCTCGCGATACGAGAGCGCCACCCGGAAGAGACCGAACGTGCGCCACATGGCGAGCGAGTCGCTCGTCATGATGGCCGCGAAGAGGAGCGGCACCGCGACCACGGCCCACGGCGACACATTCGAGAAGGCGGATGCGAGCGCGGCGCGGCCGTCGGGCCTGGAGAGGAACGGGTAGAGCACCCAGCCGAGCAGGAGCGCGGCCCCGAGCCACGGCAGGATCGAGCGCAGGCGCGACCGCAGCGTCGTCGGGGCGGCGGCGTCGGTCACGACCGGCGATACTAGCCGCTGCCGGGTGCGGGGAGCAAAGCGGCTCGTCCCCCACCGAGGAAGGGCGCCCGGAACAGGCCGAGCCGGAGGCTGCTCGCGACGACGGACACCGACGACAGCGCCATCGCGGCGCTCGCGAGGGCCGGGCTCGGAAGGATGCCGAACGGTGGGTAGAGCACACCCGCGGCGATCGGGATCGCCGCCACGTTGTAGGCGAGCGCCCAGGCCAGGTTGCCGCGCATCACGCGGAGCGCGCGGCGGGCGAGCGCGATCGCCGTCGCGGCGTTGCGCGGATCGGCGACGAGGAGCGTCACGTGCGCGGCGCTGCGCGCGACGTCCGTGCCCGTGCCCATCGCGATGCCGACGGCGGCCCGGGCGAGCGCGGGCGCGTCGTTGATGCCGTCGCCGACCATCGCGACCACGCGGCCGGAGCGCTCGAGGCGATCGATCTCGGCGAGCTTGCCGTCGGGGCGGACGCCCGCGTGCACGTGCGCGATGCCGAGCGCGGCGGCGACGGCGCGCGCGGGGCCCTCGGCGTCGCCTGACAGGAGGTGCACCTCGAGGCCCATCCGGCGCAGCAGAGAGACGGCCTCGGCGGCCTCGGCGCTCGGCGGATCGGAGACCGCGAGGACCGCTGCGACCTGGCCGTCCTCCGCGGCGAGGAACGCGGTCTTGCCTGCGGCCTCGAGGTCGGAGAGCGCCCCGGTGGCCTGCGCGAGGTCGACGCCGCGCGCGGCGAGGAAGTCGGACGTGCCGACGAGGAGCGCGCGGCCGTCGACGGTGCCCGAGACGCCCTGCCCCGGGATCGCCTGCACGGACGAGGCGGACGGCAGGGCGAGGCCCCGGGAGCGCGCGGCCTCGACCACGGCGGCCGCCAGGGAGTGCTCGGAGGCGGCCTCGAGCGCCGCCACGCGGGCGAGCACGGCGGGCTCGTCGCCGGCGAGGCAGACCAGATCGGTCAGCACCGGGCGACCGCGCGTCAGCGTCCCGGTCTTGTCGAAGACGACGGTGTCGACGCGAGCCGCGCGCTCGAGCACGTCGCCACCCTTGAAGAGCACGCCGAGCTGCGCGGCGCGGCCGGTCGCGACCATCACGGCGGTGGGGATGGCGAGGCCCATCGCGCACGGGCAGGCCACGACGAGGACGGTGATGGCGGCGCCGAGCGCGCGGCCGGGCGAGGCCGCTGGATCGAAGAGCAGCCACGCCACCGCGGTGAGCGCAGCGAGGCCGAGCACCGTGGGCACGAAGACGGCGCTCGTGCGATCGGCGAGCTGGGCGATGGGGGCGCGCGCGCCCTGCGCCGCGCGGAGCAGGCGCCCGATCTGCGCGAGCGTGCTGGCCGCGCCCACGGCGTCCACCCGCACGAGGAGCGCGCCGTGGCCGTTGAGCGTGCCCGAAAGGACGCGATCGCCCGAGGACTTCTCGACCGGCATCGGCTCGCCCGTCAGCATGGACTCGTCGAGCGCGCTCGTTCCCTCGGCGACGACGCCGTCGGCGGGCACGCGCTCGCCGGGGCGCACGCGCACGGTGTCCCCCGCCGCCAGCGCCGAGGCGGGCACCACGTGCTCGCTGCCGGCGGAGACCACGAGGGCGGTGTCGGGCTCGAGGCTGGCCAGCGCGGCCAGCGCGCGCGTCGTGCGCACCTTGGCGCGCGCCTCGAGGGCGCGGCCGAACAGCACGAGCGCGACGACGAACGTGGCCGTCTCGTAGTAGGCGCCCGGCGGGATCCCTGCGCGCGTGAGCGCCTCGGGGAGCGCGGTCGCCGCGGCGGAGCTCGCGAGCGCGGCCAGGCTCCCCAGCGCGACGAGCGTGTTCATGTCGGCCGAGCGCCTCCGCACGGCGGCCAGGCCCTGGACGAAGATCGAGCGGCCGAGCCACAGCGTCGCGAGGGCGAGGCCGAGGAGGGTGAATTCCAGCGTGCGGGGCTCCGCCGCGTAGAGGCCCGGGACGAGCCGCTCGAGGCGAGCGTCGAGCGCGTGCATCGCGGCGCCGAGCAGCGGGTCGGGCGCGCCGTGGCGGTGCGCGAGCGGCATCGAGAGCAGCATCGAGGCGGCCGCGAGGGCGAGCGCGAGGGCGGCGCCGGCGCCGCGGTGCTCGGACGGCAGCGCCAGATCGGCGGTGGGCTCGGCGGGCGCGAGGCGGGCGTCGTAGCCCGCGTCCTCGACCGCGAGCACGAGGTCGGCGACGGTGGCGTGCGCGGGATCGAAGCGCACCGTCGCCTCGTGCAGGAGGAGGTTGACCGACGCCGCCTCGACGCCCGCGCGGGCCGCGAGCGCGCGCTCCACCGCGCCCTGGCACGCCGCGCAGGACATCCCGCCGATCCCGAGGACGACGGTCTGCCGCGGCGGAGGCGCGGCGGTCATCGCCGCTCGAGGATCTGGAAGCCCGTGGCTGCGATCGCGGCGTCGACGTCGGCCGGCGCGGCGGCCTCGAGGGTCACGCGAACGCGGCCCACCTCGACGGCGTCGATGCGCAGGCCTTGCACCTTCTCGAGGGCCTTGCGGAGCCGGCGCGCGCAGGCGTCACAGTGCATTCCACCGATGGTGAGCTCGAGCGCGCTGGCCATTGCTTCGTATATGGACGCCCCGGGCGGTCCGTCAAGCCCCGGGCCCGCGGCCCGATCATGGCCCCTCCTCCAGTGCACCGAGCAGTAGCGCGCCAGGCGCACCCGGCTGCCCCCACCGAGCCTCACGCGCGGTGGGGCACCTCGGCGTCGATGCGATGGTCCTTGGTCTCGCGCCCCTGCTTCAGCGCCGTGGGGGCCCGAAGGCCCGGATGACCTTGACGAGGCTCTCGACCTCGTCGGGCGTCAGCTTGCCCGCGAAGCCGAGCATCTTCGTGCCCGGGCGGCCGTCGAGGATGCTCTTCCGGATCGAGTCGTCGGTGT
Source organism: uncultured Myxococcales bacterium (assembly GCA_964593795.1). Classification (GTDB taxonomy): domain Bacteria; phylum Myxococcota_A; class Polyangia; order JAHFDS01; family JAHFDS01; genus JAHFDS01. The sequence continues at coordinate 13,402 of CAZQJC010000252.1, read as the reverse complement.
GCGACTGCTGGAAGGCCGCCGTGGTGAAGTCGGCCGCCTTGGCCTCCTTGCCCACCTCCGTCTGGGCCTTGCCGTCGTTGCCGTGGCACGCCGCGCAGCGCGCGCGGTAGAGGAAGACCGGATCCTTCGCGTCGGCCGGCGCGGCCTGCGCGAGCAGCGCGAGCGTGACGAGCAACGACCCGGCCGGGCCAAGGGCGGCGAGCCTCATCCCTGGCACTCCGGGAACTGGCTCGCGCCGGCGACCTCGGTGCTGTCGCCGCCGGGGACGCCGGTGTCCGTGACGGTGTGGCCCCAGACGTCGGTGACGCGGAAGGTGTAGGGGCCGGGGCCCATGCCGGAGGGCTCGACGAAGTAGTCGTAGCTCTCGCGGTGCACCTCTCGGAAGGCGCCGTCCGCGGCGCGGTACTCGAAGCGCGAAATGGCAGCGCGGTGGTTGCGGATCTGCACGGCCGTCCAGAACGGGTTCGAGCCGTCCTTGAAGTGATAGCGGATGGGGCCGGTCACCGCGCAGGGCACGTAGCGCCAGCGGATGGCGACGCGGCCGGCCGAGCGCGCGGCGAGGCGATCGAACGCGCTCGGCGACAGGTCGATGTTGCCGCGCGGGCACTCGGGGCAGCGGTCGACGATGCGCACCGTGACCTGGCCCATCGGCCCGTCGATCGACGCGCAGGTGCCGCACGCGGCGGAGTCGGCATAGTCGAGCTGGTTCATCGCGCCGACCAGGAGATCCTCGGGCGTCCGGTCGAAGCTGCAGTTCCCCGAGCCGTCGGCGGTGTCGTAGTAGGTCGCCTCGCCCGTGCGCTCGGGCTCCTCTCCGCAGCGCCCCGGGGCGCCGCCGACGCCCGCCGTGCCGCCGCCACCGCTCGCACCGCCGCCCGCGCCGCCCGCCACGCCCGCACCACCGCCCGACGTACCCGCGCCGCCCCCCGCCACGCCCGCTCCGCCGCCCGAGCCAGCGGCCGCACCGGCTCCGCCGGAGGCGATCGAGCCCCCACAGCCCACGACCACCAGCAGAGCGAGTGCGCCGCGCATGCGCCGGATCATCTCACGCGGAGGCGCAGGCAGCCCACGCCGGTGACCTCGATCTCGAGCGCGTCTCCGCTGGCGAGCGGGCCCACGCCCTCGGGCGTTCCCGTGAGGAACACATCGCCGGGCAGGAGCGTCATCACCTGGCTCGTGTACGCGAGGAGCGCCGGCACGCCGAACACCATCCCGCTCGCGCGGCCGCGCTGGCGCTCCGCGCCGCCGACGCGACACGAGACCTCCGCGGTGCCGAGATCGAGCGAGGTCTCGATCCACGGACCGATCGGGCAGAACGTGTCGAAGCCCTTGGCGCGCGTCCACTGCCCGTCGGACTTCTGCAGGTCGCGCGCGGTGATGTCGCCCGCGCAGCTGTAGCCGAAGACCGCGCCCGCGGCCTCGTCGGCGCTGGCCCTGCGCAGGCGCTTTCCGACCACGACCGCGAGCTCTGCCTCGTGCTCGACGCGCGCGCTCTGCGGCGGCAGCTCGATCGTGCCGCCCGGGTCGAGCAGCGACGACGGGGGCTTGGTGAAGAGGAGCGGCTCCTTCGGCACCTCGTTGCCGAGCTCCTTCGCGTGGAGCGCGTAGTTGCGCCCGACGCAGACGATCTTGCTCGGCGTCACGGGGCAGAGGAGGTCGGCCTCCGTCCAGGGAACGCGCTCGCCAGAGGGCCCGCCACCCTCCCACGGCGGGCGATCGCAGACGAGCGCCTCGGCGTCCTCGAGCAGCGCGAAGACGGGGCCTGACGGACGACGCAGACGGCCAAGGCGCATGGGGACCTCGTCAGAAGGCGGTGCCGAGGCCGGCCAGCGCGGCGGCCCCGGTGCGGGTGGTGGCGAGCTTGACGACCGACAGGCCCGCGGAAGCCGACAGCGCGATCGGCCCGATGGAGTAGCTGGTCGTGCCGAGCGCGAGCAGGTCGGCCTCCGCCTCCTGCCTGGCGGCGCGCTTGCCGCCGTCGGAGCCGAGGTCGAAGCGGAAGCGCACGTCGGCGCCCGCGTGGAGCTGCTCGCTGATCGCGTAGAGCGCGGCGAGGCGCACCTCGCCGTCGCGCTCGGCGGCCTCGGGATCCTGGCCGTAGACGACGTTCGCGAACGTGCCCAGGGGGCCGAAGTGCGTGGCCGCCGCGAGCACGAGCTCGATCTCGCCCTCGCCCTCGGTGAGGCCCTCGGGCTTGTAGAGCACCGCGACCGCGCCGTCGAGGCCGTGCCGGCCCTCGCGCAGGAGCTGAACGCGCGCGCCGAAGCTCGGGCGCAGCCTGTCGGAGGACTCGGTGTAGACAGCGCCGGCCTGGACGTCGATGGGGCCGAAGACCCGGACCGACGCGGTGCCGAGGACGAGGGCGGACTTGCGACCTCCGTCGTAGCCGCCGAGCGTGCTCACCCAGCCGCGCGTGTCGGCGGTGCGCGCCGCCATCGTCGTCGGGAGGAACGCCCCCGAGCTCGCCGCGGCGGGGACCGCCGCGGTTGAAGGGGCCGCGTCGTCACCCTCGGCAAGGGCGGAATGGGAGAAGGAGGCGAGGAGGGCCCCGACGAGCAGTGGAGTCGCCTTGTTCATGACGGGGTGACGATAACGCGATCGAGCGCCGTCGCGAGCACGAGTGCGACGACTTGGGGGCAGGTGAGGGCGTGGGGGTGAGGAGGGCACACCCCATGGCCGAGGCCGCAGCGGGGTCGTGCCGGCGGTCGGCGCCGGGCACATGTCTGCGGATCCACTTGGTACGCCAGACGGCCGAAATCTTGCCTGGTGCCGGCGCGGGGGAGCTCGCGTCTTCCGGCGCGGGCCGACGGCTGTTCACGTAGCGCCTTCGGGCGCGACCGGCTCGGAGGGAGACATCGATGCACGTTCGCTTCCGCACGCTCATCGGCTGCGCGGCCTGGGTGGCCGCATGTGGTCCGGCCAATCCGACGTCCGAATCGGAGGGCCCGCAGCCCTACCGCGGCGGCGAGCACCACGACTACAAGGGCGACGATCCCGGCGCGCTGCCGACCGGCGCCCACTGGCGGCACGAGGTCCGGCAGGCCGGCGCGAGCTACATCGCGCTGCACTTCCGCGACTTCGACCTCGGGCCCGGCGGCGTCCTGCGCGTGTCGGATCCGCAGGGCGGGCAGGCGTACGAGCTCACGGGCAAGGGCAAGATGGCCGCCGGCACGTTCTGGTCGCAGCACGTCAAGGGCGAGGCGGCCGTGCTCGAGATGCACGCGCCGAACGCGCCGCGCAAGCCGCCGTTCGTCATCGACGGCTACGTCGGGGGCGCGCGGCCACCGGTGGCGGAGGCGATCTGCGGCGCGGACGACAAGCGCGCCGCCGCCTGCTACAAGGACTCGCACCCGACCGAGTACGCGCGCGGCCGCGCCGTGGCGCGCCTCCTGTCGCACGGCGATGGGTTCTGCACGGGCTGGCTCGTCGGTCCTGACAACCTCCTCATCACCAACAACCACTGCATCAGCACGCCTGAAGCGGCGCGCGACACCGACTTCGAGATGAACGGCGAGACCGCCGTGTGCGGCGAGCCCACCGCCGCGCCGAGCAAGATCTTCTCGGGCGGCGAGATGCTGATGACCGACGCGGTCCTCGACTTCACGCTCATCCGCGTCAATGGCAATCCCGCGGCGGAGTTCGGCTACCTCGAGATCGACAATCGCAAGGCCGAGGTCGGCGAGGAGATCTACATCCTCGGCCACCCGGGCGGGCGCCTCAAGGAGTTCACCATCGCGAGCTCGCACGGCAGCGACACGGGCGGCGTCGCGCGCGTCTATTCATTGACGGAGCCGCCGTGCATGGGCCCCGGCTACAACGATGTCGGCTATTACGGCGACACCGAGGGCGGCAACTCCGGATCCCCGGTGCTGGCGCGCAAGAGCAACAAGGTCATTGCGCTCCACCATTGCGCGGATTGTCCCAATCGCGGCGTGCCGATCGATCTCGTGCACGCGAAGATCGCCGACTACCTCGTCACGTCGAAGGGCGCCGTCTCGACGTCGGTCGCGCAGGCCGCGTGCGGCGCGGCGGTCGACGTGCTGCTGCGCGATCGAGACCTTGCGGACGGCGCCCCGCAGACGGTGACGCTGCAGACGACGACCGGCGACACGGAGACGGTGACGCTCGCGGCCCAGGGCGGCGGCGTCTTCCGCGGGCGCCTCCAGCTCGCCGCGGCGGACGCGGTGGCGGGCGATGGCACGGTGCAGGTGCAGCACGGCGCGCGCGTGGACCTCGCGTACGCCGACGCCAACGTGGGCGACGGCACGCCCGGTACGGCCACCGCCTCGCTGGCGGTCGACTGCCAGGCGCCGGCGATCGCGGAGGTCGCCGCCGCGCCCCGCGCCTTCTCGGCCAGCGTCAGCGCGCGCACCGACGAGGCCGCGACGCTCACGGTGCGCTTCGGCGCGAGCTGTGACGCGCTCTCGGCGACGGCGACCGGCACCGCCGGCACCGCGCACGCGGTCACGCTCACCGGGCTGCGGCCCGGCACCGCCTACGCGTTCTCGGTGGCGGCCACCGACGCCGCGGGCAACGCCAGCAGCGACGACACCTGCCGCGCCTTCACCACGGAGACGGCGCCGGACACGTTCTTCACCGAGGAGTTCACCGCCGCGCCCGACCTCGCGAACAGCTCGCTCCTCTTCGTGCCGGCCGCGACCCCGAACCGCTACACCGCGTGCAAGAGCAGCATCGCCGCCTTGCCCACCGACGCCGCGGCGGCCACGGTGCTCACGCTAGGCGACGACGACTCGGTCGAGATCACGCCGACGAAGCCGGTGTCGATCTATGGCCGCGCGCTGGCCTCCCTGTTCGTCGGCTCGAACGGCTACGTCTCGGCCGCGCGGGATACCGGCTGGTCGCCGTCGGCGCGCGCGCACTTCGCGCAGGCGCGCGTGGCACCGCTCTTCGACGACCTCTCGCCGCAGCGCGGAGGCCGCGTGTCCTGGCAGGAGCTCGAGGACCGCGTGGCGATCACGTGGGCCGACGTGCCGCCGTATCGCGGCGAGGGCAAGAGCACGTTCCAGGCGGAGCTCTTCTTCGATGGCCGCATCCGCATGAGCTGGCTCGGCGTCGCGCCCGATCACGCGCTCGTGGGCGTCTCCGAGGGCGCCGGTGTGCCGGAGGGCTACGCCTCGAGCGACCTGTCGGCCGCCGCGGCCTGCGCCCCGTAGCGCCAGCTCGGCAGCGCGCCAATCTGTTTGGCCAAGGGCCCCGGTTGGGCGCACAATCCCTACATGTCCCAGCCCAGGGTGTCGTTGAAGCTCGTCGCCATCGGCGGAGCCTGCATGGTGGGTCTCAATCAAGGGCTCCTGGCCGTCCTGCCGCTCAGCCTCGTCGACGCCATCGGCGTCTACGGCTTCACCGCGCTCATCGCCGTGCTGTCCTTCGGCGGCGGCGGCTTCCTCATCGGCTACTTCAGCTCCGGAACGACGATCAAGGAGGCCGCGCTCGCGTGCACGGTTGCCGCGGGGTTCAACGCCGGGCTGACCCTCTGGCAGTCCCCCGACACGCTCACGGCGGTCGGCACGGCCATCGCCGTCGGACTCGGCTACGCGTTCGGCTTCGCGGGGGGCTGGCTCGGCGAGAAGCTGCAGGGCGACACGACCGACAAGATGCGCGAGCGCGGCGAGCTCCCGCCCCACGCTCCGTAGCGCCCCGCCCTACCGAAAAACGTGGACGTGGACGTAGTCGTGGACGTGGACGATCCTCCTGGCTCGTCCGCAGATCGTCCACGTTCACGTTCACGTCCACGTCCACGTTTCGCACGGGGCGCGGGTCAGCCGCGGCGAGCGGGCGAATACGTCGCGATGGCCCCGGGGACGCCGGGGACCTCGACGGGGGGCTGGGCGCGCCAGTCGAACGCGTCGCCGGCGGCCTGTCGCGTGGCGGCCGACGCCAGGATGCTCGCGCCGAGGGTCTTCGTGAGCGCTTCGATGCGCGAGGCGACGTTGACGGCGTCGCCGATCGCCGTGTACTCGCGCCGCTGCTCGGGCCCGATGTCGCCGACCAGGCTCGTCCCGGTGTGCAGGCCAATGCCGGCGGCGAGCGCGGGCCCGCGACTCGACATCCCGGCGAGCGCGGCCTGCATGTCGAGCGCGCACGCCACGGCGCGGCGCGCGTGGTCGGGCTGCGCGAGCGGCGCGCCGAAGTACGCCATGATGCCGTCGCCCATGAACTTGTCGAGCGTGCCCTCGTGCTCGAAGATCACGTGCACCATCCGCGAAAGGTAGCGGTCGAGCACGCGCGCGACCTCGGGCGCGGGCAGGCGCGCCGACAGCCCCGTGAAGTCGCGCAGGTCGCAGAACAGGATGGTGATCTCGCGGCTCTCGAGCTCGCGGTTGCCGGCCTCGATGCGCGCGCGCACCTGCGGAGAGAAGTAGCGCCCGTAGCGCTGCCGCAGGACGGCATCCTGCGCGATCGTACGGACGAGCGCGACCACCTGATCGACCGCGACGACGATGACGAACGCGGCGATGCCGAGGCAGCCCAGCGCGCCGAGCAGGCCGAACGGCGGCGCGCCCGCCTCGAGCAGCAGGCCGAGCGAGATCGCCCCCGAGACGGCCGCGGAGAGCAGCACGATCCGGCGCTCGAGCGACAGCGCCGAGGCGACCACCACGAGCTCGAGGAACGCGACGCCCAGGCTCGCGGTGGCGCGCGGCAGGGGCGTCACGGGCACGATGAGGAAGAGGACGAGGCCGAGGAACGGCGCGTCGAGGCCCGGCAGCGTGTACCAGGCCCAGCGATGGAAGATCGACGGGCGCTGCCGCGCGAACGCGAAGAGCAGGAGCGAGATCGCGAGGTAGCCCCACGAGGCGATGCGCTGGATGTGCCCGAACTCGGGTGACAGCGGGGGCAGGAGGAGGCCGGCCGTCACGGCGATGGCGCCGACGGCGACACGGAGCTTCCAGGCGAGCCGCGCGTTGCGGGCACGCCGGTCGACGAGCTCGGTCTCGAGGACGAGCGGATAGGCCTTGGTCGTCAGGCCTGCCCGTCCCGGAAGACGGGGCAGCCGGCGGGTCGGACGGTGATGATCACGCCGTCTTCACGCTCGCTCCGCGTGGCGCAGCCGTCCTTCTCGCGGCAATCGACCAGGCGCTCGATCGCGGTGTTGAGGATCGCCTCGACCGGCCGGCCGTGATGGGGGCACAGCATGGCGACGACCAGGACGGGCGAGCGACGCATGACCCCCGCAGGATGCCACAGTCCGGTGCCCGCGGGGCGCTACCGCCGGCGGAAGTACGCGTAGGCGGGCAGGCCGAGCGCGAGGATCCCCAGGCCGAGGAGCGCCTCGCGCGGGGACTCGACGAGCGTGCCGGCCAGGAGCGCCACGGTGGCTACCAGGAACGCGACGACGATCGCGGGGCTGCCGGGCGCGCGGTAGGGCAGCGGGTGGCCGCGGCGCGGGAGCACGAAGATCGCGGCGGCGCCCATGCCGAAGAAGATCCACTCGGCGAAGATGACGCACGTGAAGAGCTGGTCGTAGCGGCCCGAGAACACGAGGCCCACCGACCAGGCGCCCTGGAGCAGGAGCGCGATCGCCGGGGTGCCGGTGCGCGGATCGATGCGGCCGGCGGCCGGCAGGAACATGCCCTCCTTCGCCATCGCGTAGGTGACGCGGGCCCCTGCCAGGATCATGCCGTTGGCCGAGCCGAGCGTGGCCAGCAAGACCAGGAGCGCGGCGAAGCCGGAGCCCGCGCGGCCGAGGCGCGCGGCCGCGGTGTCGGCGGCGGGCAGCGCCGAGTGGGCGACGCCGTCGGAGCCCAGGATCCAGAGGTAGGAGGCGTTGAGCGCCAGATAGAGCCCCATCACGCCGAGGACGGCCAGCAGGTTCGCGCGCGGCAGCGTCCGCCCGGGGTCGCGGAGCTCGCCCGCCACGTAGCTCGTCTGGATCCAGCCGTCGAAGGCCCACAGCGCCGCGACGAGCGCGACGCCGAAGCCGCCGAGCGTGACGGGCGCCGCGCCCTCGGGCGTGGTGACGAGGTGCGCGACCGAGCCGCTCGTCGAGGAGGCGGCGAGCGCCACGAGCCCGCCGATGACCACGATCTTGGCCAGCGTGACCAGGTTCTGCGCCCACACGCCCACGCGCACGCCGACGAGGTTGAGGCCGGTGAGCGCCGCGATGACGCAGACCGCGACGGGCGTCGCCGGCACGTCGACGAGCTGGCCGAGCGCGGTCGCGAACGCGACCGACACCGCCGCGATGGAGCCGCTCTGCACGATCGCGAAGAGCGCCCAGCCGTAGAGGAAGCCCCACACGGGGCCGTAGGCCTCCTTGAGGTAGACGAGCAGCCCCCCGACGCGCGGCAAGGCGACGCCGAGCTCCGCGAACGTGAGCGCGCCGAGGAGCGAGATCAGCGCGGCGACGACCCACACGCCGAGCTGCAACGCGGGCGGGCCGAGCTGCTGCGCGATGCTCGCGGGCACGAAGAAGATGCCCGAGCCGACCATCGTGCCCACGCCGAGGAGGGTCGCGTCGAGAAGGCCCAGCGAGCGCGCGAGGGCGGGCTGACCGGGCGCCGCGGTCTCGTCCGCGTCAGCCACGCAGCATCGGGGCGAGCTCGAGCTCGGCGGCGCGCAAGGGGGCGCGGAGACGCTCGCGCGGGGGCTGGCCATCCACCGCGTCGGTGACGATGAGCTCGGCGCCCTTCCGCGTGACGTGGAAGACGTGGGTGCGCGCGCCCTCGGCGCAGCGCGCCTCGAGCAGCACGGGCGGCGCGGGCGTGCCTTCGGCGCAGCGGTCGAAGCGTCCGACCTCGTACCAGGAGCGGTCGATGTCGAGGATGAGCGTGCGCCGGCCGGGCGGCGCGCCGATCTTCTGGTCCTTGAGGTCGTCGAAGCGGACCACGGCGGGCCGAGGCGGCGGAGGCACGTAGACGCGGAAGGGCTCCGGCAGGAGGCGCTGCTCGAGGGGCGCGGGCGTGCGGAGCACCTCCCGGGGCCGTGCCTGCGAGCCGACGGCGACCGCGGTCACGACGAGGGCGTCACCCTTGCGCTGGACGCGCAGCTCGTCGCCGGTGTTGCCCTCGCCGAAGCAGCGCGCGCCGGCCAGCATGGGCGCGGGGACGCTGCGTTCCTCGCACCGCGAGTACTGTCCGACGGCGGCGCGAAGGCGGGTGCCGACCACGTAGAGCGTCTGCGGCGCCTCGCCACCTGCCGCGTCCTTGCCGACGAAGTAGAGACCGACCCTCGACTCGCAGACGCCGCCGAAGCGCCATCGCATGCTGGGCACCGTCGCTTCCACCGTCTTGCCTTGGCACGTGCAAAAGGGCATGGGCGTCGGTCGGACTCGCTGGGGCCAGCACAGCGTCTGCTCCGGCCCTTCGCAGCCCGACGCCAGGTAGGGCACCTCGTCCGCCTTGCACGGCCCCGCGGCCGCGCGCGCGCAGAGCGCGAGGACGGCGAGCGCACCCCACGAAGCGACTCGCCCTGCCCTCCTCATGGCAGCAGCCTACCGCGCCCCGCGCGAAAACGGCGCCCGCGGAGCCGCGCGGGTGTATGCCATCGGCATGACGACCGAGGGTCAGGGGCCGCGTCACTTCTCGATGCTGCGCAGCTTCCAGCTCGCGGACCTGTTCACGATCGCCAACGGCGCCTGCGGCGTGGCGGCGATCTTCCGCGCGATGCGGTACGTCTCGACGGGGCACCCGCGCGACCTCTGGTACGCGGCGGTGCTCGTGCCGATCGCGATCGTCTTCGACGTGCTCGACGGGCGCATCGCGCGCTGGCGGCGCGAGGCCTCGCCGCTCGGGCGCGAGCTCGACTCGCTCGCCGACGTGATCTCCTTCGGCGTCGCGCCCGCGGCGATCGCGTTCGCGGCCGGGCTCGATGGCCCCCTCGACCAGGTGCTGCTCGTGTGGTTCGCCGCGTGCGGCCTCTCGCGCCTCGCGCGCTACAACATCACCGCCGCCGCGCAGGTGACGGGCCCCGCCGACAAGGTGCCCTACTACGAGGGCACGCCCATCACGACGTCGATCGTCCCGCTCGGCGTGGTCATCCTCGCGTGGTCCCGCGGCAGCGTGCAGGTGGCGCCGCTCCTCGGCGGCTCGCTGCACGCGCTCTCGCTGATGTTCCTCGTGTCGGGCTGCCTGATGATCAGCAAGACCATCCGCATCCCGAAGCCCTGATCTACGGCGCGCGGATCGCGTCGAGGAGCTCCCTGGCGGCGGGGCCGAGGGACCCGGCCTGCGTGGCGACCGGCGCCATCGCTGCGCGCCACGCGTCGCGCGCGCGGGCGTCGAGCGGGTGCACCTCGATGGCCTGCCTGGGCAGGAGCTCGACGAGCTCGCGCTCGAGCTGGTCGCTCACCTCGCAGGCCTTGAGCACCGCCTCCTCGATGATCTCGCGGACGCGCGCGCGCATGGGCGGCGGCAGGGCCTCGAACGTCTCGCGGTGGAAGACCCCGAAGGCCGCCTGCAGGATGTGCCGGGTCGGCGTGAAGTGCTTGACCTCGCCGGCCGCCGAGGTCGCGAACAGCCACAGCGGCGGCAGATCGATGGCGTCGATCGAGCGGGATCGCAGCGCCAGCGCCACCTCGCGCATGTCCGTCTCGAGCGGCGTCGCCCCGAGGGTGCGCCACATCGCGAGCTGGATGGGCGAGGCCTGAGAGCGCACGCGCAGGCCCCGCAGGTCGGCGGGCATGCGGATCGGGCGGGTGCTCGAGATCGACCGCCAGCCCGCGAAGAACGGCCCCGCGGCGAACGAGAGGTGCGCCTTCTTCAGCTCGGCCTCGAGGCTCGGACGCTCGAGGCGCGGCAGCCGCGTGCGCTTGACCATCGAGGGGTAATCCTCGAAGAGGTGCGGCACGTCGAAGACGCCGATCGACGGGAGCGCGCGCACGAGCGCGCCCGCCGAGACGAACGTGAGCTGGATGCGGCCGAGGCTCGTGCCCTCGACCATCGTGGCCTCGTCGCCGCCGGTGCCGCCCCAGCGTCGCGCGATGCGCACGCCGGCGGCGCGCTCGAGGCGCGCCATGTACGGCTCGGTCGCCACCGTGATGAGCGGCGAATCGGGAGGCGCCGAGGCCGCCACGAGCCAGCGCAGCTTCGGGCCGGGCTCACCGGTGCGTTCGGCGGCGAGGAGCGCCGCGAGGAGCACGAGCGCCGAGAGAGCACGCGCCACGCGTCCATCCTACAGCGTTCGGCGACACCTCGCTCGCCGGCGCCCGTGCTATCCCCGACGAGTTGCCCCGCGCCACGTCCTTGCCCGATCTGTCCCGCGCGCACCTCGAGCGCAGCCTCCGGAGCGCGCAGGCGCGAATGCGCGCGCCGCTGGGCCCGTCGGCGGCGGTCGCGGCGGTGCTGCGCTACCAGGGAGACGCGCCGGAGGTGCTGCTCATGGTGCGGGCGGAGCGCGAGGGGGATCCGTGGTCGGGGCACGTCTCGCTGCCGGGCGGCCGTGCGACCCGTCGCGACGCGAGCCTGGTCGAGACCGCCGTGCGGGAGACGCGTGAGGAACTCGGAGTCGACCTCGCGTCGAGCGCGCGCGTGGTGGGGCGGCTGCGTCCCCTGCGCACGCTGCGCAAGGACGGGCTGTGGCCGCTCCTCATCCTGCCGTTCGTCTTCGTCGCCGAAGGGCCGCTGCCGATCACGCCGGGACCCGAGGCGGCCGCCGCGTTCTGGCTGCCGCTCGATCGCGCCGCGCGCGGTGAGCTCTCGAGCACGCATCGCTGGCGCCTGGGCCCCATCGAGAAGGCCTTCCCGTGCTGGCGCTTCGAGGATCAGGTCGTGTGGGGCCTGACGTACCGCATGCTGACCGACCTCCTGGAGACCGCGCGGGGTCAGCCCGGCTCGCAGCGCCACTGGTAGAAGATCAGGCCCCGGCAGCACGCGGGGTAGATCGGGTTCGTCGCGACGCCGTTGCCGAAGCAGCACTCGTTCTGGTCGCAGATCATGTCGCCGCAACCGGAGCAGATGGCCGGGGTGACGCACGCGCTCGGGCAGGTGCACGGCACGCCGGCGCGCATGACGACGAGCCCGCACTGCGTGTAGCCCGTGCTGGCGCTCCTGCAGTCGCTCGGGGGATCGGGACAGAGGGGCGGCGTCATCCCGCCGGCGCCCGAGCCGCCGCTCGCGCCGGCCCCACCGGTTCCGCCGGCCGCGCCCGCGCCGCCACCCGCGCCCCCGCCGCCACCCGCGCCCCCGCCGCTCACGCCCGCCGCGCCGCCGCTCGTACCCGCGCCGCCTCCGCTCGTACCCGCGGTGCCGCCGCTCGAGCCGCCACCGCCGCTCGCACCGCCGCCGCTAGAACCCGCGCCGCCGCCGCTCGTACCCGCGCCGCCTCCGCCCACGCCCGCGCCCCCGCCGCTCACGCCCGCGCCACCACCGCTCACGCCCGCGCCACCGCCGCCCGCGCCGCCGCGCCCGCCACCACCGGCCCGCCCTCCGCCGCCGGTGTCGCCCGTGCAAACGGGCTCGCCGGCCACGAGCTCGAGGTGCACCGTCGTCACCTCGCCCTCCTTGACCGAGACCGCGTGACAGGCGCGCAGCATCGCGCGGTCGTCCTCGCGCTCGGCTTCCACGCGGACCATCGCCGGCCCGAGCGCGCCGGGGCTGAAGGTGACGTCGCACTTCTTGGCGGGCACGAGCTCGAAGGCGCGCCGCCCGGGCTGCGTGAACCGGAACGTGCGCGAGTCCTCGCCGCGCTCGACCTGCACGACGATCTCTCGCGTCAGGGCGGTGGGGGCCGCCGCGACCTCCACGCGCAGCACCGCCGCGACGTCGCGCTGGCACGAGAGGCAGAGCGCCAGGCCGAGCGCGGCCGCGCCGATTCGCTGCAGGTGCCCGCGCTCCACGGGCCCAGTCTACCGCCACGGGCCGCACCAGATCTGCGCGGAGTGGCCGTAGAGTAGTGATCCATGCGGGGCAACCCCTGGATCCGGCGTGCGGCGCGCGGCGCGATGCTCGCCGCGCTCTTGTGCGCGTGCCAGCGCGACGTCGCCGGGGTGCTGTCGATCGCGGTCACGGGGCCGCAGGGGACCGCCACGCGCGCGATCGAGGTACGCGTGGACTTCGCGGATCGCGGCGCGGGCTTCACGTTCGATCACGCCGGCGAGCCGGTCGGCTTCGACCGCACGCGCCGCATGAGCATCACCTTCGGCGAGGACCAGGTCGGGCGCAACGCGTGGGTCGGCGTGAGCGCGATCGACGAGTCGTCCCGGCGCACGTTGCGCGCCTGCGACAGCGTCCACGTCGCGGCCGATCGCGCCACGGAGGTGCGCTTCGATCTCGGCTTCGACGTCGCGATCTGCGCCGAGGGGCCGGCGGGTCGCGGCGGCGCGGGGAGCGGTGCGAGCGGCGGCGCGGCGGGCTCGAGCGGCGGCGGCGCGGGGGCGAGCGGCGGCGGCGCGGGGGCGAGCGGCGGCGGCGCGGGTGCGAGCGGCGGCGCGGCGGGCTCGAGCGGT